>JBILQE010000004.1:0-120704 GCA_044373465.1 Akkermansiaceae bacterium | reverse complement strand
GCAGCGCCGGGAGCGCCGCAAAATCGTGGGCGCAATATGCGGACCGGCGGGATTGGCGGTCAAGTGCGATTCGTGTTCCGCAGTGGATTGTTCAGCGTTCCACGGCGCCGGCGAGCGGTCCGCCGACCCGCGCGCGGCGGGTGAGGAACTCGTCGGCGATCCCCTCATAGGCCTGACTGCCTGCCCCTGAGGGATCGTGCTCGTAAACCGTGAGCCCGTGGCTGGGTGCCTCGCCGATCCGGATCGAGCGCGGGATGAGCGTCTGGTAGAGCTGGTCGGGAAAATAGGTCGCCACTTCCTGGACAACCTGGCGCGACAGGTTGGTCCGTCCGTCGTACATCGTCATGACGATCCCTTCGAGGATGACCTCCGGATTGGCGCCGGAGCGCCGGATCTCGTCGATGACGTGGACGATTTTCGCCAGCCCCTCGAGGCCGAACCATTCACACTGAAGGGGGATGATCACCTCGTCGGCACTCGCCAGGGCGGAGGTCATCAGCACCCCCAGCGAGGGTGGCGTGTCGAGCAGGCAAAAATCATAGGCCGTGCTTGCCTTGAGCGGGGCGAGGAGCTCGCGCAGGCGGGTCAGGTGGTCGTCGCTGCGGGCAAGCTCGATTTCCACCCCGGCGAGGTCCATGTCGGAGCGGATCACCGAAAGGTTCGGGATCCGGCTCGGGACAATCTTGTCCAGCAGCGCCGATTCTCCCAGCAGCGGTTGGTACAGGCTCCCTTCGCCATCCGGCTCGAGTCCCAGCCCGGAGGTCGCGTTGGCCTGCGGGTCGAGGTCAATGAGCAGGATCCGGTGGCCGCGGCGGGCGAGGGAAGCGGAAAGGTTGATCGCGGTGGTGGTTTTCCCGACCCCTCCTTTCTGGTTTGCGATGGCAACAACTTTCATCTAGCGGACAGGTGGCGCCGGCGCGGTCGCCGGGCGGGGCAGGCGCGAGTGTTCGCGATGGCTGCCGCACTAGCAACGAAAACCAGCGCCATCCCACATTTTTGACGCTCCTCCGCATGGATCACCTCAACGAGCACGCTCTGGCACAGGCCGCCGGTTGGAAGGCTCTCAAGCATGGCCGTGCCCTTCTCGCCAGCGGTGCCCTGCTCAGCGTCACCGCCAGCTCCAACAAACTCGTCGGGATCGTCGTGGAAGGCGGAAAAAAGAGACGCATCTCGCTAACAATAAACAGCCCGACCGACATCGACACGCGCTGCGGGTGTCCTGCCAACGCCGCCACCGGCGAGCTCTGCGGGCATGCCGCGGCGGTTTTGCTGGGTTGTTTGAATCAACCGATTGAATCGACCGCTCCAGCCGCTGCCGGGGTGGTTGAGGAGGAGGGGTTCGAGGAGGTGGCGGTGGAAGTGAGGCTGCCGAGGGAGGTGGCGGGGCATTTGGGGAAGGATGGGGTGAATGTGGGGCTGCGGGTGGTGGGATCGGGGGAGGTGGTGGGCACGGATGTGGGGTTGGGAGAGTGGCTGCGGGAGCGCGGGGTGAAGGGGGTGCCGGGCGCGGTGCGGGTGGCGGCCGGGGAGCTTGCGGGGTTTTTTGCGGTGTTGGCCGGGCACCCGCGGGTGCTGGCGGGAGACGCGCCGCTGGTGGTGGCCGAGGATCCTGGGGTGTTGGCGGTGGAGTGCCTTGAGGAGCCGGGGCGGCTCGGGTTCCGGCGGGATCCGGATGAGAGCGCGGCGATTGTTGTTGGTCCGGGAGGGGTTTGGCTGTGGGACGCTGAGCGTCGCCGGCTCGCCACGGTGGCGGGTGGCGCGGCGTTGCCCGGCGGGTTCTGGCGGGCGCTGGCGGCCGGAGAGGTCGGCTGGCTTGACCGGGCGGTGGCGCTGCGCCACCACGGTTGGCTGCAGGACACGTTCCGCGCCGGGGACGGGTCGTGGCTTGAGCGGTTGCGCTTCCGGCCGGCGGATTTGCAGGTCAGTCTGCGCCTTGATGGCGGGTTGAGCGGGTTGTCGGCGGGCCTCGGGTTGGTTTACTCCGAGGGCGGGAAAATAATCACAAACGATTCATTTCCAATCATTTCAAATTTCGATAACGACCTTTGCCTAACGCGTGACTTGGCGGGCGAGGAGCGGGCGGTCCGGCGGCTCGGCTTGCTTGGATTTACTGCGGCAGGTGACGGCGGGTGGCGGCTGGCGGGCGAGGATGCGGTGTTGGATTTTCTCGCTGGCGCGCTGCCGGGGCTGCGGCGCGACTGGCAAGTGAGCGAGGGCGAGCGGCTTGCCGGGGTGTTGCGGCAGACGGAGATGGTCCGGCCGCGGCTGCGGATTGAGGCGACCGGGGATGACTGGCTGGCGATGGATTTTGAGTTCCTCAGCGAGGGTGGCAGTCCGATCCCCAAAGACCAGATCCGGAGGATGTTGCGCACCGGCCAGCGGCGCCTGCGGTTGCCCTCTGGGCGCCAGGCGGTGGTGGCTGCGGGCGATGCGGAGCTGCTTGAGGCGGTCATGTTCGAGGTCAACCCGCGCCAGGAGGGCGGAAAGTTCATCATTCCCGCCTCCCAGGAAGGATATCTGCGCGAGCTTGAACGCAGCCTCGGCGATGCTCCGGCGCCACCCGCCCCGGGGCTCACCGCCGCGGATGGTGAGCACCTTGCCGAACTCAACGAGGTGCTCCGGCCGTATCAGCGCGCGGGAGTGGCGTGGCTGCGCGCCCGGGTCGGCCAGAACCGCTGCGCGCTGCTGGCCGATGACATGGGCCTCGGGAAGACCCTCCAGACGCTCGCCTGGCTGCGGCTCCACCGGGCCGACCACCCCGGGCCGGCGCTCGTCGTTTGTCCGACATCGCTGCTGGGCAACTGGGAGGCCGAGGCGGCGAAATTCACCCCCGAGGCGCGCGTCCTGGTGATGCATGGCCAGGGGCGCCAGCGCCACGAGCTCAATGACTATGACCTTATCCTGACAACCTATGGATCGCTGGTGCGCGACCACGCGCTGTACGCCGGCCATGAGCTCGCTGCGGTGGTTCTCGATGAGGCGAGCGTCATCCGCAATCCGGACGCGGAGATCTCCAAGGCTGTCACCCGCGTGGCTGCCGCGGCACGGGTGGCCTTGACCGGCACCCCGATCGAAAACGGCGTGCGCGACCTTTGGGCGGTCTTCCGTTTCCTTTCCCCCGGCTACCTCGGGTCCCGGAGCGATTTTCGCGACCGCTACGAGGCCCCGCTGGGCAAGGGCGACCCGGCCGTCATGCGCCGCCTGCGAATGCGCACTGCCCCGATGCTGCTGCGCCGGACCAAGGGGGAAGTCGCCAAGGACCTGCCGTCCAAGGTTGAGTGCATCGAATGGTGTGCCCTGACATCTTCCCAGCGCAGCGTCTACGGGACGCTTCTCAAGGAGGGCCAGGAGGTTGTCGCCGCGGCGCGGAAGTCCGGCGGCGCCGCGGCGGCCCGCATGAAAACCCTCACGACCCTGCTGCGCCTCCGCCAGACGTGTTGCGATCTCGCGCTGATCGATCCAAAACTTGCCCGAGAGACGCCTGAGGCGCGCTCCGGAAAGCTCGAGCGGCTCATGGAGATCGTCGCGGAGGGCATCGCGGGTGGCAAGCGGATGCTCATCTTCAGCCAGTTTGCCACGATGCTCGGGCACATCCGCGGCCAGCTCGAGGGTGCCGAGCTTGGCTGCTGCTACCTTGACGGGGCGACCCGCGACCGGGCGGGGGAGGTCGCGCGGTTTCAGGCGGCCGATGGCCCGCCGGTGTTTCTCATCAGCCTCAAGGCCGGCGGCTACGGGCTCAACCTGACCGCCGCGGACGTCGTCATCCATTTTGACCCATGGTGGAACCCCGCCGTCGAGGCTCAGGCGACCGACCGCGCCCACCGGATCGGCCAGACCAAGCCGATCACCGTCTACAAGTTCATCAGCCGCGGCACCGTCGAGGAAAAGGTCCTCCTCCTCCAAAACCGCAAACGCCAGCTCATCGACGCTGCCTTGGACGAGTCCGGCGCCTCCAATCCCACCAACCTCGACGACTCAGAACTCATCGAGCTGCTCGGGTGAGGGCGCTAAAGCGACCCGGCCAGGGGCGGCTTCCACCCGCAGCCACCTTGCGGTTTTGCCCTGCGATTGAAATTTCCCCGGCGCATCCCTTAGCCTCGCCGCATGAGGAAGCTTGTCGGCTCGCTGCTCGTCGCTCTTGCAGGCTGTCCTGGGCCCGCCGGCGGAACTGCGACTCAGGCACTCGCGAGCGCCCCGCTGACCCCGAGGCGACCTCTGGACCCTGACCATCAGGCAAGTAGCCGCGCAGAGCAGGTTTTTCGGCTTCCCAGATGGTCAGGGGAAATTAGAATCCGCGGATGGCGATTGATATCGAGCTGCTTAGGCGGGTTTGCGAAGTCCCCGGCGCGCCGGGCTACGAGCGGGAAGTCCGCCAATTGGTGCTCAAGGAGTTGGAGGGGCTTGCCGACGACCTCAGGGTCGACAACATGGGCAACGTCGTCGCCCTCAAAAAGGGGCGCTCGGCGAAAAAGAAGGCGATGGCCGCGGCCCACATGGACGAAATCGGGTTCATCGTCACCCACATTGATGACCAGGGGTTTGTGCGCTTCAACCCGGTCGGCGGGTTTGACCCGAAGACCTTGACGTCGCAGCGCGTCCTCATTCATGGGCGCAAGCAGCTCCTCGGCGTCATGGGTTCCAAGCCGATCCACATCATGTCCCCGGAGGAAAAGAAGAAGGTCCCCGAGATCAAGGACTACTTCATTGATACCGGGATGGGGAAAGCCGAGGTCGAGATGCTCGTGGCCGTCGGAGATTTCGTGACCCGCTACTCGCCACTCATGGAGCTCGGTGAGTGCGTCAACGTCAAGTCGCTCGACAACCGGGCGTCGGTCTTCGTGCTCATCGAAACCCTCCGCGAGCTAAAGCGCTCAAAGCGCAAGCCTGCCTACGATTTTTACGCCGTCTTCACCGTTCAGGAGGAAGTCGGCCTGCGCGGCGCCCAGGCCTCGACGCTCCAAATCCAACCCGACTTCGGCTTCGGGCTGGACACCACGATTGCCTACGACGTCCCCGGGTCGACACCGCATGAGCAGTGCACCGCCCTCGGCAAGGGCGCCGCCATCAAGCTGATGGATTCATCCGTCATCTGCGACTACCGGATGATCGAGTTCATGAAGGCCACCGCCGCGCGCCACAAAATCAAGTGGCAGCCGGAAATCCTCATCGCCGGCGGGACCGACACCGCCAGCCTGCAGCGGATGGTCGGCGGCGGGTCAATCACTGGGGCCATCTCGGTGCCCACCCGCCACATCCACCAGACCATCGAGACCTGCCACAAGGAGGACCTTGCCGCCTGCATCCTGCTTCTGGCCGCCTGCGTCTGCGAGCTCGACGCCCACTCGTGGGAGTTCTGATCAACCAAAGAGGAACCCCAAGTCTAGAGTCCCCGCAGCCAGGTTTCCTTCTTGAACCAGGTGCGTTGGCGTTTGGCGTATTGTGAGGTTGCGTGGGTGATGAGGGATTCGCAGGTAGGGCGGTTGATTTCGCCGGTGATCCAGCGGCGGATTTGGGCGATGCCGATGGCTTTCTCGCAGGTGGCGGAGGGGTTGACCAAGGCGGCTACCTCGTCGCGAGCGCCGGAGTCGAGGATGCTGCGGGTGCGAGCGGCGATGCGTGAGCGCAGTTCGTCAGCTGGCGGGTTGACCAGGATGCCGCGAAGCGTGGCGGTGTGTGCGGCGCTGGCCGAAATCCAAGCATCCTTGATGGCGGACATCGGTTTGCCGGAAAGCAGGCAGATTTCCAAGGCGCGGATGACATACCGGCGGTTGCTCAGGTTGGTGCGCGCGGCTCCCAGTGGGTCAAGGTTTTGAAACTCGGCGACAAGGTCCTCGGTGGAGCGTGAGTCGAGTGCGGCGCGGGTCGCCGGGTCGGACGCGGGCACGGGTGAGATCCCGTGGGTGAGGAACTTCAGGTACATTCCGGAGCCGCCGACGACAATCGGGACGCGCCCGCGGGCGGCGATGGCGGCGATAACCGGAACGGCGCGTTGGCGGTAGGCAAAGGCGTCGAAGGATTCGGAGGGATCCAGAATGCCGAAAAGGTGGTGGGGGACGCGCGCGAGATCCTCCGGTCCGGGGGCCGCGCTGAGGATCTCAAGCCCCCGGTAAACCTGATAAGCATCGGCATTGACGATCTCGCCTTCGAGGGACTGGGCAAGCGCGAGGGCGATGGCGGATTTTCCGGCCGCCGTCGGTCCGCAAACAAAAATTGGTCGGAGGTCCGGCATGGCCGCCATCCCTTGGTCATCCGTGCCGCGCTGGCAAGAAAAAGCCCGCCCGGAATTGCTCCGGGCGGGCTTGGGGTGATGCGGTGCGGGGCTTAAGCGGCCGACTCATCCTTGCGGACGTCCGGCTCGGCGGAGGTCTCGTCGCTCGCGCAGGTGCCGCCGCAGCAGCTCGCGGCGGATTCGTTTTGAGCGATTTCCTCGGCGACTTCGACGCTGGCAACCGCGGCCGGGGCTTCAACCTCGGCCGGGGCTTCAACCGCGACCGGGGCTTCAACCGCGACCGGGGTCTCAAGGGCGGCGGCTTCACGAGCCTGCTCGTTCATTGCCAACTCGTCGGCGTCATCCGCGTCGGGTCGGGTCTTGGCGCCGCTGACAACCAGCTTGCGGCCCATGAAGAACTGGTCGTGGAGCACTTCGATGGCGCGCTTTGCCTCGTCAAGGTGGGCCATATCGACAAAGCCGTAGCCCTTGGAGCGGTGGGTGGCCTTGTTGTAGACAATTTCCACGTTGCGCACCGCGCCGACGCCTTTGAAAAGGTCTTCGAGGTCGGACTCGGTGGCATCGTACGACAGGTTGCCGAGGTAGATGCGATTGCTCGAGGCATCCTGACGCGGGTTGTCGTTGCGTCCGCGGGAACGCCGGTCGGGACGTTCGTCACGGTCTTCACGCGGTGCGCGGTCTTCACGCGGTGCGCGCTCCTCACGTGGGGCGCGTTCCTGGCGCGGTGGCCGCTCGCTGCGTTCTTGGCGCGGGGCACGCTCTTCGCGCGGGGCGCGCTCCTGGCGTTCCGGGCGCTCGTCCCTGACCGGGCGTGGCGGTTGGCTCGCTGGCTTGTAGAGGCCGATGGCCTTGAGGAGCTTTTGCCACCAGCTCAGTGGCACCGGGCGGTGTGCCCGGTCGGAGCTGCGGCGTGGCTGGCGGCCGGTTGGGCCACCGGACTGGCGCCCTTGCCCTTGGCGCAGCGCGCCCTCGCGGCGGCCATCGCTGGTGCGTGTGCCGGATTCGCCCTCGCGGCGGTTTTCCGGATCGCGGCGGTTGCCGCTGCGATTGCGGTTGCGGGAACGGTTGCGGGAGCGGCCGTCGCGGCCCTCGGATTGACCGTCGCGGCCACCTTGGTCACCGCGAGTGCGGCCTGAGGTGGCATTGGATTCATTGCTCGTGTTGGACATTTCCAAGTAGTGTATTTGTTTCGTATTTGCCGCGTGCGGGCCGGCGGATCCGGCGGATGGCTAACTTGGCGGGCTCCGGGCCGACGGATCGGCAGGGCGGGGTCCACCGCATCCGGCGCAGCTGTTCCACAAGGAAAGCGCCGCCGGAATCCGTTACCATCTCGCTGGCAACGCGGCCGGATTCTCCATCACCTCGCGGACACCTCCCCGACGTCATTCCGTCCGAGTGGACGGCGAGCGACGTGCCTGCTGCGCAGTGCCAAAACGTCATCGGGACGGGGGTGGTCATTCGGAGGACTCGCTGGGGAATCCGTCCGGGGAAGCTAGGGGAAATGATTCAGTTGGCAAGGGTTATTCACATGGGCGGGGGGATTGGCGGGGAATTCCCGATGCCGCATGGCGCGCAGAATCCGCGGAGGGAATCTGGATTTGGGATTGTCTAGGCGCGTTGAACGACTACGGTGCGCGCCTTGTGCAGGGAATTTTCGACTTATTCATTGTGAGGAAGGTTGGCGCGGCAATTGCGGGAGTGATGCTGCTCGCAGGGGTGGCATCCGCGCAGGAGTCATCGATCATCGTGGAGGCGCATTCCGGCAAAATCCTCGCCGCCTCCAATCCGGAGCAGCGGCGTCCGGTCGCCAGCCTAACCAAGATTGCCACCGCCCTGGTCGTCCTCGATTGGGCCGAGGTCTCCCAGACCGACCTGGCGACCATGGTCCAGGTCCCGCAATCGGCGGCGGCCCTGGCAGCGGCCAATCCGATGGGGTTGGTCCCCGGCGACCGGATCTCGCTTCGCGACGCGCTCTATTCGGCGTTGATGGGTTCAGACAACGTGGCGGCGCTCGCCCTGGCCAACCATGTGGGTCAGTCGCTGCTTCAGGTCCGCGGCCAGAGTGGCGATCCGGAGCGCACGTTTGTGATGGAGATGAACCAGCTGGCGAGGGCACTGGGGATGCGCTCGACGCGCTTTGCCAACCCGCACGGGCTTGATTTGCCGCGCCAGAACGGCTACTCGACAGCCGCCGACATTGCCCGGCTGAGCATTTACGCGATGCGCAAGCCGGCACTGGCGTTTTTCGTCCGCCAAGAGGAACGGCGGGTCACCTTCCAGACCGCCGCAGGGTCCAAGAGCTTCCGCGTCGTAAACACCAACACCCTCCTCAAGGATAAGAGCATCAGGGGGATCAAGACCGGCACGACGGCCGCCGCGGGCGAGTGTCTGGCGACCTGTGCCGAGCGCGACCCGATCGTCCGCGATCTGCCCGGCGGGCAGAAGAGCATCACCCCGCGGCGCCTGATCGTCGTGGTGCTTGGCTCCCCGGACCGGTTTGGGCGCACCCGCGGGTTTATCAACCATGGCTGGGGGCTGTTTGACCAGTGGGTTGCCGCCGGCTCGCCCACCCAGGATGTCGCCCGCGATTTCCTGAGCGTGCCCAATCCACGCTAACAACGACCAACTTTTTCGATGAGGAGACTCGGTATTCTTAACAGTGGGGGCGATTGCCCGGGGCTCAACGCAGTCATTCACGGGGTGGTCGGTGCCGCCGCCCAGCTCGGCTGGGAGGTCATCGGCTTCAAAGACGGCTTCGAGGGACTCCTCCCGCCGGGCGACTACATGCACATTTCGCCGCGCGACACCACCGGGATCCTCAAGCTCGGCGGCACCATTCTCGGGACCACCAACAAAGGCCACTTCGCCGCCAAGGTTGGCACCGGCGACATCGCCGAGGTGCCGATGGAAATCGTCGCCAAGGCCCGCCAAACCATGGACGATCTCAAGATCGAGGCGCTCCTCATCGTCGGCGGCGACGGGTCGCTAACAACCGCGCTGCAGCTCTACCGGTTAGGCTGGCCGGTCGTGGGCATCCCCAAGACGATCGACAACGACCTGCGCGCCACGGCGATGACCTTCGGCTTCGACAGCGCGGTGAACACGGTGGTCGATGCACTCGACCGGCTCCACACCACGGCGCAGAGCCACAAGCGGGTGATGGTGTTAGAGGTAATGGGGCGCCACGCGGGCTGGATTGCGTTGTGGGGCGGGATCGCCGGGGGAGCCAACGTGGTGCTGATTCCGGAGATTCCGTTTTCCTGCGAGAAGGTAGCGGAGTTCATCAAGCAACGTGACGCGGCCGGCTACCACAGCACCCTGATTGTGGTGGCGGAGGGTGCCAAGCTTCCGGCCGGGGAGTTGATGACCGTTGACGGCAATGAGGGTGGCGAGGTCCGGCTGGGTGGGATTGGCGAGTTTGTCGCCAGCCAGGTTGCCAAGCTCACCGGCAAGGAGACCCGCTCATGTACGCTTGGGCACCTCCAGCGCGGCGGCGCGCCGACCTCGCTTGACCGGATCCTTGGCGCGCGCTTCGGGGTGATGGCGGTGCGGCTTGCCGAACAGGGAGACTTCGGCCGGATGGTTAGCTACCAGTCATACCATGTCGGCTCGGTGCCAATCGAGGACGCCGTCCACCAGTTGCGCCTCGTCGAGGGCGATAGCGAAGTGATGCAGACCGCCCGGGCGATTGGAATTTGCTTCGGCGAGTGAAAATGGGGATTCCCAGCCAGCCGGCTTCGTGGTTGTCTCCCGGCCATGTTGATTGACCCTCTGCTGCTGCTGTTGCGCAAGGAAGCCCGCTACTCGCCCGGAGAGCTGGCCGCCTTGCTCTCCCTGACCGAAGACGAGGTCCGCGAGAAGATCGCCGCCTGGGAGGCCGATGGCACCATCCTCGGCTATCAGGCAGTCATCAACCACGAGCAGGCCGGGGACAACGCGGTTTCCGCCTTCATCGAGGTCAAGGTCGCGCCCGAGCGCGGCGGTGGGTTCGACCGGCTGGCCATGCGGATTGCCCGCTTCGAGCAGGTGACTAGCTGTTATCTGGCTAGTGGCGGCTATGACCTGATGGTCGTCGTCGAGGGGCGCGATTTGCGCGAGGTTGCGCGGTTTGTCTCCGAGAAGCTGAGCACCACCGAGGGGGTCATTTCCTCGGCGACCCACTTCCGGTTGAAGACCTACAAGGAGAACGGGTTTGTATTCGAGTCCCAGGAAGGTGCCGAGCGCCTGCTGGTCACCCCCTGAGCGCCATGGACTACACCCAACGCATCGCGCGCCACCTCAACGCCATTCCGCGGTCGGGCATCCGTGATTTCTTCGAGCTCGTCCAGGGTCGCGACGATGTCATCTCGCTGGGTGTCGGCGAGCCGGACTTTGTCACGCCGTGGCACATCCGCGAGGCGGCAATCTACTCGTTGGAGCGCGGCCAGACGACCTATACGTCCAACCTCGGGCTGCTGTCGTTGCGCAAGGCCGTCGCGAAGTACGTCGCGGATTTTTTCCATGTCGAGTATGACGGCCCCAAGGAGGTGTTAGTCACTGTTGGAGTCTCCGAGGCGATCGACATCGCGCTGCGCGCGCTGCTCAACCCGGGCGACGAGGTGATCTATCACGAGCCGTGCTACGTTTCCTACAGCCCGAGCATCGTGATGGCCCACGGGGTGCCGGTGGTGGTCGCGACCCACAAGCGCGACGGGTTTGCCCTCAAGCCCGAGGAGCTCGCCAAGGTGATCACGCCGAGGGCGCGGGTATTGATGCTGAATTTCCCGACGAATCCGACCGGGGCGGTCGCCTCGCGCGCCGACCTCGAGGGGATCGCCAAGCTGTGCATCGAGCACGACCTCATCGTTCTAACCGACGAGATCTACAGCGAGCTGCGCTACGATCCAGACGAGCATGTTTCGATTGCCTCGCTGCCGGGGATGCGCGAGCGGACGGTGCTCTTGCATGGGTTCTCCAAGGCGTTTGCGATGACTGGGTTTCGGCTCGGGTACGCGTGTGCGCCGCAGCCGCTGATCGAGGCGATGATGAAGATTCACCAGTACGCGATGTTGTGCGCGCCGATCACCAGCCAGGCCGCGGCGCTTGAGGCGCTCGAGAACGGGGCCGCCGCGGTTGAGGAAATGCGCGCCAGCTACCACCAGCGGCGCGACTTCATGGTCAGCCGCCTCAACGAGATCGGGTGCGACTGCCACAGCCCCGGCGGGGCGTTCTACGTGTTTCCCGACATTCGGCCCTTTGGTCTGAGCAGCAAGGAGTTTGCAATGGGGCTGCTGGAGCAGGAGAGTGTCGCAGCAGTCCCGGGGAATGCCTTTGGCGCCTCCGGGGAGGGTTTCCTGCGCTGTTGTTACGCCACCGCCTTTGAGGACCTCAAGACGGCGATGGACAGGATGCAGGCGTTTGTTGGACGGCTTGGTTAGATTCGGTGCGCCATGGCTGACTCCGCAGGCAGGATCGCCACGCCTCCCCGCACGGAGTCGGGCAGCGGTTCGCTTGCGCATGCCCATGTCCTGCCGTTTGCGGTGTTCATGGGTTTTTTGCTGGTCCTGCAGCTCGTCAGCGCGCAGCTCGGCTGGGACCACCCGGACGCGGCGTGGTGGCGCAGGTGGCCGGAGCAGTGGGTTTATCCGCTCCAGGTGCTTGCCTGCGCGGTGTTGTTAGTCCGCTACCGGAGCTGTTATGACTTGCGCTGGAGCCGCTGGGTGCCGCTCGGGGTGGTTGCCGGAGCAGTTGGCATCGGCGTCTGGCTGCTGCCTGCGGCCGCCTACGACTGGCTCGGGCTGAGCGAGGCACCGGGTGGCTGGCTTGGCTGGGTGGGAGTGGTGCCGCGTGAAAGCGGCTTTGACCCGGGGGTTTTCGAGACTCCGTGGGCATACTGGACCTCGCTGGTGCTGAGGTTCTTGCGCGCGGTGGTGGTGGTTGCCCTGGTGGAGGAGATTTTCTGGCGCGGGTTTCTGATGCGCTTCCTGCTCAAGCCCGACGGTGACTACTGGAGCGTGCGCTTCGGCACCCCCGCATGGCGGACTTATCTGTTGGTTACCGCGGCGTTCGTCCTTGCCCATCCGTTGGACTTTGCGCTCGTCGCCTGGATTTATGGCAGCCTGACGTACGTGCTGGCGGTGGCGTCGCGCAGCCTGTTAGCCTGCGTCGTCATGCACGCCACGGCGAACCTGCTGATGGGTCTGTACATCATGGCGACCGGGAAATTTGGACTTTGGTAGTGATGCGCGCATGAAGATCGGACTGGCACAGATCAATGGAGTCGTCGGCGACTTCCCGGGCAACGTCAAGCGGGTGCTCGCCGGCTACCGGGAGTGCCTTGAGTTGGGTGCCGAGTTGGTGGTCACGCCCGAGTTGGCGCTTTGCGGCTATCCGCCGCGCGATCTGGTGTTCAAATCGCAGTTTGTCCCGAAGTGCCTGCAGGCGCTCGACTACCTGGCTGACGAGATCGGCGCGGTTCCGTTGTTAGTCGGGTACATTGACCACAACACCAGCGGCCGTCCGGGTCGCCAGTTTCGCAACGCGGCGGCGTTGCTGGCGGATGGCAGGATCCAGCAGAAAGTTTGGAAGACGCTGCTGCCGAGTTACGATGTGTTTGATGAGACGCGCTACTTCGAGCCGGGAGAGGCCTGTGTGCCGATTGTCTGGAACGGCGTGCGGCTTGGGGTCACGATCTGTGAGGACATCTGGACCGAGAGCTATCTGCAGCGGCCATTCTATGCCCGCGAGCCAGTCGCGGAGTTGGTAGGTGTCGGCATCGACCTGGTCCTCAACCTGAGCGCCTCGCCGTTCCATGACGGCAAGCCACGGCAGCGCGCGGCGATGCTCAGCGCCGTGGCCGCGGGCGCCGCGGTGCCGGTTGTCTACTGCAACTCGGTTGGGGCGAATGACCAGTTGGTTTTTGACGGCCACTCGCTGGTGGCCGGTGGCGACGGCCGGATTATCGCCCAGTTTCCGGGGTTCCGCGAGCACTGCGGTGTCGTCGACCTTGGTGGCGGCCCGGCCGGCGGCGATCTAACCGAGGGGCCGGCCGGACTCTATGAGGCATTGGTGCTCGGGTTGCGCGACTACGCTCACAAGACCGGCTTCAGCAGTGCCTGCCTTGGCCTGAGTGGGGGGATCGACTCGGCGCTGACCGCGGTGATTGCCGCCGCGGCGCTCGGTCCGGAGAATGTCCACGGGGTGACGATGCCGAGCGAGTATTCCTCGCCGGGCAGTATCGCGGATTCCCTGGCGCTTGCGGCCAACCTTGGAATCGAGTGCCGCACCGCACCGATCGGTGGTCCCTTCGAGGCGGTGAAACTCGCGCTCAAACCGATCTATGGCGACCTCCCCGAGGACGTCACCGAGGAGAACATCCAAGCCCGCCTGCGTGGTCTCTATCTGATGGCGTTTTCCAACAAGTGCGGCCACCTGCTGCTATCCACGGGAAACAAGAGCGAGCTGGCGGTCGGGTTCTGCACGATTTACGGGGACATGTGTGGCGGGCTCGCGGTGATCTCGGATCTTCCCAAGACGAAGGTTTACGAGGTGAGCGGGTGGCTCAACCGCGAGCGCGAGATCATCCCGGCAAACACGCTGAGCAAGCCGCCAAGTGCCGAGCTTCGTCCGGACCAGAGGGACCAGGACACGCTGCCGCCCTACGAGGTGTTAGACGCGATTCTCGAGCGCTACGTGGAACTCCAGCAGGCAAGCGACGAGATCATCGCCGCGGGCTATGACGAGGCGGTCGTGCGCTGGATCCAGCGGCGCGTCGACCTCAACGAGTGGAAGCGGCAGCAGGCGGCCCCCGGGATCCGGGTCACCTCCAAGGCCTTCGGGGTTGGGCGGCGCATTCCGATTGTCCAGGGTTTCGTTGGGTGAGGGCGCGCGCGACCCAGCGTTGTTAGGAAAGCGGCGCTGGCGGAGGTCGGGCGGTGATGGTATAGGCGCTGGGTGACGATGACCGAGCGAGCGGCGCAAGCCCCAGTTAGCGGCCGGGGGCGCCCTAGTGGCTGGCTTGGCTGGATGATTCTGCTGGTGGCGGCCGGGGCATGGATTGGCCTTGAGAACCTGAATGGAGCGCGGCTCGCGGAACGCGCCAGGGAGGCGGCCCGCGAGCAGGCAGAGGACCAGTTAGCAGAGCAGTTCAAGGCGCTCGAGCGGCTCGCGCGCGAGGCTGCAACTTTGTTGGAGAACCGCCGGTGGCCGGAAGCCGCCGCGGCGCTTGAGGCGATCGAGGCACTTGAGCCGGCCTCGCCGGTGGTTGCCGCCGGGCGTGAGCGGATTGCCGCGGGCATCGAGGAGGAGCGCCGTCAGTTTGTTGGGTACTGGTTGGGCCAGGCGGAGGCGGCGCTTGAGAGTGGTGACTGGCAGGCGGTGGAAGCCGCCGTGGCCAAGGTGCGCGATCAGGCGCCAGCCGAGCCCGAGTTGGACGGGATTCTCGCGCGCCTTGCGGATGGGCGCAAGGTCGCCGCGGTCATGGGGGCGATCGCCGAGGGGCAGCGCGCTCTTGATGCGCGTCAGTGGGAGACGGCCCGCAAGGCGGTGGCAAGGGTGCTCGCCGAGCAACCCGACCATCCACAGGCAGCCGCCGTGCTCGCCGCCGCGGATGCCGGCGCGGCGCGTGAGCTGGCCGACCGGGCACGCGCCGCGGAGCTCTTCGCCCGGGCTCAATTGTTGGATAGCGGCGCCTACAACCATGAGGCGCTCGAGTTGCTGCGCGAGGCAACCCAGTTGGATCCGGGCAACCTTGCGGCAGCGAGGTTGTTTGAGAAGATGGCGAGCTATGTCCGGACGATCCGGGTGCCAGAGGACTTTGCCACGATTGGCGCGGCGCTTGCCCAGGCGAAGCCGCGCGACCGGTTGGTCATTGGCGAGGGGACTTGGCAGGAATCGCTGGTGGTTCCTGTGGGAATGGAGATCCAGGGAGCCGGTCCTGAGCGCACGATCATCGAGTGCGAGGCGGCAAGCGGCAGCGTGATCACGCTGGGTCCTGAGTCGAGCGGATCGGCGGTGTTTGGGATCACCTTCCGGCATGTGATGTTTGATCCGGCGCTTGAGCGCTTTGCGGTCGCGCTGGTCAACGGCGGCAAGGTTTCGTTTGGTGAGTGCCGCTTTGAGCAAGGCAGCGGCCATGGGCTGGCGATCATCGCCAACGGCAGCGCCGAGGTTAGACGCTGCTGGGCCCGGGGCAACGGTTGGGACGGGATGGCCGCCTACGGGCCAGGGGCAGCGCTCCACCTCGCCGACAGCGTTGCCGAGGAGAACTTCGGCCACGGGGTGGATGTCTGGGACGGCGCTAGCGCGATCATTGAGGGCTCCCGGATCCGCGCCAACAGCAGGAACGGGGTGCTCCTCCAATCGTTAGGAAAGCTCAGCGTGCGCCGGAATGTTTGCAGTGACAACCGGGAGTTTGGCATCGTTGCCGGGCTGGGCAAGGAGGGCGACATCGAGGGGAACGTGGTGGAGAGGAACCTGCTAGGCGGGATGGTGGTGCGCACAGCGGCGGGAGGATTGAGGATCGAGGCAAACCGCAGCCATTCCAACCTTGGCCCCGGGATGGTGTTTGAGCGCGGGTTGGTGGTGGCCGGCAGCAACGAGAGCCGGGGCAACCAAGGCGGCGAGATCCTGGCCGATGCGGTGATGCCGGAACCCGTCGAGGTGGCCGAGGTGATCGACGACCCGGCGCGCATGCCGGATCCAGCGGCCGAGGAGGTGCCCCGCCGGGCGGTCATCGTGGAGGAGCCCTGAATTGTTGGGTCATTCCAGCTTGCCGCGAAGACCGCCCGGGATAGCCTGCCCGGGTGGGGTTGGCAGAAGCAGACAGGCGCGCGGCTGGCGGCGGGTGGATCAGGATGCGGCTGTGGCTGGCGTTTTTCCTGATCGCGATGAGCCCCGGGTGTTGGATCCCGTCGCTAACCAACATCATGAAAACTGCCGGGATGGGCGACTGGGTTCCGCTCGCCTTCGCGGTTGGGCCGCTTGCCGGGATCCTCTCGCCACTTTGGGGCGGCGCGCTGGCCGACAACCGGATTGCCGGCGAGAAGCTGCTCGGCTGGATCGCCCTGGGCGGCACCCTGCTGCTCTGGTTGGCGTTCTATTCCATTGATGCCGGCTGGCCGGCCTGGGTGTTCATTGTCTTGTTAGCGGTCAACTCGCTCGTCAGCGCGCCGATGTGGTCGTTGATGACCACCGTTGCGCTGGCGCATCTGCCCGACCCGGAGCGCCAGTTCCCGCTGGTGCGC
Source organism: Akkermansiaceae bacterium (assembly GCA_044373465.1). Lineage (GTDB taxonomy): Bacteria > Verrucomicrobiota > Verrucomicrobiia > Verrucomicrobiales > Akkermansiaceae > JBILQA01. The sequence continues at coordinate 104,252 of JBILQE010000004.1, read as the reverse complement.
CTGGGCGGAACGCTCGGCTGGATCGGCGGCGGTGTCCTTGTTAGTTTCGCCCTCAAGGCCGACGCCTCGCCAGCCGCGGGCTACACCGCCACGGTGGTGCGCATCCTCGCAGGGCTCATGTGCCTTGCGCTGCCGGCCACGCCGCCGCGCGGCAACTCGCGAACTTGGCGAACCTTGTTTGGTCTCGACGCGCTGCGGTTGCTGCGCCAGCGCGACCACGCGGTGTTTTTCCTAACAACGGGGTTGTTCTCGATCCCGCTGATGGCGCTGTTCATGTATACCCCGTTGCAGCTGAGTCAATTTGGTGACAGCAACCCGACTGGGACGATGGCCCTCGGGCAGGTGAGCGAGATAGTGGCGATGTTGGTCATCGGAGTGGTGATGGTGCGTGCGCGGGTGAAGACGATCTTGATGTTGGCGCTGGGAGTCTCGGCGGTGCGCTTCGGGTTGTGCGGGATTTCCGAGGTGTGGGGCGGGCGCCCGCTGTTGCTGCTAGGGCTGCTGCTCCACGGGGTCTGTTATACGTTTTACTTCATCACCGCGCAGATCTTCCTCGACCGGCGGGTGGAGGCGGGATTCCGCGGGCAGGCGCAGGCGTTGATGAGCCTGGTCTCGGCGGGGATCGGCTCGCTGGCGGGATCGTTTCTGGTGGGCGAGGTCTACCGGGCCACTGTTAGGGCGGGGGTGGAGTTCGGGTGGCTGTGGTTCTGGGGGATCCTGGCGGGGATGATCACGCTCATTGCGGTGGGCTTCCAGATTTTCTACAAGGGAGCCGCGGCCGCCGAGGAGATCCCGGCGGGGGGGGCAGCGATCCCGGTCGAGACGCGCTGAGAGGTTACTTTGCTGCAGCGGGGTCGAATGGCTTTGGCTTGGGAGCCTTTGCCTCGCCGGCCGGTTTCTGCAGAGTTGCTAGATAGGCGGTGACATCGCGCAGTTCGCGGGTGGTGAGCAGCGAGCCCATCGGCGGCATTGCCGAGACCGGCGGGGTGGCTGCCTTGACATCGGACTTCTTCACCCGCCATGCGTCGGGACCGACAAGCAGGTCGTAGTGGGCGGCAGTCTCAGCCAGGAGGATGCCGCCGAGGGTCTTGCCGTTGTTGAGTGTTAGGGAGACGACGCCAAATCCTGGGGCGACCTTGGCGCCAGGGGCGACGAGTGCCTCGAGAAGGTACTGGGGATTGCGGCCCTTGGCGATTCCCGCGAGGTTCGGTCCGGCTTCGCCGCCGGTCTTGTCATCGGCGCCAACCCGGTGGCAACGGGTGCACTGGGCGGTTCCGTGGGTCCGGAAGATTTCCTCGCCGCGCTTGGCGTCGCCGCCATCGATAGCCGGGAGGAAGGCTGCGAGCGGGTCGGCCTTGTCCAAGGACGCCTGATAGGCCGCCAAGGCCGCTTTGACCTCCGGTTCGGTGCGGGTGGCGGCGGCTTCCAACAACTCGAGGCTCGCTGGCGTGTCGCCCTTGCCGGCGGCAAGATCCTTGAGAGCGGAGGCAATCGCAGGTGCCGAGGCGGGCAGTGCAGCGGCGGCGGTCCAGCCTGCCTGGCGGCGGACCGCGGAGGATGACGTTAGGGCATTGCGCACCCCTTCGGCGGCTGCCGAGGGGTCAGCCTTCACTAACAGTACAAGGGCTTTCCCGGCGATCTCGTCGGACTTGTCCTTGGTCAGTGGGGTAAGCGTCTTGGCCGGTTCGGCCGGATTCTTGGCGGTCCAGAGGTCAAGTGCGGTGACGCGGGCTGGCGTTGGCACCTTCTGGGAGTTGATCAGGCGCAGCAGGGCGTCCTCGCTGAACGCGTCGCCCTTCAAGCCGAGGTCCTCGGCGAGATGGAGCGCCGGCTCCAACATTGCCTCATCGGCTGTTAGGAGCAATTTGACGCCATCCTCGAGGACGGGCAGGACGGGGGCGAGCTCGCGCTTGGGCAGCGGTGCCCAGCGGCCGAGCGATTGGTCGACGGGGAACGGCTCAGCCCACTGGCGAAGGAGCCGGACGGCTTCCTGGCGGGCGAGGAGGTCGAGGGCGGGGCTGGCGGTGGCGCCGATCAGGCGAGCGGCATTGTCCTTGCCGCCGACCCGGAAGGCGGAAAAGACGATCCGGCGGGAAATCATCGGTGGCAGCTGTCGACCGGCCTTGCCGGCGAGATAGCCGTCCAACAACGCGGCGAGGGCCGGGCGGGCCTCTTCGACGGGGGCGTCATGGATGGCGCGGATCGCCTCGTTGGCGACGCGCGGGTCGGGGTCGGCGAGGAAGTCGGCGAGGTGTGGATCGCACAGGCGGCGCAGGGCGATGACGGCGGCCATGCGGACCGGAGGTGCCGAGTGGCTGGCGAGTTTGGCGAGTTCGCTGCTGTTGGAGGTGGCGAGCAAGGCCATGACGCCAGCATGACGCAGATAGGTATCCTTGTCGGCGTTCTCCTCGATGAGGCGGAGGATGGCGGCGGTGGCCTGTTGGGGTTTTTGGCGGGCGACGGCGAGGGCTGCGAAGGCGCGGACGCGGGTAGACTCGTCGGCTAGCAGCGGGATGAGCATGGCGGCGTCGATGCCTGCGACCTCGCCGAGGACCTGGCATGCCTGGGCGCGGACTTCCGGGTCCTTGTCGGCTAGCAGCCCTGCGAGGGTGGCTGCGGCGGCGGTGTCGGCATGTTTGCGTGCGCGGATGCCGAGGCCCCAGAGGCCATGGAGGCGAGTGAGGAGCTGCGGTTGGCGGGTGGCGGCGGTGAGTGGTGCGCTGCCCTCCGCGGTGGCGGCGAGCTGGATGTGGGCGCGCATCCGGATGCGCTGGTCGGGGTGGCTGAGGAGCTTGGCGAGCTCGGCGGCCGGTCGCTTGGCGAAGCCCTCGGCCATGATGGCTGCAACCTCCGGAGTGCGGCCGCCGTTAGGCGCGCTGTCCGCGGAGATGGCATAGATCCGGCCATTGTCGTGGGATGTCCAACCGCCGATGAAGTCGGCGACAAACAGGCGCCCGTCGTAACTGTACTCGACGTCGGTCGTCGCCACTCCCCAGTTGAGCTTGCGCGCGCCGTCGAACTTCATGCCGGCGCCGTCAACGCTGACCTTGAACGAGTGGATTCCAGAGGCTGCCGGGCTGGCCTTGTAGTCGCAGATGAGGAAGCGGCCGCGCTCGCTCTCGAGAAACCCGCTGCCCGGGTAGTAAGTCAGGCCCGACGGCCCGCTTGTTAGGTTGCCGACCGGGGCGACGATGAATGCCGGTTGGGAGTCATTCTGGGTATCGGCCATGCGTTCGGTCATCCACGGGCTGGGCGGAGGGGTGGCGAGGCCGATGTCTTCGCGGAAGGTGAAGAGAGCCTGATGGTGCATGGTCCATCCGGAAGTGGCGCCGTCCATGATGTAGACGATGCGCGACGGGTCGCCTTGGTCGGAGTTGTTATCGACGGTGATGCCGTTGCCGAGTTCGTCAAAGGCGACCTCCTTGGGGTTGCGCAGGCCGGTGTGGACGAGTTCAAAGTTGCTGCCATCCGGTTCGAAGCGGAAGATAGCGCCGGCATCGGGCGAGTGGAGTTTTTTGCCCTCGCGGGTGGTGACGCTGAAGCCGCGGTCGCCGATGGTGCCGTAGATGCGCCCGTCGTTGGCTAGGGCAAAGCCATTCATGTCGTGTCCGGAGAGCGAGATGCGGACGCCGAAGCCCTCCGCGACGATGCCGCGCTTGTCGGCCTTGCCATCGTTGTTGGAGTCCTCGAGGACATGGATTTTCGGGATGCAGGCGAAGTAGACCTTGCCGAGGTAGGCGAAGACGCCGGCGCCGGTGCCGTCGAGAACATCGTTGAAGCCATCGGCGAAGACGCTGACCTGGTCGGCGGTGCCGTCGCCGTCAGTGTCGACGAGCTTGCGGACGACCTCGGTCTTGGCAGTTAGGGATTCGATGGAGCGCTTGGCCTTCCATTTTTCGTGGAGTGCGCGGCGGTCGGCGGTGGTTTGGGCGGCGAGGTCGTCAAGATACCAGAAACGGTTCTGGCGATCGTCCTCGATGCCGAAGCGGAACCGGTTGGTCTCGGCGACGAAGAGGGCGCCGGATTCGTCGAAGCCGAAGGCGGTAGGAGCGGTGACCCCGTGGCGCTCGCGGTCGGCAAAGATCTTCAAGCTGGTGCCGGGGGGGATTTGATTTCCCGGGAGTGCAGGGGCCGCGACCAGATCGCTGACGACCGCGTTGGCCGGCTTCGGCTGTGGGAGGCCGGGCTTGGCGGTGTCGTTCATCAGGACGTGGTCGATGGCGATGAATCCCCAGCGGCCGGTGTCTTCGTCGACGACCTTGAGGCGGGCCGGCTTGTCGCGCAGTTCGTTGACGTCCCAGCTGACGAGGCGGAACTCGAGGCTGTCCTGGCCGGTGGCCTCGCGGACGATTTTGCCATCGACCACCAGTTGGACGGCGGTTTTCCCGGGGTTCTTGCCACCGGCGACGAGGAAGTGGATGTAGGAGGTGGTGATCTTGAACTCCGGGGAGGCGAGGGTGCCGGAGGCGGCCGCGCCGCCGTGGGCGGAGGCGGCAAAGGCGTTGCCGACAAACCCGGTGAAGCGCCCGTCAAGCCCGGTAACCGTGCCGGTGGCCGGGCCCTTGCCGAAGCCCTCGCCGGTGTCCTGCCAAGTGTCGAAGCCGTCGCCCTCGAATTGTTGGGCGCACAGCCCGGCGGATAGAAGTGCGGTCGTCGAACAGAGAGCTAGCAGGGTTTTCATGCGGGGAAAAATCGGGTCACGGCGGCGCCGGTCGCTGCCAGCGGCCAGTCGAACTATGCATGGGCGGCGTGGCGGTGGAAGGGGAATCCTTGGCTGTGAGGAGCCGGATTGCTAGGCTCGAGGGTTGAAAGCCGGGGTGGTTAGGCTACGTAATGGCCCTGCGATTCTTTCCGGACCGAGGTGGGCGATGTGCCCGGTGGTCCGGCGGGCGCTGAACCAAGTGATGAAACTGGCAAATTTCTGGAAATTCCTCGGTGTTTTGATTGGCTGGCAGCTTTCGCTGCACGTGCCTGCGAATGGTGCGGCGGAATGCGATGTGGTGGTCTATGGAGGCACCTCCGGCGGGGTTGTGGCGGCGGTGCAGGCGGCCCGCGACGGGCGCTCGGTGGTGTTGATTTCGCAAGGGAAGCACCTTGGCGGGCTGACGACGAGCGGGCTCGGGTGGACCGACCTTGGCAGCACCAAGATTCTTGGCGGGCTGAGCCGGGATTTCTATCAGGAGATCTACCGTTACTATCAGGCCGAGGATGCGTGGACCTGGGAGAAGCGTGCGGCGTTTGGCAACCGCGGGCAGGGAGCGCCGGCATTTGATCCGGCCAGCGAGCTTGGCTCGGTGTTCGAGCCGAAGGTGGCCGAGGGGGTTTTAAATCGCTGGATTGAGGAGAACAAGGTGCGGGTGATCATCGCGGGGCTGGCGGCCAGCAATGGTGTGCGGATGGAGGGCAAGCGGATCGCCGGGCTGCGGCTCGACACCGGCGAGGAGGTTGCCGGCAAGATGTTTATCGATGCGAGCTACGAGGGCGACCTGCTCGCCGCGGCGGGCGTTAGCTTTACGGTGGGGCGCGAGGCTAACACGACCTACGGCGAGACTGTCAGCGGGATTCAGGCGGAGCGGGCGAAGAAGAACCAACTGCCGGGGAACATCGATCCGTATGTGGTCAAGGGGGACGCGCAGAGTGGGCTGCTGCCGGGGGTCAATCCAGACCCTGGCGGAGCCGACGGCTCGGCAGACAAGCGGCTGCAGGCCTATTGTTACCGGATGGTCCTGACGGATGTGGCCGCCAACCGGGTGATGATCGAGAAGCCCGGCGACTATGACGAGAAGGAGTACGAGTTGTTGTTCCGGGCCATCGAGGCTGGCCAGAACAAGGAGTTCTTCAAGTTCAGCATGGTTCCCAACAGGAAGACCGACTCCAACAATTCCGGGGGGATTTCGACCGACTACATTGGGATGAACTATGGCAATGACTGGGACTGGACGACCTTGAGTGCCGGGGAGCGGCAGGCGCTGGCCAAGCGCCATGAGCGCTGGCAGCGCGGGTTGGTGTGGACCTTGCAGAATCACCCGCGGGTGCCGGAGAGCATCCGCAAGGAGCACGCGAAGTGGGGTCTGCCGAAGGACGAATTCGCCGACAATGGCAACTGGCCGTATGACCTGTACGTGCGCGAGGCGCGCCGGATGGTCTCCGACTACGTCATGACCCAACAGCATTGCCTTGGCAAGGTGGTGGCGCCGGATCCGGTGGGCATGGCTGCCTACGCGATGGACTCCCACAACACCCAGCGGCATGCCGGCGGTGGGACGGTTAGGAACGAGGGTGATGTCCAGTTGTCGACGGCGGGTCCCTATCCGGTGTCCTACCGGTCGATCATTCCGAAGCGGGGGGAGTGCGAGAACCTGCTGGTTCCATGGAGCCTCTCGGCGTCCCACATGGCATTTGGATCGATCCGGATGGAACCGGTCTTCATGGGCTTGGCCCAATCCGCGGCGATCGCCGCGGACCTCGCCCTCGACGAGAATCTCTCGGTCCAACAGGTAGATTACGCCCAGTTGCGCCCGCGCTTGGTTGCTGCGGGCCAGGAGCTAGGCGGCGAGCCGCCGGCGCCGGCGAAGTGACCGGTTAGGTCCGCAGCCAGATGGATTTCAGGTATTGTTCGCCGGTGAAATCGGCGGGCATCGGCGAGTCTGACAACTCAACCGGGCGTGCGGCGCCCTCGCGCAGCATCATTTCGAACTCGTAGGCCGGGAGTTTGCGGCAGTTGGTCGAGCAGAGGATCCATCCGTTAGGTGCGAGGCAGGCGAGGGCGAGGGCGACGAGCTGCGGGTAGTCTTTTTCGACGCGGAAGACCTTGCCGTCGGCATCGCGCGAGAAGGTGGGGGGGTCGAGGATGATGCCCTCGAAGCGGCGTTGTTGTTTGGCGAAGCGGCGCAGCCAGTGGAAGGTGTCGCCCTTGCAGAAATGTTGGGAAAGCGGGTCGATCTGGTTGAGGGCGAAGTTGCGGCGTGCCCAGTCGAGGTAGACTTGTGAGAGGTCGAGGGTGGTTGTTTGGGCGCCGGCGCGTGCGGCGCAAACGGAGAACCCGCCGGTGTAGGCGAAGGTGTTGAGGACGCTGGTGGCGGCGAGTTCCGAGACGATCCTGCGGTTGTCGCGCTGGTCGAGAAAGATTCCCTGGGAGTAGCCTGACTGGAAGGAAACCTCGAAGGCGGTGTGGTGCTCGTGGATGACGAATGGACCGGACTGGGCGGGGCCGCAGAGGTGGACTGGATCTTGTTTTTGGTGCTGGTCGAGGCGCTTCCAGTAGACGCTGCGCCCGCTCTCTGTTAGCCAGGCGCGGGCTGCGGGGGGGAGGTCGTCGCCGTGGGTGGCGACGAGCCAGCGGCCGGCGTAGGATTCGAGGAAAATTCCGGGCAGTTGGTCGCCCTCGCCATCGACGAGGCGCACCGCGTTGGAGGTGTTGTCCAGGAGGCCTTGGCGGCGGGCAAGCGCTGCGGCGAAGCGATCGTGCATTGGGGTGATTGCAATCTCAGAGACTAAGTCTATCATCCAGACCGAAATGAACAAATTGGCAGCACGCTTGAATGAAGCCGAGGAGCAAGGGCTCCTGCTTCCCTCCTCCCGCAAGAACCTCCTGATGATGTTAGATGGGACTGCAAGTGCGACGGCGCTTGCGGCGGTGAGTGAGTTGGTGGACGCGGATGAGTGGGGCGAGTTGAACGACCGGTTTTTTGCGACGTTGGCGTTTGGGACCGGCGGGTTGCGCGGACGCACAGTGGGCAGGGTGGTCACTGAGGCGGAGACCGGCGAGGGTGGGCCCAACGGGCGGCCCGAGCATCCGTGCGTCGGGACGGCGACGATGAACTACTACAACCTCAGCCGAGCGGTTAGAGGGCTGCTAGAGTGGGCCGAGGGGGAGGTGCGGGCGCGGGGTGAGGCGCGCAGAGCGTTGATCGTGTTTGCCCATGACACGCGGCATTTTTCCCGTGAGTTTGCCGAGTATTGTGCCGGAGTGTGTGTGGAGCTGGGTGCGGACGCGGCGTTGTTCGAGTCGTCGCGCTCGACGCCACAGTTGTCCTTCGCGGTGCGCGAGCTCAATGCGGACGCCGGGGTGGTGTTGACAGCCAGCCACAACCCGGCCCACGACAATGGATTCAAGGCCTACGGGAGCGATGGTGCGCAGCTCGTCGAGCCTGCAGCCAGCCGGGTGATCGCGGCGGTCAACGCAATCACGTCGGATGTCTACGAGGCGCGCCCGCTTGGCGAGCGCGGCGAGATCCGTTGGCTGGGCGAGGAGATGGACCGGCGCTACATGGACCGGCTGCGGGGCAACCTGCTGCGCCCCGAGTTGCTAGACAAGGAGCCGCTCAAGGTGGTGTTCACCAACCTGCACGGGACGGGTGGGCAGATTGTGGTGCCGATGCTCAGTGAGTTGGGTTTTGAGGTGAGCACGGTGATGTCGCAGGACGAGCGCGACGGGCGGTTTCCGACGGTGGCCTCGCCGAATCCGGAGAACGGGCCGGCGCTGGAGATGGCGATTCGCCAGGCGGACGACGAGCAGGCCGACCTTGTCATTGGCACGGATCCGGACGCGGACCGGATGGGGGTGGCGGTGCGCAATCTGGACGGGGACATGGAGCTGTTAACAGGAAACCAGATAGGTTCGCTGATGGCGTGGTACCGGATCAAGACGATGGTGGAGCTGGGGATCCTCAACGAGGCCAACAGGGGTCGAGCGGTGGTGGTGAAGACGTTTGTGACGACCGAGCTGCAGCGGGCGATCGCGGAGGCGGCCGGTGTTGGGTTGGTCAACACGCTAACCGGGTTCAAATACATTGCGGCGAAGTTGAAGAAATACGAGGACGCGATTCCGGCGGAGAAGAAGGGGGCGGGTTACCGGACGCTGAGCGAGGCGCAGACGCGGGCCCTGCGGTTAGAGTACTCGCGCTTCTTTGTGTTCGGCGGCGAGGAGAGCTATGGATACCTTGGATGCGACTATGTGCGCGACAAGGATGCCAACGGGGCAGCGGTGATGTTCGCCGAGGTGGCCGCCTACGCGCGCAGCGAGGAGTTGACGGTTCCGGAGTTGCTGGACCGGATTTACGACGAGTTTGGATTTTACCTGGAGCGTGGCAAAGCGCTGGTGATGGAGGGAGCGGACGGGGCGATGAAGATCGGCGCGCTGGCGGCGTCGTATTCGAGCAATCCGCCGGAGGTGGTGGATGGAGCGCGGGTGACGCGGGTGAGGGATTTTGCGCGTGCCGAGTTGTATGACGAGGAGGGGGATCTGCTGCCGAAGGAGGGGATGTTGTTTGTCGAGCTTGAGGACGGGCGGGCGTTTGCGGTGCGGCCGTCGGGGACGGAGCCGAAGATCAAGTTCTACTTGTTTGGGCACGCGCGGCCGGGCGGAAGTCTAACAAAGGCGAAGGATCTGGTGTATGCGATGGTTGAATCGCTGTGGGAAGCGGTGGAGCGCGACGCGCACGAGCGGATGAAGGGGGAGTTGACGCATGCGTAGGGGAGGGAAAAAGAGCGCCGGGGGAAGGATTGGCGTGGATCTTTCGGAGGGGTAAGATTACGGGTCCGGCGTGAGAAGCCTGCGAACATGGATGAGGGTGGGTGCCGCCGCGGCCTCCGGCGGGCTGCTTGCGCTGTGTTTTCCGGGGCTCAACCTGGGCCTGGCGGTGTGGGTGTGGATGATCCCGTTGTTGTTGACGTTGTGGACCTTGTCGGCAGGGAAGCGGGTTGGTTGGCGGGGGTTCAGGTTTGGCTGGCTGGCGGGGTTGGTATTTTTTGCGATCACGTTCCGGTGGCTGTGGGCGGTGACTGGATTGGGGGCGATGGTGGTGGCGGGCTACCTTGCCTTGTATTTTGCGGCGTGGGGTGCATTTGCGGCGACGTGGGGCAACCCGTGGCGTGATGGGGAGGAGGGTGGAGCGTTGCACAGTCTGCGGTTTGCCTTGATGAATGCGGCGGTGTGGGCGGGTCTTGAGTGGCTGCGAGGCTGGCTGCTGACCGGGTTTGGTTGGAACGGCCTTGGGGTGGCGTTCCACAATGTGCCGGTTTTCGCGCAGGGCGCGGATTTGTTAGGGATCGCGGGGTTGTCGATGATTCCGGTGATGGTCACGGCGGTGCTTGTCCAGACCGGGCGGCGGATGGTGAGGAAGGCGCGGGTTGGAGGGATCGGGCGGCAGTTGGATTTTGCAGTGATCGCGCTGCTGTTGGTGGGATTCTTCGCGTACGGCGTCTGGAGGTCGCAAAGCATTGCCAGGCTGGCGACGGTGCCGGTCAACGTGCTGTTGGTGCAGCGGAACATTCCGCAGAGCATCAAGTGGCAGGCGCAGAGCGCGGAGGAGATCTACCGCGGGTATGCGGAGGCGACCCAGCGGGCATTGGAGGAGCTTGAGGAGCAGAACGTTGAGGATCTGCGCAAGGCCGTCGAGGCAGGCAATGAAGGGGAGGTTGAGCTGCGTCGGCCCGACCTGGTGATTTGGCCGGAGTCGGCGCTGCCGGAGGGGCTTTGGTATATTGATGGCGAGGAGTTTCCGCTGACCCAGTGGAACGCGGGCTACATCAGTGAGGCGGTTTTGGCGCTGGGGAACTTCACCTTCATTACCGGGGTGAATGAGTTCGAGGGGGAGCGTCAAGATGCGGAAGTTTGGGGAGTCAAGTCCGGCGGAGCGGCGTACAACTCGATGGCATTCTTCCGCGGGGACTTTGCCAGCGGGCGGACGTACCGGAAGATCCATCGGGTGCCGTTCGGGGAATACATTCCGCTGCGCGAGCAGATCCCGCAGCTTGAGAAGATTTTCAAGTTTTCCGCCGGGGCCGAGTTTGGTGCGGGGTTTTCGGCGGGATCCAGCCACGAGCCAGTGATGGTCGAGACGGCGGGGAAGCCGGTCGGGGTGATCCCGGCGATCTGTTTTGAAGACACGGTCAACCGGTTGGTGCGGAAGTTTGTCCGGCCCGGGGAGCCGCAGCTGATTGTCAATGTGACCAATGACGGGTGGTTTCTGGAGACGATCGCCGCCGAGCAGCACGTGGCCAACTCGATGTTCCGGGCCATCGAGTTGCGCCGGCCGATGGTGCGCGCGGCCAACACCGGGGTGAGCTGCCTGATTGACGCGACCGGATCGATGGTTGACCGGAAGAGCGGGGTCCGGCGCGCCATCCTTGATCCGGAAAGCGGCCGGCCGTTTATTGAAGGGACTCTTTACGGGCAGGTTGACGTGCCGGTTGACGGGGTCACCACTCTCTACAGTATCGCGGGTGACACGCCGGTGATCGTGCTCGGGCTTGCCGGGTTGGCGAGCGGGTATTGGCGGTCGCGGCGGCGGGCCAGTGCGGCCGGATAGACCCGCGGCCAGCGCTGCGCGTGCCATGGTTGGCAGCGGGCAGCGGCAGGGCCGCGGGGGTGGAGCGGGCGAGCGAAAGCGGGAGGCGGTCGGTCGTTTTGGTCGTCCAGGGCTCGGTCGTCCAGCGCTTGGTCGCTCGGTGGTCTAGGCGGTGGTGGTTGTCAGATGGGACGACTCGTGGATGCTTGAGGAGCTGCCGAGGCGACCGGCGAAGGCGGCGGCGAGGCCGCCGAGGAGGAGGGCAAGGAAGGCCCAGAAGGAGCCGGCGGCAGTGCCCTTGGCGATGGACTCGCCGACTTGGGTGGCGGTGGCGCCGGCATTTTGCTGGAGCTGCGGGTCGTCGATTGCGGCCTGCATGTCGCGGACGATATCCTGTGGGTTGCCGAGTTGTTCCTGGGCGGTGGGGAGCATGTTGCCGGCGAGGCCAGCGGCGCCGCCGAGGATGCGTCCGACGGTGGTGGTGAGGAGGAAGAAGGTGAGGACGGTGACGGCGCCCCAGACGATGACGCCCTCGAGGAGGCCGTCGAGTTTGTTGCCGAGGCCGGACATGCGCCCGGCGACCCAGCCGCCGCAGAAGAGAGCGATGATGAAGCTGAGGAGTGCCCAGATGCCAGCGCCGATGCCGACGCCCTGCATGCCTGCGGGTCCAGCGGACGGGTTGAGAGCCCAGGCGCCGATGGCGAGGCCGAAGAGGGTGAGGAGGAGCTGGGTGGCGATGGCGACAAGGGTGCCGGCGAAGATGGCCCCCCAGGAGATGCGGCGGCGGTTGTGGGTGACTGGTTCGACCGGGGCGTAGTATTCGCCGCGGGGGGATGATGGATATTCGCGAGGTTCCATGGGATTTGGGTGTGGGGGGATGGTGGCCCGTTGGGGGCAGCGGAGGCCAGGGAGGGGGACTCCAGCGACTGGCCGGCTCCCAACGAGACGGTGGTTTTTACTCCTGAGGAAGTAGCCGCAAGCGTGCCAGCGCCGTGGTGGAGGCCGGCGGGCGGGGTGCAAATGCTTGGCGGCTGGGCGCTTGGGAGCGGGCCGCGGGGTCCGTGGCGGGATCGGCTGGAGGCCGCGGGCGGCGGTAGGATGCACGGTTGCGGCGGGGTGCCGGTGCGCAGTGCAATCGCCGGGGAGGTGGCTTAGAGGGTGACGAGGAGTCCGCCGTGCTGGGCGCTGTGGTAGATGGCGCGGATGAGGGCGACGGGCTTGCGGGCCTCGGCGGCGGAGGTGGTCGGGGTGCGGTTTTCGCGGATGGCGGTGACGACTTCCTCGAAGTTGCGCTGGTGCTGGTAGAAGTTGATGGCGGACGGGTCGTTGGCGCCAAGGCCGGCCTGCTGGCCGCGCATCAGGGTGGCGTGGATTTCGGTGTCCTCGGGGAGTGGGTCCTTGAAGTCCCAGATTTCGAATGCCTCGTCGGCGAGGAAGACCGACCCGTGGGTGCCGGCGAGCTGGACGCGAGCCGGGTGGCCGTCCTTTGACCATGAGCAGGTGGACCCCTCGATGACGCCGCGGGCGCCATTTTCGAACTCGAGGATGGCGACGACGGTGTCTTCAACTTCGATGCCGGTGTGGGCGAGGCAGGCCATGTTGGCCTGGACTGACTTGACCGGGCCGGCGAGGTGGAGGAGGGCGTCGACGGTGTGGATCGATTGGTTCATCAATGCGCCGCCGCCATCGAGCGCCCAGGTTCCGCGCCAGGCGGCGGAGTCGTAGTAGGCTTGGTCGCGGAACCACTTCACGTAGCAGGATGCGGAGGTGAGGGTGCCGAATCGGCCGGAGTCGGCGGCCTTTTTGAAGGCGGTCATGCCGGGGTGGAAGCGGCGGTTGAGGACCGCGGCGAGGGTCCGGTGGTTGGCGGCGGCCGCGGCGATGAGTTGGTCGATGCGCTCGGTGGTCACTTCGAGTGGTTTCTCGCAGATGACGTGCTTGCCGGCGTTGAGAGCGGCGAGTGACGGCTCGAGGTGGGCGCCGGACGGGGTGCCGACGGTGACGATTTCGAGGTCGGGATCGGCGAGGAACTCGGTGATGTTCCAGAACGGCTTGGCGCCATACTCGGTGGCGAGCTTGCGGGCGGCCTCCTCGCGGAGGTCGAAAACCGAGTGGAGCGAGCCGCCGGTCATGGCGGTGATGGCTTTGGCGTGGAAGTGGCCGATCATGCCGGCGCCGATGATTCCGAATTTCATATCGCGGGGTGGTTTGGGGTGGTGGGAGGCGGCTGTCAAGATGGCCGGTGGTGGCGGCGGTTGTTTGTGCGGAAGCCGGCGATGGCGATGGCGGCGAGGAGTGCGAGGGCGGCGATGGCGATGGCGCCGATTCGACCGGCGTGGGCGAGGGCCCAGACGGAGGCGAAGGTGGCGATGCCGGTAGCGCTGACCATCAAGGTGTTCCACCAGACGCGGCGCCACCCGGCGGGCCGGTCGGGGCCGAGCAAGAGCTTGGAGTTCATCATCAGGAGGAAGGTGAAGTAGGCGATCGGGATCATCGAGCCGCAGAGGATCGAGGTGGGGACGGCGAGGGCGGCGCGGGCGTCCGGGTTGCTCCAGAGGAACGCGCCGGCGACGCCGCCGAGGCCGGAGACCGCGCAGCCGGCGAGGTGGATGGCCCGGTTGCCCGGGCGACCGGCCATCTCGGTGAAGGCAAAGCCGTTGAGCAGCATGAGCACGACGATGGTCGAGAGGCCCATGCCGAGCACCCCGAGGCCGAAGACCTTCTGGGCGATCGTCGGGCCGGTCAGCGGTGTGAGGGTGGCGGCGAGTTGCAGGTTGTTGCGTTCGGCGAGCATGGCGCCGAGGTGGCGGTCGGCGAGCGGGAGCGCGTCGATGGCGGCGCGGCGGGCGGCCGGCGAGGGGGAAGGGGAATTTTCAGCCGGCAGGCCCGGGTGGCCGGCAAAGACACGATAATAGGAGTTGGCGGAGGCGGCCAAAGGGGTGCCGTCGGGATTGAGGATGTCGGCGGACTTGGCGTGGAACGAGGCGGCCGAGGCGATGACGATGCAGCCGGTGGCCAGGACAAAGGGGATGATCAGGCCAATCGAGAGGTCATAGATCGCCAGGCCGCGGTGGCGCCGGCCCCATTTGCGCCGCAACATCGAGTAGGGAAGCAGGAAGGTCATGTTGATTCCCACGGCGCTGCCGAACGCGGTGATGATCCGGTCGCGCTGGGCGTCGACGATGAGCTCGCGCCAGTAGCCGGAAAACTCGCCGGTGGCGGCCACGGGGGCGAGGAAATCCCGTGCGGGGGTTGCCAAGTCGCTGAGGCGCGGGATGCAGCCGTGGAGGATCTCGCCCCAGCCGAGGGTGCCGGAGAAGGCGAGCACGCCAACGACGAGGAAGAACGCGACGACGATGAGGGCCACGGCGACTTTCAAGATTCCCTCGAAGAGTTTGATCCCCTTGTGGTCGCGCTCGTAGAAGAGGTTGACGAGCATCCCGAGGGCGAAGAACCCGAACGCGATCGCCAGGGTGGAGAGGTTGCCGGAGCCGATGGCGGGGAGCAGGTTTTGTTGGACCGCGCCGATGCCCAGGCTGAACTGGGGCATGGCCCAGACGACGTTGGCGACGACCGTGGCGATGATCCACGCCCAGCCAAGCACGGGTGAGACCCCGCGGCAGATCGCGGCGAATGGCCGCTCGCCGGTCGTCAGGGTGACGAAGCTGATGGCGGCCAGCATGACGACCCCCAGCATGATCGCCAGCGGTTGGAGCCAAAGGAGTTGGTCGCCGGCGATGATGCCGAGGTAGAGCGCCCCGGCGAGCGAGCCGCCGCCGAGGGTGGTTGCGCCCTGGAGCCAGCCGGGGCCCGACAGGCGGGTGTAGAGAGCGGCGCGGCGCAACGGCGGGAGCGACTCGGCGGCGGCGAGCAGTTCCTCCTCAGGGGAGCGCGCGGGCGGGGTGCCGGGGCGGCGGGCATGGGCGGGAAGAATCATTGGGCGAAAAACGCGCGGAGGTTGGCGAGACTTTCGCGCGCCAGGGAGTCCGGATCCGGAGAATAGTCGAACGCCTCGACCGAAACCCACCCATCGTAGCCGGTTGCGCGCAACGCCGCGACGATCGGCGGGTAGGGGACCGCGCCCATTCCCGGGCCGCGCAGGTTCGGGTCGTTGGCGTGGAAGTGCGCGGTGTAGGCGGCGCTTTCGCTGATGACCTGGGAAATCGGGATTGCCTCGTAGCTCATCGCCTTGACGTCGAGGTGGAGCCGGCACGCCGGATGGCCGACTTCGTCGATGAGCCGGATCGTCTCCGCGGCGCTGGTCAGGAAATTGGTCTCCACCGCGCCGAGTGGCTCAAGCGCCAAGGTGACGCCGAGCGGTCCGGCGTGCTCGCTGAGGCTGCGAAACAACTCCGCGGCGCGCTTGGCGGCCTCCTGGTAGTCCCAGCCGGGTGCGAGGGTCCGTTGTTTCGGGCTGCCCCACACCATCAGCGTCCCGCCGAGGGCCGCACAGACGTCGGCTAAATGCCGGGCAAAATCCAGCGTCCGCTGGCGCACGCCCGCGTCCGGGGTCGTCAGGTGCAGCCCCTCTGGCTTGACCAGCAGCCAGTGAAGGCCCACGACCGCAAGCCCGTGGTCGGCTACCACCCGCCCGTGTCGCGCCGCCTCGCCAAGCGTGAGTTCGCGTGGGTCGGCCGCCAGGGTGAACGGCGCAATTTCCAACCCGCTATAGCCGATCGCCGCCGCCCGCCGACATGCCCCGGCCAGGTCGCTCCCTTCAAAGGTCTCGTTGCAGATCGCAAATCTCACTCTGCGGAATCCATCCCGTGCAAGCCCGCCCGACAAGCTCTGCTTTCCCCACCCGCCCTTTTTCCCCTTCCCCAGCACCCCGGGGAACCGCTTGACTCGCCCGAACTCGCTGTGCTTGAATCCGGTCCATCGTCACCCAGGCCCCCGCCGGTGACGAAAAAGCTTGCCACTGCAAAATTTGCATGCAATAAATCGCGCATGTCGATTGTCGAGCGAGCGGGTGAGCGGAAGTTTGGGAGGAAAGTGGTGGGGATGGCGGCGTGTTTGTTGCCGTACGAGGAGGATGGGAGGATAGCGCGCGGGGCGTTTGAGGAGGCGGTGGGACGGACGGGTGCGGCGGGCTTGGAATGCGCGGTGAACATGGACACCGGGTATGCGAATTACCTGAGCGGGGAGGAGCGGCGCGGGGTGCTGGGGTGGACGCGCGGGGCGCTGGGGGGAGGATCGTTTGTCGGCGGGGTGTTTGTCGAGGGCCTGGAGGGGGACTTGGTGGATCTGTACCGGCGGGGGATGGACGAGGTGGTGGAGTTTGGCGGGACGCCGATTTTGTTTCAGACGACGCGGTTCCACGGATGGGAGGCGCAGCGGATTGTCGACCTGTATGCGCAGGTGTGCGACGGCTACGCGGCGGTGTACGGGTTTGAGTTGGGGCGGATGTTTGCGCCCAACGGGATGATCTTCAGCGAGGAAACGGTGCGCGGGCTGATCGGGATTTCGGCGCTCAAGGGGATGAAGCACTCGTCGCTGGACCGCGGCGCCGAGCTTGCCCGGCTGGCGCTGCGCGACGAGCTGCGGCCGGAGTTCAAGATTTTCACCGGCAACGACCTGGGGATCGACATGATCGAGTACGGGTCGGACTACCTGCTGGGGCTTGCGGCGTTTTGCCCGGAGAAGTTTGCCGAGCGCGACGGCTACTGGGAAGCCGGCGACGAGCGCTACTTCGCGCTCGCCGACGCGTTGCAATACCTTGGCAATGTGGCATTTCGCGCTCCGGTGCCGGCCTACAAGCACAGTTGCGCGGTGTTCCAGCATTTGCTTGGGCGGATTCCGTCGCCGGCCGCGCACCCGCAATGTCCGCGGCGCCCTGACTGGGAGCGCGGCATTCTCGAGGATTGCGCCGCGCGCCTCGGCTACGCCGTTGCCTGATTTTCCAACAAAGAACCCGAACCCCCAGAACAATCAAACAGACCCCCATGGCTACCATCTATGACATTGCCCGCGAGGCCGCCGTCTCGGCCTCAACCGTCTCCCGCGCGCTCAACGGCTCGCGGTTGGTCAGCGACGAAGTGCGCGAGCGCGTCGGCGGGATTGCCGACCAGCTCGGCTACCGGAAGCGGACGATCCGCCGCCACCGTGACCGGATGATCCTTTCGATCAAGCTGGTGCTGCCGTATTTGCCGGATGTTGAACGGACCCTGTTCTGGGACGTCTCGCAGATTGTCGAGGGGTTGCGGGTGGGCGTCCAGCCGTGTCCGATCAACCTGATCTGCGAGGTCGCGCGGCCGGACTTCACCGCCTTTCCGCACAAGAAGGGCGGCGATACGGATGCCTTTGTTTTCGCCTTCCATCGCCCGCAGGCGCACATCCTCGCCGAGGTGTGCGAGCGCGGCGTGCCCCACATGGTCATCAACCGCACCATCGAGGACATCCCGGGCGTCATCGTTGACCACCATCACGGGATGAACCTCCTGCTCGACCACCTGGGTGCCGGCGCATCCGACGCCATGCGAATCTGCTACGTCCAGCTCGACGACATGGGGGAAACCGCCATCGAGCGGCTCGCCGGGCTGGCCCGCGGATGCCACGCGCGCGGCATCCGGTTTGACGCGCTCCGCGACGTCCTCAGCGTGGCGACCACTGCGGGCATCGATGCGGCCGCGTTGCGCGACCTCGCGTCGCGTTACAATGTCATCTGCTGCGTCAACGACATTGTTGGCGCAGTCGTGCTCACCGAGCTTGACCGGCTGGGCATCAAGGTCCCCGACGAGGTCCAGGTGACTGGTTTTGATGACTCGCCGGTGCGCCGGCTGACCCGTCCGCTGTTGACCTCGGTAAGCATGCCGGTCTTTGAGCTGGGCCGGATCGCCGGCAACAGCCTTCAGCGCCAGATCGTCGAGAGCGCTCCGCCGGAGAAGATCATCCGGGTCACGGGGACCTTTGTCGGTGGTGATTCGACCCTTCCGCCGCGCCCATGACCCTCGAGAACTTCGCCGTCCACACGATCACCACCAAGCCGTGGACGCTGGATGAGTGCATCGAGAACTTTGCCCGCGAGGGCTTCGGCGGCATCTCGGTATGGCGCGACGCCCTCACCGGCCGCGATCCGGCGACCGCCCGGCGGCGGATCGCCGACGCCGGCCTGAGCGTCGTCTCGCTGGTCCGCGGCGGGTTTTTCACCAGCCCGGATCCGGCGCTGCGCAAGCTCGCCATCGAGGAAAATCGTGCCGTCCTGCGCCAGGCCGAGGCGCTCGGCGCTCCCGCGGTGGTCCTTGTCTGCGGCGCCACCCCGGGCCAGCTCCCGTTGGAAAATATCGCCCAGATCGAGGAAGCCATCGAGGCGCTCATCCCGGAGGTCGAACGCACCGGCGTGCGCCTGTCCATCGAGCCGCTCCACCCGATGTATGCCGCCGACCGCTCGGCGATCGTCTCGCTGCGCGACGCCAACTCGCTCGCCGCCTCCATCGGCCACCCCGCCGTCGGCGTCGCCATCGATGTCTTCCACGTCTGGTGGGAGTCCGACCTCGAATACCAGATCCAGCGCTGCGCCGAGGCTGGCCACCTCCACGCCTACCACATCTGCGACTTTCTCCCGGCCTTCTCCGACCCGCTCAACGACCGCGGCCTCATGGGCGAGGGCGCCATCCCGCTGCGCCCAATCGATTCCTGGATCCGCGCCGCCGGCTTCCGCGGCCTGGCCGAGGTGGAAATCTTCTCCCACCGGTGGTGGGCACACGACCAGCACGACTACCTGAAAAAGATCGCCGCGGCGTGCCGGACGATCTATCAGGACCGCGGCTAGCCGAGCCTAGCAGAATCCAGCAGAACCCAGCAGACCCCAACAACACCCCCAGCCACCCATGGAGCAGCGCAAGATCGGCATCATCATGAACGGCGTCACCGGACGCATGGGAACCAACCAGCACCTGGTGCGCTCGATCTTGGCGATCCGCGAGCAGGGCGGGGTGGTCTGCGACGGGGTGCGGATTGTCCCGGAGCCAATTCTAACCGGCCGCAACCCGGACAAGCTCGCCGCGCTTGGCGCGCGCCACGGCGGGCTGAAGACGACCACCGACCTTGACGCGGTGCTCGCCGATCCGGCCTATCCGATCTTTTTTGACGCCTCGGGGACGCCGTTCCGGGTCGGGTTCCTCGAGCGGGCGATCGCCGCGGGAAAACACATTTATTGTGAGAAGCCGACCTCGGTGTCCTCCAGCGAGGCGCTCCGGGTCGCTAGCCTGGCCGAGCGCGCGGGGGTGAAAAACGGCGTGGTGCAGGACAAGCTGTGGCTGCCGGGGATCCGCAAATTCAACCTTCTCAAGGAGCAGGGGTTCTTTGGCAAGATCCTCTCGGTGCGCGGCGAGTTTGGCTACTGGGTGTTCACCGGCGACTATCAGGAACAACCGCCCCAGCGCCCGAGCTGGAACTACCGCAGCGAGGACGGCGGCGGCCTGATCGTCGACATGCACTGCCACTGGCGCTACGTCATCGACCATTTGTTTGGCGAGGTCACCCGGGTTTTCTGCCGCGCGGCGACCCACATCCCGCAGCGCTTTGACGAGGCCGGCGCGGCGTACGCCTGTACCGCGGACGATTCCGCCTATGCGATGTTTGAGACCGCCAGCGGGATCATCTGCCAGTTCAACTCGTCCTGGAACGTCCGGGTCCGGCGCGACGACCTGTTCACCATGCAGGTCGACGGCACCGAGGGGTCGGCGATCGTCGGCCTGCGGAAATGTTGGGCCCAGCACCAGAGCGTCACCCCGCGCCCGGTCTGGAACCCTGACATCGACAGCCCGATCGACTACTATGCCAACTGGACCGAGGTCCCGGACCAGACGAGCTACGACAACGCGTTCAAGATCCAGTGGGAGATGTTCCTGCGCCACGTGGTGGCCGGCAGGCCGTTCCCGTTCACCCTGCGCGAGGGCGCCAAGGGCGTCCAACTCGCCGAACTCAGCTGGCAGAGCCACCGCGACGGCGCCTGGGTCGATGTCCCGCCGCTCGGCTGAGCCCGGATTGTTAGCACCTGCTGGAATTTGTTTCATTTCCGTTTCCTCTGATCCGGTGCTAGACGACCCCATGCGCGACCCGGATCCCGACGCTGAGCAGCCCGCCGCCGCCGGGGGCGCGGTGCGCGCGCCCGGGTGGCGCCACGACCTTGCGGTGCTCACCAAGGTGCGGCTCAACACGTTTGTGTTGATCACCACGTTCTTCGGCTTTTTGTTGGCCGCGGGCTGGCGCGGGCTCGACGGCTGGCTGTTGTGCCACACGCTCATCGGCACGGCTGCGGCGGCGTTCGGCTCGGCGGCGTTCAACCAGCTCATGGAAATCGAGCTCGACGCGCGGATGCGGCGCACCGCCGACCGGCCGCTGCCGTCGGGGCGGATGGGGGCGCTGGTGGCGTTTTTCATCGGCTGGGTGCTGGCCGGGTTCGGGATCATCCACCTGGCGGCGAAGGTCAACGAACAGGCCGCCTATCTGGCGGCGGCGACCGTGGCGATTTACGTGTTTGTCTACACGCCGCTGAAGCGCATCAGCGCGCTCAACACCCTTGTCGGGGCGATCCCCGGGGCGATTCCGCCGCTCATCGGCTGGGTCGCCGGCGGCGGCGGCTTCACTGCCGGCGGCTGGTTCCTGTTTGCCTTGTTGTTCGTCTGGCAGCTGCCCCACTTCGTGGCGATCAACTGGCTGTGCCGCGAGGAATACGAGGCGGCCGGCTACCGGATGTGGTCTAACGGCGACGTCAGCGGCCGCAAAACCGGGACCTTGGCGGTGGTTTTCAGCCTGGCCCTCGCCGGGGTGTCGGTCGTCGGGTTCACCAGCGGGCTGGCCGGCTGGGCGTGGCTTGGCGGCGGGGTGGCGCTGGCGCTGGCGATGGCCGGGCTGGCGGCGCGCTTCGCCAAAGAGGGCGGGCGGGTCGCCTCGCGCCGGCTGTTCCTGTTCACCCTGCTCTACTTGCCCCTGGCGCTCGGTTTACTTGCCATCGCTTGGAACTAGGTTAGCGTCCGTGCGCGTCCCCGCCCGGGGCGCCCGCGCCCGCCCGCGCCACCGCCCGCTTGTCCTCATGATCCGCCCACCTGCCAACCTTGAACCCGCCGAGCGCAACCCGCGCAAGCTCTGGCTCACCGCCGCAATCCTCGTGGCCGTCGCGGTCCTCAGCGGGGTGGTGATCCTCATCGCCTATCAGCGGCTGATAGACAGGCAGGCCGGCGAGAACCGCGCACCCTACCTGACCCGCCTTGAGAAGAATTTCGCAGTCGTGCGCCAGGACGGCAGCGCCGCGGGACTGCTGGACCTAACCGGCGAGGTGTGGCTCATCACCCCGGCTAGCGTCGCCGATCCGGCGGCCAGCCAGCGCTCGCTCGACGTCCTCCAGCGGCTCGACGCCGCCTTCGCCGAGCGCGATGACCTGCACTTCGTTGTTCTAACAATTGATCCGGACCGCGAGGGCGTCGAACAACTCGCCGCCTTCGGCAGGGCCCGGGGGCTTGAGTTGCCGCGCTGGTGGCTGGGTGCGGCCGGGCGCGAGTTCACCCACACGTTTCTCAAGAACCAACTGCGCTACGGGATGCTGCCGACCCGCAGGCCCGACGGCAGCTGGCTCTATGACACCTCAATCAAGCTCATCAGCCGCGAGCGCCACGTCCGCGGGAGCTTTGATTTCGACGGCGCCGCCGCGGTGGATGCGCGGATGGTTGCCGATGGCAAGGAGCCGGTCTACCTCGTCGAGTTGGAAAAGCTTCTCCACCAGCGGATCGCCGAACTGTTAGCCGAGACCCCGAAGCCATGACCGAGCGCGGAAAGATAGTTGTTATTTACGGGTGCGTGGCGCTGCTCTCAGCGGCGATCATCAGCACCTCGATGTGGGTATCCTCGCGGATGCCCGGGTTGGCCGGCGAGCAACCGCTGGTGGTCGATGCCGGCTGGGATTCTCCGGAGACATGGTTTCCGCTCACCGGGGACCTGGAGGCGACCAACCAGGACGGCGAGAAGGTCAGTCTCGGGCAACTGCGCGGCAAGGTCTGGGTGGTTGCCGAGTTCTTTGCCGTCTGCCCGGTGTGCGCGCGGCGCAATGCCGCCGACCTGCAGACCCTCTACGAAAAATTCGGCTCCAACCCGGACTTCCACATCGTCTGCATCAGTGTCGATCCGGAGCAGGACAACGTCGAAAAACTCAAGGACTATGCCGGCGCGTTCAATGCCCAGGCGAAAAACTGGTGGTTCCTAACCGGCGAGCGCGAGCCAATCCACCGCTATCTAACAGACGAGCTGAAGTTCCTCGCCGTCCAGGAGCGGACCGACCCGGACGAGATTGCCGCCGAGGGCCGCTACCGGCACGACATGGGAATCATCGTCGTCAACCGCGACATGCAGGTCGTCGGCAAGCGCGACCTTGCGTGGGCCGCCCAACAGAGCAAGGCTCTCCGTGCCCAGTGGGCAGAGCATCTTGAAAAAACCATCCAGCGTGAGCTTGACCGACCCAAGACCCAGCCATGAGTGAGCGGACCGATTATCTAACAAGGCCGGCGCAGCCGGAGCGTGCGCGGCGCCTGCGGGTGTGGGCGTGGGTGCTCTCCGCGGTGGTGCTAGGGCTGGTGGGGGTGATGCGTGGGATCCCGCGGGTCCCGCTGCCGGACGGGTGGAGCACCGGGATGCTGCCGCCGCTGCACGCGGCGATCAACGCGACCGCGGCGGTGGTGCTCGTCGGCGCGCTGCTGGCGATCTGGGCGGGCCGGGTGACCTTGCACAAGCGGCTGATCTTTGTGGCAATGGGGCTCTCGGTGATGTTCCTGCTCTCCTACGTCGCCTATCATCTAACCACTCCGGAGGTCATCTACGGGGATGTCGACGGCAACAAGGTGGTCGACGCGGTGGAGTTGGCGCAGCTTGGCGGGTCGCGCGCGGGCTACCTGGTGTTGTTGATCAGCCACATCACTCTGGCGGCGGTGAGCTTGCCATTCATCCTGTTCACCTTCATCACCGGGTTGACCAACGAGTTTGCGCGCCACCGGCGGATGGCAAAATGGGTGTTTCCAGTGTGGCTGTATGTCGCCGTCACCGGGCCGCTCTGCTACTGGATGCTGCGCCCGTATTACTAACCAGGATGCCGGGATTTCCATGAAGATATTCGATTTTCAGGCTGACAAGGAGTTCGTCAAAACCCTCCGGCGCCGGGCGGTTCCCGATCCGGGCGTCCAGGAGACCGTCGCCGGGATCATCGCCGCGGTGGGCGCGCGCGGTGACGCCGCGGTGGCCGAGTTGAGCGAACGCTTCGACGGCTTCGCGCTGACCCCGCGCGAGCTCTATGTGACCGCCGGAGAACTGCTAGACGCGGAGCGCGCGGTGTCGTTAGAGACGAGGCACGCGATAGCCGCGAGCCTTGAGAACATCCGCGAGTTTGCCCGGCGGAGTCTGCGGAGTGACTGGAGTTACCGCAACGCCCAGGGGGTGGTTGTCGGCGAGCGGTTCACGCCGTTTGGGCGGGTGGGGGTTTATGTTCCTGGCGGGAAGGCGCCGCTGGTGTCCAGCGCGCTGATGACGGCCGGGTTTGCCAGCGCCGCCGGGGTGCCGGAGATTCTAGCAGCCACGCCGGCCAACTCGCGCGGCGAGGTCAACCCGGCGCTCCTCTACGCGCTCAAGCAGGCGGGTGCCACCGAGATCATCCGGGTTGGCGGCGCCCAGGCGATCGCCGCGATGGCGCTGGGGACCGGCCTGATCCGGCCGGTTGACCGGATCTTCGGCCCGGGGAACCGCTTCGTCGTCGAAGCCAAGCGCCAGCTTGTTGGCGCGGTGTCCATCGACCTGCTCCCCGGGCCGAGCGAGATCCTCATCATCGCCGACCACACCGGCAACCCGCGCTGCATCGCCGCAGACCTGTTAGCCCAGGCCGAGCACGGCGGCGACAGCGTCGTGGGCTTCATCAGCACCTCGAAAAAGCTCATCGAGGAGGTCGAGATGCACCTGGCGATGCAGCTCGTCACGCTGAGCCGCGGCGAGATCATCGAGAAGGTTTTGGCAGACGGGACGTTTGCGCTGTTGGTGCCCGACGTGGCGACCGGGATCGGGGTGTGCAACGAGTTTTCCCCGGAGCACCTGTCGTTGATCGTCGCCGACGAGGCGCGCTGGCTTGCCCAAGTGCAGACCGCGGGGGCGATCTACGTCGGCAACGACTCGCCGGTCGCGCTTGGCGACTTTCTTGCCGGGCCGAGCCACACGCTGCCAACCGGCGGCTCGGGCCGGTCGTTTTCCGGCGTGCGCGCCGACCAGTTCCAGCGCCGGACGAGCATCGTCAAGGCCGACCGCGCCGCGGTCGCCAAGTCGCTTGCCGCCGTCGAGGCGTTCGCCGCCGTCGAGGGGCTCGACGCCCACGGGCGCTCGGTGGCCATCCGCCTGGAGGACTGACGCTAGCCAGCGCGAGCTATCGGATAGGCGAGTAGTCGGTGGCCAGCAGGAAACGTGACTTGATTCCGTCGACGATGGTGAGGGATCCGCCGGCGGCCTTCTCGGAGGCGGCCTTGGCGGTGAGCCATTCGGGATCGGAGCGGAAGGCATTCCACGAGGCGGTGGCGGCCGGGGCGTCCTTGTGGGCGAGGAAGTAGACGAGCGTCTGCTTGTGGCCGGTTTGCTCGGGGAGCAACGAGAAGTACCCGAGGTTGGTCATCCCGTGGCGGGCAAACAGCTGGAGCGTGGCGGACTTGAAGCGCGCATGGAGCGCCGCAAGCTGGTCAGGCATCGCGATGTAGGTGCGCATCTCGAAAACCCGCGGGGCATCGGCCGGAGCGCTCGGCGGGAAGCCGGCGGAGAACTCCGTGGCAGTTAGAAACAGGCTGGTCACCTTGCTAACGAGCTTGCCGTTGGCCTCTGACTCCTTGACGACCGAAAGCCACTCCGGGTCGGCGCCGAAGTTTTTCCAACAAGTGTCGCGGGTGGCCTTGTCGGGGAAGGCCAACAGATAGATGAGTTGGTTGTCGGCGTTGTCCACCGGGACCCAGTAGCCGATGTTGGTCATGCCGTGCCGTTCAAAGAGCTTGGTGGTGTGGTCGCGGAAGCGCGCCTGGAGGGCGTCGAGCTTGCCTGAGGCGGCGGTGTAGGTGCGCAGTTCAAAGACGCGGGTGTCGGCGAGCGGGAGCGGCTGGGGTGCGGGAGCGGTGGGCTCGGCAGCGGGAGTAGCAGCGGGCTCGGCGGCGGCGCGGTTGGCCGTGGCAGCGCCGGCAAGGCAGGCGATGAGGAGGGCGAGGGGCAGGGCGGTCATCTTCACGCGCGGAGCATTGCCAGCCATCGGCGGGGAAGGCAAACAGGAACTGTTGGGTGGGCGCTTACGATGCGGTGGGCGAAAAATCTGGCGTCCACGCCGCGGGTCGTGAAGATGGCCGGGCCATGGAGCGCGTTGCCGTCTTGAATATCGTCGGGCTGAGCCGGTCGCTGCTGGGCCCGGCGCTGCCGCGCATCAGCGGGTGGGCGGCGCGGGAAGGGGCTGAGTCGTTTGCCCCGGCGTTTCCGGCGGTGACCTGCACCGCCCAGGCAAGCTACGTGACCGGGAGGCCGGTGGGCGGGCACGGGATCGTGGCTAACGGTTGGTACGACCGCGAGAGCGCCGAGGTGCGGTTCTGGAAGCAGAGCGACCACCTGGTGCGCGGCGAGAAGATCTGGGAGCGGCTGCGGCGCGAGCACCCCGGGTTCACCTGCGCGAAGCATTTCTGGTGGTACAACATGTATTCGAGCGCCGACTACGCGATGACGCCGCGGCCGATCTATCCGGCGGACGGGCGCAAGGTGTTCGACATCCACACCCAGCCGATGGGGGACCGGGAGGCGGTCAAGGCGGAGCTCGGGGCGTTTCCGTTTCCGGCGTTCTGGGGGCCGGCGGCGGGGATCGCCTCGTCGCGCTGGATTGCCGACTCGGCGAAATGGACCGAGCGGCGCTACAGCCCGACATTGAACCTCATCTACCTGCCGCACCTCGACTACGGGCTGCAAAAGTGGGGGCCTGGCGCGCCGGAGATGGCCGCGGAACTCGCCGGGATCGACGCGGTTGTTGGGGACCTGTTGGACTTTTTTGCGGCGCGCGGGGTGCGGGTGCTGGGCTTGTCGGAGTATGGGATTTCCGCGGTTAGCCAGCCGGTCCACCTCAACCGGTTGTTCCGCAAGCACGGCTGGCTGTCGCTAAAGAACGAGCTCGGGCGCGAAACACTCGACGCCGGCGGCTGCGAGGTGTTCGCGGTGGCCGACCATCAGGTCGCCCACGTCTATGTCAAACAACCGGACCGGATCGACGAGGTGCGCGCGATGCTAACAGCCGTGCCGGGCGTCGCCGAGGTGCGCGACGCGGCGACGCTGTGGGGCGACGGCCCGGCGCGCGACCGCGGCGGCGACCTGATCGCGGTCGCCGCCCCGGGTGCCTGGTTCAGCTATTATTTCTGGGACGACGACGCGCTGGCGCCCGACTTTGCCCGCTGCATCGATATCCACCGCAAGCCCGGCTACGACCCGGCCGAGTTGTTCATCGATCCGGCGATCCGCTTCCCCAAGGCCAGGATCGCCGGGTTCCTGGCAAAGAAGAAGCTCGGCCTGCGCGGACTGTTGGAGGTTATCCCGCTCGACGCCGGCCTGGTCCGCGGGTCCCATGGGCGCGACGCGCTCGACCCGGCCGAACAACCGCTGTGGATCGGCCCCGGCGGCCCGGTCGCCGCCGCCGAGGACCTTCACGGACGCATCTGCGCCGCGGTCCGCGGGGAGGGGGCATGATCGGCCGGAAGATGGAGGTCTTCGAAGCGATTGATGAGGAGGCGTTCGGGTGATCGTCATGCTCGACACCAACGCGTATTCGGGCTGGCGGCCGCGGCGCCAAACGGGGAACGGCCGAGCAATTCTCCTCCCAAGAAAATCAGCCAGTGACCGTCCTCGAGAACTGCCTCGATGTAGGCTTCGCTGACGTCAAACTCCGCCGCGGCGGCCACTTTCGGCACCGGAATGACCCGCGGGATGCTTCCGACAGGCTTCTGATTGCCGTTGCACGAAAACAAACACACGAGCGCCAAGGCGATCAGGATGGCGTTGTTAGGCATTGGTTCCTAGACGCTTAATTCATTCGGATCATTGGCGCGGGCAAACATTTCCGTGTGGGTTGAGACCATCGACAACCTCCACGCACCATTGATCCTGCCCGCTGTGGTGGCCGCGCGTGCAGCAAAGGAGTCGATTAAGCTGATCCAGAGTCATCTGGGCCTGTTTGAGGATATGAGATAAAGTTGAACGGAGGATAGGTCGGTGGGCTGGAACGGTTAGTTTGAGAGTTCCTGTGGCTGTCTGCTTTTGCAGGCGGATGTGGCTGCCTTTTTGGCGGACGACAACCCAGCCGTCACGCCGGAGGGCAAGGATAACCCGTTCGTAGGGAAGGCTTGGAACCTTGCTCATACAGAGATATCGACGGTCTCTGCGTGGGCTGAGAACTGGGAGTCGTCTTCCACAGGCTCAAGGTAGAGGTCGATAGCTTCCTGGATGTTCCGAAGAGCTTCTTCGCGAGTGAGCCCCTCGCTGATGCAGCCTGGCAGGCTCGGAACGGTTGCGGTGAAGCCGCCTTCCTCGCTGGGTTCAAGGACAACTCGAAGTTTCATGTCCGAACGATAGGGTTGCTGGGGACGACCATCAAGGAGAGAGACGCGCCCGGGCATTCGCGTGCATGGCTTGCCGCTCCTCGGCCGTCGGCACGGTGCCTTCAAAAGCGCCGAGGGGAAAAAAAGCGCCCGGCCCGGGACGGGACGGGCGCATGAGGAATGATTGGCGGCTACATGTGGGCGATGACCGCGTCGCCGAACTCCGAGCACTTGACCTCGGTGGCGTCGTCCATGAGGCGGGCGAAGTCGTAGGTGACGGTCTTGGCGGAGATGGCGCCGTTCATGCCTTTGATGATGAGGTCGGCGGCCTCGTTCCAGCCGAGGTGGCGGAACATCATTTCACCCGAGAGGATGACCGAGCCCGGGTTGACCTTGTCGAGGCCGGCGTATTTCGGGGCGGTCCCGTGGGTCGCCTCGAAGATCGCGTGGCCGGTGGAATAGTTGATGTTGCCGCCCGGGGCGATGCCGATGCCGCCGACGCAGGCGGCAAGGGCGTCGGAGATGTAGTCGCCGTTGAGGTTCATGGTGGCGACGACCGAGTATTCGGCCGGGCGGGTGAGGAGTTGTTGGAGGAAGGCGTCGGCGATGACGTCCTTGACGGTGATCGTCCGGCCGTCCTTGGTGAACTTCTGCCACGGGCCGCCGTCGATTTCCGCGCCGCCGTATTCTTCCTTGGCAAGCTCATAGCCCCAGTCGCGGAACCCGCCTTCGGTGAACTTCATGATGTTCCCCTTGTGGACCAGCGTCACGCTGTCGCGGCCCGAGGCGATCGCGTAATCCATGGCGGCGCGCACAAGCCGCTGGGTGCCTTCCACCGAGATCGGCTTGATCCCGATCGCCGAGGATTCCGGGAAGCGGATCTTCGCATAGCGGGCCGGGAAGGCCTGCTTGAAGTAGGTGAGGAATGCGGCGCAGTCCTCGGTTCCTTGCTCGAATTCGACGCCGGCGTAGATGTCCTCGGTGTTCTCGCGGAAGATCACCATGTCGGTGAGCTCCGGGTGCTTCACCGGGCTGGGCACGCCCGTCATCCAGCGCACCGGGCGCAGGCAGACGTAGAGGTCCAACAACTGGCGCAGCGCCACGTTGAGCGAGCGGATCCCGCCGCCGACCGGGGTGGTCAGCGGACCCTTGATGCCGACGAGGTACTCCTTGAAGGCCTCAATCGTGTCGTCCGGCAGCCACGCCTTGCCGAGGTCGCTGGCCTTGTCCTTGTAGAGGTTGAAGGACTTTTCGCCGGCGTAGACTTCAAACCAGGAAATCTTCTTCGCTCCGCCGTAAGCCTTGGCGACGGCGGCGTCGAATACCTTCTGCGAGGCGGCCCAGATGTCCGGCCCGGTCCCGTCGCCTTCGATGAAGGGAATGACCGGCGTGTTAGGGACGTTGAGCTTGCCGTTGTCGATCGTGATGCGCTCGCCGGCGGGTGGGGTAAGGTCTTGATAAGCCATGGTGCTAGGAAGGTACGCGGCGCAGGTAACCGGAGGGGTCAGGGAAAGTCAAAGCAAAGCACCGGCAATTGCCGGGCCGCCTGAAATGCCAACAATTCTCTGGTTGTGGGTCGATTGTGAACAACTTGAGGACAATTCCCAAAAATCTGGGAATTGCACAATCGTTGCATGAATTGCGCTCATCGGTTGTTGCATGGTAGTTGGGCCAAGCGAGCGGACAAGGAGCGTGCAGCCAAGTGCGTGGTGGTGCCGGCGGCGAGCCGCGGGGCTGGGTGGCGCCTTGCTGCGCGGCTGTAACCCGCTGATTGCAAGGCCGCATGCGTGATGCAGCGGGACTCAGGTGGCAGTTGTTCAGCGCGCCTGGGTGGCGAGGTGGTGAGTGCCTGGCGGGTCGTGCTGCTGGCCGCGGGCGGGGGGAATCGGTGGCGGATCGGGCGGCGGCTGAGCCGGAAGCCGCAAATTGGTCACCCGGAGTGGATGTGAACAACTTGGGTGGAACCGTCGAGAACCGGTGGCAGGAGGCTGGGTTTCAGCCTTTGATTTCCAGGAGCATTTGCGGGTTGCTCGGGAACTTCTTGAGGAAGAACAGGAGCCGCTCCATGGCCTCGGCCGGGCGGTGGCCTGAGAGCCCGCGGCGGATGAGGTTGACCTTTTGGAGCATGTGGTCGGGGAGGAGGAGTTCCTCGCGGCGGGTACCGGATTTGAAGATATCGACGGCGGGGTAGAGGTATTGTTCGGCGATCTTGCGGTCGAGGACGAGCTCCATGTTGCCGGTGCCCTTGAACTCCTGGAAGATCGCGTCGTCGGCGCGGCTGTTGGTCTGGACCAGGGCGGTGGCGATGATGGTCAGCGAGCCGGCCTCGCGGGTGTTGCGCGCCGCGGCAAACAGCCGCCGCGGAACTTCGAGCGCGCCGACGTTGATGCCGCCCGACCCGATCCCGCGGCCGCCGCCGCTGCGCATCGAGGTGTTGTAGGCACGCGCCAGGCGGGTGATCGAGTCCATCAACAAAAACACGTGCTCGCCGGCCTCGACGAGCCGCTTGGCCCGCTCGATGCACAGCTCGGCCAGCCGGGTGTGGTTGCGCGGCCCCGCGTCATTCGAGCTGGCATAGATTTCCACCCCGGGCAGGGCGCGCTTGAACTCGGTGACTTCCTCGGGGCGCTCGTCAACCAGCAGGACCATCAGGTGGAGCGTTTCCTCGTAGCGCTCGCGGACCGCTTCGGCCAGGTGGAGCAAAATTGTCGTCTTCCCGGAGCGCGGCGGCGAAACGATCAGCCCGCGCTGGCCGCGCCCGACCGGCGTCGCCAGATCGATGACCCGGGTGGTGTAGCGGTTCGGGTCGGTCTCGAAGCTTAACCGCTTGTTCGGGTTGACCGCCTTGAGTTCCTCGAAGGCGGGGAGCTTGCGGGCGGCGTCGGGGTCGAGGTTGTTGACCGTGGTGATTTCAACGAGTTGGGGGCCGCGGGGGCCTTCCTGGGAGAGTCCCTTGATCCAGACGCCGAGGCGCAGGCCGAATCGGCGGACAAAGTCCGGGGAAACGAAGACGTCGTCGCGCGCTTGTTCAAAGTCCCGGTCCATCCGGCGCAGGAAGCCAAAGCCCTTCGGCGCAAGCTCCAGCATGCCTTCGACCTCGCTCTTCGGGCCTTCCAGCACGCTCGGGCGGCGGTCGTCGCCGTTGTCCTGGTCACGGTTGCGCTCGTTGGCGCCGCGGTGGTCGCGGTGGTCGCCGCGGTGGTCGCCGCGGTTGTCGCCGCGGTTGTCGCCGCGGTTGTCGCCGCGGTTGTCGCCGCGGTTGTCGCCGCGGTTGTCGCCGCGGTTCTGGTCACCGCGGTTCTGGTCGCCGCGGTCGCGTCCTTTACGGCGGCGGTCGCGGCGGTTGCGGCTTTTCACCGGGCCGCCGCCGGCCACCCGTCCCTGGCGCGGCGCGTCTTGGTCGGTTTGCGGGCGGTCGGGGTGGGGGTGACTGGGTTGACCGGATTGACTGGGTTGACCGGACTGGCGGTCGCTTTGCTGGCGGTCGCCGCGGCGGGATTGACGGTGGTGGGGCGGTTGGTGGCGTTGCTCGGCGCGGGAGTCGTCGGGGGACCGGTCGCGGCGGTCGTCGCGGGACTCATCCCGGCGGTCGTTGCCCGGCTCTGCGGGCTGCTGGCGGGCCGGTTGGGGATCGGGAGCGGCGGGCTGGTCGGCAGGGGCGGCGGGTGCGGCGGGCGCTTTGCGGGCGCGCTTGACGGCCGGCTTGGGCGGCTGCGGGTCAGCGGCGGCGGTGGTGGCGTCAGGCGCGGGGGACTTTTGGGCGACCGCTTTGCGGGCGGTCTTGCGGGCCGTGCGCTTGGCGGCGGGTGCCTCGTCGGGAGAGGTGGACTTGGAGGTCTCCTCGATTGGTGAGTCGCTCATACGTGAACAAGAAATGGGCAGGCTGCTGGGGGGATCAGCGCAGGATGGTCTCCCGGGAGCGGGAAAACCTCGGAGCCTGGGTCGGTCTCAGGACCGGCCATGCGGGAAAAGGCGTGGGAGTTGCAAAATAAAAGTCGTGAGCCGAATCGCTAGACCCCGGCATACCGGGATGAGGAGGTCCGAATCATCGGACCAGAGAATGCTAAGACAGAGGCGAGTCCACCAGTCACCGCAGGATCTGCCATGGGGCGAACCATGGAGCGCGGCGAGCCGAAGTGACTTCGTGGAGATGAGGGAAGATCAAATCTCCGTATCGCTCTGACTCCGGAAAGATGCTCAGCATCCTATCGGTTGGCAATGATTTTTTTCCCTGTCGCGCGGAGCGCGGCAGACTTGCGCGCGGGCGTCGGCACGGGCAGGTTGCAGCCATGACCGAGGTCCAGTGCCCAACCTGCTTTGAGGTTTTCGAGGTGGCGGTGCCCTCAGCGGCCGAGTGCCCGTGTGAGGTCGATTACGACTGCGAGATCTGCTGTCGGCCGCTGGTGATTGTCTTTGATGAGGATGGCAGCGGGTGGGCGCGCGGTCTTGGCGATCTGTAATTTGGCAACAATCCGGGGTGCTTGCTGTTTCCCGCTTGCCATGTCGGCGGGGATCGCGCAGAAGTCCGCGTCCGCGACAAGCGCGGGGAGTAGCTCAGCTTGGTAGAGCGCTGGTTTTGGGAACCAGATGTCGCAGGTTCGAATCCTGTCTCCCCGACCATTTTTTTTTCACGGTCGTCGCGCTGGCAAAGTCGCGCATCCTGTAGCGATGGCTCCCGATGAGGGGCTTGGATGGCCGCTTGTCACCTTCATTCATTCCTGATTATGAATGGGGAATGATGGACAAGCCCGATTCGCGCCGGTCACCGGCCAGGTGTTTTCGTGTGGTGGTGGCCATTGTGGCCGGGTGGGTGCTGGCGCCTGGGCTGGTGCTGGGCCAGGGGAGTTTGACGCCGCCGCCGGGCGCTCCGGCACCGACGCTGAAGACCCTCGGCCAGATTGAGCCGCGCAGCGACCTGCAGGCAACTACGTCGGCGGCCGGGGTGGATACCAGCGACGCGGACTACCAGTTGGTGATCAACCAGCCTGGGTCCTACTACTTGTCGGCGAATCTGGCGGTTACCAAAGCGCATGGGATCAAGATCGCGGCGAGCGGGGTGACGATCGACCTCAACGGGTTCCAGGTTTCGCGTGGCGCCGGGACCGGTGGCAACGGGATTGTGCTTAGCGACGCCGCCCATGGGGCAAGCATCTCCAAGGGCAGCATCGCGGGCTTCGCCGGCGGCATCGAGTCCGACGCGAGCACCAAGAGCATGTCGCTTCAGGACCTTGTCATCACCGGGTGCACGACGACGGCGATCAATGCCGGGCTCGCGTCGACGTTGCGGAGCTGCCGGGTTACGGGCAGTGCCTGCCTGACGGGGATCGCCGCAGGGAAAGGGTCAATCATTAACAACTGTATCGTCGTCAGCAACTCGGTGGGGACCGCGGTGAACACGAGCGACGGGGTGACGGTGGAGAATTGCCAAGTCAGTGACAACAGCGATCTGAGCTATGGGATCGTGAGCAACGGCGGGGTAGTCAGCAATTGCAGCGTCAGTGGCAATACCGCAACCTTCGGGATTGGCATCCTCGCTGCCGGCTCGGCGGTGCGCGGGTGCTCGGTGTCAGCAAACAGCGTGTTCAATGCCGGCATCAAAGTGATAGCCGGGTCAACCCTGACTGAGTGCAGTGTGATCTACAACGAGACCACCACCGGGATCGAAGGGTCAAGGAGCACCCTGATCAACTGCAACGCGTCGCAAAACTTCAGCTTGGTGCCGTTCAGCGGCGGAATCCAAGTGAATGGCGGATCGGTCGTCACCGGGTGTGCCGCCAATGAGAACTGGACGGCCGATGTCAATGGCCAGCTCAACGGCTTCGGGTTTCATGTCTCTCAGAGCATCCTCCGTAGCTGCACCGCAAGGCGCAACGATGCGGTCGGCATCTATCTGGGCAGCGAGTGTGACATCCGTGAAAGCCTCTGCAGTAATAACGGCACCACTGAGAATGCGCTCGCCGATGGGATCTACGCTGCCGACGGGCGCAACCGGATCGAGGGCAACCATCTGAGCACCAATCGTGGTGCCGGCATCAAGGTGAACGGGATCAGGAACCTCGTCGTCGGCAACACCGCCAGCGGGAATTATTCGACCAATTACACAATCGTGGCGGGCAACCGCTTCGGCCCGGTCGTTGACCTGACTGCCGCGGGGGTCGATACCGTGGCGGGCAACTCCGCGGCAGGCAATACCACGTCGAGCGATCCGACCGCCAACTTCGCCCATTAGCGCCCAAGTTTCCGGTGGTGGCGGCTTTTCACTGGCGCGCGGGCGTGGTGATCGGCATGCTCGGGGCATGCGGGCAATTGGCTGGTTGTGGCTGTTGGGGGTTCTCGGGATCGCCGGGGGCGCGGGGGCGTCGACGATCACGATCGTGCCGGTCTATGAGCCGCTGAGCCTGCACGGGACCGACAGCGACGAGATCAGCGAGATTGGCGAGACGCTGCGGGCGACGATCATGGCCCGGCCGATGGCCCTCAGCGGCGCGTTTCCGGAAACCCTCGTCGAGGCCGTCGGGTTGCCCCACACGGTGTCGACGAACACTCCCAACTACAAGGTGACGGAAAGCAACTTGCTGGTGCTTTGCGCAATCACCGTGAGCGCCGAACTCGGCGAGGAGGCCGCGCTGCAGGTCAACCTCGATGTGGCGAAGCTGAAAATCCCCGAGGACGTCGACCTGACCGCCCGCCAGGTCCTCAAGCTGGCCATCCTGGCGGTCCGCAGGACGCTCGAGGCCTATCAGGCCCACCAACCTGGGAAGCTCAAGGTCAGCGTGGCGGTCACCGGGACCGGCGACGCGAACAATTCGTTGCGCGATCTGGCGCAGGTTTTCACGCTTGGCGAGTGAACCGGGACTTTTGGCTTTGCAACCCTCGGAACCGCTTGGTTGGATCGCCCCAGCGATTCCATGACAAACCCGACCCAAGCCCGCCAGTTCAAACGCGCGATCCTCAAGCTCAGCGGCGAGGCGCTGCGCGAGGTGGGCAGCGAGGACAACATCTCGCCTGAAATCGTCGACCGCGTCGCCGAGGAGATCCGCGACGCGATGGCCGGCGGCGAGCTCGAGTTAGGCGTGGTTGTTGGAGGCGGGAACTTCTGGCGCGGGGCGAGTGCGAGCGCGCGCGGAATGGACCGGGCGACGGCCGACTACGTCGGGATGCTCGCCACGGTGATGAACGCGCTGGCGTTGCAAAGCGCGCTGGAGGACGAGGGGGTCCCGTGCGTTGTCCAGTCGGCCATCGAGATGAAGAACGTCGCCGAGCCGTTCATCCGGCGCAAGGCCGCCTGCCATCTGGCCGACCGCAAGGTGGTGATCTTCGCCGCAGGCACCGGCAGCCCGTTTTTCTCCACCGACACGACCGCGGCACTCCGCGCCAGCGAGATGGGCGCCGACGTCATCCTCAAGGCGACCATGGTCGACGGCGTCTATGACTCCGACCCGAAGAAAAACCCGGATGCCAAGCGCTACGAAACGGTTAGCTTCGAAAAGTGCATCAACTCCCAGCTCAAGGTGATGGACACCACCGCCTTCAGCCTGTGCCGGGAGAACGACATTCCGATCATCGTCTTCGATCTTGCTCCGGCGGGCAACATCTCCAGCGCCCTTTCGGGTGCGCCAATCGGCACCCTGGTGAACCGCGGCGCCTGATAGAAATTTCCAACAATCATCACGACCATGGACCCAGATACCTGTCTGCTAGAAACCGAAGAGCACATGCGCCAAGCAGTCGAGTACATGCTCCACGAGTTCGGGGCGGTGCGCACCGGCAAGGCCTCGCCGGCGCTGGTGGAGAACCTCGACGTGATGGTGCGCGCCTACGGCAGCTCGATGAAGCTCAAGGGGCTGGCAGTGATCACCACGCCCGAGCCGCGGATGATCATGATCCAACCGTTTGACCACACGACCATCCAGGACATCGAGCGGGCGATCCGCGAGAGCAAGCTCGGGCTCAACCCGTCCAACGAGGGGCGCAGCATCCGGTTGCCGGTCCCGGAACTCTCCGAGGAGCGCCGCCGCGACATGGTCAAGCTCGTCAAGCACCTCGCCGAGGAGGCCCGGGTGCGGGTCCGCGCGGTGCGCAAGGAGGGGATGGATGCCGCGAAAAAGCTCAAGACCGACAACCTCCTCACCGAGGATAGCCAGCGGGATTTTGAGGCCGACGTCCAGGAGTTGACCAAGAAGCACATCAAGCTCATCGACGACCACGTCGAGACCAAGGAAGCGGAAGTGATGAAGGTGTAGGGGAGTCGAACGTCGAACGTCGTTGCAGGGCTCTGCCCCAATGGCCCAGGGCAAGCAACGCGCAGCCCTGGGTTAAGCGGCGGGCATCGAGCGCTGAAAGCGCGCAACCCGCGTCTAGCACCGCGTGACAGAGCTGCCAGTTAGGGCTTGTTGGACGGCGGTTGGTGGCGGTTTTGTTGGTTGAGGCGGTGGTTGACGCGGAAGCGCTGGATGCCGCGCAGCGAGGAGATGAGGAGGACGAGCGAGACGGCGGCGAAGCCGCTGCGGGCGATGGTTTCCGGAGGCAGGGTGGCGGCGGTGGTGAACTGGGTGGCGAGATCCCAAGCGGCGCCGAGATTGCCGGCGAGGCCGACCATGGCGGTGACGGTGGCGGTGATGAGGCCGTGGAACGGGAGTTTGATGGAGAACAGCCCGCAGATGACGAAGATGCCGCCGAGCGACAGGCCGGCGTTGAGGATGGCGCCGTTGTGGTCGAGCGAGTAGGCGTGGGCGCCCATGGCGGCGATGATGATTCCGCCGGCGATCAGGAGGACGCGCAAGTGCATGCATGGCTGTTAGCCGCTGCGCCGGCGGCTGCGAAGATCATTTTGACCTCCGCAGGGCATTCCTTCAGCTTGGCCGGGTGAGAAGGGCAAGCAAGCGCCGCGGGCGCGGCAAGAAAATCGGGTTGGTGGCTGCCGCGGCGGCCGTCGTCCTGTTAGGCGGGGCGTTGCTGCGGGTGGCGGCGGTGCTCGACGGCGAGTTGACGCCTGAGCGGTTGGCGGCGCGGCTTGAGGAGGCGAGCTTTGCGGATGTTTCGATCGGCTCGGTTGAGCGGAGCGGCACGCTGTTGAGTCCGCATGTGAGCGTCAAGCAGCTGGTGCTGGCGCCGCGTGGCGGGGGGGCGGCGCTGTTAGAGGTGAGGGAGGTGGAGGTGGAGGTGAGGTTGCTGCCGTTGTTGGTGAGGCGGATCGAGGTGGCGCGGGCGGTGGTGTTTGGTCCGGAGGTGCGTGCGACGATTGCGGCCGACGGGCGCAATGATTTCCTCGAGTTGTTCCAAGGCCCGCCCGGGGAGCCGGGCACGGCGGCTGGGCGCGGCGAGAAGGTCCGGGAACGTCAGCGGTTTGTCGCCGCGCTTGACGAGCTGCGCGTCGTCGACGGGGCAGCCAGCGTGGCGCTGGCCAAAAGCAACCTGCGCCTCGAGCTGGTCGCGTTCTCCGGGCAGATGGACGCCATCGAGGTGGATCCGGACAACCTGGCGGCCACCAACCGTGCCGCCCTGGAGATTGCCGGGGTGGTCAGGGTGTTCGAGCTTGAGCGGCCCGCCGAACTCGGGCTCGTCGAGTTGCGCGGCCCGGCGTCTGTTAGGTTGTTCGATCCCGTTAGCGGCGAGCTCAGCCCGGACGCGGACGGGCATCTGGCAATCGGGGCGGGTTCCTACCTTGGGACGCGGCTGCCGTTGTTCGCCAAGTCATGGGGGAAGCTGGACGCAATCCGCAACCTCGGAGTGGGCGTGCCGCTGGTGCCCGAACGGCTGGAGCTAACCGAAGGGGCGGTGGCGTTGCGCTACCGGAATGGCGCGTGGGAGTTGTTTGAGCCGCTGCGGGGAAGCCTCGACGGCTGGGAGCTGCTGCTCGACAAGGGGTTCACGATTGATCCATCGGCCGACCGGCAGGCCGGCGCGCTCTGGGTCTATCCGACCGACGAGTGGGCCCAGGCGTTCCTCGCAAGCGTCGGCGGCCTGTTAGGGAAGGTCTCCGAGTCGCTCGGGACGGGCACCGAGGCGGAGCTGCGCGACACCTGGTATCAGGACGGGCGGATGGTCATCATCCTCGACGTCGAAGGGTCGCTCAGCTCGCCGGAGGTCGATTTGCGCAACCCGCTCCCGGATGGAAAGAAGATGTTGGAGAACGCCGGCAAGGGGCTGCTAGACCGGCTGCTAGGCGACTAGGCGTTGTAGCGAAGCTCGTGAGAGCTTCGGTGGCGTGGCGCGGGAAGTCCTGGGAGTTCCGCTGCTCCCTGGTTGGGATCGAAGAGGAACGCGGGTGAGGGAACGGAGCGGTTAGGCGTAGGAGCGGATCGACGGCTTGGCGACCTCGTAGGCGAGTTCTTCCTTGTGGAGGGTGGGGGCCTGGTTGGCGCCGTTGTACTCCCAAGCGCTGACGTAGAGGAACTTGTCGTCGTGGCGCTTGGCTTCGCCGGGTTGGGTTTTGCCGGCCTTGACCTCTGGGTCGGCCTCGGTGAACTGGTGTTCGACGCGGAAGTGACCGCCGCATGACTCCTCGCGCTCGAGGGCGTCGTAGCACATCATTTCGGCGAACTCGATGAAGTCGGCAACGCGGCCGGCTTTTTCGAGCTCCATGTTAGCTCCATCGCCGGAGCCCGGGATGCGGACGTTGGACCAGAACTCCTCGCGGATGGCGGGGATTTTTTCGAGCGCCTCAAGCAGCCCGTCGCGCGAGCGGGCCATCCCGCACTTGTCCCACATGAGCAGGCCAAGCTCGCGGTGGAAGGAGTCGACGGTGCGGTTGCCGTTGATGTTCACCAGGCGGTTGATCCGCGCCGTGGTTTCCGCCTCGGTGCGCTCAAACTCCGGGTGGCTCTCGGTGACGGTTCCCGGCTTCTGGGTGGCAAGGTAGTTGGCGATGGTCACCGGAATGACGAAATACCCGTCCGCCAGCCCCTGCATGAGTGCGGAGGCGCCCAGCCGGTTGGCACCGTGGTCGGAGAAGTTGGCCTCGCCGAGGACATGGAGCCCCGGGATGTTAGACATGAGGTTGTAGTCCACCCAGAGTCCGCCCATGGTATAGTGGACGGCGGGATAGATGCGCATCGGGGTGAGGTAGGGGTTCTCACCGGTGATCTTCTCATACATTTGGAAGAGGTTGCCGTAGCGTGCGCGGATGACGTTCTCGCCGAGGCGCTCAATGGCATCGCGGAAGTCCAGATAGACGCCGAGCCCGCCGGGGCCGACGCCGCGTCCTTCGTCGCAGACTTCCTTGGCGGAGCGCGACGAGATATCGCGCGGGGCGAGGTTGCCGAAGGACGGGTATTTGCGCTCGAGGTAGTAGTCGCGGTCGGCGTCGGGGATGGTGGCGGGGAGTTTGCCGCAGTCAGCCGTGTTTTTCGGCACCCAGATGCGCCCGTCGTTGCGCAGCGATTCGGACATCAGGGTGAGCTTCGACTGATAGTCGCCGCTAACCGGGATGCAGGTCGGGTGGATCTGGGTGTAGCACGGGTTGGCAAAGTAGGCGCCGCGCTTGGCGGCGCGCCAGGCGGCGGTGACGTTGCAGCCCATCGCGTTGGTCGACAGGAAGAAGACGTTGGAATATCCGCCGGTGGCGAGGATGACCGCGTCGGCGGCGTGGCGGGTGATTTTGCCGGTGCGCAGGTCGCGGGTGATGATCCCCTTGGCGTGGCCGTCGACGATGACCACGTCCAACATTTCCGAGCGGGTGAACATCTCCACGCCGCCCTTGCTGATTTCCTTTTCCAACGCCTGATAGCAGCCGATGAGCAGCTGCTGGCCGGTCTGGCCGCGGGCGTAGAACGTCCGCGAAACCTGCGCGCCGCCGAACGACCGGTTGTCCAACAACCCGCCATACTCGCGGGCAAACGGGACTCCTTGGGCGACGCACTGGTCGATGATCTGGTTGGAGACCTCGGCGAGCCGGTGGACGTTGGCCTCGCGCGAGCGGAAGTCGCCGCCCTTGACGGTGTCGTAGAACAACCGGTGGACCGAGTCGCCGTCGTTCTGATAGTTCTTGGCGGCGTTGATCCCACCCTGGGCGGCAATCGAGTGGGCGCGGCGCGGGCTGTCCTGATAGCAGAAGCACTTCACCTTGTAGCCAAGCTCGGAAAGCGTGGCCGCAGCGGCGCCGCCGGCAAGCCCGGAGCCGACGACGATGATCTTGAACTTCCGCTTGTTAGCCGGGTTGATCAGCTTCGAGTCGGTCTTGTGCTTGGACCATTTCTGGTCGAGCGGGCCGGATGGGATGTTTCCGTCAAGGGGCATGGCTGCGGGTGGCAAAGGAGTTAGGAAATGTTAGCGGCCGAACTTGAAGAAGAAGATCGCGATTGGGATCGAGAGGAATCCGGCCCAGATGATGAAGGCGAAGATTTTCCCGCCGGTATCGGTGAGGGCGCGGGCCTTTTTGCTGCGGAAGCCGAGGGTCTGGAACGCCGAGCCGA
Source organism: Akkermansiaceae bacterium (assembly GCA_044373465.1). GTDB lineage: Bacteria > Verrucomicrobiota > Verrucomicrobiia > Verrucomicrobiales > Akkermansiaceae > JBILQA01. The sequence goes on along the minus strand of JBILQE010000004.1, from coordinate 63,986 downwards.
CGCCGTGGTGGAGGTGTGAGCAGAGCAGGGTCATGGCGATGGCGTAGAAGAGCACCGCCGGCCACCATGAGAACCCGTCGATGACCATCTTCCACGCGTCCGGGCGGTTGACCTGCGGATCGACGTAGCTGCCATAGCTGTTGCCGACATGGGCGGTGAAGTGGAGCAGGTGGTAGATGACAAACGCCAGCACCGTCAGGCCGCTCCAGATCATCAGCCGGCCCGAGCGGGATGCCTGGATATATTCGTTGTGGGCATACGGTTCGCGGGCCGCGCGGTTTTCCCGGGTCAGCGAGATGGTGGCCAGCACGTGAACGACGAGCGAGGCGAGCAAGACGGCGCGCGCGATCCAGACCGCTCCACCATGCGCCGCGGTGTGCAAAAACTCCGCATAGCCGTTGAACGCATCCCGCCCGGCAAAGACGAGGAGGTTTCCGGTCAGGTGGCCGGCGAGAAAGCCGACAAAGATCAGGCCGGTGATGGCGACGAGGAGTTTCCGGCCAATCGACGAGTGCCAGAAGAAGGTGAGGCTGCGGGTCAGCGGGTTCATTGGGTCAAGACGGGGCGGCGGAGCGGACGCGGGTGGCGGAGGCTATGCCTCGCGGCCGCAACAGTTTTTGAATTTTTTCCCTGACCCGCAGGCGCACTGTTCGTTGCGGCCGACCTCCTTGGGGGCGATGACCGGGCGTTTGCGGGTGGGGAGGTTGATTTTGAGTTGAGACCCGCCGGCGGCGGCGAGGACCTCGGGTGAGATGTTGCCGGAACTGCCGGTGGAGGCGATGTTGGCGGCGGAGTAGGATGGTCCTGCGCCGTCCTGCGGTTCGCCGCCGGAGAGTTGGCGTGGCATGGCGTGCATGCGGCGCTCGGTTTCCTCGAGGTAGTCGGCCGAGCGGAAGAGGTTTTGGAGTGCCTCAACGCGGATCTGGTCCATGAGCTGGACGAAGAGGGTGTAGGCCTCGTTTTTGTACTCGATGAGCGGATCCTTCTGTCCTTGGGCGCGGAGGTGGACGCCTTCGCGCAGGGCGTCCATGTTGTAGAGGTGTGCCTGCCACTGGCGGTCGATGGCGACGAGGATGATCTGGCGCTCGATGTTTTCGAGGATTTCCGGGCGGGCGCGGAGCATGCGCAGCTCGTAGGTCTCTTTGACTTTGGCGATGAGGAAGGCGGAGATCTCCTCCTCGGACTTGTCCTGGAAGTCGAGTTCCTCTTGGCGGACGCGCAGCGGGAGGTTCGAGTTGACCCATCCGAGGAGCTCGTTGTAGTCGGGCGCTCCCTGGTCGCGCTCGCTGAGGAAGCCGGCGACCTTGGCGGGGATGACCTCGTCGACGATTTCGTAGATGAGGTCGCGCGGGTTTTCAGCGCGGAGTGCCTCGTTGCGATAGCCGTAGACGACCTCGCGTTGTTTGTTCATGACGTCGTCGAAGTCCAGGACGCGTTTGCGCCAGACGTAGTTGCGTTGTTCGACGCGTTTTTGGGCGGTTTCGACCGACTTGTTGAGCCATCGATGTTCGAGTGCCTCGCCCTCCTCCATCCCAAAGCGCTCCATCATGGAGGTCATCCGGTCGGCGGCGGCGAAGTTGCGCATCAGGTCGTCTTCAAAGGAAATGTAGAACTGGGACATCCCCGGGTCGCCTTGGCGGGCGCAGCGGCCGCGCAGCTGGCGGTCAATCCGGCGCGACTCGTAGCGCTCGGTGGCGATGACGAGCAGGCCGCCGACCTCCGGGACGCCCTCGCCGAGTTTGATGTCGGTGCCGCGGCCGGCCATGTTGGTCGAGACGGTGACGCCGCCGCGCTGGCCGGCGCGCATGACGATTTCGGCCTCCTGGCGGTGGTACTTGGCGTTGAGGACCGAGTGGGGGATTTTCGCGCGCTTGAGCATGCGCGAGAGCGTCTCGGAGCTGTCGACCGAGGCGGTGCCGACGAGGACCGGTTGGCCCTTGGCGTGGGCTTCCTCGATTTTTTTCACCACGGCGTTGAACTTCTCGCGGCGGGTCTTGAAGACCTGGTCGTTGAGGTCGACGCGGCGGTTCGGGCGGTTGGTCGGGATCGGCAGGACGTCGAGCCGGTAGATGTCGGAGAACTCGGCGGCCTCGGTTTCGGCGGTGCCGGTCATGCCGCCAAGTTTCTCGTAGAGGCGGAAGTAGTTCTGGATGGTGATCGTCGCGTACGTTTGGGTTTCGCGTTCGATGTCGACGCCTTCCTTGGCCTCGACGGCCTGGTGGAGTCCGTCGGACCACCGGCGGCCTGGCATTTCGCGGCCGGTGTTTTCATCGACGATGATCACCTTGCCCTCCTTGACGACGTATTGGACGTCCTTCTCGTAGGTGCAGTAGGCCTTGAGGAGCTGGGAGATGTTGTGCATCCGCTCGCCCTGGACGTCGAGCCGCTGCTGGAGCGCCTCCTTTTGGGCGATCCGGTCCTCGTCGCTGATGTCCGGATCGGCGTCGATTTCGGCGTAGGCGGTGGCGAGGTCGGGTAGGACGAAGGCGTCGGGATCATCCGGGGAGAGGAACAGCCGGCCTTTTTCCATGAGGTCGGTGTCGTTGGCCTTCTCGTCGATGGTGAAGAATAGTTCCTCCTTGATGGCGAAGAGCTCGCGCTTTTGGGCGTCCTGGTAGAACGACAGCTCGGTTTTTTCGAGGAGCCGGCGGGTGTCCGGGTCCTCCATGTGGCGGAGCAGCTGGCGGTTGCGCGGCTGGCCGAGCTTGATCTTGAAGAGTGCGCGGCCAGCGTCCTCCTTGTTGCCGGCATCCATGAACTCCTTGGCCTGGGCGGCGAGCTCGTTGCACAGCAGCGTCTGGCGTTTGACGAGCTGCTCGACGAGCGGCTTGTAGCGGTCGTACTGGTGGGACGAGATCGTCGTCGGCCCGGAGATGATCAGCGGGGTGCGCGCCTCGTCGATGAGGATCGAGTCGACTTCGTCGATGATCGCGAAGTAGTGGCCGCGCTGGACCTGTTCGTCGCGCGAGGTGGCCATCCCGTTGTCGCGGAGGTAGTCGAAGCCGAACTCGCTGTTGGTCCCGTAGGTGACGTCGCAGTTGTAGTGTTCGCGGCGGTCCCACGGGGCCATCTGGTTCTGGATGCAGCCGACGGAGAGGCCGAGGAAGCGGAATAATGAGCCCATCCAGTCGGAGTCGCGGCGGGCAAGGTAGTCGTTGACGGTGATGACGTGGACACCGAGGCCGGTGAGCGCGTTGAGGTAGACCGGGAGGGTGGCGACGAGGGTTTTGCCTTCGCCGGTTTGCATTTCGGCGATCATCCCGCGGTGCAGGGCGATGCCGCCGACGAGCTGAACGTCAAAGTGGACCATCTCCCAGGTCAGCGGCTGCTCGGAGACGATGATCGTCTGGCCGCACATCCTGCGGGCGGCGTTTTTGACCACGGCGTAGGCATCCGGGAGGATCTGCTCGAGGTACTTCGCGCGCCGCGAAATGAACTCGTCCTCAATCTCGTGGAACGCCTTCTTGGCCTCCTCGATCGATTCGACCGTCGCCAGGACCTGGCCGGGCAAGGCGGGGAAATCCTCCCGCAGCCGGGTGAGCCGGTCATCGAGATAGGCCGCGGCCGCGGCGAGGCCATCGGCGTCGAGGCGCTCGACCTGCGGGCGGGTGGGTGCTTCAAGCGGGTGGTAGCGCGAGAGGTGGCGCTTCCAGGCGGCGGTTTTTTCGCGGAGGGCGTCGTCGGATTCCCGCTGCAGGGCTTCTTCGATTTCGTTGATCCGGGCAACGACCGGGGCAAGCCGGCGAACTTCGCGTTGGTTCTTGGTGCCGACGATTTTCTGGAGGACCCACTTGATCATGATAAAAGCGTGAAAGGGAAAGAACGGCGAACCATCGCTGCCGCGGGAAGCGCATACACCCGCCCATCCACAGATGCAAGCAGGACGGGTGCGGGGATTTTTGGCTGAAAACCGGCTGAAACCGGGAAGGGATCAGATCGACATGCAGGAAAATCCGCCGTCGATGATGATTTCCGTTCCGGTGATGAAAGATCCGGCGCGCTCGGAGGCGAGCAGGAGGGTGGCGCCGATGAGCTCCTCGGGGTTGCCGAAACGGCTCGCGGGGGTGCGGCGGAGGATGTCGAGGACCCGGGTTTCATCCAGCACCTTGCGGTTTTGCTCCGCGGGGAAGAACCCGGGAACCAGCGTGTTGACCCGGATGTCCTTGTCCGCCCACTCGCGCGCCAGGTTGCGCGACAGGTTGTGGACCGCCGCCTTGGAGGCCGAGTAGGTGAACACGCGCGAAAGCGGTCCGAGGCCGGAGATCGACCCGAGGTTGATGATCGATGCCGGGCCGCCGGTATCGATGAAGTGGCGGCCAAACACCTGGCAGGAGCGGAAAATCGCCGCCAGGTTGGTATCGATGATTCGCTGGAATTCCTCCTCGGTGATGTCCAGGAACGGGGTGGGCGAGTTGACGCCGGCGCCGTTGACGAGGATGTCGACCCGCTTGGAGCGCTTCAGGACAGTCTCGAGGAGCGCCTTGAGCGACTCGCGTGAGGTCACATCGGCAGGGACAAAATACCCCTTGCCGCCGGCGGCTTCGATCTCGGCAAGACGCTTCTCGGCTTTTTCCGGGATCCGGCCGACCAGGACGACCTCGGCACCGGCGCGGGCCAGTCCGAGGGCCATGGTGCCGCACAGTTCGCCGGTGCCGCCGATGATCACGGCCACCTTGCCGTGGAGGCCGAAGAGGTCCTTGAGGAAATTCTGCTGGGTCATGCCGGGAGGCTGGGTTTCCGGGTGTTGGGCGGCAAGGTTAATTGGCTAGCGGGTGGCCAGCGGCGGCTTGCCGAGCTCGGCGGCGATCTGGTTGAGCTCGCGGACTTCCGCCTCGGTGAACAGGAGCCCGCCAGCGGCGTCAGAGGCCTTGCGGGCGGCGGCTTCAAGCTGGCCTGGGACCAGGCAGGCCTCGTTGCCATGGCCGAGGATGTCGGCGATGACGGCTTTGATGTTGTCCGCCTGGCTGCGTCCCTGGGCGAAGTTTCCGCCGGACATCGCTTCAGGGTGGATGACTTGGAAGTAGAACGAGGTGGTGGTTTTCTCCCCGGGGATCTGCGACTCGCGGCCGCGGATGGTCGGCGTCGAGCCGCCGATGAAGCCGGCGTAAAGCTCGTTGATCAACGACATCCCGTAGCCCTTGTGGGCACCGAAGGGCAACAGCGCCGCCACCGCGTGCGGGTCGGTCGTCGGTTGCCCGGCAGCGTCCACTGCGGCGTTGGGCGGTAGTGGCTTGCCTTCCCGTTTGAGTTGCTGGACGCGGCCCATGGCGACAGTTGACGTCGCCCAGTCGATGACCAGCGGGAACCCGAGCGCCTTCTGGGTCGGAAATCCCCACGAGTGCGGGTTGGTCCCGAGGGTTGGGAATTTCCCGCCAAATGGCACAACTTCCGCGAGCGTCGAGGTGCAGTTAGTGTAGGCGATGTAGCCGCGCTCGGCGGCCTCCATGACGTAGCCGCCCCCCCACAGGTAGTGGAACGTGTTGTCGATGCTCACCTGGCCGACGCCATACTTGTCGGCGAGCTGGATGCAGCGCTCGATGGCGCGGTAGGCGACCGCTTGGCCGAGCTTCCGGTTGGCGTTCCAGATCTCGCTGGCTGGGAAGCGCGAGTGTTTCACTTCGATCTTCGCCCCGGGGAAGCAGCCGCCAATGGCGCTGCCGAACAGGTGGTCAAGGTGCAGCGCCTTGAGCGCGTGGTGGGTCCGGATCCCGTGGCGGACCGCTTCGGCACAAAGCGTGGCCGCCTCGGCTGCTTCGTCGGCATGGTAGCCGCGCGCCATGTACGCGTCGCGGACCAGATCGTCGTGCGCCGCGCGTTCGATAACCAGAAAAGTGTCAGTGCTCATGGGGATGGGCGGGTGTAGAAAAGGACCTAACGGCTGGCGAGGATTGATTTCGATCCGGGGGTGGAAGATGGTTGTATCGGCACCGAACGCGGCGAGGGTTTGGGATTCCCCGCATGCCTGAGGAGCCTGTTCATCATCCGCACGACAAGCTTTTCAAGGTCGGGTTCAGCGATCCTGAAACGGCTGGGGGCTTGCTGCGCGGCGAGCTTCCCGCGGCGCTGGCGCAGGCGGTTGACTGGAGCCGGTTGCGCTTGGAGCCAGGGAATTTCATTGATTCGCAGATGCGGACTTCGGCCAGTGACCTGCTGTTTTCGGCGCCGGTGGGCGAGGCGGAATGCTTGATTTATATTCTCTTCGAGCACCAGACGCGCGAGGAGCCGATGCTGGCTCTGCGCCTGCTGCGCTATCTGGTCCGGATCTGGGAGGCATGGCTCAAGCGCCACCCGCATGGACCGCGCTTGCCGGCCATCGTTCCGGTGGTTCTGGCGCATGACTCGAAGGCATGGAAGCTTTCCCGGCAATTCGCCAGTCTGTTTGAGATCCCCCCGGGACTGGAGTCGGAGCTCGCCCCCTTTGTGCCCGACTTCAGATTCCAACTCATTGAGCTTGCGGACATGACGTTTGAATCCATCCGCGGCACCCCGGCGGGAATCATGATCCTGCGCACCATGAAGGCTGGACGCAGCGCCGACTGGTTTGCCGCTCCGGTCTGGGATGAAGCGCTTTGGGGCAAGCTGCCGCAGGAGATCTTCGAGCTTCTTATGGGCTACATCTTCCGGGCCGACGTTGACAAAGATCGCTTCGAAAGTAAGCTCAACTCGATCCTAGAGGTCGACTTAAGAAGCAAAGCCATGACCATCGCTGATCAACTACGGGCCGAAGGACTTCACAAGGGCCGCCAAGAGGGTCGCCAAGAAGGAGCCCAAGATGCCCTTGCCAAAGCGGTGGTTACGGCCTTGGAAGTGAGGTTCGGGCAGGTGCCGGGAGATTTGGTATTTGCCGTGAAGGAGATTCCGGAGGTGGCAAGGCTTGAGGACGTGCTTCGGGCGGCTCTGAGTTCGGCATCGCTGGAAGATTTCCGCCACCGGATTTGAGCGGTTGCGGGCGGGCCTGAGCTGCGGTTGTTCAGCCGCACGCTTCGCCGTGCCAGCGGCCGCACCCATCGAGGTGCTTAGCTGCGCGCCACCCGGCGCCTGAAGGGCCGAACCGCTAATTTGTTAAGATTGGCGAAATGATTCCGACACAAGATGTGGCGTCCTTTTGCTCGGAAGCCACCACATCTTGACGCTCTGGGCGAATCCAGTGGCTTGGCCGCGGTGCATGTGCTAGGCATTGAGCGTGTGGGGACTGTTCTCCACGCGAGCTATTTTTTGCCATGTACCTGAAGAGCCTGACCATTCACGGATTCAAATCGTTTGCGGACAAGACGACGTTCGAGTTTCACCGCGGGGTGACCGGGATCGTCGGGCCGAACGGGTGCGGGAAGTCCAACGTGGTCGACGCGATCCGCTGGGTGTTGGGGGAGACCTCGGCCAAGGCGCTGCGCGGCGGGGAGATGGCGGACGTGATTTTCAGCGGGACGGAGCGGCGCAAGCCATTGGGAATGGCGGAGGTGACCTTGACGATGGGCGACTGTGAGGAATCGCTGAAAGTCGACTACAACGAGGTGGCAATCACCCGCCGGGTCTACCGGGACGGGCGCTCGGAATACCGGATCAACGGGACCTTGTGCCGCCTGCGCGACATCAACGACCTGTTTATGGACACCGGGATCGGCCGAACGGCGTATTCGATCATGGCCCAGGGGCAGATCGACCAGATTTTGTCGTCGAAGCCCGAGGAGCGCCGTGCGGTGTTCGAGGAGGCGGCGGGGATCACGAAGTACAAGAAGGAAAAGCGCGAGGCGCTGCGGAAGCTCGAATACACCGAGGCGAACCTGCTGCGGGTCGCCGACGTGCTCGCCGAGCAGGAGCGCCGGATGAACTCGCTCAAGCGCCAGGTCGCCAAGGCGCGCCGCTACCAGGCGCTGGCGGTGGACGTGAAGGTGCTCGACAGCCACTTGAGCCACAAGCGCTTCGTCGACCTCTCCGCGGAGCTTGGCGAGTTGACGGTGTCGATGCGGGCGCTGGAGGTGCGCGAGACCGAGCTTGAGCGGCAACTGCCTGGGCGCGAGGAGGCGGTGCGCGGCGCGCGGGGCGAGGCGCAGGCGCTTGAGGAGGAACTCGCACGCCTGCGGCAACAACTCAACGAGCACCGGAACCAGGCGGCCGCCGCGCTGAGTCGGATGCACTTCAACGAGGAACGGCGCGCCGAGCTGGAAAGCCGGATCGTGCAAAACCGCGAGGATATCGAGCTGACCCGCGGAAAGCTTGCCCAGCAAGAGCAGGACTTCTTTCTGGCCAACGAAATGCTTGAAGACCTCGGGCGCCGGATCGCGGCTCAGGAGGACCAGCTGGCAAGCCAGGACGAGCGGTGGAAGGCGACGCGCGCCGAGCGCGAGGAGAAGGAGCAAATTCTCAGAGAGTTGCGCGTCGAAGGGAACCGCACCCAGACGGTGATCGCCTCTGCCCAGGCGAAGATCGAAAGCTCGCTGGCGCAGCTCGACAACCACCGGGAGCGTGCCCGCCAGCTCGCCGAGGAGGACGAGCGGCTCAACCAGCAGCTTGAGGAGGCCCGGCAGGAGCGCGACCGGTTGCTCGAAGAGGTTGGTGGCCAGGCGGAAAAAATCACCAGTTTGGAAGAGGCATTCCAGAAGGCCGAGCGGGTGTTCCAGCACACCCGGGGAGACCTCGACGCCGCCCGCGCGGCCGCGACGGATGCTCACAAAACGTTGACCCAGAGGTCGTCGCGGCTTGATGTGTTGAGCCAGCTGGTGTCCAGCGGGGAAGGGTTTGAGAAGGGGACCCAGAAGGTGCTTGGCGGGCTTGACGAGCCGGAGTTGTTCAAGGGCGGGGTTCGCGGCGTGCTCGCCGGGTTCATCGAGACCGACAATGCCTATGCCCGCGCGATCGAGGCGGCCCTCGGCGCCCACCTCCAGGCGGTTCTGGTGCATGATGCGACGCTTGCCGAGGCGATGATCGACCGGTTGACGCTCAAGAAGCTCGGCCAAGCGGCGATCCTTCCGGGGGACTTTGTCGGGATTGCGGTCGACAGCCAGATGCAAGCGGTGCCGGACGGTGCCGAGGCGTGGGCGCTCGACAAGGTGAAGGCCGACAAGGCGGTCGCCCCGGTGGTCGCGCGCTTGTTGGAGAATGTCCTGGTCGTCAAGGACTTGGCATCCGCGCTGCGGCTCCGCGGGACACTCCCGGGAGTGGCGCTGGCGACGCTTTCCGGAGAAATGGTGTCGGCTGAAGGGATCGTCCGCGGAGGGTCGTCCGGCGAGAAGGGCGCATCGGTTCTTGAGCGCCAGAATGAAGTCCGCGCGCTCACTGCGGAAGTTGCCGAACTGGCCACCGCGGATGCCGCCGCGCAGGCGCGTGTGGCGGCCTTGGAGGACCGCCTGACGGCTGAGCGCGAAGGGCTTGAGGAATCACGCGAGCGCCTCCAGCGGCAGCGTGTCGAGCAGTCGACGCTCCAAGGGCAGCTGACACTCGCCAACCGCGAGGTCGAATCGCTCGAAAGTAAGCTGGCCAACGTTGTCTGGGAGAGCGGCGAGCTTGAGGCGCGCGAGCAGTCGGCCCAGCACGGGCGCGAGTCGCTTGAAGCCGAGCTTGCCGGGGCGCGCGAACGGCTTGAGGCGATCGACACCGACCAGCGCCGGCTCCAGACCGAAGCGGACGGGATCGCCCGGCGCGAGACGGAGATGGCTGAGTCACTCAACGAGCTGCGCACAGCGCTGGCGGTCGAGCGGCGTGCCCGCCAAGCCGCCGAGGAACAACAGCAACCGATGGCTGCACGCCTCCGCGAGCTGCGCGAAGTTTCCGAACGCCGCGAGGGAGAAATCGGCTCCTTCGAGGAGCGCATCGAGGCGGCCACCAGCGAAAATGCCCTGCTTGGCGAGGAAGTTGAAATGCACACCGCTGAGGCTGAAGACCTCCAGCATGAAGTCGAGGCCCGCGCCGGAACCCGGGCGGAGCTCCAGCAGGCGATTCAACTGGCCGACAGCGCGCTTGACGAGGTTCGCCGGGCGCTTGCCAAAGTCACCGAACAAAAGGGCCGCGAGGAAGTTGCCGCAACCAAGCTGGAGCTGCGCATCGACAGCCTCCAGGAGGGTGCGTTGGAGCGCCACCAGATCGATCTCTCGGTATTCCGCCCCGACCCGCATGCGCTGCTTTCCTGCATCCACGCCCAGAAAAAAGCGCAGGGCCGGCGCCGTGCGCTGAGCGACAGCGAGTCGGGCGATGAGTCCGAGGACTCCGCGGTGGTTGCCGCCGCGCCGCTGAGCGAAGCTGACGAGGAGGCGGTGATCGCCGCCATGGCCGATGGCGACGGACCCGACTGGGGGTTTGTCGAAGCCGTCGTCGGGGACCTCAAGCGGCGCCTCGACTCGATGGGGCCGGTCAACCTAGACGCCATCGAGGAGTTCGACGAACTCGAGGAACGCTTCAACTTTGTTACCGGCCAGCACCATGACCTGACCTCGGCCAAGGACGAGTTGCTATCCGTCATCGAGCGGATCAACGAGGAAACCCAGCGGCGCTTTGCCGAGACCTTCACCCAGGTCCGCGCCAACTTCCGCGACATGTTCAAGGAGCTCTTCGGCGAGGCCGGCAAGGCCGACCTCATGCTCGTCGACGAAAACGATCCGCTCGAGTCCGGCATCGAAATCATCGCCAAGCCGCCAGGAAAGAAGCTCCAGTCGATCTCGCTGCTCTCCGGCGGCGAGCGCTCGATGACCGCCGTGGCCCTGCTGTTCTCGATCTACATGATCAAGCCGAGCCCGTTCTGCGTCCTCGACGAACTCGACGCCCCGCTTGACGAATCCAACATCAACCGGTTCCTCAAGGTCCTCGACCGCTTCCTCGACGTCAGCCAGTTCATCATCGTCACCCACAGCAAACGGACGATGGCCCGCGCCGACGTCATGTACGGCGTGACCATGGAGGAATTCGGCGTCTCCAAGCCGGTCGGCATGCGCCTCACCTCCGCCGACTCGGAAGTGAAATCCGAAGCGAAATCCGCTGCCCAAAAAGCCGCCCTCCGGTTGGATGCCTAGCGGCTCGGCCGGCAGGCGCCCGCGAATGGACCGTGCCTGAACCGCGCGTAGCCCCCGCCGCTCATCAACATCCCGGTGGAATCCACCCACCTTAGCGGTAGATTGGGGACATGAGACGCAAGCGTCTTTGCCATGAGATTCCAGATTCCATCCGCCTCAATATCCAAGGCGAGGTGTTCTTCATCACCATCTGTTGCGCGGAGCGAGGTCGAAACCAGCTAGCCATCCCGGAAGTGTGGCAAATTATCGACGACTCACTCAGTGCTTATGAAGCGGCAGGTGATCTGAAGGTGCGGCTGGCCTTGGCAATGCCCGATCATCTGCATGCGCTGTTTTCGTTTCCTGGGAACCGCCGGATGAGCGCCGTGATGAAGGGGCTGAAATCTTGGACCGCAAAGCGCGGTGGAGTTTCCTGGCAGCGGGATTTTTTTGACCATCGCCTACGAAGCGCCGAGTCGGGGGTGGAGAAGGCCAGGTACATTCGCAATAACCCGGTGCGTGCGGGCTTGGTGGCTTGTAGCGCGGAGTGGCCGTTTCAGAGGTGAGGGGGGCTTCGCGCGGTTCATGCGCGGTCCATTCGCGGGCGCTGCGGGGACGCATCGCCCTACCGGGCTTCGCGCGGCTGCGCGGGATGGCTTCGCGCGGTTCAGGCACGGTTCATTCACGGGCGCTGCGAGGACGCATCGCCCTACCGGCTGCGCGCGGTTCATGCGCGCAGCGCCCTACCGTCGGCCCTAGTTTGCTGGCGTGGTGACCGGTTCAATTTTCTGCCTGGTGAAGCGGATGAGGCAGCTGAATTTGTTGGAGTCGCGGGCGGTGCCGAGGAGCAGGGTGGCGTCGCCGGGTAGGCGCCAGAGGTGGGTGAAGAGGACGCCGCCGTCCTCAAGGGTCTCGACGGCGGGGAAGGGGACTTCCTGGAGCGGGGCGCCGTTGGCTTTGGTTAGCAGGGTGACGTGTTCGGCGAAGCACTTGGCGATGGTCGTTGGATACTCTGAGGCGGCGACTGGCACGGAGTGGAGCGAGAGTTCCTCGAGTTTTCCGGCATCGTCCCAGCCGAAGAACAAGGTGAAGTGCATGCCGGCGGCGGGGACGCGGGTGCGGAAAACATCGTTGAGTCCGGTGCGGCCGAGCATTTGTTCGGCCATGGTCAGTTCGACAAGTTTGCTGGCCTTGAGCTTGGCGAGGACCTGCTCGCGGGTGTCGCCGAACGCGAGGGTGTCGAACATCCCCGGCTTGGCGACGGCGGCCGGCGGGGGCGCGTTGAGGTCCTTGAGCCACTTTTGGTCGGCGTCGCTGAGCAGGGCGAGCTCCATGGTGACGAGCTTGCCGTTGGGCATCCGGACGGTGACGGAAGCGGCATCGTGTTTGACAAGCTCGGCGTGGATTTTCCGCTGGCCGTCGGCGCTCGTCCAGGTGCGCGGCGCCGCGTCAGCCGGCCCGGCAAGCACGGCAAGCAATCCAATGAGGGGAAGGTGAGTGGCAAGGCGCATTGGCTGGGTGGTTGGAAAGGGTGGCCTAAGGAACGCGGGGAGCGACCCGGTTGTTGGGCGTGGCTGGTAGGAAAAGCAGCCCGGAATGGCAAGAGTTGATGTTGCCCCGGGGTGCGGCGGCCCGGAGTGGCCGTTGGCGCCCCAAAAAAACGGCCCGCTGGGGAGGCGGGCCGGGTGAATCATGGGTTGGTGGTGGGCGGCTTATTCAGGTTTGCCGCCCTTTTTCCGGCTTCCCGCGGCGGTCTTGCGCTCGTCATCGCTGAGGGTGCCGTCGCCGTTGGCATCGAAGCGCTTGAGCATCCGCTCGTCGGCCTTCGCCTTGGCGGTCGCCTTTTCCGCGTCGCTCAGGACGCCGTCGCCATCGGCGTCGAAGCGCTTGAGCATCGCCTCTTGGCGCTTGTTGCCACGGGCTTCGGGAGTCTCCGCGGCGGTCTCTGCGGGTTTTTCGGCAGGCTTTTCAGCCGGGGTGTCGGCGGGCTTTTCGGTGGGTTTGTCCGCGGGTTTTTCGCTTGCGGGGGTGGTTGCCTCCTTGGCCGGTTCCTTGGCCGGTTCGTTGGTGGCGGCAGAATCCTCGGCATGAGCGAGTGAGAAGCTGGCAGCGAGAGCGGCGACGGCCAAGGTGAGCGATTTGGTTTTCATGGTGTTCTTTGAGTGCAACGGATCCACAGGGGACATCCGCCGTGGAGAAACCGGGCGTGGCGGGGAAAGTTGCGCAGTTGCCCGAGGTGAGAATCAAGTTGACCAAGCGAGCGGAAAGTCGGCTCGATACGGGCATGAGATGGGTTGGTGGGATTGCCGGTGGCGTGCTCGGGATTCTGGTCGTCGGCGGCTGTGGTGAGCGGCGCAGTGGAGCTGGCGTGGCGCCGGTGAGTCCGCCCGAGTCAGTGCGGGCCAACGGGTTTGACCCGCTGGTCGGGCGCGCGGTGGTGGCCACTTACGCCCGGTTGGTGTTTGCGACCTACAGCGACTCGCTGAGCGAGGCGCGCAAGCTCGACATGGCGTTGCAGACGCTGGTGGCGGATCCGACCGAGGCGAACCTGGCGGCGGCGCGCGAGGCGTGGAAGCGCGCGCGGGTCCCGTACATGCAGAGCGAGGCGTTCCGGTTCAGCGACGGGCCGATTGACCGTGATCGCGGGGCGGTTGAGGGGCTGCTCAACGCCTGGCCGATGGATGAAGCCTACGTTGACTACGTGGAGGGTGCGCCGGAGGCGGGGATCATCAACATGCCCGGCGAGTATCCGGAGATCACCAAGGAATTGCTCGCCAGCCTCAACGAGCGCGATGGCGAGGCGAACATCAGCACCGGCTACCACGCCATCGAGTTCCTCCTCTGGGGCCAGGACCTGAGTGCCGACGGCCCCGGAGCGCGACCGGTTCATGACTACCAGCCGGGAGTTGGGAAAAACGCCGCGCGCCGGGCCAAGTACTTGCTGTTGACCAGCGAGATGCTCGTCGAACACCTCGCCGGGCTGGTCCGCGAGTGGGACCCGACAGCCGGGAAGAACTATTGCGAGGAGTTTTTGGCCGCGCCGGTCGAGGAAAGCGTGAAGAAGATTTTCATGGGGGTAGTCACGTTGAGCCAGCATGAGGTGCCTGGCGAACGGCTCGGGGCGGCGTATGCGACGCGCGGTCAGGAAGACGAGCAATCATGTTTCAGTGACACGACCCATGTGGACATGATTTTGGACGTTCGCGGGATCCGCAATGTGATCACCGGCCAGTATGCGGAAACCACGGCGGTGAGCGGGACAGGCTTGGGTGAACTCATCGCCAAAGCCAACCCGGAGCTCGGCGCCAAAGTGATGGCCACCATCGATCGAGCGCTGGCCGCCGCGGAGGGGATTCCGGTGCCATTCGACCAGGCCATCCTCGGGGATAGCGACAAACTTCCCGGCCGGCTCGCGGTCGCCAGGTTGATTGACGACATCCGGTACGCGGCCCAGGCGCTTGACGAAAGCGCCATCATGTTCGGCATGGAGGTGCCGCAATCGTGAGGGTCCACTGGATCGGCTGCGCGCTTGGCGTCGCGTTGGCTCTCGCCGGCTGCACCCGCGGGCCTGGCGAGGAGGCGGCCGAGGCGGTTGTCGAGCCTGGCGAGGAGCTCGCCGGTGGGGCGACGACGGTCCATGATGTGAGCGCCAACGCGTTTGGCCACCCAGCGCGCAACCTGCGCGCGGAGGTGCGGACAGCGTTTTTTGTCGGCAACTCGTTCTTTCGCCAGAACTGGGTGGTGGCGCCGGCGTCGACCTCGCAGCGCGACGGGCTTGGTCCGCTGTTCAACGCGCGGTCGTGCTCGGCGTGCCATTTCAAGGATGGTCGCGGCGAGCCACCGGCGGAGGGCGCCGAGATGGTCTCGATGTTGCTGCGCCTCAGCCGTGATGGCCAGCCGGACCCGGACTACGGCGGGCAGTTGCAGAACCACGCGGTCCATGGCGCGCTCGCCGAGGGGACTCCCATGGTGCGTTACACCGAGGTGGCCGGTGAGTTTCCCGATGGGACGAGCTACAAGCTGCTCAAGCCTGAGTACCGGATCGAAGGCGGGAGCTTTGGCGACCCGGCGGGCTTGGAGATTTCGCCGCGGATCGCCCCGGCGATGATCGGGCTCGGGTTGCTCGCGGCCATCCCGGAGGCGGACATCCTTGCCCGCGCCGACCCCGATGACGCCAACAACGACGGGATTTCCGGCCGGCCCAACCGGGTGCTCAACCAGGAGGCCGGTGAGGTCCAGCTCGGTCGCTTCGGCTGGAAGGCCAACGTCGCCACGGTGCGCGAGCAGGTTGCCGGCGCGTTCCTCGGCGATATGGGGCTCACCAGCGTGGCCCGCCCGACCCCGGGCGACGGCATCGCGGAGAAAAAGTTTGCCGGCCTGCCGACTGGCGGTGACCCGGAGATCGACGCGGAGGTTCTCGCCCCGGTGGTCTTTTACAGCGAGGTGCTGGCTGTCCCGGCGAGGCGCGATGTCGCCGACCCGCAGGTTCTCGCTGGAAAAAGCCAGTTCTCCCGGGTCGGCTGCGCCGCGTGCCATGTGCCGAAGTCAACGACCGGGGCGGCCGAACTGCCTGAGCTGGCAAACCAGACGATTTTCCCGTTCACCGACCTGTTGCTCCACGACATGGGCGAGGAGCTTGCCGACCACCGCAGCGATTTCGAGGCGGGCGGGCGCGAGTGGCGCACCCCGCCGCTGTGGGGGATCGGGCTGGTCAAGACCGTCAGCGGCCACACCCGGTTCCTCCATGATGGCCGCGCCCGCAACCTCGAGGAAGCCATCCTCTGGCACGCCGGCGAAGCGACTGCCGCCCGCGAGGCCTACATGAACCTCCCCGCCGCGGACCGCGCCGCGCTCCTCCGGTTTCTGGGCACCCTCTAGCCAGCTGGCTGAGAATTAATTCGTTTGAATAACCGGCTGATCCTTGACGTAGTAGCCGCGATGAAATCATCCAGGAAGTTCAATCTCACCCAGCCACAGCGCTCCCGTGGTAGACTTGCCACCGTTGCCGCGGTGTTGGCATTGTGCCTGCCGGTTTCGGCCGCCGATGTCACATGGTTTGCCTTTTCCGACTGCCACTACGGGTCCGGCGAGCCGCCACGGACCAACCACCAGAAGGTCGACTGGATCAATTCCCTGCCTGGAACACCATTCCCTGCCGGCATCGACGGGGTCGTCGAGGTCCCCAAGGCAGTCATCATGGCTGGCGACCTCATCGACAATGGCTCGGATGAAAAAAAATACCCCGGCGAGTGGGAAAATTATAAGGCCGAGTTCGGCGTCAACGGCGAAGGGAAGTGCAAGTTCCCGGTTTTCGAAGGCATGGGGAATCATGACTGGAATGCCAACCTGTTCATGTACAACCACATCAAGGAGCGTAACCTGAAGCGCAAAGA
This sequence comes from Akkermansiaceae bacterium, assembly GCA_044373465.1. Lineage (GTDB taxonomy): Bacteria > Verrucomicrobiota > Verrucomicrobiia > Verrucomicrobiales > Akkermansiaceae > JBILQA01. The sequence continues at coordinate 47,614 of JBILQE010000004.1, read as the reverse complement.
GCTCGGGTTCATCCAGACGATTTCGGAAAACGGCTACCACTACTCGTGGGACTGGGATGAGATCCACTTCGTCAACCTGAACATCTTCCCCGGCGATATCTGGGCCGGTGAGGCGGACACCTACGGCGCTGGATCGCACGACCCGCTAATGTCGCGTGCATTCTTGGAGAAGGACTTGAAGGAAAAGGTCGGCAACTCCGGGCGTCCCGTGGTGCTCATCCACCACTTCCGGCCGATTGACGAGAACTGGTGGACGTTCAGTGCCGCGGACAAATACCACCGGATCATTCAGGACTATAACGTCATCGTCATCATGGTCGGCCACCAGGGCGGCGGGGTGAGCAACGTGTGGCGCGGGATCAACTGGGCCAGCAGCAATGGCGAGTTGGAAGTCTTCCGGGTCAAGCCGGACAACACACTCGTCGCCGTCGGCCGCGGGAGCGAGACGACGTGGAACAAGCCGTTGCAGAAGAAGATTTATCTCTCGTATGCCACGTCCGGGTTGCCGGCGGTGGTCAACAACGGCGAGTGGACCAGCAATGTCACCCAGGTGAGCGCGACGCTTTCTGGGAAAGTCCTCTACGAAGCCACCGCGGGATCCGAGGCGACCATTTACTGGGGGACCAAGGACGGCGGCGATGACCCGAGCAAGTGGGAGAACACCGTGAAGGTCGGTGGCGTGAAAGTCGGCGAGGTGTTCAAAACCAACATCACCGGGCTGAAGCCATGGACCGAGTACTTCTACCGCTGCAAGATCACCAACAGCAAGGGTGAGGCATGGGCGGCAACCTCGATTCCCTTCTTTTCCCGTGGCAATTTGCCGCCGAACTGGGAAACCGCGTTTGTTGGCTACGAACAACGCCCATGGGGCGGTGCCCATCTCAACGAGGGAGCCATCACCTTGCGCGGCAGCGGCCGGGACATCGGCGAGCCGAGCCAAACGATCGACAACTTCCAGTACGCTTACTCCGAGCAGGCGGGCGATTTCCAACTCCAAGCGCAGCTCAAGGAATTCGGGGCCAAGACGCGCGGTCCGCTCACCGGCCTGATGATGCGCGAGTCGACCGACGCCGGGGCCAAGAGTGTGTCGCTGATTTATTCCGACAAGGAAGGCATCCGCCTCTTCACCCGCGCCGAAGTGGGCAAGAAAACCTCCATCAGCAAGCCGGTGAAAATGGCCGCCCCGGTGCGCCTCAAGCTGGTCCGCAGCGGCACCACCTTCACCGGTTACGCTTCCCCGGACGGCAAGGAGTGGACCCAGGTCGGCGAGCCGGTTCCGGTCGAAATGGCACCCGCCATCACCGCGGGTCTCGGCGTCTGCGCTGGCAACCGCGATTCGTCCAAGAATGTCGACGCCTTCTTCGACGAGGTCGAAGTGAAAAAGTAGGCCTCTCCGAGTTTCGGTATCTCCCAGATCAGGCGCGGCGCCATGCCGCGCCTGATTTTTTTGGCTCTAAAGGCCAGTGGCTTGCTAGAGAACCTTCTTCACAAAGCAGGCCTTCAGGCCGATCGAGATCCCGTCCATCTTGCAGTCGATCTCGTGGTCGCCGTCGACGAGCCGGATCGGCCGCGACTTCGTCCCGCTCTTGAGGACCTGCGACGAATTCTTCAGCTTCAGGTCCTTGATCATCGCCACCACGTCGCCGTCAGCGAGCACGTTGCCGTAGGCGTCCTTCACGACCCGCTCGGCCGGGGCCGCGTCCGGGGCCTCCGCAATGCTCCACTCGTGGCCGCAGGTCACACATTCATAGTGCTTGAAGTGGATCAGGACCTCGCTCATCTCACACATCGGGCAGCTCGGATCGCTCATCGCCGCCCAACAAAAACCAGCGCCGCAGCGGTGGAAAGGCGAAATCCCGCGAGGCTTTGAATCATGGAAGCTAAAATCATCGCCCAAACGGGATTTTTGCGCGCCATTGTTGCGGTTTCTAGGTTTAATCCTGGGGTGGAAGTCCCCGGATGTGCCGTCCCTCCCTGCTAATGAACGAGTTGGTAATTTTGATCTGCGAGGCGGTAGTTGTTTACCTGCTCGTGTTGTTTGCCCACTCGCTGCGCAATCGGCTTGGTTTGGCGCATTTTTACGCGCTCATCGGGAGTTTAACGGCGCTGATGATCTGGAGCACGGACTCCGGGGTTTCGGTGATGTTGTTGAACATGCCGCTGTTTGTGGGATCGACGGTGTTCTACACGGCGCTGCTGCTCGGGGTGTTTGTGGTGTATGTTTTTGACGGTCCGCGGGCGACGCGGATAGCGATTTCCACGATCATCGGCGTGGCGATCCTGGTGCCGCTCATCACGCTGGTGCTCCACTGGCAGATTGCGAATGTCGATGGTCCTAGGACGGTTGACCATTTTCCGCCGCAGAGTTTGAGGAACTACGTCTCGCTGGTGGTGGCGGCGTTGGCGGATCTGGTGTTTTTGGCGATCGCGTGGGAAATCCTTGGCCGGCCGGAACTGCGGGCGCGGCTGTGGGTGCGGGTGTTCCTGACCCTGCTCGGGGTGATGTGGCTGGACGTGGCGTTGTTCGCGACCGGGGCGTACTACGGGTCGCGGGACTATTTGCAGATCATCTCCGGGTTGTTTGTCAGCCGCTTGGCGATCTGCCTGTTTGCCTTTCCCTTCCTGTACATTTACCTGACGTGGCAGAACCGGAAGGTCGGGATGGAGATCGAGCACCGGCCGGTGCTGGCGATTCTCAAGGAGGTTGGCGAAGTGCGCCTTGAGCTTGGGATGGCCCAGCAGGAGATCGAATACCGCAAGAAGCTCGAGAAGGAAAAGGAAGGGCTGATCGAGTCACTCCAGCAGGCGTTGCTGGAGGTCAAGACGCTCCGCGGGATCCTTCCGACTTGTTCATACTGCAAGAACATCCGCGACGACATGGGCAACTGGCAGCAGCTTGAGCTCTACATCCAAGGCCACAGCGACGCGAAGTTCAGCCACGGGATCTGCCCGGCCTGCGTGAAGATTCACATGCCGGAGTACGCGGCTGACCTTCAGGAAAGCGGGACGTCGAAGTAGGTCAACGCCCACTCGCGCATGAAGCGGACGCGGGTGGGGGAGACGCGGTAGATGATCAGGTCTGGGTTGTCGAGCGAGCCGAGGTAGGAGCGGAGGAGCGGGTTGGCGTTCCAGATGGACTCGAGGGTTGCGCGGTCGGTGACGATTTCGGCGGTGCCGGTGATGCGGACCTGATCGTGTTCGGAGTCGAGGTAGGCGAGTTCGACGTTCGGGTTGGCGGCGATTTCGGCGGTTTTCGCGTATCCGCGGAGGTTGGCGATGAAGACGGTGAACCCGTCGGTGCGCACCGGCGAGACCGGGCGGACCCGCGGGTGGCCGTCGGCGCAGGTCGCCAGCATCGGGAACTTTGCCCGCGCCATCGTTGCGCGGGCAACCTCGGGGAGCTTGAGCGGGTCGACCGGTTCGGGATTGGGCTTGGCCATGGGTCCGGGTGGCTTAGCGGACCGGAGTGCGGATCCGGATGGCAGGCGCGGGAGCCAGCTCCGGGAATGACTTGCGCATGACGCGGAGATACTCGCGCAGGCATTGTTCTGGCTGCGGGCGCCCTTGGCGGCCGAATTCGGGCCCGCGTGGCGCCGGCCGCGCTTGGAACCCGAGGACCAGCGGGACCTTCAACTCCCTGCCCTCGTTGAGGATGTGGAGCACAAGCGTCTCCCCGCAGGCACGCGCGGCAAGCCGTTCGGCAAAGATGGTTTTCGCATTGCCGGTGCCGAAGACGATCTCGTCGACGCCGAGGATGTGGCTGCCGGGCCTGCAGCCAGCGGCGGCGGCCGCCGAATTTTCCTGGATCTTGGTGATCCTGAGCCGGGAGGTCATTTTCCCCTGCTTGTCGTAGAGCGGGTCGGGAGTCGTCGTGAGTCCCGAAACGCCGACCGGGTTCCAGAGGTTCTCGGCAAAGTCGGTCAGGACACTGCGGACCCGCGCGCGGATCTCCGGGTCGTCGGTGGCGATGTAGGCTGCCAGGCACGCGCGCTCGACGGGATTCGGCTTTCCGCCCGGCGTCAAGTGGAGCAACCGGTGGAGTTCATCCTCGGCCTTCTGGCGCAGCGCAAAGTCCTCATCCGCCAGCTTCGCGATGAGCGCTTCAAGATTCGGCCCCTCCAAGGCCGTCGCGCTCCCTTCCTCGGCACGGCCAAGTCCGGTCAAAACGCTGGCCATCACCAGCAACGCGCACAAACGCTCAAGCATGGCCTCTCGTATTCACTGCCTGCAAAAGGTCAAGCTGGAAGGGCCCGCCTCCCGCGTCCCAACTCGCTTCCCTTGCCTAAGCGGCGGCGGGTGTGAGAGAACCGGGCGGGGATGAAGATCGTGATACCAGGCGGGTCGGGGCAGGTCGGCGGGGTGTTGGCGCGCGCGCTGCACGCTGACGGGCATGAGGTGGTTGTGTTGAGCCGCAAGCTGGTGGCGGCGCCGTGGCGGGTCGTCGGCTGGGATGGCGAGTCGCTCGGCGGGTGGGCGGCGGAGTTGGAAGGTGCCGAGGCGGTCATCAACTTGGCGGGGCGCAACGTCAATTGCCGCTATGGAGCGGTCAACCGCCGGGAGATTCTCGAGTCGCGGGTCGCGTCGACGCGGGTGGTTGGCGAGGCGATCGCCCGGGCGAGCGATCCGCCGCGCGTCTGGCTGCAATCGAGCACCGCGACGATCTACGCGCACCGGTACGATGCGGCGAACGACGAGGTGAATGGAATCCTCGGCGGCAACGAACCGAATTTCCCGGAGACCTGGCGGTTCAGCGTCGGAGTGGCGCAGGCGTGGGAGCAGGCGATCGACGAGGCGGTCGTCCCGCACACCCGCAAGGTGATATTGCGCTCGGCCATGACGATGAGCGCTGACCGCGACGGCATCTTCGATGTCCTCCTCGGTCTCGTTCGGCGCCGCTTGGGCGGGAAATCCGGCAACGGCCGCCAGTTTGTCTCATGGATCCATGCCGACGATTTCGTCCGGGCGATTTATTGGATCATCGGCCACCCGGAGCTCGCTGGCGCGATCAACCTCGCCGCGCCCAACCCGCTGCCCAATGCCGAGTTCATGCGCGCGCTGCGCCACGCATGGGGGATCCGCCTCGGCCTCCCGGCGACCGCATGGATGCTCGAACTCGGCGCATTCTTCCTCCGCACTGAGTCGGAGCTCATCCTCAAAAGCCGCCGCGTCGTCCCGCGCCGCTTGCTCGAGAGCGGGTTCGAGTTCCGCTTTCCCGAATGGCCCGCCGCCGCCCAGGATTTGTGCAGAGGCGTCGAGAGTCGGAGGGGCGAAAGTCGCAGGTCGGATGTCAATGAACTCGATCCAGTCGCTTCCCCCACACCCAAGGATTAGCGACTTCAGTCGCTTCTCCCGCGCCCTGGGACGCGGCTGCTTGGCGGCTGGTCCTAGCGCTCGGGCCTGCGTGGGACGGTGGTTGAGCCAAAGCGGTGTCGCGCTGCGCTTGCCACCGTACTCCAAAGCGGCTGCGCGGCACGCGGCCGAGCTGGGGCTCGGCGTGCCCAGGGGCCGAGCTGGGGCTCGGCGCTCCGTGGGGCTCGGCGCTCCGTGCGCTCCGTGGCTCGCTAGTCGAAGAGATCGAGCTGGGGAGGGTTGGGTTTTGGGAGGGAGGGATCGCGGGTGGATTTTGGGGTGGGGAGGTTTTTGGGGTTTTGCGGGCGGGCGGAGCTCATCTCGAGGTGGGAGAGGATGGCCTTGGCGCGCTCGAGGATGGGTTTGGGGAGGCCGGCGAGGCGGGCGACCTGGATGCCGTAGGATTTGTCGGCGGTGCCTGGGAGGATTTTTCGGAGGAAGATGATGTCGTCATTCCATTCGCGCACGGCGACGTTGTAGTTGGCGACGGCTGGGCGGGTGTTGGCGAGGTCGGTGAGCTCGTGGTAGTGGGTGGCGAAGAGGGTGCGTGAGCGGAGGGTGTCGTGGAGGTACTCGGCGACCGACCAAGCGATCGAGAGGCCATCGAAGGTGGCGGTGCCGCGGCCGATTTCGTCGAGGATGACGAGTGACTGGTCGGTGGCGTTGTTGAGGATCAGGGCGGTTTCGTTCATCTCGACCATGAACGTCGATTGGCCGCGGGCGAGGTCGTCGCTGGCGCCGACGCGGCAGAAGATCCGGTCGACGAGGCCGATGTGGGCGGCCTCGGCGGGGACGAACGAGCCGAGCTGGGCCATCAGGGTGATCAGGGCGACTTGGCGGATGTAGGTGGACTTGCCGGCCATGTTCGGGCCGGTGATGAGGAGCAGGCGGCTGTCGTCCGGGTTGAGGAGGGTGTCGTTGGGGACGAATTTCTCCTCGACCAAGGTTTGCTCAAGCACCGGGTGGCGCCCGTTGGTGATGGTGAGGGTAAGGTCCTCAGCGACATGCGGGCGGACGTAGTGGTGGAGTTGGGCGACCTGGGCGAGCCCGAGGAGGACATCCAGGGTGGCCAGGGCGGCGGCGGTCGTTTGGAGGGCGGCCAGGTGCTCGGCGACGGCGGCGCGGAGTTTGGCGAACTCTTCGAACTCGAGCTGCTTGGCGCGCTCCTCGGCGCCGAGGATTTTGTCCTCCATGCGCTTGAGCGCCGGGGTGACGTAGCGCTCGGCGTTGGCCATCGTTTGCTTCCGCTGGTAGTCGTCGGGGACCTTGTTGAGGTGGGAGCGGGTGATCTCGATGAAGTAGCCGAAGACGTTGTTGAACTTGATCTTCAGTGAGTCGATCCCGGTCCGCTGGCGTTCCTGCTCCTGGAGGTCGGCGATCCAGGATTTCCCGTCGCGCGACGCGCAGCGGAGTTCGTCGAGGTCGGCCGAGTAGCCGTCGCGGATGAGGCCGCCGTCCTTGGCGGAGGCTGGCGGTTCGTCGGCGAGGGCGCGGTCGAACAGGTCGACGAGCTCGGGAAATGCCTGGATGCGCTCGAGCAGCGAGCGGGCGAGGGCGTCGTCGCCGGTGGCGGCCTGGGAATCGGCGAGGGCGGCGAGGTCCTCGTGGAGGGCGGGGATTTTTCCGATCGAGACGGCAAGCGCCTGGAGGTCGCGCGGGTTGCCAGCGCCCTGGGAGAGCCGCGAGGTGGTCCGTTCGATATCGCGAATCCCCTTGAGGGAATCACGGCAGCGGGCGAGCAGGAACGGTTGGTCGAGAAAGCTCGCGATGAGCCCCTGGCGCGCTTCGATGAGCGCAAGGTCGCGGAGCGGATGGAGGATCCACTCGCGCAGGAGGCGCGCGCCCATCGGCGTGCTCGTCCGGTCAAGGGCGCCGAGCAAGGTGTGCTCGCGGCCTGAGCGTGAGTCGACCAAGTCGAGGTTGCGCTGCGACGCGGTGTCGATCAGGACGTGGTCGGCGGCATGCCGGACCGCCAGGGTCCGGAGGTGCTCGCAGGACCGGCGCAACTGGTAGGTCAGGTAGTGGAGGATCGCCCCGGCAGCGCAGACCGAAGCGGGCATCCCGCTGCACCCGAAGCCATCAAGCGAGCGGACCTTGAAATGCTCGCGCAGCAGGTGGACCGCCTGGTCGGGAAGGAACGCGTAGCCGTCGTAGGCAAGGCAGGCCGGGACGCTGCCGAAGTCTTTGACCTGCTCGTCGGAAATCAGCGTCTCGGCCGGGCAGATGCGCGCCAGTTCGTCGCGCAGGTGGCCGGCGTCGGTGAATTCCGCCACGGTGAACTCGCCGGTCGTGTGGTCCGCGCAGGCCAGGCCGAACGACTTCCCGTGCTGGAAAACCGCCGCCAGATAGCTGTGGCGGCTGTCGTCGAGCAGCGACATGTCGTTGACCGTGCTGGCGGAGAGGATCTGCGAGATCTCCCGCTCGACGAGCTTCCCGGCTTGCGGGATCGACGTTTGCTCGCCAAGCGCGACGCGTTTGCCGGCCTTGATGAGTTTGGCAATATACCCTTGGGCGGCGTGGTGGGGGACGCCGCACATCGGGATGCCATTGCGTCGGGTCAGGGCGACGTTGAGGATCGGGGCGGCCACCTTGGCATCCTCGAAGAACATTTCATAAAAATCCCCAAGCCGGAAAAGCAGCAGCACGTCAGCCGGCAGCGTCCGCCGCAGTGACTGATACTGCGCCATCATCGGGGTCATCTGCAGGCCGTCGGACATCGCCGCTACTTCTAGAGCACTCGGGTCGCCGCAGGCACGGAAAATTGTCCACCGCCGCGGATTGGGCGGTTTGACCAGCCCGAAAGCGGGCGCTGCGGGGACGCATCGCCCTACTGAGCTGCGCGCGGATCACTTATCACCTGCGGCACTGGTCGAGCAGCCCGTCGAGGTAGCGGGTGATGCGCTCGAGGGCGTCGCGGTGGTCGCTGGGCGGGACAAAGGTGAGGATCTTCCGGCAGTCGCCGACCATGGCCGCGGCGGTATCGATGGCGCGCTCGACGGCCCCTTCGTACTCAGCGATGCCGAGGAGGACCGGGAGGTCGAGCGGTTGTTGTTCGATGATCCGGCGGTTGAGCTTGTCGCGCTGCCCCGGGTTGGCGGTTTCGAGCAGGTTGAGGATCGGCAGGGTCAGCTTGCCTTTCTCGAGGTCGGTGCGCAGGGTTTTGCCCACGGTTGCTTCCGAGCCAACGAGGTCCAAACAATCGTCGTAGATCTGGTAGGCGGTCCCGAGCTTCATCCCGAAGTCGAAGAACTGGTCCTGGGTTTCCTTGTCGGCGCCCGAGATGGCGGCGGCCAGTCCGGTGGCGGCGGCAAACAGCGCGCCGGTCTTCATCCCGATGATCCGGAAGTAGTCAGCCTTGCTCAGCGTCAGGTCAAAGCGCCGCTGGGTCTGCATGATCTCACCCTGGCAGACTTCCCGCGCCGCGTGCCCGACTTTCCGGCAAATCTCAATGTCGGCAAAATCCGTCGCCAGCATCAGCGCGTGGGAAAACAATGCGTCGCCCAGCAGCACTGCCAGCCCGCTTCCCCACTTCGCATTGGCTGTTGGCATCTTCCGCCGGGTGCTGGCGCCATCGATGATGTCGTCGTGGACCAGCGTCGCCATGTGGATGAGCTCCAGAATGACCCCGATCTTGATGTGGTCCGGCTTCACCCCGCCGGTCGCTCCGCCGACAAGGATCGCCAGCGCAGGGCGGATGTGCTTCCCGCTCGTATCACAAACGTAGGAGACATACGGCTCAACCGTAGGATCGAACGCGCGTACCTGGTCCCGGATCGACGCTTCGACCCGGCGCAGTTCCGGGCGGACGAGCTCAAACGGGAGGCTGTCGGTGCTGCCAATGGGGATCTTTAGGGCCATGGTGGTGGAGAGCTTGTGAAAAGTTTCACAAAGTCCCCGGTTAGGCAATAGCGGATTCTCCGGTGGGGGTTCTTTGGGGTTGATTCTGATTATGTTTGCGCCATGGCGGATGGCTTGGTCAGGTGTCGGAGCAATGAAAACAACAGCATGGATGGTCATGGGGGCGGGAATTCTCGGACTGCAGGGACTTGGAGCGGCCGAGGGGGGCGACAAACTTACCGGAACCCCGTGGAACGTCCACGATATGACCCGGCCAGTCCCGCCGGTGGTCGAAACCAAGGGAGCGGTGAGCGTGGCGCCGCCAAGCGACGCGAAAGTCCTGTTTGACGGGAAAGACCTCAGCGCTTGGCGCGACCCGAAGTGGAAGGTCGACAACGGGATCCTCATCGCCGCGGCCGGCGATCTGACGAGCATCGAGGAATTTGGCGACTGCCAGCTGCACGTCGAATGGCGGGTCCCCGCGGGCCGCAAGGTCGACGGCCAGGGCGGTGGCAACAGCGGGATCTTCCTGATGAACCGCTACGAGGTCCAGGTGCTCCAGAGCAACAACAACCGGACCTACGCCGACGGCCAGGCCGGGGCAGTCTACGGCCAGTCGCCGCCGCTGGTCAACGCGACCGCCCCGCAGGGCGAGTGGCAAAGCTATGACATCATCTTTGAAGCCCCCGTCTACGAGGGCAAGGTGGTCAAGAAGCCGGCGCGCGTCACGGTGATCCACAACGGCGTTCTGCTCCATCACGCCAAGGAGTTCCTCGGGCCAACCCAGCACATGAAGCTGGCGACCTACCCTGAGAGCCACCCGGCCAAGGCGCCGCTCCACCTCCAGTTCCACGGCGACCCGATCGAGTACCGCAACATCTGGATCCGCCAGCCGGGGAGCTACGACGCTGGCGTCAAGCCGGAGTAGCGAGACGGCGGGACTCGCCGCCAAGCGATGGGTCCTTTGTAAGTCCTATAAGTCCTTCGGGACCTATAGGACTTATTCATTTTTAACGGGCCGCTAGGTCAGCTTCCGTCCCCCGGCGATGCCGAGGACAAGGAAGATCAGGAACAGCACGATGAAGATGAAGAACAGGATTTTGGCGATCGAGGCGAAGGCGCCGGCGATGGTCGAGAAGCCAAGCAGTGCGGCGACCAAGGCGACGACGGCACAGATAATTGCCCATTTAAGCATAATGTTGGGGGGTTGGGGGTTTAGGTGAACCCCAACAGGTCGGCGACGATCTAACCCCGGTCAAACGCTTTTACTGAGGGGCGCTTTAGTCCTTGCGCTTGAGCAGCGGGAAGAGGACGACATCGCGGATGGTCGGGGCGCCGGTGAGCATCATGACCAGGCGGTCGATGCCGATGCCGATGCCGCCGGCCGGGGGCATCCCGTGCTCGAGGGTTTCAATGAAGTCGAAGTCGATTTTGTGTTCATCCTCGCCGCCGGCCTGGTTGACGAGGCGCTGGCGTTGGACGTCGGGGTCGTTGAGCTCGGAGTATCCCGGGGAGATTTCCTGGCCGTTGATGATGAGCTCGTAGACTTCGACGGTCCGGCCGCCCGGGGTGACTTTGGCGAGCGGGACGAGTTCGCTGGCGACGCGGGTGACGAAGCACGGGTCGAAGGTCTTCTCCTCGACGAGCTTCTCGAAGACATGCTGGACGACCTCGTGGTCCTCCATTTCCTCGGAAAGCTGGACGCCGAGGACATCGCAGCGCTCGCGGCGGCCCGCCGGGGTGAGCGCGAAGAAGTCGTCGCCGGCGGCGGCGGCGATCAGGTCGTGGTAGTTGGCGCGGCGCCACGGGCGGGCGAGGTTGATCGTGCGGGTGACGTTGCCGTCGTCGTCCTTGTGGTCGATCGCCAGACCGCCGCAGAATTTCTCGGCGAGGTGGCAGGTGAGGTCCTCGACGAGGAGGGCCATTTCCTCGAAGTCGGAGAACGCCCAGTAGGCTTCGAGCATGGTGAACTCCGGGTTGTGGCGGCGCGAGATCCCCTCGTTGCGGAAGTTCCGGTTGAGTTCAAAAATCTTGGTGAACCCGCCGACAAGCAACCGCTTGAGGAACAATTCCGGAGCGATCCGCAAGGTCAGCGGCATCCCGAGCGCGTTGTGGTGGGTCTCGAACGGGCGGGCGGCGGCGCCCCCGGCGATGTCCTGGAGCATCGGCGTCTCGACCTCCAAAAACCCGTGGTTTTGGAAGAACCGGCGGATCTCGGCCAACATCAGCGAGCGGGTGACAAACAACTGGGCGCTCGCCGGGTTGCCCATCAAGTCGAGGTGGCGCTTGCGGTATTTCGTCTCGCGGTCGGTCACCCCGTGGAACTTGTCGGGCATCGGCCGGAGCGACTTGGAAAGCACGCTGAAGCTCTCGACCTTGACTGTCGGCTCGCCGGTGCGGGTGGTGAAGGTTTCGCCCGAAATGCCGATCCAGTCGCCGCGGTCGAGGCACTTCCAGATGGCCGCGTCGGTCTCGCTCAAGCCCTTGATGCTGATGTACCCTTGGATTGACCCGTGGACGTCGCCGAGTTGAAAGAAAACTGACTTGCCCATGTCGCGCAAGGCGGTGATGCGCCCGGCAAGGGTCACCTGCTGGCCGTCGCTGAACGCGGCGTGCAGCTCCGCCGGAGTGGTCGTCACCGGGAAGCGCGCGCCGAACGGGTCGACGCCAAGGTCGCGCAGCCGCGCAAGTTTCTCGCGGCGCACCGCGATGAGTTCCGCTTCGGTCGATTGGGGCAATTGGGGCGCGTCCTCACTCATGTCGGCTCGGGGCTTAGGCGGGATGGCTAAGATTTGAAATGGCAAAGTTTTCCCGGGCCCTGCGGGAGGGCAGATGATTTGGCCGCGCGCCGGCCTTGCCGGGTGCCGGATGGCGGCTAGGATGGGGGCTCAAATTGACCGGATGGTAGAAAAATCATGGGTGGCTGGGCAGCGGTGGGTGAGCGATAGCGAACCGGAGCTGGGATTGGGAATCATTCTGCGGGGAGATCGCGGCAAGGTGGAAATCATGTTTCCCGCCGCCGGCGAGCAGCGCTGTTACGCACTGGCCTCCGCGCCGCTGCGGCGCGTCGCCTTCCTTCCCGGCGACCGGATCGAGACCCACGAGGGGAAAGAAATGATGGTCGACGCGGTGCGCGAGAGCGGGGGACTGCGCTTCTATCAGACCAGTGGCGGCGAGGTGGCCGAGGCGGAGTTGTCCGATTCGATTAGCTTCAGCAAACCCGAGGAGCGGCTGTTTGGCGGCAAGCTGGATGACCCGGGGGACTTCGACCTCCGCGGCGAAGCCCTCGAACGCCGCGCCGCCATCCGCCGCTCGCCGGTCCGCGGCCTCGTCGGCGCCCGCATGGATTTGATCGCCCACCAGATCTTCATCGCCGACGAGGTGGCTAACAGGGTGCGCCCTCGCGTGCTGTTAGCCGACGAGGTTGGCCTGGGAAAAACCATCGAGGCCTGCCTGATCGTCCACCGGCTGCTGCTCACCGGGCGTGCTGAGCGGGTTCTAATCCTTGTCCCCGAGCCGCTGGTCCACCAGTGGTTCATCGAACTGCTGCGGCGCTTCCAGTTGGCGTTCGACATTTTCGACGAGAGCCGCTGCGAGGCGATCGAGTACGGCGACGAGGACGCCAACCCGTTCCTCGACAGCCAGTGGGTGCTTGCCGCGGTTGACCTGCTCGCCGCCAACCCGCAGCGCGCCGCCCAGGCGTTGGAAGCCGGTTGGGATGTCCTGCTCGTCGACGAGGCCCACCACCTCGAGTGGTCGCCGCAAGCGGCCGCCCCGGCCTATCAGGTCGTCGCCGAGCTTGCCGCCCAAACCGAGGCGCTGCTCTTGCTGACTGCGACTCCCCAGCAGCTAGGGGCCGACGGCCACTTCGCCCGGCTGCGCTTGTTGGACCCGGAGCGCTATGCCGAGCTTGAGCGCTACCGCGAGGAAACCCGCCGTTACGAGGAGGTCGCGGCCGTGGTCGACACCCTTGCCGCAGGCGGCGACCCCGGGGCCAACACCGAGGCGCTGGTCGCCGGGCGACCGCTGCTTGAGGCGCTCCTCGGGCGCTTGCGCGGCGGCGCGGCGGCCGTGCGCGGCGAGCTGGCGGCCAAGCTGCTGGACGGCTTCGGCGTCGGCCGGGTGATGTTCCGCAACACCCGCGCGCGACTCGGTGGATTTCCCGAGCGGCTGCCGGACTTGGTCGCGATCGATCCGGCGCCCGGGGCGAAGCTGCGCTGGCTTGCCGGGTTGTTGGAGGCGCTAGACGCCGCGGAAAAGGTGTTGGTCATCGTGCGCACCCGCGAGCTTGCCGAGCAGGTCATCGAGGACCTGCGCGTGCTCACCGGTGTGAATGCCGCGCCCTTCCACGAGGCGCTCAGCCTGTTGCAGCGCGACCGCAACGCCGCCTACTTCGCCGAGGAGGATGGTGCCCGGGTATTGGTTTGCTCCGAGATCGGCAGCGAGGGGCGCAACTTCCAGTTTGCCCGCCACCTTGTCCTGTTGGACCTGCCGGAGGATATCGATTTGTTGGAACAACGCATCGGCCGTCTCGACCGCATCGGCCAGGGCGCGCAGATCTTCATCCACGTTCCGTTTCTAGCAGGCACGCCGGAGGCGGTGCGGGTCCAGTGGCTTGACGCTGGCCTTGACGCGCTGCGCCGCAGCCCGGCGGGAGCGGCGGAGATCCAAGAGTCGCTGGCCGCCGAGCTTGCCGCCGCGGAGGCGGCGCTGGATCCGGCGCTGACCCGGCAACTCATCGCGCGCACGCTGGAAGTCCGCGCCGAGGTTGAGGCGCGCCTCGCGCGGGGTCAGGAACGGTTGCTCGAACGGGTGTCCAACCGCCCTGCGCGCGCCGCCGAGGTGGTCGCCGCGATCCGCGCGGCCGACGCCGACCTCGAGTCCGAGGAGTTCCTCCTGCGGCTGTTGGATTTTTCCGGCCTGCACATTGAGGAACTCGGTGCGCGGCGCTACTTCCTGCTCCCGGGCAACCTGAAGTCCGACGCGTTCCCAGCCCTGCCCGACGAGGGGCTCACCGTGACCCTCGACCGCAGCCGCGCCCTGGTCCACGAGCATGAGGCGTTCTTCACTTGGGACCACCCGCTGGTGCGCGGCGCGCTCGACCTGTTGTTAGGCTCGGCCGCAGGCAATGCCTCCTTCGGAGTCCTCGAAGGCGCTGCGGGGAAGTCGATCCTGCTCGAAGCGCGGGTCCTGGTGGAAGCCATCGCTCCAGCGCCGCTCCATGTGGAGCGGTTCCTGCCGCAGACGCCGCTCCACCTGTTAGTCGACCACCTCGGCGCCGAGCACCCGCCGGCGAGCCTCGCCGGGAAGCTGCGCCGCGGTGAGCCGGGGAGTCTGTTGAAGAACGAGAAGGTCCGCCGCCAGGTGATCCCCGCGCTGCTAGAGCGGGTTAGGCTCGCGGCCGAGGACCGGCTTGCGGGCGTGGTCGCCACGGCGCTCACCGCCATGCGCGCGGAGTTTGCCGGCGAGATCGGCCGTCTGGTCGAGCTCGCGGAGGTCAACGACCACATTCGGGTCGAGGAGATCGCCGGGTGGCGGCAGCGCGAGGCTGAGCTTGCCGTCGCGATCGCCGGGGCGCGGCTGCGGCTCGACTCGGTGCGCCTGATATGGAAAACGCCGGAGAAGCTGTGATCCGGTTGGCAATCGGCCAGGCGGTGCGAGCTTGGCGGTGATGGCGGATGAGGCGGTTCACCAGGCGCATGACAAATTGTTCAAGGCGGGCTTTGCGGATCCGGCTAACACCGCCGCGTTCCTGCGCGCCGAGCTTCCCGAGGCGCTTGCTGGCTGGATCGACTGGAGTGGCCTGCGGCTTGAGCCCGGGTCGTTTGTCGACTCGCACCTGAGCGCGAGCGCGAGCGACCTGTTGTTCTCGGCGCCCGTCGAGGACGGCGACTGTTTGGTTTATCTGCTCTTTGAACACCAGGTCCGCGAGGAACCCATGCTTGCCCTGCGGCTGCTGCGCTACATGGTCCGCATTTGGGAAGCGTGGGTGAAAGGCCGCACCGCGGCTACCCGGCTGCCCGCGATCGTGCCCGTCGTCCTCGCGCAGAATGCCAAAGTCTGGGAGCTATCCCCGCGCTTTGTCGACCTGCTGGATGTCACTCCAAAGATGCTTCCGGAATTGCGTGCGTTCATCCCCGACTTCAGCTTTCAACTCATCCAACTCGCGGCAATGCCCTATGAGGCGATCCGCGGCACGCCGGCAGCCGTCATGATCCTGCGAACCATGAAGGCTGAGCGGCTTGCGCAGCTTCTGAGCGACCCGGTCTGGGATGAGCCGCTCCTCGATGCGCTCCCGCGTGACCTTCGCGAGCTGCTGATCCGTTACCTGTTCGCCGCAGACATTGACATCAACGGCTTCTATCGTAGGGTTGAAATGCTGCGTCTCCAGGGACTGCGCAAGGAAACCATGACTCTCGCCGAGCAACTCCTTGAAGATGGCCTGCGCAGAGGGATTGCGCAGGGTATCGAGCGCGGGATCGAGCGCGGGATCGAGCGCGGGATCGAGCGCGGCCTTGAACAAGGCATTGAACAGGGCCGCCTGCAAGGGTTGCGGGCCGCGGTGATGTTGGTCGTTGAGACGCGTTTTGGGCGAATTCCGGCCGAGCTGGTGGCGGCGGTCAATGCGCTCGGCGACGAGGAGCAGCTGCGTGGGGTCCACCGGCGTGCGCTCCAAGCGGAAACACTCGGGGAATTTGTCACCGGCTTGTGAGGCGCAAAGGGGTGGCTAGCCGTTGAACGCGGATCGGCCTTTCGGTCACGGCAGACAGAAGCGGTAATAGGCACTCGGGTAGGTGCCCGGGTCGGTCCACTGGACGTAGCCGTTAGTGTCGGCGGTGAGGGTTTGGATGGTCTGCCAGCTGAGCATGTCGTCGAGCGAGCGTTGCAGCAGGTAGGCGCCGCCGGGGGTGGCGGTCATTGACAGCTGAACTTGGTTGCCGTCGACGGGGGTCATCACCGGCGGCTTGTCAGGAAGCGTCGGCGGGGTGGGCCGGGCGCTGATGGTCACTGTGACGGTGCCAACCGTTAGTCCGCCGCGCCCGTCGCTGAGCGTGACCGGGAAGCTGTCCTGCCCGGAAAACCCTGCCGGGGGCGTGTAGAGCACCGCGCTGGCCTGGAGTGCCGCGCTGCCGCCGGCCTGGGTTGCCGGCCCGGCGGCGGTGATGCTCAGCGGATCGGAGTCGGGGTCGGACGCCTGGGCTAACAGGCTGGCGAGCGGGATGCTCAGCGTCGTTTGATAGGCGGTCGCCGCGGAGAAGCCGGCGAAGCTTGGCGGGCGGTTGGGGATGGCCGAGGTGCCGAGGGTGATTTGGCGCGAGTTGCTATTGCCCCAGGTGTTGTTGCGCAGCCGCTGGGCCATGTGGACGGTCGCCTTGGTCGGATCGGTCGGGCTGCCGAGGATCCGGAAGGCGGTGAAGATCCCCTGGGTCAGGCCCGAGCGCTGGATTGCGTCGCACTGATAGACGGGGATCAGCACGGCACCGAGGTTGTCCGGCCCGCGCCACTGGGAGTAAGCGTAGCTGTGGACGTGGCCGACGAGGATGCCCACGGTGTTGTACTGGATGAGCAGGTTGTAGAACGCCTGCCGGTCGGCCAGCGGCCAGTCGCCTTCCGCGGTGGTGGTCGGCGGCAGGTGGACCATCACAAACACCGGGTCGTTGCTGGTCTTGACCTTCTCCTCAAGGTAGCTCTTGAGGAATCCATAGCTGTTAGACGATGGATAGCGCTTGCCATCGCTGCCCGAGCGCATGTTGCAGTTGACGAAGTGGATCCCGCTCCACATCCAGGCGAAGTGGACGCCTTTGACGGTGATGTTGCTGTAACTCCCGACGTAGGTGTAGCTGCCGGAGAGCGCGGTGATGTTGGGAAGTTGGGCGGCGCGCGCGGCGATCCGGTCGCTGACCTGCTTGAGGAACCCGTCCTGGTCGTGGTTGCCGTAGGCCTCGTAGACCGGGTACTTGATGATGGTTCCCGCTTCATTGCCGAGCAGGCCGAAGTCGGCGACATACTTGACCCACTGGGCTTCGAGCGTCTGGGTCTTGGTCAAGGGGGCGGTTGCGCCGGAGTCGAGCAGGTCGCCGCAGTTGAGCACCCCGCGCGGCGTGCCCAGCGTGCCAGCTCCGGGCATCGCCGAGGTGGGGGTCAGCGCCATGAGCCGGCGCAGGTTGTCACGCAGGGTCAGGTTGAAGTTCGAGTCCACCGTGTCGTCGCTCCGGTAGTGCGGGTCGCCGACTTGAAAGAAGGAAACGTCAATCGGCGTGAAGGTGCTGGCGCTGGCGCGTGTACCGAGCGCGCCGAGCACCCCGGCGGCTCCCAAGCCGGTGCCCACCCCGGTGCCGAGGAAGCGCCGCCGCGTCCACTCGCCGCTCAGAGGCGGTGCGCTCTCTGCGCCCGCATCCTCTAACACTAACGGATTCTCCGCGGCCTGGTTGTTGTCGGGGTTCATCTGATCTTTATGAACCGGCGAGTATCCAACAACCGCGGGCAATGGCGACGAGAAAATCCGCGGGTCCGGGGTCAGCCTAGCAGACCGGGCAGGAATTGATTTGTTGGAAGAAGTCGTTGCCCTTGTTGTCGACGAGGATGAAGGCGGGGAAGTTCTCGACGGTGATTTTCCAGACCGCCTCCATGCCGAGTTCCGGGAAGGCGACGACCTCTTGGGATTTTATGTGGTCTTGGGCGAGGAGTGCGGCGGGTCCGCCGGCGGAGCCGAGGTAGAACCCGCCGTTGTTTTTGCAGGCGTCGGTGACCTGCTGTGAGCGGTTGCCCTTGGCGAGCATGACCATCGAGGCGCCGTGGCGCTGGAACAGGTCGACGTAGGCGTCCATGCGCCCGGCGGTGGTGGGGCCGAAGGATCCGGACGGCATGCCTGGCGGGGTTTTGGCCGGGCCGGCGTAGTAGACCGGGAAATCCTTGAAGTAGGCGGGCAGTTCGCCGGTTTCCTCGAGGATCTCCTTGAGTTTTGCATGGGCGGCATCGCGAGCGACGATGATCGTTCCGGAAAGCGAAACGGCGGTGGTCACCGGGTATTTTGCGAGGGTGGCCAGGGTGTTGGGCATTCCCTCGTCGAGGTTGATGGGGACGCCCTTGAACTTCCAGTCGCGGAAGAGCTCGGGGATGAAGCGCCCGGGATTGGATTCGAGTTTCTCGAGGAAGATCCCGTCGCGGGTGATTTTCGCCTTCGCCTGGCGGTCGGCCGAGCACGAGACGCCAAGGCCGACCGGGCAGGACGCGCCGTGGCGCGGCAGCCGGATGACCCTGACATCCAGGGCGAAGTATTTCCCGCCAAACTGCGCGCCGATCCCGATGGCGCGCGCCGCGTCCAACAACTCCGCCTCGAACGCCAGGTCGCGGAACGCCTGGCCATGCTCGTTGCCGGTTGTCGGCAGCGCGTCGTAGTAGCGCGTTGAGGCGAGTTTGACGGTCTTCAGGCACGCTTCGGCGCTGGTCCCGCCGATGACAAACGCAAGGTGATAGGGCGGGCACGCGGCGGTCCCGAGCGAGCGCATCTTCTCGATGCAAAATTCCTTCAGGCGCTTCGGGTTGAGCAGCGCCTTGGTTTCCTGGTAGAGGTAGGTTTTGTTGGCCGAGCCACCGCCCTTGGTGATGAACAGGAACTTGTAGGCATCTCCCTGGGTGGCGTAGAGGTCGATCTGGGCCGGCAGGTTGGTCTTGGTGTTGACCTCCTCGAAGAGGTCAAGCGGCGCGGCCTGCGAGTAGCGGAGGTTTTCCTCCTGATAGGTCTGGTGGATCCCGGCGGAGAGCCACTCGGCGTCGTTGGCGCCGGTCCAGACCTGCTGACCCTTGTGGCCCATGACGATGGCGGTGCCGGTGTCCTGGCAGGCCGGGAGGATCCCGCGCGCGGCGATCTCGGCATTCTTGAGCAACATCAGCGCGACCATCCGGTCGTTTTCCGAGGCCTCCGGATCGTCGAGGATCGCCGCGACCTGCGCAAGGTGGCTGGCGCGCAGCTTGAAGGAGATTGCCTTGATCGCCTCGTTGGCCAGCAGCGTCAGGGCCGCGGGCGCTATTGTTAGAACCTGGGTGCCGGCGAACTCCGCGGTGCCGACGTGCTCGCGGGTCAGCAGTTCATACTCGGTGGTGTCCGGGCCTAACGGAAAGGGGTCCTGGTAGTGGAACATGGATGGATGGGGAAATTGGTTTCAGAGGCGGCCCTCGTCGGCGTCGATGAAGTCGAAAAACGTCTGGATGTCGTCGCGCTCGTCGAAGCCAGCCTCGTGTTTGCGCAGGGCGAGGCGAGGGGCCATGTCGTCGCGAAACCCGCGGGCTGTCATGAATGAGCGCCACCATGCGGCCTCGTGGGGCGGGCGGGTGAGTCCGTGGGTGCGTGCCCAGGCGAGGGCGTCGGCGTTGGATGCGCCATTGCGGATGACGTTGGCGAGGTCGTCGTAGGAGACGCCGAGGAACTGGCAGGTCCAGAGGTCCATGCCGTGGCCGAGGTTTTCATGGAAGTCGTCGCGCAGCTCGCCGGCGGCGAACAGGCGGACTTTGTCGCAGAGGCGGGGGAAATAAACGAGGCCGTCAAGCTCCTCGTTGGGACTGCAAGGGATGGCGTCGGGCATGGGGCAAGCGTGAACCGCGTGGCGCGGCGATGGACAGCGAATTTTTTCCGTGAGATCGCGGGGAATCGTTGATTGCGCGGCGCATGGCGATCAGGCAAGCTGGGAGCCATGAACATGGACTACGCGCGGCGGTTGGTCGGGATCTGGATGCCGGTGGCGGCGGGCATGTTGCTCGGCGGCTGTGGAACCGGCGCGGCGGAAGCGCCGGCGGCAAGGTTGAGCGTGCCGGTTGCGCTTGGGGCGCCGGGGGCGGTGCCGGCGCCGAGCGCGCCGCGGCTGCCGCTGGTTACCGTGTTCAAGGGGAAGGAAAAGTTCGACGCACTCGTCGCCCGCGCCGAGCGCGAAGGGTGGCGCAACCTGCCGCTGCCCCAGCGGACCGTCACCGTCGGCCGGGCGATGCTTGGCAGCGCCTATGTCAACTACACCCTTGAGGTTGACGACCACGTCGAGTCGCCGGTGGTCAACTTCAACGGCCAGGATTGTTGGACGTTCTACGAGAAGTCGCTCGGGTTCGCGCGGATGCTCAGCTACAAGCCCGGCCCGTATCAGCCCGAGGACCTGCTCCACATGATCGAGCTCGAGCGCTACCGCAACGGCCGCTGCACCGGGTCCTACAACAGCCGGATGCACTATCTCGAGGAGGTCTTCCACGACAACCAGCGCCGCGGGTTGGCGACCAACATCACCCCGGGGCTCCCCGGCGCGGTCCGGCTCAGCCGCCAGGTCAACGAGATGTCCGCCGGCTGGAAAAACTACCGCTACCTGCGGAAGAACCCGTCGCTGGTCCCGGAAATGGCGCGCCTCGAGCAGCGGATCTCGAAGCTTCCGGTCTACCACATCCCGGCTTCCAAGGTGCGCGCGATCGAGGATCGCCTCCAGGATGGCGACATTTGCGCGATCACCTCGAAATCAACCACTGGCTACACCTCGCACGTCGGCCTGATCGTGCGCCGCGACGGCCGGGCGTGGTTCATGCACGCGACCTCGTCACGTGACAAGGGCCGCCAAGTCGTCCTCGACCAACCGATCAGCGACTACCTGCGCGAAAACAGCAGTCGCGCCGGAATCATCATCTGCCGCCCCAAGGAGTTGCCGGCCTCTCCGCTGTGGCAGCAGCAGGCGCAGAAACCCACCACGCCGCCCCGCAGCGATGGGTGAGGGGGAGCGAAACCAGCCCGCCTGGGGGAACATTTCCCCAATCGAGAGCAAGATTCCACTTGCATCCCGGCTCGTATCGGGTAAATCACCGCCGCCTATGGCCAAGAAGTCCTGGATCGCTCGCAATGAGCGCAAGAAGAAGATCGTTGAGAAGTACGCCGCCCTCCGCCACAAGCTGAAGGAGGAGAAGGACTACATCGGTCTGAGCATGTTGCCGCGCAACGCCAGCCCGACCCGTTTGGTGAACCGCTGCGAGGTTACTGGCCGTCGCCGCGCTTTCCTCCGTCGTTTCCGGCTTTCGCGCATCGCCTTCCGCGACCTCGCCTCGCACGGGATGATTCCCGGCGTGACGAAGTCGAGCTGGTGATTTGAGCCTGCCGGGCGCACCCTTGGCCGCCAGCCGGATCAATCCCGGCTGCGTGCCTGCCTGATGCCTAGTGACACCAACGATTCTGACCCCGCGGACGATCCCGAGCGATCGTGCCGCGTATTCGCGTTTAGGAGGTCGCTGAGATGACCGACCTCCTGACGAGCATCCAATGGCTGGCGGTCGCCGCGCCGGAGCCTGAACTGACGCTGGGCAAGACCCTGCTGTACCTGTTGGGGATCGGGTTTTTCCTGTTCTTGAACGCGTTTTTCGTCGCCTCGGAGTTTGCGATCGTCAAGGTGCGCCCGAGCCAGCTGGAATCGGAAGGGAAAGACCGGCCGGAACAGCTCAAGAAGGCGCTCAAGGTCGTCAACCACCTCGACGGGTACCTCTCCGCCAACCAGTTGGGGATCACGATCGCCTCCCTGGCGCTGGGTTTCCTCGGCGAGCCGTTTGTCGCGGCCTGCTTGAAGCCGTTGCTGGTCGATGCCGGGCTCTCCCCGTGGTGGGTCAGGGCGATCTCGTTCGCCCTCGCGATGGTCTCGTTCACCTTCCTGCATGTGGTCATCGGCGAGTTGATGCCGAAGTCGATCGCGATCCGCCGCTCGGTCCAGGTGACCATGGCGCTCGCCGGCCCGCTCCACGCGTTTTACCGGATGGCCCGCCTGGCGATCATCGTCCTGAACGGGTCGGCGAACTGGTTGCTCAAGCGCTTGTTTAACATCGACCCGGTCACCGAGGGCGACCACCCGCACTCGGCGGAAGAGCTCGCGTTGCTGGTGACGCAGAGCGGGCACTCGCAGGAGGTGACCGAGACGGAGCGCGAGATTCTGATCAACGCGTTGGAGTTGAATGACCTTTGGGTTCGCGACGTGATGACCAACCGGAGCGAGGTGGTGGTGCTGGATGTTGATGCGCCGTTTGCCTCGATCCTTGAGATTGCCGGACGGACGAAGCACACGCGGTTTCCGCTGGTCAAGGGGCACTTGGACAACGCCGTCGGGCTCATCCACATCAAGGACCTGCTGAGGATGATCAGCGAGCCGGACCCTGACCTGATGCGCATCAAGCGCGAGCTCAAGGTGGTGCCGGACACGATGCCGCTCGACGTGCTGTTGAAGTTTTTCCTCAAGGAGCACGCGCACCTTGCCTTGGTGGTCGACGAGTTTGGCGACCCGGTCGGGGTGGTGTTCCTCGACAACGTGATCGAGGAATTGGTGGGCGATATTCAGGACGAGTTTGACAACGAGCGGACGTCGTTCACCTGGGTCAACGAGCGCGAGTTCGTCGTCGAAGGTGCGATGACCCTCAACGAGCTCTCCGACCACGCCGAGGACCTGGTGCTCGACAGCGGCGAGGTGACCACCGTCGGTGGCTACCTGACCCAGCAGCTCGGGCGCTTCCCGGAAGTCGGCGAGACGCTCACCGTGCTTGGCTACGAGGCAACCGTGACGAGCACCGACGGCCGCCGGGTCGGCCAAGTCCACTTCCGCCGGATCGATGACGAGTCATCCGGCAACGGCGACAACGAGTAAGGACGCCGGTGCGGGCGGCGGGGAAGCCGGAAACCTGCGCCAGGCGACACCTGTCAGGCTTCCCAGTCATCAGTTTTCAAACCAGCGACGCGGCTGAACTCCCGCAGGTTGTGGCTGACCAGCGTGACGTCCAGTGCAAGTGCTTGGCCGGCGAGCTGAAGGTCATAGGGGCCGACTTTTCTGCCGGATCTCTCGAGCTCGGCGCGGATGGCGGCGGATTTCAGGGCAGAGTCCCAGTCGAAGGGCACCAGATGGAGCGGGTGCAGGAAGGCCATCACCTTTTTCGCTTCGCGCGCCGGATCATGGCAGCGCTCCACCCCAGCGAAGAGCTCGAACACAGTGACCGTCGAAACGCCGCAATCATCGGGAGTCAATTGTTGCAGGCGTGCGATGACCGGCGGATGGCCGCGCATCGCGCGAATGCAGACGTTGGTATCCAGAAGGAACTTCATGGTTCCAGGTCCGCCGGCGGCGGCAGTTCCCCTTGCTCGCGACGGCTAAAAGCCTCGTCGTCAATCCGGATGCTCTCGAAATACTCCGCCGGCCAGACGCTGGCTTTCAACGGCTCAAGAAGCACCCCGTCGCCGAGACGCCGGATGGAAACCTCCTTGGTTTCAAAGCGCAATTCCTTGGGGATGCGGACCGCCTGGGAGCGGCCGTTGAGGAAGACGGTCGTGGTGGTTGGCATAGTTGGTATATATCACCCCTCGGGCGCCGGGTCAAAACGTTTCAGTTGCGGCGGCGCCAAGTCAGGAGGTGGAGAGGACCAGCGACGAGAGCGAGCAGCCGATGGCAAGCGCGCCCATTGGAGGATGCTGCCCAAGACCAAAGCGGTGCCGCGCGGCTTGCCACCGCGCCAACGCTCTGCGCCAACGAGATGCGGCGTTCCTTCAGAACGTTGGAATCGGCGAACCAGATCCCAGGGCGTTGCCCTGGGCTGGTATCCGTTGCCCGGTTCGGGCAAGAACCGTCCGATCCGCCCGATCCCCGAGCACCGCTCGGCCCCCGACCCCCGACCTCCGACGCAACTTGCTGCTTGCCGAGCGGGCGGGAGGCGGGGGCATGCTGTGGGCATGGCCGCTGGCAGTCTCCTTGCACTACTCGACGACATTGCGACGATTCTTGATGACGTGGCGGTGTTGACCAAGAAGGCGGCGGCGAAGACCGCCGGGGTGCTGGGGGACGATTTGGCGTTGAATGCGCAGCAGGTCAGCGGGGTGGTGGCGAAGCGCGAGTTGCCGGTGGTCTGGGCGGTGGCGAAGGGGTCGTTCATCAACAAGTTGATCTTGGTGCCGTTGGCGCTGGTGATCGCGAAGTATGCGGCGTGGGGGATCGTGCCGTTGCTGATGGTCGGCGGCCTCTACCTGTGCTTCGAAGGGTGCGAGAAGCTGGCCCACACGCTGCGCCACCGCGGGCGCAAGGCGCCGGATGAGGCTGCCGAGGAGCTCGCGGCGCTCGCGGCGGTGCCGGCCGAAGCGGTGGTTGACTCCGAGGCGGACAAGATCAAGGGGGCGGTGCGCACCGACTTCGTGCTCTCGGCCGAGATCATTGCCATCACCCTCGGGATGGTTGATGGGCAGCCATTTGCCCAGCAGGCGCTGGTGCTTGCGACCATCGCGATCGTCATGACCATCGGCGTTTACGGGCTGGTGGCGGGGATTGTGAAGCTCGACGACGCCGGGCTCTACCTTACCCAGCGCGGTGCCTTGTCGCTGCAACGGGTCGGGCGGGCGATTCTGTGGGTGGCGCCATTTTTGATGAAGACCTTGTCGATTGCCGGGACCGCGGCGATGTTCCTCGTCGGTGGCGGGATCCTGACCCACGGGATTCCCCCGGTCCACCATGCCATCGAGCACGCCGCCGAGGTGCTGGCGCACAGCGGCGGGGCGTTCGTCGGAATGCTTGCCTCCCAGGCGCTCAATAGCGTCGCCGGGCTCATCGGCGGGTTTTTTGCGTTGTTGGTCGTTGCCGCGATGCAGAAGCTGCGCGGCAAGCGCGGGCATTGACCGGGATGCCACGATGAGATGCGGCGTACTTTCAGAACGCTGGGATCGGTGATCCAATCCCAGGGCGTTGCGGCTGGTATGCGTTGCCCGGTTCGGGCAAGGGGGCGGATTCCCCGTCATTCCGTCCGATGCTGCGGGGTGGAGCGCGACCCGGGCGGCGCGGGGTGGAAATGCGGGTGGATATTCCAGCAGGCAAGCTAGCAAAGCCCGCTAGGTTCGGACGATCAATCAAGCGCGATGAATATTCCAACCATTGAGAACGAGGCGGCCGAGTCGTTGTTAGCCATTTGTGTGTTTGCCGCCTTCGCGGATGGGGAGAAGTCGGATGTGGAGCGCGAGGAGGTGGCGCGGCTGGGTGCGGAGTTGGGGACCGGCGAGGTGGCGGTGGTGACGCGCCAGATTCTCATGGGGAAGCTGCGGCTTGAGGAGGTGGTTGCGCGCCTTGCGAGTCCGCGCGACCGGATGCTGGCGTATGAGATGGCCCGCGGAGTGTGCGAGGCGAGCGGATCCATCAGCGCTGACGAGCAGAAGTTTTTGACCGACCTCGGCAACCTGCTGGCGCTGCGGACCAGCGAGGTCGACGAGTTGGCCGGGCCGGTGGACGAGTTGGCGTTGGTGCCGGTGGACGCCGGGGTGGCGGGTGCGGAGCCTGACAACAGCGCCATGATCCTGAAGTATGCGATCCTCAACGGTGCGCTGGAACTGCTGCCGGAGACGCTCGCGACCATGGCGATCATTCCGTTGCAGATGAAGATGGTCTACCGGATCGGGAAATCCCACGGGGCGGAGCTCGACCGGGGGCACATCAAGGAGTTTCTCGCCACCGCCGGGATTGGGCTCGGCTCGCAGGTTGTCGAGGGGTTTGCCCGCAAGCTGATGCGCGGGTTTGGCCAGAAGCTTGGCGGCAAGCTTGGCGGTCGTGCCGCGGATGAGCTGACCGGCTCGGTGATGTCGTTTGCCGCCACCTTCGCCATCGGCCACCTCGCCGAGAAGTATCATGCCGGCGGCCGGACCCTGGGCGGGATGGCGATGAAATCGCAGTTCAGCGAGCTCAGCGGCCAGGCGCGCGACCTCCACGCCCGCTACCTCCCGCAGATCAAGGAGCGCGCCCAGACGCTGACGCCGGCGACGATCTTCTCGCTGGTGCGCGGCAAGGCGGCGGTTTGAGCAGCGACTTTCACGCGCCTTTCATCAGCGGAGAGTCAGGGAATTTCCAAGACCCGAAGCCGGGCAACTAAAGGTCTGCCCAGCAATTGGAGGAAGCGGTTGATGGTGTGTGGAGTTTGCCGCACCCGGGCGGCAGTGAACGGCGACTTCAGGCGCGTCCCAGTAAGACTCGCGGGGCTGGCGACGCGGGTGAAGGTCGCGAGTCTGGCCAGCGGAGAGCCGCTTGCAATGTGGCTGGAAAGTAGCCACGCTAGCGTGAAGAATTTGCGGGCTGCTTGGCGAAGCGACGAGAAAGACCGGTGAAATGGCGAAGCGGCGGATATCCGAGATCAAGGCGTCCTTGAAGGAACTGGGGGAAATCCAAGTCAACGACTGGGATTTCCGGGGGTTGTTGAATAAGGATATCAAGGACTTGGAGATCGGCAGTTCGCTCCGGCGGTTGGGCAACCGAAGGGTTATTGAGTGGGACTACAGGACGGTGGTGCCGGCATTGCACAAGCTTGCGCGTCAGGAGGTTGACGTTGTCGGGTGGATGAAGCGGACGGCCAACATCAAGGTGATCGCGTGGGATTACCGGACGGCACTGCCTGGCGGCGGGCAGCTCGTGATTACCGCGGAGGAGCGCGAGGAACGCCGGGCGGTCAACGAATTGATCAGCCGGCTGAGGGGATTTCTGGAGTTTATTTTGGTCAACCTGATCGACGATGCGGACCGGGCGAGGGTGACCGTGGAGCAGACCTGCGCGGGGGTGGTGCGGTTCCGGTTGGTGGTGGCGGCGGGCGACCTGAAGGAGTTGCTTGGGCGCCACGGCGCCACGGCGACAGCGCTGCGCAACATTGTCAAAGGCTGTGCCGCGACCAAGGGGCAATATGTATTGCTCGAGATCATGACGATCGAGGACGAGCAGGTCAGGAGGGTGAAGCTTGCGAGGGTTTAAGGCCCGCTGAGGGACGCGCGCTCAGGGTGAGGGAAGCGAATCGATCGACTGGGAGCGGTTGGTCCAGGCGGCGGCTTGATCGGCGGGGGTGAGGGAGCCATCGCCATCGACGTCGGCGCGCAGGAAGCCCGGGAGTAGCGGCGGATCGCTGATGGCAGCGTGGATGTGGTTGAGGTCGATCCCGGTGGTTCGGCCGTCGCCGGAGGTGTCGCCGCGCAGGCTGCTGATGAGGCGGGTAGTGCCCGGGGACGGGGCAAGGACGCTGCCGTCCGCGCCGGTGATGGAGGCCGGGACCAGGGTGAGTTTCCACTTGGCGGCGTCCGGGAGGGCGCAGGGTCCGCTGCTGTTGGAGAAAGTGACGACCAGCGTGTTGGCCACCGCGGTGGCGTTGGCGTTGATCCCGAGGCCGTTGAGGGTCAGTGGTCCGGATTTGTTGACGCCGGTCACGGTGATGACGTTGGCCGGATTGGCCAGCACGATGGGCGCGCTGAATGCCACCTCGAGCCGGCGGATCCCGGCGGTGCGTGGCTCGATCAGGCCACCGGTCGGAATCGCCAGCCCGGACGGGACCGCGTCGTGGGAATTGACCGAGGTCCAGCCAGTAACCTGGAGCGCCTGGCTGCTGATGGTTACGACAAAGGAGTCGACCGTGGCGAAGGTCCCATCGCTGACCGCCACGGTGATGGTCGCCGAGCCGGTCTGGCCGGCGAGCGGGGTGACGGTGACGGTGCGGTTGGCGCCGCTGCCGCCGATGACGATGTTTTGCTCCGGAACGAGGGTCGGGTTTCCGGAGCGCTTGGTAAGGGTCAACGAACTGGCGGGCGTCTGGCTATCCCCGATGAGAAACGCCAGCGGACCGGTGGAAACTCCGGCGGCGACCGACTGATCGGGGACATCGCTGATGGTCGGGGCGCCGGTGACCGGGATGATGACCGCGTCGGTGGCAAAGGGGGCTGCTGGCAAGCCGTTGCGGTTATACAAGTTGGCGCCTGTCGGGTTGGTGCTGTAGGCATACCGCACAGCGACCGGGACGCTGACTTCCGGGGCGCTGACGAGCACCGTGTCGCCATCGATGACCGCGGTTGCCCAGTACCATTGGTTGTTCGAGCCGGCGACGGCGAAGCGCCCGAGGGCGGCACCGGGGTCTTCCACGGCCGGGCCGCGGCCGGTCTTGATGCCGGTCATCAACCCGGTGCCGACCGAGTCAAAGCGCAGCCGCGCCTTGTTGCCCTCGATGACCATCTCGCGGAACACCGGGCCGCTGGCAACCAGCGCCGTTTGGCCGTATTCGTGCTTCAAGGCCAACAGCCCGAGGCGCTCACCGACGTCGAATTTGTTTTTCGGGTGGATGTCGAGTTCCTCGCCGATGTCGATGGTCACCGCGAGGCGGGTGTTCGGGATCGCCAGGCACTGGCGCTGGGCCTCGCGCATCCACGACCAGCGGTCGCCACCGGCCGGATTGCTCGTCGGCGCGAGGTAGTTGGGCAGCTGGACGATGTAGAACGGGAGGTTCGGATCACCGAAAAGCGTCCGCCACGAGGAGATCATCGCGCGGAGTTTGCGGGTGTAGGCCTGGGAGAGCGGCAGGTCGACGGCGTTGGTTTCTCCCTGATACCAGATCGCGCCGCGCAGGGCGAAGCGCGCCAGCGGGGCGATCATCCCATTGTAGTGGGTGACGCAGCGCGGGCGCTTGACGTTGTGCGCCGAGCCAAGCAAGGCGCTTCTTATTAGGTGAAAGACCTGATGTTTCAAAACCTAGCCAGTAGGAACTACCGAGTGTTGCAGTTGTGTTAGCTAACTCGTCAAAAGATCGCGGGAGTCACCGCGTTAACAACAAGAATCCGGAAGCTGACATAGAGGCCGACGGGCGGGGAAACAGCACGATTGAAGCGTACACAGGGAATCACGCAGGCCACAGGGCGGTTCGCACCCGCCTGAAGACTAACGCAGCCCCGTAAAAGTGACATGTGGGAGGAGATCCACTAACGTTATGGAGAATCCAGCATCGGAAGGCGCGTCAAAGGCAAGCGCCCAAGATCCCACCGGGGTCGTCACAGGTCGTGGCATGTGTGAAGAGAAGCGAAAGATGAACCGTCCTGCGGAGGGCGGCACCTTGAACTCGGGACGCCTGATCGCCCCGGCCGATGAAGAGATCTACCTTCAGCGGTCCAACGACTTCCAACCCACAGAAGGAGTCGCCAAAAGCGGTCAGGAATCAGACCTGCCAATAGTAGTCAGAGGCGGTAACACCGACCACACGGCGAAGGATCAGGCAGGAATGCAACGCGGACAAAGCACCCACGCCCGAGGACGGAAGACCCTCGATCAAGGCGTGTCACGCACCCTGTCCGCACTGGGAACCAAAGCGGGAAAGGAACCGGAGCATCGCTTCCGGGGACTCGCCCGCCTACTCGACCGGCAGTTGCTCGGAGAGGCGTTCCGCATGCTCAAACGCAAGGCCGCGCCGGGTATCGACGGCGTGACTCACGCGGAGTATGCGGTGAATCTCGACGATAACCTGTTGGCATTGGAATCGCGTCTGAAGGAAGGGAAGTACCGGGCCTTGCCCGTAAGACGCCGGTGGATTGCCAAGGCGGGAAGCAGTAAAATGCGACCGCTGGGCATCCCCGTGTTGGAAGACAAAATCGTGCAGCAAGCCGTGAGGATGATCCTCGAGCCCATCTGGGAAAACGACTTCGTCGACGAGAGTATCGGTTACCGTCCCGGGCGCAGCCCGCGCAAGGCCACCCAGGAATTGGGCGAGGCTTTGCACGACGGGAAACACCGCTGGGTCGTCGAAGCGGATATCAGGGGGTTCTTTGATCACATTAACCACGACTGGCTTGTCAGAATGCTGGAGCAACGCATTGCCGACCGCGGGCTGATCCGGATCATCCGCAAATGGCTCAAAGCCGGAGTAATGGAAGAGTTACACCACTGGTCGCCCTCCACGGAGGGCACGCCGCAGGGAGGAATCATATCGCCCCTGTTGGGAAACATCTACCTGCACTTCGTCCAAGACCTGTGGATCAAGAAGGTGGTGGCCGAACGGAGCCAAGGCAGCGTGATGTTCCGGCGCTATGCGGACGACAGCATCGTCTGCTTCGAGAGAAAGGGCGACGCCGAAGCCTACCTGCGGGAATTGCCCGCAAGGCTGGCGAAGTTCGGCCTCGAACTCGCCGATGAGAAGAGCGCGCTGGTGAAGTTCAACCGGTGGGAAGCCGAAAGCAGCGGGAAGTTCACCTTCCTCGGCTTCGACTTCTTCTGGGGGAAAAGCCGGCACAATCCGAAGTATTGGCGGGTGCGGCGCGTGACCAACGCCAAGAAGTTCCGCAACGGCCTCAAGGCCCTCAAGGACTGGCTCAAGAAATCGCGGAGCCTCCCGCTCCCCGAGATCATCGCCACGCTCAAGAACAAGCTAAGGGGCGTCTGGAACTACTACGGCGTGATCGGGAATTCGGAACGCAACGGCCGGTTCGCATGGTTCGCCCAGCGGCTGGTCTACAAGTGGCTCAACCGCCGCAGCCAGCGGCGCAGCTACAACATGACCGCGTTCATGGAAGCCTGGGAGCGCTGGGAAATCCCAATGCCCCGCGTCGTGGAGAAGCCCTGGCCGCAAGCTCGACAAGCCCTGCACGGCACGATATGAAACCGTCGACCAACTGGACGCCAATCATGATCGAAGTTCCACCTGCGCGCATTCCTGAGGAGCCCGGTGCGGTAGTTCCGCACGCCGGGATCTGCAAGGGGGGCGTCGGGCAACCGGCGTCCCTACCTTAATCTCACTGAACGGGTACTCGGGAAACTCCGGAGAGTCGGCGGGAATGCCGGCGGCAAGCGCGGTGGCCTTTTCGGTCTCCCAAAGTGCTAGCGAGTCGCGCATCTGGGTCGGATACGGCTCGATTCCAAGGGTGTGGATCAGGGTTTCCTCGGCGGTCCAGCACTCGATGATCGTGCTGCCTTTGGCCGAGCGGAGAATCCCGATCGGCACCCCGGTCTGCTGGTGGACCTTGATCGCAAAATAGAACCCGACCGCGCAAAATTGCGACGCCTTCGCCGGCGTGCACACCAGCCACTGGCCGGTGACGTTCTCTTGCGGTGAGTTCGCCGGGGTCACCTCGACGCCCATCTGGCGGATCAGCGGATAGTTGGCAGTTTGATAATCAACCTTTGATTCCGGCGTCAGCAGCCCGCCGACGGACATTGCCATGTTCGACTGGCCGCTGCACAGCCACACGTCACCCAAGAGCACATCATTGATGGTAAGGGTGTTTGTTCCCGCCACGGTGAGCGTTAGCGGCTGGGTTGAGACCGGCTGGGCGCCAAGCTCGACCCGCCAACGGCCGTCACTACCCGTCACGGTAGTCGCCGACTTGCTCCCCAGGGTGACGGTGGCCGACTCGCCCGGCGCGCCCCATCCCCAGACCGGCAGTGGCTTGTCACGCTGGAGGACCGCCGAGGTGGAAAACAACGCAGGCACGCTCACATTGGCTTGGGCGGCCGTCGGCAACAGCAACGCAACAAGGAGGAACCGGCACAGGCGCAGATGCGCTTTCTGGACTATCATTTTCTGGGGGGTGGGGGATCCGGAAAGGCATCTGGGCAACTCACACCATGTGCGAGATGAGTGCCAAACCTAACACCGTGGTAGTCCGCAACCGGGCGTGCGGGGAAGCCATTTCCACCCGCTGAGAGGAAAAAGTGGGCGGTGGCGGCCGTGTGCCGGGTGGGTACCTAGGGTCGGGCGCGTTGAGCGGCGGACCTGGGCATCGGGATGACGATCGAGCGCTGCGGGGTGCCGGCGAGGTCGTGGATTGCCAAAGTGAGGGAGGATTGTTGCCAGTCAATCGTGAGGGTGCCGAAGTTGACCGCGGTGAAATTCTCGCCGATGCGCTGGCGGTTTTGCTCGTTGTTGGGTTTCCCGGGGGCGTTGAGGCTGCTGGAGGTGACCTCGTGGAGCGGATAGCCGGTAGTGGCCGGATCGCGGGAGATTTCGGCGAGGTGGCGGTCGCCGCTGAGGAGGATGACCTCCGGGACATCGTTGCGGGCCAGCAAGGCGAGCAGGCGCGCCTTGGCCTTCGGGAAATTGGCCCATTTTTCGAAGCGTTGTTCGGCGGGGAGGACCTGGATGCCGGAGACGATCAGGTTGACTTGGGCCGGGCTGGTGACGAGCTGGTGCTCAAGCCATTGCCACTGGGCCTCCCCGAGCGTGTCGGCGTCGGGCCCGGGGTTGTCGCGGTGGTAGCGGACGTCGAGCAGGATTACCCGGACCTGCTTTCCTTCCGGGCCGTAGGTGGCCGCCGAGTAGACGCCCTGTTGTTGGCGGCGCGGGCTGGTTGGCGGGACACCGAAGAAGTCGAGGAAGGCGGTCTGGGCGAGCGGCTTGGCGGGGAAGTTCCGGCCGGCGTCGTTCTTGCCAAAGTCGTGGTCATCCCAGACGCCGATGAGCGGAACGTGGTTGCGCACCGCGGCAAAGTCCGGGTGGTTCTGGAGCTGGGCGTACTTTTTGCCGAACACCGCCGGGTCTGAGGTGTCGGCATAGATGTTGTCGCCCATGAGGATGAACAACTCCGGCTTGGCTGCGGCGACCGCGGCAAAGATCGGCGCCGGCCGGTCCTGGCGGATGCACGAGCCAAATGCGATCCGGGTCAGCGGCGACTCTTCGGCGGCCACCGCGGCGGCCAGCAGCAGCGCAAGCGGGGCAATCAGGCTGAGCGGGTTGGTGGCCATAGCGGGATTCCTAGCGGAGCCCCCCGAGGGGCGCAAGGGCGGGGGCGTCGGCGGGCCGGCCGGAGGTTGACACAGGAACTGGTTGTCGCGTTTTCTTGGGCATGGATCCACATGCGAGCGAAGCCGGCGGGTGGACATTTTTGACCAACCACACGCACATTCTGGTGGTGCTTGCGCGCGAGCCGACGTTGCGGATCCGTGATCTTGCCGAACTCGTCGGGATCACCGAGCGGGCGGTGCAGCGGATTGTCGCGGAGTTGGTCGATGGCGGGATCCTGCTGGTGCGCAAGGAGGGGCGGCGCAACAGCTACTTGATTAACCGCAAGGCGCGGCTGCGCCATCCGCTCGAGAGCCGCCATACGCTTGGCGAGCTGCTTGATATCCTCGGCTGAGGGGATGGCGGGACGGCCACTGTGAGGAGGCCGCCCCGCGCGGGTTTGCTACGGTTTGGAGAGCAGGGTGACTTTGCCGTCGTGGAGCGAATAGACGGCGCCGACGAGGATGATCTTTCCATCTTTTTCGAGTTCGGCGCGGATCGGGCTGCGCTTGCGCTTCTCCTCCGGGCAGCCGCCCACCCCTTTCACCGCCTGCTTGTGCGTCAACGTTTGTGCGTCAACGATTGCTGTTGTTCGGCGGTCGGCGGCAGCGGCGCCTCGCCCGCCGCAACAAACTCGGTGAGCAACAAGGCGGCTACGAGAGCAAGGACAATGAGGACTTTCATGGTGGTCTGGTTCGGGAGCCGGGAGCGGTCGGCTGGAGGGAATTTATGCACGCTAATCGTTTCGCGTATTACAAATCGCCAATGATTTTCCAGCGGCGGATGGTGGGATGGGCAAGTGGGGATTCGGGGAGCAATGGCTGGTCAGGGGCGGCGAGGTGGTGCAGGGTCCGGGAGCCCACATGAGCCAGAACCCATTTGTAGACCTAGGCGTGCCCGCTGATTTGATCGAGGGGCTGCGCGAGCTCGGGATCGAGAGTCCGACGGAGATCCAGAAGAGCGCGATTCCGTATTTGATGGAGAAAGGCGGAGATTTTTTGGCCCAGGCGCAGACCGGGACGGGCAAGACGGCGGCGTTCGGGCTGCCGCTGCTGTGCAAGATCGACACGAGTTCCCGGGAAATCCAAGGGCTGGTGATTGCGCCGACGCGCGAGCTGGCCAAGCAGATCGGCAAGCAGTTGTTCCGCTTCACCAAGCATTCGTCGCGCAAGATCTTCGTCGAGGTCCTCAGTGGCGGCGACAACCTCGACCGGCAAATCGCCGCCCTCCAGCGGCCGACCCAGATCGTGGTCGCCACGCCCGGCCGGCTGATCGACCTGATCAAGCGCAAGGCGCTCAACCTGAGCTCGGTCAAGCACCTCGTGCTGGACGAGGCCGACGAGATGCTCAGCATGGGGTTCAAAAAAGAGCTCGGCCACATCATCGGGCTGACCCGCCAGCGGCGCAGCACCTGGTTGTTTTCAGCCACCTTTCCGGAAACCATCAACGCGCTCGTCAAAGAGTGCATGACCGAAGCGCCGCGCACCGTCAAAATCGACAAGGGCCACGTCGTCAACCGCGACATCGCCCACCACTACGCCATCTGCCCGAGCGACGAGAAGGCCGACTTCATCGCCGAGTTCCTCAAGCGCCGCCCGACCGAGCGCGGCCTGATCTTCTGCCGCACCAAGGAGGGCGCCCTCGCCCTTGCCCGCCAACTCACCAAGCGCGGATTCGCGGTCGATGCGATCCAGGGCGACCTGACCCAGAAGGAGCGCGACAAGGTGATGCGGGCCTTCAAAAACGAGCGCTTCCGGGTCCTCATCGCCACCGATGTCGCCGCCCGCGGGATCGATGTCGTCGACCTCGCATTCGTCATCCACCACCAGCTCCCAGAGCAAATCGAATACTACACCCACCGCAGCGGCCGCACCGCGCGCGCCGGAAAAAAAGGCCTCTCCCTCACCCTCATCGATTCCCGCGAGCTGCCAAAGATCAAGCGGCTCGAAAACGAACTCGGCATCTCGTTCCAACAAAGCCGCTGACGCGCTCCGAGGGCAATCCTGTCAATCAGGTCAATCGCCGACACCAACAAAGAAGCTGTCGGGCCCGTCGCCGAGCTGGAACTCGAGCGTGCCTGAAAGCGGCGGGAGCTCTAGCTGATAGAGCGTGCCGATGAGGTGGGCGGGTTCGGCGAATTGCCATGAGGCATCTGGCAGGTCGCGGTGGCGCAGGGTGGTCGGGGAGTCGAGGAGGATGACGAGGCGGCAGTTGTTTGGGATCCGCGGGGTCCGGTGGGCGAGCGACCAGAAGGCGATAGTGGGAGTGGGTGGCGGGGAGGCGACGTAGCGCTCGAACGCCTCGGGGATCCGGTCGCGCGGGAAGCCGGCGTGGCGGCTGTGGACGAGCGTGATGTATTCGGCGTGGGCCCAACAGAGGGGCATCGCCGAGCCGGCGGGAGCGCCGTATTTGAGGTGGCCGGCGTCGGCCAGCGGCCAGATTTGCTCGGGGAACATCCCGCCGTCGTTGGCAAAGAGTTCCATCGCCTCGAGGTGGCGCAGCGGGTCGCGGCCGGCGGCGAGTTCGTAGTGGCCGCGCTCGCCGGTTAGAAGCGGCCAACACCCGCCGTAGCCGGTGCCGTTAAATGCGCGGCCGTCGGGGTGTGGGCCGTAGCCGTCAAACTGGTAGCGGCGCCAGCACGGGCCTTCCGGGAAGTCGACCATGAGCTCGCGGTCGATCAGCTTGAGCGAGTCGACGACTAACGGATCGGCCGCGGGGAGGAATCCGAAGCGGACCAGGTCAAGGAAGCCGGCGTCGAGGATGTTGGACGCGCGGTGGGTGCCGCCGCCGTTGGCGATTGCGATGGTCAGATCGGCTGGATCGCCGGCGGGGCCGGAAAGGTCGGCGGCGGCCGGGACGATCCGGACGAAGTGGCGCGGGATGGACGGGTCGAGCGTGCCCTTGGCGGTGCACGTCCAGCGGGCGAGGTTGGCGTGGAGCCAGTCGGCATAGGCGAGCAGGAGCGCGTGGATGGCCGCCTCGCCGCGCTCGCGGGCAAAGGCGGCGGCGGAAACGATGGCGCCCATGACGCTGGCGAGGGTCGAGGGCGAGTAGCCGGAGTTTTCCTCCCAGCGTTCCTGGCCGGTCGCCGGGCCGTTGAGCATCAGGTAGGCCGCCGCCCGCAGCACCATCACCCACGGGTCAAACCCCTGCAGCGCCCCGGCCTGCGCCAGCCGCCGCGCCAGCAGGACCGGTGCCGCCGACTCGTCAAGCTGGCGCCCGGACCAGTAGGCGGTCCCGTCGATCCAACAATTTTGCGGCATCGCTCCGTTGGATGGCTGGATGCAGGCAAGGTAGACAAGCGCGCGCAACGGCAGGTCAGGCTGGCCGGAGACCAACATCGCCGAGGCGCTGTGGAGCATGTCGCGCGGCCAAACAAGGTGATAGCCGCCAAGGTCCTCGTCGCCGCGGGCCTCGCCCCACGGGATGCTCATCGAGGCGATCACCGCTCCCTGATAGAGCTTGTCTTCGTGGGCTTGGAGGATGCAACGGCTGAGCCGGTAGGTGCTCCCCTCGTCGCAGGTGTGGCAGGTCAACTCGGAGCACTCGTCGTGCTCGTGGCGCAGGCGGCCCCATTGTTTGACGAAGCGCTCCAGGCTGTCGCCAAACGGCCGGGTCAGCGACTGGACCATCGGCGTCACCGCGCTCGACAGGCTGCCACCCAACCCGATCGCCACCAGAAACCGGCCGTCCACGCCGGGGACAATCTCGCCGGTTAGGGCGACGTTGCCGTCCGGCGCGCTCTGGAACGTCCACTCCATCGACCGGTGGCGGCGCACGTCCTGGTAGCCGTCGCTCGCGCCGACGTAGCCGGCCGAGGCGCGCACGAACCCGGGCGCCGCGCCGCAGGCAAGGTGGAAGGCACCGCGGCTGGCATGGAGCACCTGGCTGCCACTCAAATCCATGATGTCCGCCGAGTTGCCCGCCCCGACACCATGCAGGTGCGGGGCTAACAAGAGGAACACCCGCAGCTTCCCGCGCAGCTCCGGGTCATGGATGACGAGCTGGTGGTCGATGAGCAGGACCGGCAGATAGGGGCCGCTGATGATTGTCTTGCGGATCTCGTAGCGCCCGCTGCGCTCGCGGTTGATTATCTGATAGGCCAGCGCCCCTTTGGCCGGATAGCTCAGCAGGTGCTCGAGGTCGTGGCGCTCCTCGTGGAACAGGTCGCCGCCGTCGCTGATGAGCAGTTGGACGTCGCGGGTGTTCGGCTGGTCAATGCATGGATAGTAGATCTCGTTGACGATCCCGTGACTCAGTGTGAACCACAACCGCGACGCGGTGTGGTAGGCGCTGCCCACCCCGTCCTTGGAACTCGACGTCCACCGCGGCGCAATCCCCGGCGCGCCAAACGCTATCCCCGCTGGCATTGACCCGCTGTTCATCCGCCGTGGGCAAAGCTCGGATAGGCACTCATCCCGCCATCCACGGTGACTGTCACCCCTGTTAGGTAGGACGCCTCGCTGGAGACGAGGAACCTAACAATGTCGGCGATCTCCTCGGGTTCGCCGATGCGGCCGATGGGGATCTTGGTGAGCAGGTCGGCCATCTGGGCCGGGTCGTCCCAAACATCGATGTTGATAGGTGTGCGGATGGCGCCCGGGGCGAGGCCGACGACGCGCACGCCGTTGTCCTGCATTTCCAGGGCGAGGGTGCGGGTGAGCATGGCCACGCCGGCCTTGGCGGCGCAGTAGGCGGCATGGCCGGCCCACGGGATGGCCTCGTGGACCGACGAGATGGTGAGAATCACCCCGGATCCGCGGGCGAGCATGCCCGGGAGGACCGCGCGGGCGCACAGGAACGGCCCGCGGAGGTTGACCGCCTGGACGAGGTCCCAAGCGGCGATGTCGGTCTCGGCGACCGGCGCGGTGGGTCCGTCGATGCCGGCGTTGTTGATGAGGATGTCGATTGGCCCAAGGGCGGCCTGCGCGGCGGCGAAATACCGATCGATCGATTCCGGGTCGGCCACGTTGAGCTGCGCGCAAAACACCCGGCTGCCAAGTCTCTCGACCTCGCCAGCCAGCGCCGCCGCCGCCTCGCCACCGGTGTGATAGCTAACCGCAACGTCGGCACCCGCCTCGGCTAGCGCCAGGGCGATCGCCCGGCCGATCCCCGAACTGGACCCGGTGACAAGCGCGGTCTTTCCTAGCAGAAGTTCATCCTTGGCGTTCATCGGGGGGAGTCGCCGGGTTGGGCGACCCTAACTGGGTGCCACGGCTTCGGGGAATTGCAATCGTTAGCTTGTGCGGGGCCAAGCGGGTGGAGCCAAGAGCGTGTTCCTCCGATGTCAGGGTGGCTCAAGCAATGGGTGCTTGCGAAAGATTCGAGACATGGGACTGTGGATCGTGCGTACGACCATTGATCTGCCAGAGGCGTTACTTCGTGAGGTAAAGGCCACCGCGGCAACGCAGGGGATGCGTCTCAAGGACTACGTCACCGAGGCGCTTCAGGACAAGCTGGCGAAGCGTCCGGATTCGGCCGGGAAGCCATGGATGAAGCTCGCGGGAATCGCCGCGAACGATCCCGAGATGGCGGCCGAACTCAAGCGAATCGAAGTGATTGTGGAGGAGAACTTCGAGGAGATCGAAGCGCAGGATTGGAGATGATAGTCGATACCAATGGGCTTTCGGCATGGTGGCTCAACGAGACGCCCTTCATTCGGCTCATTGAGCAGGCGGATCGTCTCTGCCTTCCCGTTCCGGCCTTGGCGGAGTTTCGTTTTGGGATTCTGAAGTCCCGCTTTCGGGAGAAGATGATGGCATGGCTGGAGGATGCGCTGGCCACCACCACGGTTCTGGTAGCTGACAATGAGTGCGCGCGCCACTATGCGGAGATCCGTCTCCAACTCGCAGCCGCAGGCACTCCCATACCAATGAACGATCTCTGGATCGCAGCCATTGCGAGCCAGCACGATCTGCCAGTGCTAAGCCGTGACACCCATTTTGACCATGTTTCCGGGCTTGCGCGGCTTGGGTGGTAGGCCGGTTGGGGTTCGGCATTTCCTAGCTTCTGGCTGCTCGGCAGGATCGGCTATTAAGCCCTTGACCATGAGACGCGCATGCATGGGCGATGCCATCTGGGGCTGCCGCGACGTTGGTCAGTAGCTATTCTGGATTTCCCTCGGCCACGGCAGGCGCGGCGGCGAAGCGGGGAAACGTCGAGGCGCGGCGGAACTCGCCGGTGGTCGTGTCGCGGAGGAAGATCTCCTGGTCCTCAAGGCGGACGTAGCCTTGCCAGAGCAGGTGGTTTTCGTCGCGCAGCGACACGATGGCAAAGGGCATCCGGGTTTCGCCCATGACGATGATCGGGGTCTGGAACTCGAGCCGTTCCTGCGGGATCGGCGCCGCCCGCGAAAAGGCCATCCGTTCGGAGCCCACCTTATTGAAAATTTGCAGGGTGACTTTGATTTGCGCGGCGGCTTCCGGGGTCGGCGGCGCCGCCGGCTCGGCATGCAGGAAGCTGGCCGCGGCGGCGGCGGTTAGGATGGCGACGACGGCTGGATAGGTTTTGGTTTTCATGGGGATGTTTGGGTTTGGCTGGGTTGGATTCGGCTAGAGGGTGTTAGGCGCGCCCCGGCGCGGTTGCGCACCAGCCACTCGGCGACCGCGGCGTTGCCGAGGATGCTGAGGTAGAGGGACGTGAGGTAGTTGGTCATTTCCGCGAGGCCGAGTTGGAACAGGGCGAGGTGATAGACGCGGAAGCTCAGCGCGGTGGTGACCATGGCAAACGAGCGGATCATCCAGCGGCGGTGGTTGGCGAGGTTGCGCGGGCCGATGGCGACGGCGGCAACGCCGCGCGAGGTGGTGAAGAAGGTGGCGGCGCCGAGGAGCAGGAACCCGCCCTGGCCGAGCCAGCCGCCCTTGGCCGAGAGGGCGAGGACCATGCCGGTTGGGCAGAGGACGAGCAGGACGCTGATGGCGAAGGCGATCCCGCAGGTCCGGTGGAGCGCGGGGAAGCGCCGCAGGACGGTGCGCGAGAACTGCGGCAGCGACGAGATCAGGCAGACGGCGCCGGCGACGACGTGGAGGTAGAGGCAGGCGACCCAGACGGGGGTTGCCGCGGGTCCCTTCTGGGAGATGAAGACTCCGGTGCCGCCGGGCCTGAAGTCGATGATCGAGTCACTGACGAGCAGGGCGGTGGTGTTCGCCAAGGCCAGCCATGCGAGGTGCTTGAGCATTGGCGAACCCTAGCCGGTGGGCAGCGGCCAGGGGTAAACGCGCGGTAAAACGTCGGGTGAAGGTGGTGGGCGGGAAAGGGGGGCGGCGAACAGCCGCTTGTGAACGCAGCGGTTCTAGCAGGACCGCTGTTCGGGCATGTCGCGACCTGGGCGCAGGTTGGCCAACTGCATGCTGATTGAGCCGAACAAAAAAAATGTGGCGGGCAAGTTTCCCCGCCCGCCACGATTCAATTTCCCGGTGCCGCCTAGCCGACGCGGTGGTGGGTCGGCGCGCTCCAATCGGAGTAGCCGGTGCTGCCGCCGATGGCGCGGAGCTTGAAGACATAGACGCGTCCGGGAAGCAGCCCGCTGAGGCGCATGTTGCGCGAC
Source organism: Akkermansiaceae bacterium (assembly GCA_044373465.1). Lineage (GTDB taxonomy): Bacteria > Verrucomicrobiota > Verrucomicrobiia > Verrucomicrobiales > Akkermansiaceae > JBILQA01. The sequence goes on along the minus strand of JBILQE010000004.1, from coordinate 7,362 downwards.
GACGTGTGGATCCCGCCCACCTGCCATGGGCCGACTGCCTCGTGCTCGTCGAGCAGCGCATAGGTAACCTCGTAGCACCGGGCGTTTTGGATCGGGTCGACCGAGACCAATGCCTGTCCGGAGATCCCGTTGCGGATCCGGATCCCTTCCGGGGTCGGCAGCTCGCTCTGCGCCCGGCTGGTCTGCTTGACCTTGAAGCCGCTGCCCAGCAACACCGCCTCATTGTAATTGCACGCCGCCTGGACATACAGCGCCAGCAGATCCAGCAGCTTCACCAACTCATCGCGCCGGTTGCGCTTCTCTGCGGTCGCCGCCGTCCCGCCCTGCGCCTGCGCCGCCATCGCCTGCTGAAACATGTCCAGCGCCGCCTCAAGCGCCTCCTTCGTCACCGGCGGCGCACTATACGCCGGGTGGGTATATAGATTCGCTATCACCTCGCTGGCGATCTCTTCCAACTTGTGGTCACTTTCCCGGCGGTATGCCAGGGACAAACTCAACTTCTCGGTCTTCATGGTTCTGGGGGGATTATCTATCTCTATGGCTTCCTCCCGCCCACCCGGGCGGCGGATGCCATATCTAACGGACTACCCTAACTGCCGCTTCGGGCGCAACCGCGAAATCGCACTCCTCCGCATTTTCCAGCGCCGCCGGATACGCAACCGAGGCTGGCGCCGAATTGCCTGCAACCATCCCGTGCAATCCTTGCTGCGTATGGAATCAAGTCCGCTGCCGCCCGGCCATGCCACCCATCTCTCCAGCGCAACCCGACACTTTCGTCTGTCCTACAGTTCGTCTGTCACCATGTATGGAATTGCGGTTAGTGCCTTTTGTGATAGTGGTGAATGATATTTGAGCCGCCTTGTAAGCTTCCCTTGCCGTGGGACAGTTAACAGCCTGTTGAGAAAACCAGAAATTCGGACTGCTTCTCGGCTACGAACCCCGGATTCTGGGCTGGTTCTAGTTCGGAAGACGATCAATAGGCACATCCCCGACGTCCGCCTGCTAACCAATTTTCCACGACAATCTCCGCATGAAGCGCCCCGTAAATGTAACCACGCGCCAACCAATGGCGTTGGTGTGCCAACCCATTTGGAAAATGAAATTCGGACGAACCCCGGGTTATGGGCTGGTCCTCAGGATTGGGTCTGGCAGCGGGGCTACTCGCATGATTCGCCCCCACGTACTGCTATTTCCTTCAGATTTAGCCATTTGGAGACCGAAAAGATCGCCTACTCTGACTGAACACCCAAACGCCCTGCCCACCTCGTAGCGCTTGTCCCTGTTGGACGACGGGAAGCCGAACCGGAGTTTTGCCGGTTAGTGGGGCGGCATGGTCGCTCACGGTAGTTTGCCGGTGCGGGCTTTAGGGTCGTAGAGGAAAGTGTTCTGCCACTGGCCGGGCTTCGGGAGGATGGCGAACCAATCGGTGGCTTGCTCCGCAGTCGCCAGTTCGCGGTAGTGTTTGAAGATGATGGCGGGTGAGTTGCCGGCTTCGAGGGCGACCTGGTCGGCACTTTTTATCGCGGCGATGCGGTAGGAGATGGTAAGCGTAGTCCCAAGCGCCGTGCCCACGGCATTGCTATGATAAATTCATAGCCGTCATAGTTTCCGATTCTATGACTCGTATGGATCAGGCTGCTGCCTGACGGGCTACCTTTGAGGTGCGGGCGGCGAGCCAGTTGGCGGGCGTGAGGCTGGCGGCTTCGCTGGCCTGCATGGCGGGCAGGCGGGTGAGGACATCCTCGAAGTATTCGCGGGGGTTGATGCCGAGCCGGCGACAGTTCTCCACGAGGGTGTAGAGGATGGCGCATTTTTTGCCTGACTCGGCGTTGCCAAGGAACAGCCAGTTCTTGGCACCGAGCTTGACCGGGCGGATCGAGTTCTCGACGAGGTTGTTGCAGATCTCGACGCGGCCGTCGGTGAGGTAAACCTCAAGCCGCGACCATTGGTTCAGGGCGTAGTGGATCGCTTTGCCGAGTTTGCTCTTCGGCAGGATGCGGCGCTTAGCCAGCAGGGTGATGGCCTTGTGCAGCCGCTGGTGGATCATCCGGCTTTCCGATGCCCGAACTGCCTCGCGGATGGCGGGACCGGCGTTGGCCTCCCGCAGCCGTTCTTCGATGGCATAGAGATGGGCGCGGGTGAAGGTGGTGGGCGTGAAACGGGGGCGGTGAACGGCCGCTTGTGTGGCGCTCGAACAGAGGTTAGAAGTAGGTGGGATGAGTTTCCCGCACGGGCATGCAATGGAGGGGCAGAAGGGAAAGCGGCAACGTTGAGGATCTGCGTGGACGCGGCGGTGGGGGCGGCGGCGGGCTCGGGCTGCTGTTCATCATCGGCCGGACGTTTGGGATCAAGGGGATCCTGGTGGCGCTGGTCATCGGGGCGATCCTTTGGGCGCTGGGCGTCAACCCGAGCCGGTTGCTTGACGGCGGCGGGGTGGTCGAGGGCGGGTCGGTCGAGGTCACTGGCGCGGAGCAGGAGCGCTTTGATTTTGTGAAGGTGGTGCTGGCGGACACCGAGGACGTCTGGCGGGCCGAGTTCCGGCGCCAGGGATTGGAATACGAGTTGCCGGCGCTCAAGGTGTTCCGCGGGCGGGTCGGAACCGGTTGCGGCACCATGAGTGCGGCGGTCGGGCCGTTCTACTGTCCGCCGGATCGTAGCGTTTACCTTGATCTCGGGTTCTACGACGAGCTCGAGCGGACGTTCAAGGCCCCGGGCGATTTCGCCCAGGCGTATGTCGTTGCCCACGAGGTCGGCCACCATGTCCAGACGCTGCTCGGGACCGCCGAGAAAGTTGCCGCCCTGCGTGGCGGCCGGGATGCCAACGAGATGTCGGTGCGCCTCGAGCTCCAGGCCGACTATTATGCCGGCGTCTGGGCGCACCATTCGGCAAGGTATCTTGAGCATGGCGACATCGAGGAGGCGATGCGCGCCGCCAATGCGATCGGCGACGATGCGATCCAGCTCCAGCAGCAGGGGAAGGTTGTCCCGCACGCCTTCACCCACGGGACCTCCGAGCAGCGGATGCGCTGGTTCAACAAGGGCTTGCGCAGCGGGAAGATGGAGGAGGGCGACACGTTCGCGCTGCCATACCGGGATTTGTGACGGCGTCAGGAAGCTGGTCGCGTCCTTGACGGACCCATGAATAGCCAGTAACCGGATGGGATGGAATCGCCGGAGGAGCAAACGCCGCCGCTTCGCCGCGCGGCTCGCAGCGCTTCAGCGGAGGCGTCGAAGCAAGCGGAGTTTGAGCGGGTGGGAAAGATGTCGGTGACTGAGCGGATTCACGCCGCCTTGGAAATGCGGGAGCGCTTTGAGGACTTACGCCCGGTGAGGCGATCGAAGGAATGAGTGGCGCGAAGTCAACGGTGCGGATGGCCGAGGCGGTGGCCGAGACGCTGCGCAGCCATGGCGTAGAGGCAATCGTGATCGGTGCCATCGCGCTCGCGGCGCACCGCTATGTTCGCTACACGGACGACATCGATCTTGGAGTCAACGCGGATGTTGCGACTTTGCGGGTGCTCGTCGAGAAGCTCAGAGGCGAAGGGTTCGGTGTCGAACTGCGGGAACCGGATGCCAATGATCCGCTTGGCGGTGTCGTCGATGTCAGCGGGCCTGCGGGCCTGGTGCAGATCATCAGCTACGCGGACCGGTTCCCGGCGGTCATTGAGGATGCGTTGGCTGAGAGCACCTTGGTGGTTCATGAGGGGAGCGCTCTGCGGATTGTCCCGGTCGCTCATTTGATCGCGTTGAAACTCTACGCGGGAGGATTCAAGTCGCGGGCCGACATTATGGAGCTCATTCGGCGCAATCCGGAGCTGGACCTGAACGCTGTGCGGGACCTCTGCCGGCGTTACCGGCTCGCCGAGATCGATGAGTGGTTGCGCGAGGTGGATGGGAACTCGATAATCTGACGGTTGGATATCGAACGTCCGGCAGGAGGAAATGCCTCGGCATTTGGCGGGGGCGGGGTTAACGTTCCGGCTTCGGCTATGCTTGAAGTTGAGTTGAAGACGCTGCATCTGAGCGAGCCGTTCCGGATCGCGTATGGGGCGAGTGCCACCCGCCAGGTCGTCCGGGTGCGCGACGGTGCGGCGGTCGGCGAGGCGCCGCTGGTGCCGTATTATCAAGAACGTGCTGAGGACGTGATGGCGTGGCTGGGTGGGACGCGGAGCGCGCCGGGGGCGCACACCGGCGGGTTGGCGCTCGATTTGCTTGAGCGCGATCTTGCCGGCGAGCCGCTGTGGCGCACGGCCGAGCGGGTGCTTGGTCCTGGGCGGCGGGCGGAGGAGATTTTCGGGTGTCGTTCGCTGGGGATTCCGGAGGATCTCGGGGTGTTTCGGGGGCGGGTGGTGGCGGCGGCGGGGCAGTTCCGGGTGCTGAAGCTCAAGCTCGGGAGCGGGGACGTGGATTTTGACGAGGCAATCGTGGCGACGGCGCGGACTGCCGCGCCCGGGGTGGAGATGATTGCGGATGTGAATGGTGGCTGGAGTGTTGCCGAGGCGGGCGAGATGCTCGGGCGGCTGCGCGGCTTCGGCCTGCGGCTCATCGAGCAGCCAATTTCCTCCCGTCTCGGCGACGAGGGATGGGTTGAGCTCAAGGCACGGGCGCCGGCGGGTGGGCTGCCGGTGTTTGCGGATGAAAGCGCGCGCAACGCGGCGGACGTCCGCCGGCTTGCCGGGCTGGTCGCCGGGGTGAACGTGAAGTTGCTCAAATGCGGGTCGTTCGCTGGGGCCATCGAGATGATCGCCGCGGCCCGTGAGCATGGGCTCGGAGTGATCCTTGGCTGCATGATCGAAACCAGCATCGGGGTGACCGCCGCGGCCCACCTCGCGCCGTGGGCGGACTTCGTTGACCTTGATGGCCACCTGTATCTGGAGGACGACGATTACGCCGGGATCTCGTTTACTCCCGACGGCCGGTTGGTGATGCCCGCCGCAGGCGGAATCGGCGTCCACCGGCGAACCTGAACACCCGCCATGCATGCCCAGCTGACCGCCCACGCGACCGCCCACCTGCCGGAGGTGCTCACCTGGCTACGCCGGATGGTCGCGGTCAACAGCTTCACCACCAACGTCGCGGGAATCGCGGAGCTGGCCCGGCTGACGGCCGAGGCGTTCGCCCCGCTGGGATTTGCCGCGGAATTCATCGCCGCGGAGGAGCCCAGCCACGGCCCGCATTTGTTCCTTCGTCGCGCCGGATCGGGCAACCGCAAGCCGGTGGTCCTCGTGACCCATCTTGACACCGTGTTTCCGCCGCAGGAGGAGATCGCCAACAACTTCAAATGGCGCGACGAGGGCGCGCGGATCTACGGCCCCGGGAGCGTCGACAACAAGGGCGGGACGATGCTCATCTGGCTGATGATGAGGGTCATGCAGGAGGCCGACCCAGACCTGTTCGAATCCACCAGTTGGCTGGTGGCGGCCAACTCGGCCGAGGAGGTCATGAGCGGCGACTTTGCCCGCCGCTGCGAGGAACGCTGCCCGGGTGGCGCCCGCTGCCTGTTGGTGTTCGAGGGCGGCCCGGTCGATGACGCTGGCTACCATCTGGTGACCGCGCGCAAGGGGCGGCTCGAATACCGTCTCACCTGCACCGGCCGCGCCGCCCATGCCGGCAGCAACTTCGAGCTTGGGGTGAATGCGGCGGTCGAGCTCGCGCGCCTCCTGCCGGCCATCCACGGGCTCAGCGACCCGGCGAAGTCTCTCAGTGTCAACATTGGCACCGTCCACGCGGGGACCGTGCTCAACCGCGTCCCGCACCACGCGGCCGCCGAGCTCGAAATGCGCGCGTTCGACCCCGCGGTCCTTGTCGCGGCCGCCGCGGCGCTCGAGGCGCACTCCGGGACCACCGCGGGTGGCGCCGAGATCCTCGTCGAACGGCTTGGCGCGACCCCTGCCTGGCCCGGCGGTCCCGCGACCGAGGCGCTCTTCACCCACTGGCAGAGAGCCGCCGCCGCCCTGAACCTCCCGGTCCTGCCGATGGCCCGCGGCGGGTTGAGCGACTCGAACTACCTCAGCCACCTCGGCCCGACCCTCGACGGCATGGGCCCGAGCGGCGGCAACGCCCATTGCTCGCAGCGCTCGCCCGATGGCAGTCACTTGCCCGAATTCGTCGAACCCGCCACCTTTGTCCCCAAGGCGGTGATGAATGTCATCGGGTTGCGCGGGGTGCTGCGCGGCGGCTCGGCGTAGCGAAGCTCGGCATCAACGTAGCGAAGCTCGTGAGAGCTTCGGCGGGGAGACGGGGGAAGTCCCCTGGGCGTCCGGGCGCTCTGGCGGCAGCCCCCGTTGATCGGATTCTTGGAATTCGAACTATCGCGATCCGCCGACCGGGGCGATGGTAGTTGGTTATGATCTCACCACGCAGTGAGCATGCCGGCGGCGGGCGGATCCGGGTGGGGATCTCCGGGTGGACATACAAGCCGTGGCGCGGGAAGTTCTTCCCGGCGGACTTGCCGCAGCGGCGCGAGCTTGAGTTTGCCTCCCGCCAGGTCAACAGCATCGAGGTCAACGGGACGTTCTACTCGCTGCAGCGGCCGGAGTATTTCCGCGCTTGGGCGGCCGCGGTGCCCGATGGGTTTGTGTTCGCAATCAAGGGTGGGCGGTTCATCACCCACTTGAAGCGGCTCATCGACGTCGAGATCCCGCTGGCAAACTTCTTTGCCTCCGGGCCGCTGGAGCTTGGCGAGAAGCTCGGGCCATTCCTCTGGCAGCTGCCGCCATCCTTCGCCTATGACCGCGAGCGCCTTGAAGCGTTCTTCCGGTTGCTGCCGCGCGACACCGCGGCGGCCGCCGACCTTGCCTTCCGCCATAACGCGAAGGTCGCCGATCGCGCCGCGGTCCGCTTTCCCGAGCGCCCGGCGCCGCTCCGCCACGCCCTTGAGGTTCGCCACCAGTCGTTTGCGACCCCGGAGTTCATCGACCTTTTGCGCGACCACCAGATCGCCCTGGTGATCGCCGACGCGGCCGGCAAGTGGCCGTCCCTCGAGGAAGTCACCGCGGAGTTTGTCTACATCCGCCTCCACGGCGCCGAGGAACTCTACGCCAGCGGGTACACCGAGGAGGAACTCGACCGCTGGGCCGCCAAGATCAAGCGCTGGGCGCTCGGCGGCACCCCCCGCGGCACCCGCCAGCTCACCCCGGCCCCCGCCAACCAACCGGCCGGCCGGGATGTCTTCGTCTATTTCGACAACGACGCCAAAGTCTTCGCCCCATTCAACGCCATCTCACTCTCCCGCCGCCTCGGTCTCCCGGCCCCAACCGCACTTCAGGGGTAGGGGAGTCGGGGGGCTGGGAGTCGGGGGGGCGGGGACGGGGATCGGGGAGTCGGGGATCGGGGATCGGGGAGTCGGGGATCGGGGAGTCG
>JBILQE010000075.1:0-10593 GCA_044373465.1 Akkermansiaceae bacterium | reverse complement strand
CGCCAGTTGGTGCCCATCCCGTCGATCTTCACCACGATGAACCCGAGCTCGGCGATGTTGTTCATCCCCATCCACGGCGAAAACTTCTTCGGCACAAAGAAGTCGTGCGGCCCGGCGTAGATGTCCTCGACGACCGGATAGGTTTTTGTTGGATCAAAGTTCAGCGGCCGGATGATGACCCCGTAGATGTCGGTCTTGCCATCGCGCCCCTTGGCGACGAACCGCTCCGGCCGGCTCCACCCGGTCTTGCGCAGCTCCGCGTCGTCGGCCCGGGCAATCTCGGCAACCAGCTTCCCGTCGGCGCTGCGCCTAACCTCGGTGACCGGCGACTGGTCGACCCGCGACCACGTCGCCACGAAAAACCCCCGCGTCGGCGAAAACTCCAACTGGTGGCTGCCGTCGCTCTCGGTTAGCCGGGTCAACCCGGTGCCGTCGAAGGCAACCCGCGCAAAGTGCATGTGGTAGGCGTCCTGACCCGGCAGGCCCATGACCCGGAGCAACAGCGTCCGGTCCTTCTCGTTGACGTCCACCACTTCACGCACGTTCCACTCGCCCTTGGTCACCTGGTTCTTGATCGTCCCCTTGGCCGCGTCTATCAGGTAGATGTGGTTGTAGCCGTCGCGCTCGGAGGCCCAGAGGATCTCTGACCCGTCACCTAACCGGCGCATGAAATACTTCTGCGAGTAGTCGACGAATGTCTTGTTAGCATCCTCGTGGATGGTGCGTGCGGCGCCGGAGTCGGCGTTGATGGCGACGATGCGCATGACCTGGTGGCCGCGCTGGTTGTAGACGAAGGAGACCTCGGATGAGTCCGCGGCCCAGGCGAGGTCGGAAATTTCCCATGGGTTGTCGAAGAGCGCGTCGTCGAGGGCGACCTGGCCGGGCTTGTCGACGTGGAAGAGGTGCGGCTTGGGCTGGGAGATGACGTCGCCTGGCTTGACGTAGGTCAGCGTGCGCAGCTTTGGCTGGAGCTGGTCGGCGGGCGATGACTCGACGATGTGGATCTGGCGCTCGTCGACCTGCGGGGTGAACATCGCGACGATTTTCCGCGAATCTGGCGACCAGACCGGCGGGCCGTAGCGCTTGTCATCCGCGCCGTCCTTGCTGAGCTGGATCTCGTCTCCGCCGCCGACAGGCTGGATGAACAGGTTGTTGTTTTTGACAAACGCGCGCCATTTCCCGTCCGGCGAGGTGTCCTGCCCGCCACCGCCGGCCCGACCGCGGCGCCGCTGCGCCTTTTCCTTAACCGCCGGGACGACCCGGCCGGTCAGCTTGGCGACGGTGGCGACCTCGGGCGCCTCGATGGCGGCGAGCGGTTCGCCCTTGGCATTGGTCATGAGCCAGAGGTTGCCGGCGTAGGTGCCGTGGGAGAATGTCCCGCCGGCGGCCACCTTGCCGTACGACCGGCGCTCGCCGTCGTCGGCGATCCAGAACGCCTCGATTTCCGCGCCGGTGGCATTCTCAACGATGATCGTCGTCGGCTCGCCATCGCGCATGGTTCCCTTCGGCGCATCCTCGGGGGCGATCCAGTGGCTGGCACCTTCCTGCGGCGGCGTCGCGTCCGGGCTCAGCTTGCCGGCGGAAAATTTCCACGCCTTGCCCAATGCGCTGAACCGCAGGGTTGCGGCGTCGACAACCTCGACATTTTCGACCGGCAGGCGGGTCGCCTCAAGCGGCTTGCCGGCGGCCTCGCCGAGCGCCTTGGCCAGCGCCTGGTGGTCGAACGCGGCGGTCTTTAGTCCGGTTTTTAGGTCGAGCAGGAAGAACTCGTAGGTGTCCCGGCCGGTATCGACGCGCCAGACGAGGTGGGTGTCGCCCGGGGTCCAGTGCATGCGCACGTCACCGCCGAGGATCATCGCGCGGGCGGTGCCGCCAAACTTTTCGGCGCGTTCCAGGTTGCTGATGGCATCGGTCTGGGCAGAGGCGGTCAGTTGCAGGAGCACGGCGGCAAGGGATAGGAGCTTCATGAGCGCCGGTACCCTTGAGGAAATTCCTTGGGACTTCAACGTTGAATCCGCTCCCCGCCGACCCGCGGACCGACGTAGCTCGTGGCAATGACCACGTCATCATAGTGCTTCCGGTTCACCCGGACCGGGTTGCTGCGGATATGGAGGTCCAGCGCTGCGTGGTTCACCTTGAGCTCCTTGGCGTCGCGCAACCGGAGCATCGGGAAATGCGCCACGAGCTTTCCATCTAGCCAGCAGGCGATCTCGCCGTTCCGTTCCCCGGGGGTGTTGGCCTTGAGCATCAATTCATAGCAGTACCAGCGCCCGAGCTCGGGGCGAACGTCCCCGCGGGCCACGAACCCGGGCCCGTAGTCGCCAGCCTTGTAGCTGAGCGGCAAGACCTTCCCGCTCGGAAACAGGTGGTCGCCAAAGTCGCTGCGCTGCTCCGGATGGTAGCAATAAACATTGAGGTCCCCCGGCGAGGGTGTCGCCGCCTCGTCGCGCCAATTCTCCAGGCTCGCCATGAACTTGTTGCGCCCGTCCGCCCGCACCCCCGGCGTGGCATAGGCCAAGCCGGGCGCAAGCGCGGCAAGGAACCCGCCATTGTGGCTCGAGCCGAGTTGATCGAAGCCGGCCTCGAACTTCGAGTAGTACCGCAGAAACACCGTGTCGTAGCCCGCACCGAGTTTCTTCACCACCGCGTTGGCCACCTCCGCCTGCTGCCGCGGCACGCTCAACTCAAGCGCCCGCTTCCCGCCATGGACATTTTCCCCCTCGCCCGCGATCCGGACATTCTCCGCATGGTAAACGCTGTCCCACTTCGCGCCCAACTCGCCGGCCTCGAAGTCATCGTGGAATATCACCGCGGGATCCGCGGCGATTCCGCGATCCTCGGGATACTTCGCCGCCAAGCCTGCATTCCCCTCCGGCAAGCACCAGCCCGCCGGACCGAGCAACCACCCGCCCAACAAGATCCCGCGGCCCGCGTGCCGGCAAATCCATGCGATCCACATCCCCCGACAAAACATCCCCACCGCGCCCAGACCAAGCCCCAATGGCTGGAACCGCGCCGATCCAAGGTTCCGGGTGGTCGGCGTCGATACAAGGTTTGCAAAGAATGCCCGAATGAGGCAATTATCAGCCAGTGACCCATCGCCCGGGGTGTCGCTGGCGGTGTTGGCCGAGAATCAATGAGAGTGGCTGCCGATGTCCGAAGATCATTCCTCAAAAAATCCGCGCAAGGTTGAACCCCTGCTGGGAGCCTTGGCTCTGCTGCTGCTGTTGGGTTGCTGCTTTTTCATCCTCAGGCCGTTTCTCACCGCTTTGACCTGGGCGGTGATTCTGACGTACTCGCTCTACCCGATGCAGCGGCTGTTCACCCGGTGGTTTCGCGGGTCGCGCACGTTGGCGGCGTGTTTTGTGACGCTGACGATGGTGGCGCTGTTTGTCGGACCGGTGGTGTTGATCGGGGTGACCTTGGCACAGGATGGCAGGGACTTGGCGGTGGCGACGAGAAACTGGTTCATGTCCGCCCCGGAGCAGCCGCCGCGCTGGGTGAGTGACCTGCCAGTTGTCGGCGACGAGCTGGGTGACTACTGGACTGGATTTGCCGAGGACCGGAATCGCTGGATGGCGGACCTTGACGAGGCGGTGGAAGGTGCCCCCAAGGCAATCGTGGTGGCCGATCCGGACCTCCCGTCCCTGCTTGACGGGCAGCCAGCCGTGGAGCCCGCTCCGGCGGGCGATGGCGATGCGCCGCAATCTCCGCACATCGTGGTGATGATCGGGAAAGTGCTCGTCTGGGCGAAATCCTGGCTGCTTGCCGCTGGCGTGGCCGTCGGCATGGGGGTGACTCAAGTGCTGCTCAGTGCGTTGCTGGCGTTCTTCCTGCTCCGCGACGCACCTGATCTGTCGGTGCGGCTCGGGGTGGCCGTTGAGCGGCTCGCCGGGCAACGTGGCCGGCACCTGATCAAGGTCGCTGGCGACACGGTCCGCGGGGTGGTGTTTGGCATTCTCGGGACGTCGTTTGTCCAATCGGTCATGGCGGCGCTGGGATTTTTCATTGCCGGGGTGCCCGGGGCGGTGTTGCTCGCGGTGCTGACGTTTTTTCTCGCGGTGATCTTGCCATTTGGCCCGCCGCTGATCTGGGTGCCGGCGTCACTTTGGTTGTTTGCCCAAGGGGAAACCGGCTGGGGGGTCTTCATGCTCATCTGGGGGGTGCTGTGCATCAGCAGCGTCGACAACGTGGTCCGGCCCTACCTGATCAGCCAGAAAAGCCACATGCCGTTCGCGCTGATTTTCTGCGGGGTCATTGGCGGGGCCCTTGCCTTCGGGCTCGTCGGGATCTTCCTCGGGCCCACGTTGCTGGCCGTCGCCTTCCGGTTGATCGACGAGTGGTCTTCCCAAGGCTATCCAAAGATAGCCATAGCGACCGCCACCAACGGCTGAGAGGGTCCGGGTCAGGCGCCGCGCATCAGCGAGATTTCCGCGAGGGAAACCATGGCCTTGGCAATCGCCTCGCGGTCGCCGGCCTTGAGCAAGGCAACCGGGACCGCGCGATCAAGGGTGAACTTGCCCGAGCGGGTGCGCCGCAAAGCGCTCAGGTGGCCACCGCAACCGAGCGCGGCGCCGATGTCGTGGGCGTAGGTCCGCACGTAGAAACCCTTCGAACAGTTCACCACAAACTCAACCTCAGGCAGCGCGACGCGCTTGATCTGGTAGTCGGTAACGTAGACCGGCCGCGGCGCGCGCTCGACCTCGACGCCCTTGCGGGCAAGTTTGTAGAGCGGCACCCCGTCCATCTTGATGGCTGAAACCATCGGCGGAATCTGTTCAAACGGCCCGACGTAGCGGTCGAAGGCAGCGGCAAGTTCGGCCGCGGCCAGCGCGGGGACCTCGCGTTGCTCGAGGACCTCGCCCTCCTTGTCCTGGGTCGAGGTCGTCGCCCCGAGGGTGAGCGTCCCCTCGTATTGCTTGTCCTCGCTCATCAGCAGGTCCTGGATCTTGGTCGCACGCCCGACGACAAGCATCAGCAGCCCCGTGGCCATCGGGTCTAGCGTCCCGCAGTGGCCGATCTTCTTGATCCCAAGCGCCCGCCGGGCGATCGCCACCACGTCGTGGGATGTCATCCCGCCGGCCTTGTCAACGAGGAGGACCCCGCTGGGGGCCGAGAAATCTATACTCATGTTAGTTTGGAGAGAATGCGGAGAAAAAATCGTGGCTGCTAGGCGGGCGGGAGCGCCTGTTGGATGGCGGCGAGGACCGCCTGTCGGGCCTGTGCGAGTGGTCCGGGCATCCGGATCCCGGCGGCGAGGGCATGGCCGCCGCCGCCGAACTGGCTGCAGATCGCGCAGACATTGACCGAGGAATCCTTCGAGCGGGTCGAGACCCGGATCTGGCCATCGGGGAGCTCCTCGAAGAACACCGCCACAAGAACTCCCTTGATGGAACGGATCGTGTCTATCAGCCCCTCGCTGTCGTCAGGCTGGAGGTTGAGCTCGAGGCGCGTGGCGTCGCTCATCCGCCAGTGGGCGACCCGGCCGTCATCGCTGAGCTCCAGAGTGTTGAGCAGGGCGCGCAGCAACTCGACGCGGCGCAGCGGGTGGTTGTCGTAGGTCAGCGAGTTGAGTCGCCCGACATCGAGCCCGCGCCCGACGAGGTCGGCGGCCATCGCGTAGGTCGCCGCGGTTGTCCCTGAGTACTGGAACGACCCGGTATCGGTCGAAACCGCAACGTAGATCGCATCCCGGGTCTCGGGCGGCAGCGGCAGCCCCAGGGTTGTTAGCAATTGGTAGATGATCTGCCCGGTGGCCGGGCTGGATGAGTCGAGGTGGTTCAGATCGCCGTATCCCGGGTTGGAGAGGTGGTGGTCGATGTTGATCCAGAGCTTGGCGCCGGAGGCGGCGGCAATTGAGCGGGCGCCGAGGCGTGGCTTGGCGGCAGTGTCCAGGGCGATGGCGACGTCGATGTCGAGCGGCTCGGCGGGTGGCTGCTGGATGAGCTCGGCGCCGGGAAGGAACGCGAGGTTCTCGGGCAGGCCGTCCTCGTTGATGAAGTGGACGGTTTTGCCGAGGCGCTGGAGCGAGATCCCAAGCGCGAGCTGGGAGCCGATGGCGTCGCCGTCGGGGCGCATGTGGCTGAGGACCGCGAAGCGCTGGTGGGCATGGAGGGCGCGGCCGATTTCGGCAAAAGCTGGGATTTCCGACATGGCTGACTGCGGTTGGGAGGCGGAGAGTCCCCCTGCGAGGCCGGATGCACAAGGGAAAAACCGTCTGGTGTCGGCCAGCCGGTCAGGCGCGGCGGGATTGCTCCTCGATGAAGATTTCAGCGAGGCGGAAGCTGCGCTTGGCCATTTCCCTGGCGGTGTTGTCGTTGATCAGGGCGAGCCCTTCCTCGCTGACCTCGCCAAGGTAGATTTTCCAGGCGCGCTTGGAGACTTCTTCGGGATCAAGGTTGGGGCGCTCAGGCGCCGGGCCACCGCCGATGCCCTCGGAGTCCTCGCCGCGGCCGCGGCGGCGGCGTTTGCGACCCTTGCGGTGGGGCGAGCGGCCATCCTCGCCAGGCTCATCATCATTGCCAAGCTCCGGCCTCGTGGGCTCGTCGGCGTTCGGATCACGGATGATTTCATCCTCAATGTCACCCGCAGCCGCGCCGGGGTTATCCGCAGGACGGCTGCGCAGGTCGCGCACGTTGCCCACTGGCGCTTGGCGCTCAGTCCGCCGCTCGGGGGCCTCGGGGAGCGCGCTGGAAGATCCTTCCGGTTCATCGGTCATAGCTTGGGGGGTTGAAAGTGGTTGGGGCGAGCCGGGTGGCTGCGTTCTAGCCGCGGACTTGCCGACCCGCCGCGGACTGCGCCGCGGCTGTTGGCGCCTCTCCGCGGATTGTCCGCCCGCATCGTCGCCGGAGGCGGAAATCTCATCGCTCGTCATGATAACGCCAACAAAGACGAATCACCGCCCGTGTCGAGTGATTTCCCCCCCAAAGCACCCGGAAGGGACCCTGGCCGTCAAGGCAATCTACTGATCACCAATTCTTTATATCATCCCCGGTGTTTTCGATTCCATCCTGGCCAAACGACCAGAGATCGAAGTCGACGTTGTGGGTGCCCGGGCTGCGGTAGCGGTAGGCGCTGGCGACGCCGTCGGAGCCGATATTCTTGAACGGGTCGAGGATCGGGCCGCTGCCGCCCCACCCTTGGCCGTTGACCTGCCCGAGGTCGGAAAGGAACACCTTGTCACCCTCCAGGGCACCCTCGGCCGGGTATAGCTCGGTGCGCAGCAACGTCGTCGACGTGGCGCTGCCGTCACCGGCCGGATAGGCGCCGTAGACCGCCTTGTAGCCGTCCAAGGCGGTGGCGAGCAGGCCGATCTGGACTTTCGCCTTGGCTTCGTCGCGCATCCGCTGGACCAGCGCGATCCCGCCGAGGGTCATCCCGGCGAGAATCATGATGATCATCATCACGATGAGGATCTCGATGAGGGTAAACCCCTCGTGCCGCCGTCGGCGGGTGGTTGAGTGGATGCGGAGCATTGGCTTGGGCGACTTAGATGTTGTCCATGTTCTTGATGATCTGGATCAGCGGCAGGAACAGCGCGAACACGACCGCGCCGACGACCAAGGCAAGGATCACAATCATGACCGGCTCGAGGATCGAGGTGAGCGCGGTGACCGAGTTGTCGACTTCGTCGTCATAGACATCCGCGACCTTGAGGAGCATCTCGGGAAGCTGGCCGGTTTCCTCGCCGACGTCGACCATGCTGATGACCATGGTCGGAAACACCTTGGAGGCCTGCAGCGGGGTGACGATCGACTCGCCCTCCTTGACGGCCTCGTGGACCTTGTCGATGGCCGTAGAGATGACGACGTTGCCGGCGGTGTCACGGGTGATGTTGAGGGCCTGGAGGATCGGCACGCCGGAGGTCACCAGGGTGCCGAGGGTCCGGGAGAAGCGCGAGACGGCACTCTTGCGCTGGATGTCGCCAAAGATCGGGAGGCGCAGCTTGAGGGCGTCGATATTCTGCCGGCCCGCCTTGGTCTGGCCCCAGACGTTGAACAGGATCACCCCGCCGATGAAGACGAGGAACACCCAGACCGCGTTGGGAAGAATGAAGGAGCTGGTCAGGAAGAAGTTGGAGAACCCGAAGACGACCCGCGAGATGAGCGGCAGGGTGACGTTCATGTCATCGAACATGGTCTTGAACTTCGGCACGATGACGAGCATCAGGAAGGTCAGGATCGACACGGCGATGAACATCACGATGACCGGGTAGACCATCGCGGCAACGATCTTGTTTTTGAGCTTTTGCGCCTTTTCCTGGTATTCGGCGAGGCGGGTGAGGACGACCTCCAGCACACCGCCGAGCTCGCCGGCCTTGACCATGTTGACGAAGAGCTTGTTGAACAGGCGCGGGTGCTGCGCGAGGCTTTCCGAGAACGTCGAGCCGCCTTGGACCGAGTCGGCCAGCGAGTTGATCGTGTTGCGCAGGACCGGGTTGGGTTCCTGCTTGGCGAGCACCGTGAGGCCGCGCAACAGCGGCAGGCCGGCATCGATCAGGGTGGCGAGCTGGCGGGTGAAGATCATCAGGACCTTCGGCTTGACCCGGCCACCGCTTGCCTTGCGCGCGCGGGCCTTGCCCTTGGTGGTGCCGGCCTTGGCCTTGCCGGTCGAGAGCGACCCCTTCCCTTGCTCGACGATCTGGGTGGGAAACAGGTTCTGCCCCTTGATCTGCTGGATCGCGTCGGGTTCCGAGCCTGCCTGGACGGTGCCGGTGGTTTGCTCCCCGTTGGCATTGAGCGCGGTGTAGAGGTAAGTGGCCATGGATGGGTTTTAAGCTAGTTGGATAGGAATAACAAAATCATCGGTGGGGGGCAAGGATGGGCTGTGGAATCAGGTATACTTCAGGACTTCCTCGATGGTGGTGACCCCATCGTAGATGTTGCGCAGGCCGTCTTCGCGCAGGGTGATCATCCCGAGTTCGATGGCCTTTTGTTTGATGACCACGGTGGGGGCGCGCTCGGTGATGAGCTCGCGGATCGGGTCGGTGATGTCGAGGAGCTCGAAGAGCCCGATGCGCCCGCGGTAGCCGGTCTGGCCGCAGGCATCGCAGCCGCGGCCAGTGTAGAAGCTCTTGTCGCCAAGCTCGTGGGGCGAGACGCCGAGCTGGCTGAGGATTGCCTCGCTTGGCTCGTAGGCGGTCCGGCAGTCCTTGCAGATGGTGCGCAGCAAGCGCTGGGCGAGGATCCCCTCGAGCGAGGCGGCGACCAGGAACGGCTCCGCGCCCATGTCGATCAAGCGGGTGACCGCACCGGCCGCATCGTTGGTGTGCAGGGTGGAAAGAACCAAGTGGCCGGTCAGCGAGGCCTGGATGGCGATCTGGGCGGTGTCGAGGTCGCGCATTTCCCCGACCATGATCCGGTCCGGGTCCTGGCGGAGGAACGCGCGCAGGATCCGCGGGAAGGTCAGCCCGATGGCCTCGTTGACCGGAATCTGGATGATCCCGTCGATGTCGTATTCGACCGGGTCCTCGGCGGTGAGCAGCTTCGAGTCGGTCGTGTTGATCTCGCGCAGGGCGGCGTACAGGGTCGTCGTCTTGCCGGCGCCGGTCGGCCCGGTGACGATGAAAATCCCGTTCGGCTTCTGAATCGTCTCGCGGACGTAGCTGTCGACATGGGCAGGAAGCCCGAGGGCGTTGAGGTCCAGGTTGACCGCGGAGCGGTCGAGGATCCGCAGCACGATGCTTTCGCCGTGCTGGGTCGGCAGCGAGGAGACCCGCATGTCGACGCTCTTTTCGCCGACCTGCTTGACGATCCGGCCGTCCTGGGGGATGCGCCGCTCGGCGATGTTGAGGTTGGCCATCACCTTGATGCGCGAGAGGATCGGCAAGGCAAGGTGGAGCGGCGGCGGGGCCATCTCGTAGAGCGACCCGTCGACCCGGTAGCGGATTTTGAAATCCTTCTCGAATGGCTCAAAGTGGATGTCGGAGGCCTTCTCGCGGATCGCCTGGTAGAGGACCAGGTCGACGTAGCGGATGATCGGCGCGGAATTCGCCTCCGCCTCGATGTCGGCCATGTTGATGTCCCCGGAGGTGCCGACCTCAAGCTGCTTGAGGAGCTCCTCCATCGCCTTGCCCTCGCCGCCGTAGCACTCGTTGATCTTCTTTTCGACCAGGTGGTCCGGGGCGACCGCGACGATGATCTCCTTGCCGAGGGCAAACCGGAGGTCCTCGACCGTCTGCGGGTTGAGCGGATCGACCAGAACCACCTGGAGCCCTTCGGCGGTGAAGTTGACCGGCAGCGCGCCATGCAGCCGGGCCATCCCGGCGGGGACCAGCGCGAGGAGTTCGTCGGGCGGCGTCCAGCGGCTCAGGTCGATGAGGTCGGCGCCAAGCTCGCTGGCGACGATCGGCCAGACGTCGTCCGGGGACGAGATGATCTCGAAATCCGCGAGGATTTGCGGCAAGGCCTTGCCGCTGTTGAGGATTTCCGCGCGGATATCCTCCGCGAGGCCGCGGTCAACCATGCCGCGGGCAGTGAAAAGTTCGATGACTTGATTGGTATCCATGCTCCTGGGAAATTCTTGTGGGGGACTTTTTTAGTCCAAGTCGGACATCGTCACGTGGATGACCTCCGCGGCGGTCGTCAGCCCGGC
>JBILQE010000105.1:0-3179 GCA_044373465.1 Akkermansiaceae bacterium | reverse complement strand
GGCGTTGCGCCAGGCGACGATGTTCTCCGCAAGGCTCCGGTTGAGCCCGGAAACGTAACTTAACAACTCCTTGCTGGCCGTGTTGACCTCCACTCCAACAGCGTTGACACAACTAACAACCACATCGTCCAGCCCGGCCTTGAGCAGGCGCTGGTCGACATCATGCTGATACTGGCCGACGCCGATCGACTTCGGGTCAATCTTGACCAACTCGGCGAGCGGGTCCATCAGCCGCCGGCCGATGCTCACCGCGCCGCGCACCGTGACGTCCTGGTCAGGGAACTCCTCGCGCGCGACGTCCGAGGCCGAATAGATCGACGCGCCGCTCTCGTTGACCATCACCACCGGAATCGACTTCGCCAGCCCGAGCTTGGCGATGAACGCCTCGGTCTCGCGGCTGGCCGTCCCGTTGCCGATCGCGATCACCTCGATGGCAAACTTTTCCACCAGCGCGATGAGCTCGCGCGCCGAGTCCAACAATTGTTGGGCCGAGCCGATGACAAAGATGACGGTGTGGTGGAGGAGCTTCCCCTGTTGGTCGAGGACCACAGTCTTGCAGCCGGTGCGGAACCCCGGGTCAAGGGTCAAGACGCGCTTCTGACCAAGCGGCGAGGCTAACAAAAGCTCGCGCAGGTTGTCGGCGAAGACCCGGATGGCGGTCTCGTCGGCGGCCTTCTTGGTGGCCAGGCGCATTTCGGTTTCCAGCGAGGGCATCAGGAGGCGCTTGCAGCCGTCCTCGGTGGCGAGGCGGACGTGGGCGGCGACCGGTCCGTTGCCGGTGACCCAGAGTGGCAGGGCCAGGGCGGTGACGCGCTCGAGGGCGACGCTGATGCGCATGAACAAGACGCCCTCTTTTTCACCGCGGCGGATCGCCAACAAGCGGTGCGACGGGATCGACTTGAGCGGCTCGCACCACTCGAAATAGTCGCGGAACTTTGCCGCCTCGGCGCTCTCCTCCTTGCCGTACATCACCTTGGAGGAAATCTCCGCCTCGTTCTCGTAGAGCCGCCGCGCCCGTCCGCGCAGCTCGGCGTCCTCGGCGACCTGCTCGGCGATGATGTCGCGCGCGCCGGCGAGCGCCGCAGCAATGTCGGCCACCTCGTTGGCCGGATCGACAAACTTGGTAGCCTCCGCGTCCGGTTCGGCGGTGCCACTGTCCTGGTTGGCCAGCAGCCATTCGGCCAGCGGCGCGAGGCCGCGGTCGCGCGCCTGGGTGGCGCGTGTCTGGCGCTTTGGCCGGAACGGCGCGAAGATGTCCTCCAAGCTCGTCAGCGTTCCGGCCGCATTGACCTTGGCGCGCAGCTCGGCGCTCAACAAGCTGCGCTCGTCGAGCGACTTGAGGATCGCCGCCCGGCGCGAATCCAGCTCCGCGAGCTGCAGCATCCGGTCGCGAATCGCCGCCACCTGGACTTCGTCAAGCGAGCCGGTCGCCTCCTTGCGGTAGCGCGAGATGAACGGCACCGTCGCCCCCTCGCCTAACAACCGGGCGGTCGCCGCCACCGAGCGCGGGTTGATCCCGGTCTCCCGGGCGATGGCATCAAGGTGGTGGGCAACGGGGGAGACGGCAGCTTCGCTCATGAGCCGGTGGGTTTAAACCGCCCTCCCACCCTTGGCAACCGCACGCGCCGAAAAACCGGTTGAATCCCTCCCGCCCCGGTGGGAACTTCCCGCCTAACTATCCAATCCCCCCCATGGAAACCCACACCGCAACCAAGATCGAAGCCTGCGGCAAATGCCGCTACTGGGAACTCAAGGACGCCGCCACCGGCGAGTGCCACCGCTACTCACCCCAAACCGTCGCCTTCAGCGTCGACGACGAAACCCACTTCACCACCATTTTTCCCGAAACCACCGCCGAGGAGTGGTGCGGCGAATTCTTCCCCCGCGCCATCGACTGAGCCATCCCGCAGCAAACCCGCAAATTATGTTGGGCGATGCCGCTTGCTCCTGCGAACCGATCGCAATAAGGTCGGCGGCGTGAACCCACCGCTGCCCGGTCATTCGCCCACGGGCTCCTTCCCTTGCCCGATGGGGGAGCTCGACGCCTGTCTCAAGCCGCTCTTCGGGGCGTTTCCGTCGGCGGCCGACAGCTTGCTCGACCTGCGCGCGGCGTGGCGCGACGGACGCCAGCCAGGGGCGTGCGTGCGGATGTATTTTGCGCTCCGCGGGCGGGTCCCGGGGTGGCGCCGCGAGGAATTGCGCCCGCTTCAGAACCTTCTGGAAACCAAGATCCGCCTGTGGATCGTCATCCGCGAAAGCGCGCAACGCCGCAGCGACTGCCTGGGGTTGGCCCGCGCCGAGTCGCTTGAAGATTATTGCCAGCTGGTGATGCGGGAGGCCGCGCGGCGCGACGCCGGGGCCACCCGGCTTGACCTGTCGTTCGCCTGGGCCGGCTGACGGTTTTCCCGGCGGCGGCCGCGGCTAGCGCGGTTTTTCGATCACCGCGTAGGCGTTGTGGTTGTGGATCGACTCGTAGTTCTCCGCCTCGACCCGGTACCAGAGGATGTTTTCTTGGGCCTCGGAGCGGGCCGCGACGTTGCGCACCAGGTCCTCGACAAACACCGGATTGTCATACGCACGCTCGGTCACCGCCTTCTCGTCGGGACGCTTCAGCAGGCTGTACAATTCACAGCTTGCCGAGCGCTCGACGAGCCGGATCAAGTCCGCAATCCAGATCGGCTCCCGGGTCCGCACCGAATAGGTCACCGTGCCGCGCTGGTTGTGCGCCCCGTAGCTGCTGATCGCCTTCGAGCACGGGCACAAAGTCGCCACCGGCACCATCACCGTCAGCACAAAGTCCACCGCCCCACCCTTCTCCGCCTCGACCTCAAAGCGGACCTCGTAGTCCAACAACCCCTGCTTGCCGCTCACCGGCGCAGCCTTGTTGACGAAAAACGCGAACTGGAACTCGACGTGGGCGCGGCGCGCATCAAGCCGCTCCAACAGCTCGGATGGCAGCGCCGCCATCGAGCGGACGTCCAACACTTTGCCGTGGGAGTTGAGGACCTCCACAAACCGGCTCATGTGGGTCCCCTTGTAGTGGTGCGGAAGGTCGACGGCGAGCGCCACGGTGGCGACCGTCCCCTGGATCCGGCCGTCCTTGTCGCGGACCTCGACCGGGAAGCGGAGGTTCTTGACCCCGACCCGGTTGATCGGAATGTTGCGCAGGTCGGGCTCGC
>JBILQE010000074.1:0-10998 GCA_044373465.1 Akkermansiaceae bacterium | reverse complement strand
TCTGGGCCCGCGGCGCCACCGACAACAAGGGCCAGATGCTCGCCCACGTCCTCGGGGTGGAGGCGGCCCTCGCGGCCCACGGCGAGCTGCCGGTGAACCTGATTTTCCTCTTCGAGGGCGAGGAGGAGATCGGCAGCCCCAACCTTGCGCCGTTTCTCCAACAGAATCTAACAGCCCTGGCGTGCGACGTCATCGCGGTGTCCGACACCGGGATGGTCGCGGCGCGCACGCCGACGCTCGGCTACGGGCTGCGCGGGATCACGTGCTGCGAGGTGACGGTGCACGGTCCGCGTGGCGACCTGCACTCGGGGATCTACGGCGGGGCGATCGCCAATCCGGCGACCGCGGTGGCGCGGCTGGTGGCGAGCCTGCATGACGCGGACGGGCGGGTCCGGGTGGAGGGATTCTATGACGATGTGCGCGCCCTTGAGCCATGGGAGCGGCAGATGTGGGCGGCGATTCCGGCGACCGCCGAGGAGCGCATCCTTGCCCAAACCGGATCGCCGGCGGGCTTCGGCGAGGCCGGCTATAGCGCCATCGAGCGGATGTGGGCGCGGCCGACCGCGGAGGTCAACGGGATTGGCGGCGGCTACCAGGGCGAGGGGTCGAAGACGGTCATCCCGGCCAGCGCGATCGCCAAGTTCTCCTTCCGCCTGGTCCCCGACCAGGATCCGGCCGACATTCAGCGGAAGGTGCTGCGCCACCTCGAGGCCAATTGCCCGGCGGGGGTCACCCTCGAGGTTCACGCCGGCCACGACGGCATGCCGTATCTAATGGATCCTAACTCGGCAGACGCGCTCGCGGCGCGGCGGGCGCTGGCCAGTGCGTTTGGCAGCGAGCCGGTGCTGACCCGTGAGGGTGGCAGCATCCCGATCATCCAGGCGTTCAAACAGATCCTTGGCGCCGACACGCTCATGCTCGGGCTCGCCTTGCCCGACTGTCAGATCCACGCGCCCAACGAGAACTTCGCCGTCGAGAACTTCGAGGGCGGCATCCGGCTCAACCAGGTTCTGTTGGAAGAGCTGGCGAAATAGCCGATCCGCGCGTACCGAGTTGCCGCAGCCCGCGATTCATCTTTCCCCATCCAATGTCTGAAACTCCCAAGACCGACTTCATCCGCGAGATCATCGCCGCGGACCTTGCCAGCGGCAAACACACGACGGTGACCACCCGGTTTCCGCCCGAGCCCAACGGTTACCTCCACATCGGCCACGCCAAGTCGATCGCGCTGAATTTCGGGATTGCCGAGGAACATGGCGGGTGCGGGGCGAAGTGCCACCTGCGGTTTGACGACACCAACCCGTCCAAGGAGGAGAGCGAGTACGTGGAGAGCATCAAGGAGGACGTCGCCTGGCTGGGTTTTGACTGGGGCAGCGACCTGTATTTCGCGAGCGACTACTTTGGGTTTTTCTACGACTGCGCGGTGTCACTCATCGAGCGCGGGCTGGCGTATGTTGACGAGCAGACGCCCGAGGAGATCCGTGAGACCCGCGGGAACCTGGTGGTGCCGGGAACGCCCTCGCCGTTCCGTGAGCGGCCGGTGGAGGAGAGCCTCGCGCTCTTCGAGCGGATGCGCGCGGGCGAGTTTAAGGACGGCGAGATGGTCCTGCGGGCGAAAATCGACATGGGCTCGTCCAACGTCGTGATGCGCGACCCGGTCCTCTACCGGATCATGCACGCCCACCACCACAACACCGGGGACTCATGGTGCATCTATCCGATGTATGACTTCGCCCATCCGTTGGAGGATGCCAAGGAGCACATCACCCATTCGCTGTGCACGCTCGAGTTCGAGATCCACCGGCCGCTTTACGAGTGGGTGATCGAGAATTGCCCGGTGCCGGCGCGGCCGCGCCAGATCGAGTTCTCACGGTTGAACCTAACCTACACGGTGATGAGCAAGCGCAAGCTGCTCCAACTGGTCAAGGAGGGCCACGTGGGCGGCTGGGACGACCCGCGGATGCCGACGATCTCGGGGATCCGCCGACGCGGGTACCCGGCCGAGGCGGTGCGCGCGTTCTGCCGGCGCGTCGGGATCACCAAGTTCAACGCCACCACCGACGTGGCGTTGTTGGAGTTCGAGGTCCGCGATTTTCTCAACCGCGAGGCGCCGCGGCGCATGGCGGTGCTTGATCCGCTCAAGCTGGTGTTGGAGAACCTGGCAGCGGACCACGAGGAGCCGATCATGGTCGACAACCACCCGCAGGACCCCGCCGCCGGCACCCGCCCGGTCCCGCTCGGCCGCGAGGTCTGGATCGAGCGCGACGACTTCCTCGAAGACCCGCCAAAGCAGTTCTATCGACTCGGGCCGCAGCGGCATGTCCGCTTGCGCGGCGGCTACATCGTCAAGTGCACCGGCTTTGAGAAGGATTCCTCCGGCAAAGTCACCGAGCTGCGCGGCGAGGTCTTGCCGGGCACGCTTGGGGCCGATGCTCCCGAGGGAGTCGTCTGCAAGGCCGCGATCCACTGGGTTCCGGTCGCCCACGCGGTCGACGCCGAGGTCCGCCTGTATGACCGCTTGTTCACCGACGAGGACCCCGATGCCCACCCGGACGGGTTTCTCGCCTGCCTCAACCCGACCTCGCTAACAACCGTGGCCGCCGCCAAGTTAGAGCCGGCGCTCGCGGAGTGCCCGCCGGGCTTCCGCTGCCAGTTTGAGCGGATCGGTTATTTTTGCGCCGACAGCCGCGAGCATGTGCCGGGCGCCTCGCTGGTGTTCAACCGGACCGTGGCGCTGCGCGACTCGTGGGCGAAGCACAAGGGGTAGCGGGGATCAAGCCGCGGATGGCAGGCGCAGGCGCAGCAGCCTCAGGCTGTTGAGGACCACCACCACGGTCGACCCCTCGTGCCCGAGCACCCCGAGCGGCAGCGGAATGAGCGCCGCCATCGCCGAAATGGCCAGCACCGCGACGACTCCGAGCGAGATCCCGAGGTTCTGGCGGATGATCGTGCGGCAGCGGCGCGACAGGTCGATGGCCTCGATGACCCGCTCGAGCTTGTCATGGGTTAGGATCACATCAGCCTGTTCGAGGACCGCATCCGAACCATGCAGGCCCATCCCGATGGAAACATCCGCGGCGGCCAGGCTTGGCGCGTCGTTGGTCCCGTCGCCAACCATCCCGACGCGCTCGCCCGCATCCCGCCAGGCTGTGATCGCCGCGACCTTGGCTTCCGGTGTTAGGCCGGCGCGCATGTCTGTTAGGCCGAGGTCGCGCGCCACCAGCTCGGCGGCCTGGGCGCGGTCGCCGGTGAGCATGGTGGCGGTCACGCCGCGGTGGCGCAGGCCCTCGATGAGTGCCGCGGACTCCTTGCGCAGCGCGTCGCGCAAGAGCAGCCGGCCGTGGACGGCCCCGTCGGAGACCAGGACTTCGGTAAGGCCCGGAGCCGGATCCGGGCGCTCAAGCAACCATGGCACATCCGCAAACAGCGAGCGCCGTCCAAGCGCGGCGCTGCGCTCCCCGACGATGCCTGAGACACCCTGGCCGGGAAGCGAGACAACCGCGGTGGCTGCCGGCGCGTCGCTGCCCGCGCGCCGCAGGTAGGCGTCGGCAATCGCCCGCGAGAGCGGGTGGGTCGACTGGCGCGACAAGGCCGCCGCCAGCTGCAGCACCGCGGCTGGGTCGCCGCCAGGGGCGGCCTCGATGTCTATCAGGGCAAGCTTTCCCTCGGTTAGGGTGCCGGTTTTGTCCATCGCCAGACGGTTGATGGAGGCGAGGTTCTCCAAGGCGATTCCGCCGCGGAAGAGGATCCCGCGGCGCGCGCCGGCCGCGATCCCGGTGAGGATGGCGGATGGAATCGAGATGACCAGCGCGCAGGGAGAGCCGACAACGAGCAGCGTCATCGCCCGGTAGAATGCCGAGCGCTCGCCCTCGCCACTGCGGAACGCCGGCAGCCCGAAGCCAAGGTGCCAGATAAAAAACATTGCCGCGGTTAGGGCCAGCAGGCCGATGGTGTAGCCGGTTCCGAAGCGGTCGGTGAAGCGTTGCGACGGCGCCTTGCTCGCCTGGGCGTCGCGGATCATGCGGATGATCCGCGCATGGGCGCTCTCCGCGGGCAGCCGCAGGACCGCGGCGACGAGCGGGCCGTAGGTGTTGAGGGTGCCGCCAAATACGGTGTCGCCCGGCTGCTTTTCGACGGCGAGCGATTCGCCTGTTAGGGTCGACTCGTCCGCCGCGGAGGTTCCTGAAAGCACCCTGGCATCGGCGGGAAAGAGCCGCTCGGGCAGGATCCGGATGTGGTCGCCGGGCTGGAGGGTTTCGGCGGAGACCTCCACCTCGCTGCCGTCGGCGGCCACCCGCAGGGCGGTTTTGGGAGCATCGCGCAGCAGGCTGCGGATCTCGCGCTCGGTGCGCGCCTCGGCCAGCGCCTCAAGCCCGTTGCTCAGCGAGAACAAAAACAACAGGACCGCGCCCTCCCACCACGCGCCAATCGCCGCAGCTCCCATGGCCACCGCCAACATCAGAAAATGAATATCGAGCCGCAGCCGGCGCAGCCGCCGCAAGGTGCTGAGAGCCACCTCCCAACCGCCGAGGAGATAGGCCGCCGCGTAGGCTGCCAGCGCCCATGCGTGGAGGGCCGGGTCGCGCTCTAGCAGCACCCCGGCGAGCGTGCAGCCGCCGCAGCCGGCCGCCGAGGCCAGCAGCCAGCGCCACGAGGTGGCGGCGGACTTTGCCGTGGTGGGATCCATCAGGAGAAACGCTGAGGCGCGCGGCGCAGGTGGCAAGAAGTTTTCAAGACGACGTGGTCCGCCGGCCTGCCGGCAGTTCGCTAAAACTGCCGTCGACCCAGATGACCTGGTGGCCCCGGGCGGCAAGGAACGAGGAGGCGATTGCCGCACGCAGGCCGCCGGCACAGTGGACGTGGAGCGGCCGGCCAGCGGGCAGCTCGTCGAGGTGGGCGGCCAGGCGGGTGTAGGCGATGTTGGTTGCGCCGCGGAGATGCCCGGCGGCGAACTCGTCGGCGCCGCGGACGTCCAACACCGCAGCGTCCGCGGGAAGGTCCGCTGCCTCGATGCGCTGCAAGGATGCGGTTAGCGACGGCTCGGCATGCGCCTCGGCAGCGCTGGTCCAGCCGGCAACTTTGTCAAGGCCGATGCGCACGAGCTGGCGCACGGCGTCGGGCAGCGTGGCTTCATCCTCCACGACGAGCAGAATCCGGGCAGTCTCGGGGAGGAACGATCCGGCCGCGGCGGTTAGCTTGCCGCCGGCCATCGGGGCGTGGATCGCGCCGCGGAGGTGAGCGCGGGCAAACTCGTGGCGGCTGGCGCGCAGGTCGAGGACAGCGGTGTTAGGATCCGCCAGGTTCGCCGCCAGTGAGGCGCGCGAAATCTTTGCGGGGACCGGCAGCGATCCGTTGGGCAGCAGTGGCGGGCCAAGCCGGTTGTCGCGCTTCATCCGGGCGAAGTACAGCGGTGGCTCCGGTTGCCCGGTGAGGATGTGGGTCACGAAGGATCCCTCGTTGCCCGTGAGCGCCTCGCGCAACGGCTGGTTGAACTTGCGCTCGTAGCCAAGCACGCTGGTCGGCACCGCTCCGAGCGCTTTGCCGCATGCGCTTCCGGCACCATGGCCCGGGAGCACCTGGAGGTGGTCCGGCAGCCAGCTGCTCGCCCGCAGGCTTGCAAACAGCGCCCGCGCGCTTGCTTCCATCGTTCCCATCTGGCCGGCCGCGCTCTCTAGCAGGTCCGGGCGCCCGACATCCCCGACGAAAATAAAATCCCCGCTCAGCAGCGCGATCGGCTCGTCGGCTTGCCCACCGAAGTCGCTGACCAGGAAGCTCAGGTGCTCGGGGGTGTGCCCGGGTGTTAGGTACGCCTGGAACCCGACGTTGCCGATCTGGAAGGCGTCGCGGTCATGCAGGAAGCGTGCGTTGGGCTCGTCCTTGGCCCACTCGAACTGCCAGGCGGGGCCGCCCTCGGCGGAAAGATAGGCAAGCGCGCCGTGGCGGGTGACCAGCTCGCGGGCGCCGCTGAGGTAGTCGGCGTGGATGTGGGTTTCGGCAACCGCGACGATGCGCAGACCATTCTCCGCGGCGATGCGCAGGTAGCGGTCGACATCGCGTTGCGGGTCGACCAGAAGCGCCTCGCCGGTCCGCTGGCAGCCGATGAGGTAGGCGTTTTGTCCGAGAGCGGGGTCGCTGATCTGGCGGAGGAACATGGGGTTGTTAGGTTGGGGGGTTTCTCAGGCTGATGGCTCCGAGCCGGATGAAGCCTGGTTCCACGGCATGCGGGCGAGGAGCATGCCCATCCCGCACCAGTCGGTGATGCCGGCGAAGGTCAGCCCGGCCCCAACAAAGCCGCTGAGGGCGTAGAAGCCCGGATGGATCCAACTGCCGAGCGCGATTCCGGTTAGGACCAGCAGTCCCGCGGCGATGCGCACCTGGCGCTCGAGCGAGATGACGCCCTTGCCGCGCACGACCGGGAAGTCGGCGCGCAGCCAGGCGTCGAGACCGCCATCGAGAACCAGCGGATCGGGGGCCCCGGAGGCGGCGAGCCTGCGGCGCGCGTCTTCGGCACGCCGCCCGGTGCGGCAGACGAGCACGCACTGGCCGGGCTCGGCGGCAAGCGCGGCGAGCGCCGG
Organism: Akkermansiaceae bacterium; assembly: GCA_044373465.1. Lineage (GTDB taxonomy): Bacteria > Verrucomicrobiota > Verrucomicrobiia > Verrucomicrobiales > Akkermansiaceae > JBILQA01. The sequence continues at coordinate 4,423 of JBILQE010000074.1, read as the reverse complement.
CCCGGCTAACCGGTCGAGCGGCACCAGCCGCGATCCGGCGAGGTGCAGGGCGGCGAATTCTCCCGGGGTGCGCACGTCGATGAGCTTCAGATCGGCCCCGGCGGCCAGCGCGGAATGGAGATGCTTGCTGTCCATAAATATATCTCTATAGCTATTTGGTTATTCTTGCAAGGGGATTTTTTGTCGCTAGGCTAGGAAGGAATGAAACTGGGAGCCGAGGAACTCGAGCGGGTGGCGGGGTTGTTCCGAGCGTTTGCGGAGCCGACGCGGCTGGCGATCCTGCAGGAGCTCAAGGCTGGCGAGTTGAAGGTCTCGGAGATCGTGGCGCGGCTCAACACCAGCCAGGCGAACGTCTCCAAGCAGCTGGGCCAGTTGTATGCCGCCGGGGTGGTTAGCCGCCGCAAGCGGGGGACCGAGGTGCTGTATGCGATCGCCGACGAGATGGTGTTCGAACTGTGCAGGATGGTTTGCGAGAAGCTCAACCGCGACACACCGAAGCCGGCGACGCTGCGGTTCTAGCAGCTGGGTGGCGGCTCCGCCTGCCAGTGGTTGCTAGAGCTTGCGGCCGAAGAAGCGCGGTGGGTGGAGGCTGGGTTCGCGGGTTGGTGGCAGGTTGAGGAGATGGATGCCGTAGTAAAGCGGGACGATTCCGAGGAGGAGGGCGACCGGGATGGTCCGGTGGGCAAGCGCGCACCAGCCGAACCCGGCGAGGAGCGCCAGCCCCAGCAGGATCCAACCGATGGCGAGGCTGCGGACCCGCCGGCGCCGCTGCGCCTGGAGGGTGGCGGCGGCGGCTTCCACGTGGGGCCAGAGGGCATCGACCTGCGCCGGCGAGGTGCGCCGGGCGAGCTCGTGGCGGGCGCGGCGCGGCGCGGCGCCATCGGCCAGCAGGCGCGCGGCCGCGGCGATGGCTGCCGCGCGAACCTGGGCTCCGCTGGGACCTTGGAATTTCATGGTGTTAGTTTCCAACAATCCGCGCGCCATCCCGCGGATGCAAGCGGCAACCGGTGCTCGCCAAGGCGGCGCCTGGCAGCCATCGTGGCGCGCATGGATGACGCGGTATCCGCCAGCTGCCTGCGCGCCTCGGGCTACCTCAAGTTGGGGATGCCCGACGAGGCGCTTGCCGAGCTCGCCGCGGCGCCGCAGGCGAGCTCCGCGGTGATGCACCTGCGGGTCGAGGCCTTGTTTGTCCTCGGGCGCTGGAGCGAGGCGGCGGTCACCTGCCTGCCGATGCTCCAGCGCGAACCCGGCCAGCCAGCGTGGTGGATCCAGGCTGCCTACGCGCTGCGCCGCTCGCGCACGCTTGCCGAGGCCGAGGTGGTCCTCCAGGCCGGCTTGCAGCACCATCCGCATGACCTCCTCATCAACTACAACCTCGCCTGTTATGCCTGCGTCCAGGGGCGCCACGCGGAGGCCCGCGAGTTGTTGGAGCAGGCGCTGCACGCGAGCCGCGCCGAGGTTCTCAGAATGGCCGTGAAGGACCCCGACTTGTTAGCCCTGCGCCCCTGGCTGCGCGAGCAGCCGGCCGGTTAGGATGGGGCGTTGCTGGTTGCGGTTGCGGCGCCTAGCGTTTTGCCTTCGGGGTGCGCAGGAACTCTTGGATTTGTGCCGGCGAGCGGGTGTTGATGACGTCCTCGCGGCGCAGCCATCCTTTGCGGGCGATGCGCACGCCGAAGGCGAGGTTCTGGAAGTGTTCCGGGTGGTGGGCGTCGGGGTTGATCGAGCAGAGCACCCCCTTGTCGCGGGCCCGCTGCCACCAGCGCCAGTCCATGTCGAGGCGGGTGATGGTCGCGTTGAGCTCGATGACCGTGCGCGTCTCCGCGGCGCAGTCGATGATCTTGGCGTGGTCGACCGGATAGGCGTCGCGGCGCAGGAGCAGCCGGCCTGTTAGGTGGCCGAGCATGGTGACGTGCTCGTTTTCCATGGCCTTGATGATGCGCCGGGTCATTTCCTCCTCGGTGAGGGCGAAGGCGGCGTGGACCGAGGCGATGCAGAAATCGAGCTGGGCGAGGATCGAGTCATCGAAGTCGAGCGATCCGTCGCGGAGGATGTCGACCTCCGAACCGGCAAACAGGGTGATGTCGTCAAGCGTGGCGTCGAGGGCCCGGATCTCGCCTAGTTGTTGGAGGAGGCGCTGCTCGTCGAGCCCGCGTGCCTGGAATGACGACTTCGAGTGGTCGGAGATTCCGAGGTACTGGAGGCCGAGGTCGCGGGCGGTGTCGACCATGGCGGCGAGCGGGGCGCGGCCGTCCGAGGCGGTGGTGTGGCAGTGGAAGGTGCCGCGGAGGTTTTCCAGTTCGATGAGGCGCGGCAGGGTGCCGGCGTCGGCGGCCTCGAGTTCGCCGCGGTTCTCGCGCAGCTCCGGCGGGATCGGATCGAGCCCAAGGACCCGGTAAATGTCCGCCTCGTCGTGGATCCGCCCGCCCGGGTCGGCAACTCCGGAGCCCGCCACGGGTGTTAGGCCGTACTCGTTGAGGCTGAGCTTTTGCTTCAGGGCGATCTGGCGCAGCGCGACGTTGTGCTCCTTGCTGCCGGTGAAATACTGGAGGGCAAACGGGAACTGGGCGTTGCTCACCGCGCGCAGGTCGCACTGCAGCCCGTTGGTTAGGCGGACGGAGGCTTTCGTTTCGCCGCGGCCGATGATTCCGGTGACGCCTGGCATCTGGGTGAACCAGCTTGTTAGTTCGGCGGGAGCTGAGGTGGCGACGAGGAAGTCGAGGTCCGCGACGGTCTCCTTGGCGCGGCGGAACGAGCCGGCGACCGCGGCGCGCAAGGTCGCCGGGTGGCGTTGGAGCGCGTCGAGGATCTGGGCTGTGGTGACCGCCACGGCGCCCATCAGGAAACGCGCGGCGAACTGTTGGCGCAGCGCGACGGCCTCGAGGATCTTGGCGGCTGACTTGGCACCGAATCCCGGGAGCGCCGCAACCTGGCCCGCGGCGCAGGCCGCCTCGAGCTCGGCGACCGAGGTGATCGCGAGGGTTTCGTAGAGCTGTTTGATCTTCTTCGGCCCGAGGCCCTGGAGTTCGAAGAGCTCAAAGAGCGAGGCTGGGAACTCCGCGCGCAGGTTCTCATGGAACTCCAGCGCCCCGGTCGTCGCAAGCTCATGGAGCTTCTCCTGGAGCGCGCTCCCGAGACCCTTGACCGCGCCGAGCTCGCGGTCGCGCGCCCGGGCCAACAGGTCGCCGTCGAACTCCCGGACAATCTCGGCACCCTGGCGGTAGGCGCGCAGTTTGAACGGGTTCTCGCCCTTGAGCTCAAGCAGGAGGGCAATTTCTTCAAAGATCTGCGCGATGCGCTCGGGAGTTAGGTCCAGCGGATTTGCCATGGTGTTAGTTCTTACGGTGCCAGGAGAAAATCCGAAACCACCATCCGGTGGTCGGAGTGGGCGGTGGTCGCCGCGCGCGAGCGCACCGGGGTGAGCTGGCTTGAGGCAAAGATCTGGTCGATGCGCAGGATCGGGATGCGGCGCTGGAACGTATTCCCCCAGCCGCTGCCCACCGCACTGAACGAGTTGACCATGCAGGCATCGATCGGAGTGTAGATGATGTCGTTGGCTGGCGCGTTGAAATCGCCGCCAAGCAGCGTCGGGCGCTGCGGAAATGGCGATGAATCCCGCAGGGTTGCCAGGGTGGCGGCAACCTGCGCGCGGCGCATCAAACGGTTAGTCCGGTGGTCGCGCCAGCTGTCCGCCCGCCAGAGGCGCAGGTCGGTTTCCGCGGAGCTCAGATGGACGTTGACGACCTCGAGTTGGCGGCCGCCGGGCAACCTGAGGGTGACCTGCTGGTGGGGGAACCCCGGGGCGCGGAGTTCGCGGGTGATTTCCCAGCGGGAGATCACCGCCAGCTCGCGGTAGAACTTGTAATGGGCATCGGGGCCAAACAGCGCGCGCGCCAGTTCCGCGACGCGCGCCGCATGCGCCTCCTGAAGCAGGACGATGTCCGGCTGATAGGCGATGATGTCCGTGGATGGATTTCCCAGCCGCTCGTAGGCGCGGTTGAGCGTCAGCACGCGGATGACCGGCCTGCCGGCGTGCGCCGCGGCCGCCCCGTGGCGCGGCGGCTCCCGGCCGATCCGCGCCAGGCTCCGGCACTCGTCGGCAAGCGCCAGCACCGTGACCAGCCACAGGCCGGGAAGAAGCAGCAGCGCGCGCCGCCGCAGGCAGCGCCATGCCAACAAGCCAAGAGCCACTCCAAGCCCGCCCCAGATCCAGATCGGCAGCACGGTGAAGGCGCTCAGGACATCCGCCTGGCCAACAAATGCAACCCAGCTCAGGACCAACAACAGCAGCGTGGCCGACGCGACGAGCGAGCCAGTCCAGCGGCAAAGACGGCCACAGCTCATGATCTAGGCGGGCAGGGGGAGGCGCCAGCCTCCGGTCACATCCCCGGGATGCCCAGCCCGCCGGTTAGTTTCTTCATTTCCG
>JBILQE010000027.1:0-41902 GCA_044373465.1 Akkermansiaceae bacterium | reverse complement strand
CATTTTCCGCGCGTTCCGAGGGGTTTGGCCCCTCATGAAATTCCTGAGTAGCTCAGCGGTAGAGCGGGTGGCTGTTAACCACTAGGTCGTAGGTTCGAACCCTACCTCAGGAGCCATTCCCATCCCCGCGCCCAAGTGCGACAGGATGCGACTAAGTAGCTCATGTAGAGCGCCTTCCGTAGGTCTCCCCGCACCTTTGGTTGCGACAGCCTGCGACCCGTTTTGCCCCAAAAAGACTGATTCGGGTGAGTGTATAGGTGAGGGTTTTTGCCGATTCAGGCCCGGGATCTTCCCAACTGACTCGACCATCGGCAAAACCGCCTCATCCACGTAGGATTTTGCGGTGAGCTTGGGGTCACTGTGGCGCATGAGGCGCATTGCCACGGGCAACGACACGCCCGCAGCAGCAAGCCGGCTCGCACAGCTATGCCGCAGGCAATGAAAATCCATGCACTTTCCCCGCTCATCGATTTTCGGGATTCCCGCGGCAGCTAGATCCGCATCGAAAGCCTTGAGGCGTGGAGGGACTTGAAGCGCCCGGGCTGATTGAGCGGGCGAGCCGCAGGCGCGGTGATATTCGACGAGCAATCCACAAAGATCAGGATTGATCGGCAGCGTTTCGGTTTTCTTGTTCTTCGCGTGAGCCGCATGGATCGTCACCGTGGGTGGCTCGGAAGCCAGGTTAAAGTCGCCCCAGCGAAGAGACTCCAATTCCGCCCGCCGCAGGCCAGTAAAGTATGCGACCGCGTAAACGACGCTCCGCACAGGCCCAGCAACCTCAAACAGCCGGAGAAACTCTTCATGGGTAAGAGCGCGGCGATTGCGGACCTCGCGCCCACGGGTTTCGCTGCGGCCCACGGGGAGGAGAGGATTGCCGGGAAGGCGGCGGGACATCACCAGCCAATTGAGCAGGGCACGCGCCGCGCCAAGATACTCGTTCAGCGTTTTTGGCGCCTTGTGCGGATTGGCACCCCGCCAGCGGATGAAAGAATCAGGGGAAATATCCGCAATCCTCTTCCAGCCACATTCGCGGATAAGCACGCCGAGTTGCTTCCCCATGATCCTCACGTAATCCGCACTGCGCCCCTTCGCGCTTAGATCGGCAAGCCATTCGTTGACGACTCCGGTGGAAGCGGCGCTGGCTGTTTCAACCTGATGACGTGGAGCCGCGAGCCCCTGCCGCTCCAATTCCACTTGCTTCACGATTCCCGCAAGCTTGGCTTGGGCTACTTGCTTGTCCGTGACCTTAAGCGCAATCTGAGTGGCGGCAAGATCCCCGGAAAACTGATAGCGCCCTGAATAGGTTCTCGCTGTCACGCGCTTCCCATTGACCCGTCGCGTTGGCTTAAAAACGTGCTGTTTCATGAGTGCGAGGGGTTGAGGTTAAGAAGGCCAGCCAAGCGCAGAACGCCCACGAAGGAAACCCGCACAGCCCCCCGAACGGCATGCTTGGCAAGGTTTCCTGCACTAATTTCCCGTTCCACCGTTCGCACTGAGACTCCCAGAATGTCCGCGGCTTCCTTCTTGGAAACCAGACGATCCGCCCCCGGAGCGCAGCCGTGCGCCCCCCAACCACCTATTTCGTTATTTTTCATATGCTCAAAAATTGAATGATTCGTCCGGGCCTTCCTCGTCGTCAGAAAGAGTGAGGTAAGGCGTCAAGAGCTTGCGGACTTCATACGGGATACTTTTCCACGTGTCCTGGAGTCCTCTGGCATCCGCAAAAAGCTCCCCCTCTTCCTCGTTGTGGGGCGAGGACAGGCTTTCCACCAGCTCGTCCAATTCCACCCGGCCACTGCGGTCGCAGATCTCTTGGAATAGCAGGCGGTGCGGTGAACGGTCGCAGGCCAAGGCAAGATAGCGAACCTGTGCAGAGATTTCCTCAGCAAGCCGTTGCAGGTGCATTTTCGGCTGGTTCAGCGCCCGGGAAATGGCCGCCGCACTCAGTTTCACGTTCTGGTTCTTCGCAAGCCAAACGCTAATTTCCCGCAGGCTCATCGAGCGGGACGCAACGAGGAGGTGCGGGAAAAGCTCGGTCGATAGGGGAAGCCGGGTCTGAGGCCGAGCACGCGCCTCTTTTACGAGTTCATCCCCAATTTGGCTGAGCGTCTTGCTTGGCGCGGTCATAATGAACAGGTGTTAACACGGCGCAACAGGGCGCGTCAACCTGAAATCACACTCCCCCAATTCCGGGGACCGAATCAAACCCTCCCTCCGGGAAACCACGCCAACCCCCTCTTTCGCTGGCGCTAGGTGAGGGCGCGCCTTCTGCAGCGGCAGCAAACACCGAGGCTGGCGCTTCGCCTTCGGGGCTTCGCTTGCCTCTCGCTTTAGGGCCGCGATTAGGTGCGTGAGATAAAACGAGTATTCTTTTTCTGGATGGCGTAGTCGATGACGGCTGCAATCAGGACGATTACGCCCACTCCATACACGAACAGCAAAAGGAAACCTGCAACGAGTCCCACCTTCGTCTGCGTCCGCATCGTCTTCGGTAGCTCCATCTGGGCTCCACTTGGTCCCTCTGAGAGCATGATCCAGCCGTCTGATACAGCTGCTTTGAGCTCACGTGTATAGCGCTCATCGTTCGTCTCGTGCTTCATTCCAGACATCAAGGTTAAACTACTTTTTCGGAACTGATCCATGGTTCGCCGCGTATGCGGACAAAGCCGACGGGAGAGTAACGCATGAAGGTGGCGACAGGGTGGCAGCGAGACAAGTTTGGAGTTCTAAATTCAGTCCCAACATTTCCGAAATGTAGACAAGCGCTCTGTTCGCAAACGCCGGAGCGCCGGGATCACAAACCACCTTGGGAGCAGGATGGAATGACTTCCAGATCTTCGCTTTTCCCCAGCGGACACTCTTGAGCTTGGCGATCCCAAAGATGACATCGCGCAGCGGATCGGATCCGCTGCGGCGGGTGGCTGCCATGGTTATTTGAAACAGCGAAAAGATCGGTTTGCCGCGATCCATCATCCCGCATTGCTTGGAAATCGAACGGTGCCTTGCCTCATTGGCCCGAATTTGCTGTCGCTTTCTCGCCAAGCGGGCACTCACGACCACGGTCTTTGGGGAAAGCTCGATCACTTCCACGCGGGAGACCGGCAGAGCCTTCTTGTTGACCTCTCCCCACCACCGGCCGGTAAGTCCGCCCTGTTCGTCGGTCTTGCCCACGTATTTGACAAAATAATCGGTGCTGCGGACTTCCTCCATGTTTTCGGCACGGGCGTGCCACCAACGGTGCTTTTCCTTCTGGTCGTCGGTTAGGCCTCGGCACATGAGTTCATTCCATTGATAGACCGCCCAACTCTGGAAGGCTGAACGCAAGGCAGGGCAAGCGAGACCGTAGAGGATGAGGTGATAGTGCAGCACACCGCGTTGTTGGAGTTCGCGTTTCCAGAAGGCCGAGACGGTACAGAACTGCGTGGCGGCTGCCAGACGTCCCTTAAGGATCTTAAACGCCTGCATGACGAATTCGTGAGTGATGCCGCTGATGTCACCACCGGGGAGTGTTAAAGCCATCGTGAAGGCTATTTCCGAACGTCTCATCGTTGCCAGACGGCGTTTGAAGCGGGTGCGGGACTTGTGGGTGAACTCGGTAACCTGGCCGCGCTTGGAAGCAGAGGAGCGACGGAGAAATGCGGTTTTGTTAGGGTTGAGATCGGGGGGCGCCGGGAAGTCAGCGCGGGAGCCTTCTGTCCAGATCACAAGTTGCAGAGGAGGCGGAGGGCTGGAGATATGGCCCATAGACAAGAGGGCCGCCGCTTGGGCGGCGGTGCGGCGCTCGCTGGCGCGAGCAGCCCCACCCGCTGCCGTCGCGGCTGAACCCGGCTGGCTAGTGGCCGTGGCTCTCCCGCAGGACGCGACAACCGCATCCCGTGTTAGCGTGTAGTGCCTCACCGGGTGCGCTCCTCCGAGGTGGCGGATTCAACAATGGCGAGAACCGCGATCTTGAGGTTTCCGCTCAGGCGAGGCCATGCAGCGACCACTTTAAGCAGCATTGCCGCATCGGGTGAGTCTATGAGTGAGCGTGACCCACCTAACTCATTGACATCCAGAGGTGGAGCAGCAGGTTCGAACCCTACCTCAGGAGCCATTCTTCCCCGCAAAAAATTGCGCTGTGGGATCCTGGCAGGAGGGATATTAAGCGGTCACCTGACGACTTCGATCTGTTCGAGGATTTTCTTGTCGGGTTACGACTCCAGTCACGTCCGAGGCGAGGGAGTAGCGACTGAAGTCGGCGCTCCTTGGGCCGCCGCGCAGATTGCGTTCACGCAGATTCAGTCGCGCCCCAGAGGGAGCTACGCCTGTTCATGCCAGCGGAGGGCATCGGGCAGTGAGAAGCCGGCGAACTCGATGTGGAGGATGCGCCGGTGGGATTGGGCGAGTGAGCGGCCGGAGGCATGGAGGAGGAGTGGGCGCATAAGCAAGGCATCGCCGGCAGCCACCGAGCAGAGGAAGGCCGGGACGAATGAGCGCTGGACGTTGATTTGATAAGAATCAAGGCGGCCGAGGCGATGGGAGCCGGCAAGTACCTGCAGGGCGCCATTGGATTCATCGGCCGGGTCCAGATGGAGCCGGAGGGTGAGCATTTGTTCGAGAAGCGCAATCGGCGGTTGGACGTGGGGGATGCCCTCTTTATGGCTCCATGGGCCGAAGCCAGGGACCTCGGCCTGCGCGGTGACGGCGATGGTGAGGTCCTGGTGCCAGGGGACGAGCCAGTTGGCGGTTGGGGATTTGTCGAAATAGATCGACCTGACCGGAACCGGCACGCCGACAAGGTGGGGACGGATGAGGTCGAGGATCCGCGCGGAGCGGGCAAGCGCGGCGACCTCGGTGATTCCAAGCAGCCCGCGCCGCCCGGCGCCGGAGACGGCCCCGAGGAGCTCGATAAGCTGCTGGCATTCCGCCGGCGCGATGACCTGCGGAACGATCGAGAATCCATCGATAGAAATCCGATCGATCACCAAGCGTCGGTGCGGAAGGCCTGGGCGGGAAGACCGTCCTGGTTGAACAGGTTGGCCCATGGGTGTTCCTTGGCCCAGGCGTAGCGGACCGAGGCGGGCGAGGGGACGGCGGGGGATGAGACGATGACGTCGTTGCCGTCGATGGATGCGTCGGCCCAGACGAACTTCCGGTCGGCGCCGGCGATCATGAATCCCTGGAGTTTGTCGCCGTTCTTGAAGGTGAGGCCCTTGCCGGTGTGGTCGAAGCGGATCCGGACCTTGTCGCCGTCGATCTGGTGGGCGGCGAAGAGCGGGCCGTAGATTTCGAGCTTTTGGTCGTAGGCGAGGACAAGCGCGGCGCGTGCGGCGCGGGTCGCGTAGGACGACTTCATCGGCGGGTGGAGGCCGGGGCTGAGGTCGGAGCAGATGGCCATGGCGGTCTTCGGGGTGGTCTTGAGGATTCGCAGGAAATACTCGCGGTAGGTGCCGTCCCTGAGGCCTGGGGTTTTCTCGGGGAGCGGGGCGAAGGGGACGGCGAGGCGGTTGAGCGGGTCGTCGTAATTGAACGCGCAGCCGCCGGCGCTGGGTTTTTGGATGAACACCCATGGGAACTCCTGGCCCCAGTCCTTGCGCCATCCCTGGATGAGGGCGTGCATGATCTCGGTCTGGTCGGGGCCGTCGATGCTGCAGGTGTTTTCGCCCTGATCCCAGAGGACGCCGCGAATCGCGAAGGGGATGGCGGGGCGAATGTGTTGGTCAAAGAACTTGCCGGTGACGTGGCGGGGGGTGCCGGGCATGCCCGGTTCGGCGGGCGGGACGGGCTTGGTGGCCGGGTCGCTGGCCTTGGGGGATTTCTCCCAGTCGGCGAGGGTCTTTGCGTAGCGCTCCTTGAGACCCGGGAGCACCTCGGTAGCGTAGCGCTGGATGCCGGCCTGGCACGCGGGGTCGGCCTGCAGGTGATCCGGGGTGAGCCAATAAGTTGTCGACGATCCCGGGACGCAGCCGACAATCATGCCGACCGGGACATTGAGCGCTTCCTGAAGGCGGATTGCGAAGGCCAGCGGCAGCGCCGGGGCGGCGATCGATCCTTTTGCCGAGTTGGCGACCTTCCAGTTGCCGACTGCCGAGCCGATGCGGATCGTCGGGTAGCTCTGGGCGGCCATCTTGGCGACTTCCGGGTCGTTCTTGATCGCCCCGCCGGTGCCCATGGCCATGTTCGACTGGCCCGAGCCGATCCAGACCTCGCCGACAAGCACATCGGCAATCCGGGTGGCGCCGATCTGAAGCTCATCCGGGCCGCCGGCCTGGAGCGGGTCGAGTTTGACCATCCATTTCCCTTGGGCGTCGGCCTTGGTCGCCTTGCTCTGGTCGCGGAACTTCACCGCGACTTCCTCGCCCGGATCCGCCGCGCCCCAGACCGGCACCTCGACGCCACGCTGCAGGACCATGTGGTCGGAGAAAACCGGAGCCGCCTGAGGGGCTGCCAGGGCGTTGAGACTAAGGCAGGCAAGGACTGCAAGGGGGAGCGCTCGGAGCGGGGTCATGGGCCGGTTCTACGCCACCCGGCCTTCGCCCAACAAGGATAAGTTCGCCCTGTGGGGGCAAAAATGGAAGCCGCAGTTTCCCCTGGGCTGCTTGACGGGAAGCGGGAAAATGGGATTTGTCTCCAATGAAGACGACCATCGATCTGCCCGATCCGCTCTTCCGCCGTGCCAAGGCCACAGCCGCGGTGGAGGGCGTCACCCTCAAGCACTTTATCACCGAGGCGGTGGCCAAAAAGCTGGATGGGGGCGCAAAGAAAAGCTGGCGGGAAGTGCTCGCCGACTTGCCGCGGTTGCCGAAGGAAACGCTTGAGACCATTCGCCTGCGCGTGGAGGAATCTGATCGTGACTCCTTGGATTACCCAAATCGTGCTGCGCGCAATCGGCCATGATCCTCGATACCAACGCCATTTTTGCCATCGCCAAGGATGAACTAAAACGCAAGGGCCGCCCGATTCCCGACAACGATATTTGCATCGCCGCACTTGCCCTACGCAATCCCGGTCCTGTCGCGCGACCGCCATTTCGATTTTGTCACCGGGATCGAGCGCCTCGACTGGTAGTCTCCGATGTTCCAGCGTCAACGAGGCGCGATCCCGCGGCTCGGGCGTCAGGCAAACCAAATGAAGGTTGGCGGCGGCGGCAAATGCGGTTAGAGACGGGGGATGGAAAACCGTGGGATTCTTGGATTGGTGGTGTGCGGCGGCTTGCTGGCGGGGGTGCCGATGGCGGAGGGGCGCTACATGCGTCCGGACATCGAGCCGGTGCCGGTCGAGCGGCTGATCGGGAACTTGGAGAAGCAAGTGGCGGCGGCGCCGGCGGACGTCCAGGCGCTGTACGCCTTGGCACGGGTCCACTCGATGGCCTACGCGGTCCAGGCGGAGAACATCGAGGTGCTCAAGGACAGCGGGTTGCCGTTCTTCGGGTTTGGGACCTCGGCGGAGATGCCCCCCGGGGAGGTCACCGCGGCGGGCGATCCGGCCAAGGCGGCTACGGCCAAGGAGCATTTGGCAAAAGCCATTGGTATTTACCAGAAGGCGGCGCTGCTTGACCCGGAGCATCTCCCGACCCAGCTTGGGCTCGGGTGGGCGAACGCGCAGGCAGGCGACAAGCCGGCGGCGCGCGAGGCGCTGCGCAAGGCGCTGAAGCTGGCGTGGGCGAAGGAGAAGGAGGGGGTTTTTGGCGGCAGCCTGACCGAGGAGGCCGGCCGTTACCTGCTCGAAGTGCTGGACAAGAAGAACGACGCCAAGGAGATCGGCGAAGTGGGGGAGATCCTCAAGCAGGTTGCGGAGGTCCCGCGGGCGATGACCCCGGTGATCATCCCGCTGGTGGCTGGCGCGCCGCTCGAGGAACTGGTCAACCCGCAGGCCAACGTCGCCTTTGACCTCGACGGCAGCGGCGAACAGCGCCGCTGGGGGTGGATCACACCCAAGGCCGGCTGGCTCGTCCACGACCCGCGCGGCGAGGGCAAGATCACCTCGGGACTCCAGATGTTTGGCTCGGTGACCTTCTGGGTCCTCTGGCAGGACGGCTACCAGGCGCTTGCCGCCTTGGACGACAACCGCGACGGCATCCTGCGCGGCGAGGAACTTGCCGGGATGGCGGTGTGGCGGGATGTGAACTCGAACGGAATAAGCGAGTCGGGAGAGGTTTCCACGCTCGGGGCGTGGAAAATCTCCGGGCTTTCCTGCCGCGCTGAATCCCACCCGAGCGGGATCCCATTCAGCCCCAAGGGGGTGGAATTCAGCGACGGGAGCATCCGTCCAAGCTACGACTGGATCGCCGGCGGGGGACTGAAGAAGGACTAGCGGCGGGAGCTCGGACGCTTGCGGAAATAGCTGGTTGAAGTATCTTTCCCTCATGCATGCTGTTCACCTGCGGGTAGTCCATTATCGGGAGAGCGGGCTGTGCGTGGCGCATGGGCTGGAGATGGACCTTATCGGTACCGGGAAATCGCCGGCGGAAGCGGTTGCTGAACTGCGCGGCAACGTGGCGGCGCAGCTGGCCTTTTTTGCCAGGCAGCAGGGCAGCGATCCGTTTCGTCAAGCACCCGAGGAAATCCAGCAGCTTTGGAATCAAGGGAATCTGGCGGCACTGAGCCCCGCTGCCAATGGCGCGCCTCGCAACCAAGTGCTGCGCTGGACGAGCTCCGAGATCCTGCAGATCCCTGCCGATCCATTCATTCCGGTCTAAATGCCGCGGCCTCTAGAGCTTCGGGATTTCCTTAAACGCCTCAGGCAAGCGGACGACTCTATCGTTTCTTACCAGCACAGGGGCAAGGGTAGCCATCTTCTGCTTTCCAAGGAGACATCGAAGGGGCGCGTCTCATTCCCCATCCCAACAACAACAGGAGAAGTCGCGGGGCCTTATCAAAAGGCGGTCATCCGGATCTTTGCGCTGCCACCTGATTGCTTCGAAAAGCCCGGCAAGTAACCCGGGTGATCCACCCCATCGCGCTCACCCCTGCTCGCCGAGGGTGCGCTTGATCCGGGCAAGGAATTCCGGTTCGCTTTCGAGGACTTTGACAACCGCCTGGATTGCGTCCAGGGTCGCCTTCGAGACGTGGTGCTCCATCCCCTCGACGTCGCGGTAGATCGTCTCCTCGGCGATGTCGAAAAAGCGCAAAAATCGGGTGAGCGTCTCGTGGCGGTCGGTGATGGCGCGGGCAATGCTGCGCCCGTGCTCGGTGAGCACCGTGCCGCGGTACTTCTCGTGGTTGACGAGCCCCTCGGCGTGGAGTCGCTGGAGCATGTTCGTCACGCTCGCCTGGGAGAGCCCGAGGTTCCTGGAAATGTCGATCGGGCGGGCGTACCCCTTCTGCTCGATAAGATGCAGGATCTGCTCGAGGTAGTCGTCCATGGCCACCGAGCCGCTGGTGCGTGAGGACCGCTTTGCCGTCATGCCCGCCACGGTGGCACCACTCGCACCCCTTGAAAATCCCAAAGCGCGCCGATCCGGACGATCCCGCCACCTTCCTGCGCGCCGCTTGCAGCTTGCCCAGGCAGCCCTCCCGGCAAGCATTACTAAGCCTGCCAGGACCCAACCAAGCAACTTGTTACAATTTATTAAAGTGCCTAATCATCAACAATTTGTCGGCAATTAACACGCCCTTGAAGCAAGCGCTGGAACAGCCTCCCGGCGGCAGCCGATGGCGAGGAAATCGCAGATTCTGCGGAGAAATCCCGGTGGCGGGGCGGGGGTGGCGGCGCTATGCTAACAGAAGTATCTAACAAAGAACCACCAACCGGAGCGACACCATGGGCTTGGACAAATTGACGATGAAGATGCAGGAGGCGCTGCAAGGGGCGCAAGGGCTGGCGGCGAAATCGGCGCACGCGGAGCTGAAGAGCAGCCACGTGCTGCTGACGCTGCTCGGGCAGGAGGGCGGGGTGCTGGTGCCGATTTTGCGCAAGGCGGAGGTCGATGTGGCGGGACTCAAGGCGGCGGTGGCCAGCGAGTTGGCGCGCGAGCCGCGGGTCCAGGGGGCGAGCGCCCAGCCGCAGATCAGCCGCGGGTTGCGCGAGACGCTCGAGGCGGCCGACGCGGCGCGCGCCGAACTCGGCGACGATTTCCTCAGCGTGGAGCACTTCCTGCTCGGAGCGCTGAAGACCGACACCCCGGCAAGCAAGCTGCTCAAGCAGGCCGGGGTGAGCGAGGCGGGGGCGCGCAGCGCACTCGATGCGGTCCGCGGCAAGCAGAAGGTGACCGACGAAAACCCCGAGGGGAAATACGAGGCGCTCGAAAAATACGGGACCGACCTGACCGCCCGCGCCCGCGCCGGCAAGATCGACCCGGTCATCGGCCGCGACGACGAGATCCGCCGGGTCATGCAGGTCCTCTCCCGCCGGACCAAGAACAACCCGGTTCTCATCGGCGAGCCCGGCGTCGGCAAGACCGCCATCGTCGAGGGGCTCGCACGCCGGATTGTCTCGGGCGACGTGCCCGAGAGCATGAAGAACAAGCGTTTGATTGTAATGGACGTTGGAGCGATGGTCGCGGGGGCGAAATACCGTGGTGAGTTTGAGGACCGGCTCAAGGCATTTCTGAAGGAAGTCACTGACAGTGAGGGAGAGATAATCTTATTTATCGATGAACTGCACACGATCGTGGGGGCTGGAGCGAGCGAGGGAGCGGTGGATGCGAGCAACCTGTTGAAGCCGCAACTGGCGCGTGGCGAGTTGCGGACGATTGGTGCGACGACGCTCGACGAGTACCGGAAATACATCGAGAAGGACGCGGCGCTGGAGCGGCGATTCCAGCCGGTGAAAGTGGGCGAGCCGAGCCCGGAGGACACGATCGCGATATTGCGGGGGCTCAAGGAGCGGTACGAGCTGCACCACGGAGTGCGGATCCAGGACGGGGCGCTGGTGGCGGCGGCGACGTTGAGCGACCGGTATATTTCCGACCGGTTTTTGCCGGACAAGGCGGTGGACCTGATGGACGAGGCGGCGGCGCGGTTGAAGATCGAGCTCGATTCGATGCCGACGGAGATCGACCAGCTTGAGCGCCAGGTGCTGCAGCTGGAGATGGAGAAGAAGGCCCTGGAGAAGGAGAGCGACAAGGCGAGCGCGGCGCGGCTGGAGAAGGTGAAGGAGGAGATGGCCAACCTGAAGGAGCAGTCGGCGGGGCTTATCACCCAGTGGCGCAACGAGAAGGCGGTCATCGATGACGTCCACGCCCAGCAGGAGTTGATCAACACGCTCAAGCAGGAGATCGAACAGGCGCAGCGGATCGGCGACCTCAACCGGGCGTCGGAACTCACGTACGGGCAGCTTCCGGCGGCGGAAAAGGCGCTCGAGGAGGCCAAGCAGCGGCTGGCCGGCGCGCAGGAAACCGGCGGGATCCTCAAGGAGGAGGTCACCGAGGCGGACATTGCGCGGGTGGTTTCGAGCTGGACCGGGATTCCGGTGAGCCGGCTCCAGGAGGGCGAGCGCGAAAAGCTCGTCCACATGGAGGCGCGGCTCGGCGAGCGGGTTGTCGGCCAGGCGAAGGCGGTCCGGGCGGTCGCCAACGCGGTGCGGCGGGCCCGCGCAGGCCTCCAGGACGAGAACCGGCCGATCGGGTCGTTTTTGTTCCTCGGGCCGACGGGCGTTGGGAAAACCGAGCTGTCCAAGGCGCTGGCGGAGTTTCTCTTTGATGACGAGGGGGCGATGGTGCGCATCGACATGTCCGAATACATGGAGAAGCACAGCGTCGCGCGGCTCATCGGCGCGCCTCCCGGATACGTCGGCTATGAGGAGGGCGGCCAGCTGAGCGAGCACGTCCGGCGCAAGCCGTACAGCGTGGTGTTGTTTGACGAGGTCGAGAAGGCCCACTCGGACGTCTTCAACGTGCTCCTCCAGGTGCTCGACGACGGCCGGATCACCGACGGCCAGGGGCGCACGGTGGATTTCCGCAACACCGTGCTGATCATGACCTCCAACATCGGCTCCCAGTTCATCCTGGAGGAGGAGAACGCCGAGCAGCGCGAGGCGAAGGTGACCGAGGCGCTGCGGCGCCATTTCCGCCCCGAGTTCCTTAACCGGATCGACGAAACAATTATCTTCGACAGGTTGGACCGCAGTGAGTTATCCAGGATTGTCGAACTCCAGCTCGAGCGCGTCCGCAAGCGTTTGGCGAAGCAAGGGCTGGCGCTGGCGGTCAGCGCCGAGGCTACGGAGTTTGTCGGCAACCAAGGCTACGACCCAGTCTACGGCGCCCGGCCGCTGAAGCGCGCGATCCAGCACCACTTGCTCGATCCGCTCAGCCTGGACGTCCTGGAAGGGAACTTTGTTGATGGCGATGTGATCATGGCCGAGATGGACGGCAACCGGGTGAAGTTCCGCAAAGGGTGAAAAAGGATTGGAAGATTCCATGTGGAGGGTGTAATTGTTCCGCATGAAAAAGAAGCTCTATGAGGTTCTTGCGGAGGACCCGCCGGCGCTGCGCCTGGCGGAACCTGAATCCGTGTATTTGGTCCGGCAGGTCCGGCAGGGGGTTCCGATGGGGGAATTCTTCGCCCTGCAGGAGTTGTTGGGGCTCTCGGAGGAGTCGCTGGCGGAGGCCTTGGGGATGTCGCGGACCACGCTGCACCGGCGGAAGAAGTCCGGGACGCTCGACAGCGGTGAGTCTGAGCGGGTGTTGCGGGTCACGCGGATGTTTGTGCGCGCCGAGGAGGTGTTTGAGTCGCGCGAGGCGGCGCGGGAGTGGCTGCGGGCGCCGGCGGTGGCGCTGCAGGGGGAGTCGCCGCTGGAGTATCTGGACACCGAGATTGGCGCCCGGGAGGTGGAGAACATCCTCGGGCGGCTTGAACACGGGGTGTTTTTCTAGCCGTGATCCGCGCGTTCCGCATCGTCAAGCCGCGCTGGGCGGCTACCGCCATGGACGGCGAGGGCGCCCGGATCGCCGGCGGCCGCTGGAACCCGCCGGGCCTGCCGGTGGTTTACCTGGCAGAATCACGCGCCTTGGCGGCCCTGGAAATGCTCGTCCACCTAGACCGCCTGGCCAGGCAAATGCCGATGGTCATCATCGAGGTCGAGTTTCCCGACAGCCTGATGACCGAGGTTTTTCCCGCAGACCTGCCGCGGAACTGGAACCTGGCGGCCGGCGCGGATCCGCTCAAACGCCTCGGCGCGGAATGGCTGCGCGGCATGCGGTCACTTGCCATGCGCGTGCCCAGCGTGGTCATCCCGGAGGAAACCAACTTCCTGATCAACCCGCGCCATCCGGATGCCGCCAGAATCCGGCTTGGCAATCCGGTCCCGTGGCGCTTCGACGCCCGCCTCGCTCACGAGGCCTAACCAACCATTTGAGCCAGCGCCGCGATCCAAGGCAGGGTGTCTTTGGGTTTCGGACTCCGCATTACATACATTAGGCGAAGTTATTGAACAACCGGAATCAAGGCCCCCTGAGGGCGTTGATCGTGGGCGTTCATTGACCGGCCGGTGGCGGATCAGGCGATATTGGTGAACACCTGCTGGACGTCCTCGTCGTCCTCGATGCGGTCGATGAGCTTTTCGACGTCGAGCATCTGCTCCTCGGTCAACTCGACGGGCGAATTGGCGATGCGCTGGAGGTTGGCCTTCTTGGCGGTGATGCCGAGGTCCTCGACGGCCTTGGTGAGGGTGTTGAAGCTGGTGTATTCGCCGTAGATGAAGACGCTCTCGTCGGCGACTTCGAGTTCCTCGAGGCCGGCGTCGATGAGCTCAAGTTCGAGTTCATCGATGTCCATGCCGGGGGTTTTGGGGATTTCGACGACCGCCTTGCGGGCGAACATGAATTCGAGCGAGCCGGTCGGGACGAGCTGGCCGCCGCCCTTGTTGAAGTAGGTCTTCATGTTGGCGACGGTCCGGTTGGTGTTGTCGGTGGCGCACTCGACGAAGATCAGGACGCCGTGCGGCCCCTTGCCCTCGTAGTTGACCTCGTTGATGTCGGCGGCGTCCTTGCTGAAGGCGCGCTTGATGGCGGCATCGATGTTGTCCTTCGGGAGGTTCTGGGCCCGGGCGTTGGCCACGGCAGCCTTGAGCTTGCTGTTGGCCTCGGGGTCGGCGCCGCCCTCCTTGGCGGCCATGGTGATGATTTTGCCCAGCTTCGGGTAAAGCTTGGACATTTTGTCCCAGCGCGCCTCCTTGGACGCCCGGCGGTATTCGAATGCTCTTCCCATGGTTGTTGTTGGCTGAAAGTCGTGGCACCGGTGGCGGCTGCCGCGGCCCTCATAGGAGGTTGTCGGCTGGCATTCAAGCCGGAGGTTGTCCTCAATGGGCAACCCGCCGGCGGCCCTCGACGAGCAGGATGCCGGCGCGGCTGCGGCGCAGGGCGAATTCCTCGCGGACGAGCGATTTTTCGCGGGCGCAGCCGTATTCGACGGCGATGGTGGCAGTCAACCGGGTGACGTCGATGCGCAGGACTCGGAAGACCGGGTCATTGCGGGTGCGCAGGAAACACTCGAGCGGAACGTCCGGATGGCCGGCATTCCACAGGGTCCGCGCCGGCGGAAAGTCCGCCACCTCGGCGAGCGCGCGGAAAATCTCGCGCACCTCCGGCTCACCGTGGCGCCGCGCCAGCTTCGCCGCGACCTGCTTGCTGAGCTTGCGCTCGATGGCCGCAAGCACCGGGTGGACCTGGTCGCGGACGATTTCCTCGAGCAGCGCGCGGACATGCAGGTCGAGCGCCGCGTGGAGCTCGGCGCGGGTCAGCCGGCCAGCCTCAAACAGCTCGAACAATTGCGGCGGCGTGGGAATCGACGGCACCTCCCCAGCTTCCGGGCGATTCCCCCCTGCCGCAAGTCAGTTCATCCGCGCCGCGCAAGGTAAAGTGTGTGGGTTTGGCGCTTGGCGCCCGGATAGGCGCGCGCGGCGACCTCCTCGACCCGGAACCCGGCCTTGCCGAGCCGCTGCATGAAGCGCTTGTCCTGATAAGCCGACCAGAACACCGCGCAGCCGCCGGGCTTGAGCGCGCGCTTGATCGCGGCGAATCCCGAGCCGTCGTAGAGCTGCTGGTTTTGCCCTTGGACGAACGCATCCGGGCCGTTGTCGATGTCCAGGATCAACGCGTCATAGCGGCCGGCGCCCCGCGCGATGACCCGGCAAACGTCCTCGACAAGCAACTCGACGCGCGCGTCGTCTAGCAGCGCGCCGTTGACCTCGCCGAGGAATTCGCGGTTCCAGGCGATGACCTCGGGAAGCAACTCGGCGACCTCGATCCGGGCGCCGGCCCCGAGGATCTCAAGGGTCCGCCGCAGCGTGAACCCAAACCCCAGCCCGCCAATGAGCACCCGCGCCCCCTTCCCCACTCCCGCACACGCCAGCTCCGCCATCTGCCGCTCCGACTCGGTCGCCGTCGTGCTCATCAGCGTCATCCCCGCCACTTTCAGGTAGTATTGCCCGTCATGGGTGAGCAGCAACAGCTTCTCCCCATCCGGCGTGGCCGCTTCTGCCAAGACCTTTGTCGCTTTCACTCCCCCACTCTTCCCCGGTTTGGCCGGCCCACCGCAATCGATTTTCCAACTTTCGCTTGCGCTCCGCCACCCGCGCCACCTCGGCGCTTGCCGCCGGAGCGGGAAAATGGCCATCCTGCAAGGCCGATCCGCCGGGTCCGGCCCATCCCCATGCAAACCCTCGCCATCGCTGTTGGAGCCTTCGTCCTCTACCTGGTCGCCTACCACACCTACGGCCGCTGGCTGGCACGCCGGATCTTCAATCTCAGCGCCGCCAATCTCGCCCCGTCACGCGAGCTCGAGGACGGCGACGACTTCGTCCCAACCTCCAAGGGCGTCGTCTTCGGCCACCATTTCACCTCGATTGCCGGAACCGGCCCGATCGTCGGCCCGGCCCTGGCGGTCATCTGGGGCTGGCTCCCGGCGCTCCTCTGGGTTCTGTTCGGCTCGGTGTTCATCGGCGCGGTCCACGACCTCGCCGCCCTGGTCGTCTCGATGCGCAACCGCGGCCAAACAGTCGGGGACATCGCCGGGCGCGTCCTTAGCTCGCGCGCCAGGATTCTGTTTCTTGCGATTCTGTTCATGGCCCTCACCATCGTCCTGGCAATCTTCGGAATGGTCATCGCCGCGGTGTTCAAGATGTTCCCCGCCGCCATCTTCCCCTGCCTGGTCCAGACGCCCCTCGCGGTGGTCATCGGCGCCTGGCTCCACCGCAAGGGTGTTAGCCTGTTCATCCCCTCGCTCCTCGCCCTGGTCGTCATGTATCTATCAGTCGCCTATGGCGACTGGGGCCCGCTCGACGCCTTCAACATGGCGCTGGCCGGCTGGCCGATCATCGTGTGGGTGGCGCTGCTGTTGGTTTACGCCTACATCGCCTCGGTCCTGCCGGTCTGGCTGCTGCTCCAGCCGCGGGACTTCATCAACTCGCTCCAACTGCTCTCGGCCCTCGGGCTCGTCGTCCTCGGGCTGCTCGCCGCGGCGTTCTTCGGGTTCGGCAACGGCGCAGACCATCAGGCGCTCGAAATCGTCGCCCCGATGACCCGCGTCGGCGCCAGCGCCCCGGCCGGGGCTCCCTTCATCTTCCCATTCCTGTTTGTCACCGTCGCCTGCGGCGCGATCTCCGGGTTCCACTGCCTCGTCTCGTCGGGAACCTCGTCAAAACAGTTAAAGTGTGAGACCGACGCGCAGTTCGTCGGCTATGGGTCGATGCTAACCGAAGGGTTTCTCGCGGTGCTTGTCATCCTCGCCTGCGCGGCGGGGATCGGCCTGGGGGTGCCGGAGAAGATCAACGGGATTGCCACCGGCGAGATTCTCACCGGCAGCGCCGCCTACGCCTCGCGCTACGGATCGTGGGAGCAGCTCTCGGGCAGCCTCGCGCCGACCGTCGGGGCGTTCGTCGAAGGCAGCGCCAACTTCCTGCGCGCGCTGGGACTGCCGGTCGGCTTCGCGGTGGCGCTCATGGGCGTTTTTGTCGCCTCGTTTGCGGCCACCACGATGGACACCGCCTGCCGGCTCCAGCGCTACGTCACCCAGGAGCTCGCCGCGGCCACCGGCCTGCGCCCGCTGGAGAACAAGCACGTTGCGACCCTCTTTGCGATCGCCCTGGCGGCCCTGATCGCAGTCTTCCCGCCGCAGAACGTCCCGTGGTCGCTCACCAGCATGGGCAAGGGCGGGCTGGCCCTGTGGCCGCTCTTCGGGGCGACCAACCAATTGTTAGGCGGGCTGGCGTTCCTGGTGATTTTGTTTTGGATGAGACGGCGCAAGATGGCGATGTGGTTCATCGTGGTCCCGGCGGTGTTCATGCTGGTGTTGCCGGCCACGGCCATGGTGATGCAGTTGTTTGTCGGCGACCAGGCATGGGTGAGCGGGACGGCGCCGAAGCCGCTGCTGGCGGTGTTTGGAATCGCGACGCTGGCGCTGGAGGCATGGATTCTCGTCGAGGCGTTCAAGGGCTGGTCGCGCGCCAACGGTGTTCTCGAGGCGGCCCTCCCGCCACTGCCCAACCGGGCGACCGCGCCCGAGCACGCGACGAAGAGTTAGAACGGGTCGCTGCTGGTCCGCGCGGACCCGCCGACCTGCCATTCCTCGACGAGTTCGGCGGGGAAGTCGTCCAGGAACCGCGACGGCCGCTGGATGATGTCGCCAGTGTAGCTGCGCGGATTGAGCTGCGGGTAGAGTAGATAGAGCTCGTCCTTGGCGCGGGTCAGGGCGACGTAGAACAACCGGCGCTCCTCCTCCATGGCCGCCGAATCCCCGCTGTCTATCACCCGTCCGTTAGGAAACATCCCGTCGGCGAGCCAAATGATGAAGACTGCCTTCCACTCGAGCCCCTTGGCCTGGTGGATCGAGGACAGCGTCACGCTCTCCGGGTTGCGCTCGGCGCGCCGGCTGGTCGGCTCGCCGTCCACCGCACCCATCAGCGAGAGCTGCGCCAGAAACTCGAGAATGTCGTCGAAGCTCGTCCCGTACATCATCAACTGCTCGATGTCCTGGCGGCGGCTCTCGTAGTTGTCGAAACTCCCGCGCATGTAGTCGTCGTAAACCCCCTCAAGCACGCTGAAAATCATCTCCGAGGGGCGCGCCAACCGGCCGCCCGGGGCAAGCTCGTCAAGCGTGTGGCACAGCTGGGCCCAGTGTTTCTCGGCCTTCTTCGGTGGCTTGGCTTTGGCTAACAACGCGGCGAAGCTAACCGGCGGATCCTCCGCCTCGGCCGCGCCGGCCTGCAGCCAGCCGCGCCAGAGCTTGTCGGCGGCCGCCGGGCCGACACCCGGGAGAAGCAAAACCATCCGCTTGAACGAAACCTCGTCGCGCCGGTTGGTCACGAACCGCAGGAACGCCGAGACGTCCTTGACGTGGCCTTGCTCGAAGAACCGCAGCCCGCTGGTGATCTGAAACGGAATCCCACGCTGAGTCAGCTCCATCTGGATCTCCAGACTCTGGAAGTGCGCCCGGTAAAGCACCGCCATCTCCTCTAGCGGCACCCCCGCCCCGCAGAGCTCGTCTATCCGTTGGGCGACAAACGCCGCCTGGGTCCGCGGGTCGGCCACCGGAACGAGCGCCGGAAGCATCGCCCCGGCGACCCGCGACGAGCGCAGGGTCTTGTCGATGCGCCCGTGGTTGGCGCGGATCGCCGCGTTGGAGAGCTCCAGAATCTCCGGCACGCTCCGGTAGTTGGTCTCGATCTTGAAGATCTTCGCCTCCGGATAGCGCTCGCCGAACCCGAGAATGTGCTCCATGTCCGCCCCACGCCACGAGTAGATCGACTGCGCGTCGTCCCCCACCACCATCAGGCTGCGCCGCTCCCCGACTAACAGGTCAACCAGCTCGCTCTGGACCCGGTTGGTGTCCTGGTACTCGTCGACGAGCACGAACTGGAAGCGCTTCTGATAGAGCCGGCGCAGCTCCTCGTGGTCGCGCAGCAGGCGCAGGGTCATGACTAACAGGTCGTCGAAGTCCATCGAGTTGGTCGCGCGCTTTTTCGCGTGGTAGCCGCTGGCGACCTGGTGGATCTCCTGCTCCCATTCGATGAGGTAAGGATAGCGGTTGAGGATGACCTCGCGGAGCGTCTCGCCGGTGTTCTCGACGAGCGAGAAGATCGCGGCGAGCACGTCGGGCTTCGGGAAGCGCTTGCCGGCCTTGTCGATGCCGCATTCGGCGATCACTCCGGTGAGGAGTGATTTCTGGTCGTCGCGGTCAAGGATCGAGAACGCCTTGGTGAACCCGAGCTCGTCGGCATGCCGGCGCAACAACCGGTTGCCGATCGAGTGGAACGTCCCGCTCCAAAGCTCGCCGAGGTCGCGCGCCACCAACTCGCGGACCCGCTCGCCCATCTCGCGCGCCGCCTTGTTAGTGAAGGTTAGCAGGAGGATGCTGCGCGGGTCGACCCCCTGGTCGAGCAGCCATGCGACCCGGTAGGTGAGCGTGCGGGTCTTTCCCGACCCGGCGCCGGCGATGACCAGCGCGGGCCCGGGGGGCGAGGTGACCGCGGCATACTGCTCGGCATTCAGGCAGCCGGCATAGTCGATGCCCGAGGCGCCCGCCCCGCTGCTCCGATCCAGTCTGTACTCGCGCGCCATGCCGGAGTGTCGCCGCTGCGGCGCGGCGATCAAGCACCGCTTCGAGCGGGTCGGCGGAGGGATTTCCACCGCCCCGGCTGTTAGTCCTGGATTGCGATGTCCTCCGGCTTCCAGGCCACGGTGGGGAACTCCATCTTGAGGCCGCGCAGGGTGTCGACCATGATGCGCGCGACGCAGAGGTTGCGGTACCACTTGCGGTCGGCCGGGATGACATGCCACGGGGCGTGGACCGTCGAGGTGCGGCTGATGAGGTCCTCGTAGGCGCCCATGAAGTCGTCCCAGCGCTCGCGGTCGGCCAGGTCCTCGGGGTTGAACTTCCAATGTTTGACCGGGTTGGCCAGGCGCGCCTCTAGCCGCCGCTTCTGCTCGTCCTTGGAGATGTGCAGGAAGAGTTTGACGATCGTCGTCCCCTCCTCGGCGAGCATCCGCTCAAACTCGATGATGTGCCGGTAGCGGCGTTTCCAAACCGCGTCGGGCATGAGTTTCTTCACCCTAACCGCAAGGATGTCCTCGTAGTGGCTGCGGTTGAAGACGGTGATCTGGCCGTTGCCCGGGACGTGCGGGTGGATGCGCCAGAGGAAATCATGGGCAAGTTCCTCGTCGGTGGGCTTCTTGAACGCCCGGACGTTGATCCCCTGCGGGTCGACCCGCGAGAAGACGTGCTTGACGCAGCCGTCCTTGCCGCCGGTGTCCATCGCCTGGATGACCACCAGCACCCGGTGCTTGTGTTGCGCGTAGAGGCGCTTCTGGAGGTTTTGGAGTTCCTCGCGGAGCCGGTCGAAGGCGTCGAGCGCGTCCTCCTTGCCCTCGCCGGTGTAGAGTTCCCGGTCAGCGGTCGCGAGCTTGCCGAGGTCAACCTTTTCGCCTGGGGCGATCCGGTAGCGTTTCGCGGCGCCAGTGAGTGGGAGCTTCGGCATACTGGCGATTAACCGCCCTGGCCGTGCTGCTGACAAGCATCGATCACCCAAGTTTGCGTCGGGAATCCGGCGGCAATGTTGGAATTTCGCCATTGCCAAGCAGCCATTGGAACGTCTCTGTGGGTGGATGCTGCGAGATGCGCGCGCGGAGGACGGTGCGGCCGAGGCGTCCAGCCCAACATTGAAGACGGCCATGCACATCGGGGCGAGCTCGGTGAGCATGCTGGTGTGCGAGTGCCCGGCGGGCGGCGGGCCCGCGGTCGCCTTGGAGTTCCTCGAGCAGCCAGCACCGCTGGCGCGCGACATTTTCCGCCACGGCAAGATCACCGCGGCGACCACCGAGCGGATCGTCGCCATCCTCCTCGGGTTCCAGGAGGCGATGCGCGAACTCGGCGTCGGCCCGCTCCAGACAACCCGCGCGGTGGCGACCAACATCCTCGGCGAGGCCGACAACCACGACGTCTTCCTCAACCGGGTGCGCGTCGCCTGCGGCCTCGAGATGGAAACCCTCGACGACGGCGAGATGACCCGCCTGATCTATCTGAAAACCCGCCGCCGGCTGGACGACATGCCGGCGATGCGCCAGCGGACCACCCTCGTCGTCCATGTTGGGCCCGGCAACACCCGCGCGCTGCTGTTCCAAAAAGGGGTCATCAGCCGCTACACCAGCTACCGGTTAGGCGCGCACCGGACCCGGGTCGCCGTCGAGCGCAGCCACGCCGAGGGCGCGGCGCTGCTGCGCCTCATCCGCGAACACGCCAGCGGCAATCTAACCCAACTGGCGTTCGACTACCGGGATGTGAAAATCGAGGAACTCGTTGTCCTCGGCTACGAGC
Source organism: Akkermansiaceae bacterium (assembly GCA_044373465.1). Taxonomy (GTDB): domain Bacteria; phylum Verrucomicrobiota; class Verrucomicrobiia; order Verrucomicrobiales; family Akkermansiaceae; genus JBILQA01. The sequence continues at coordinate 20,675 of JBILQE010000027.1, read as the reverse complement.
TCCAGCTTGCCGCGCCGTTCTTCTCGAAGGCCGGCAGCGAGTGCCTCGTCAAGACTCTCCGCGAGATCGTCGCCAGCTCCGCCGACATGGACGAGAACCAGCTCGTCCGCCGGTTTCAGCTCGACTACCACACTGCCGACGCGCTTCTGCCCGCGCTGGAGATCAACCTCGCCATCGCCGAGATCTTCCGCCTCAAACACCTCCGCGTCCCCGCCAGCCCCTACGAACAAGGACTGCTCCAGGACTTGTTGGTCTCCCACCAACTAACCGCCAGCCTCGAGGGAGAGGTCGTCCGCTCGGCGAAGATCCTCGCCAGCCGCTACCAGTCCGACCCGAAGCACGGCGAACACGTCGCAATGATGTGCGCCGAACTTTTCGAGGCGATGGCCGACGTCCACCACCTCGACGCCCACGACGCGCTGTTGCTGCGCGTGGCCGCCATCGTCCACGAGTGCGGCACGTTCATCAGCCCCCGCGCCCACCATCTCCACTCACAGTATATCCTCCTCAACAGCGAAATCTTCGGCCTCGGCCACCTCGACGTCACCATCATCAGCCTCCTCGCCCGCTACCACCGCCACTCCGGACCCAAGCCGGACCATCCGTACTACTGCGACCTAACAACCGCGGCGCGCCTGCGGGTCTGGAAGCTCGCCGCGCTGCTGCGCGTCGCCGACGCGCTTGAGCGGACCCATGACCGGCGGGTGCGCGCGATCCGGGTGCAGCGCAGCGGCCACCAGCTCCACATCTATCTGAAGGGAGTCGCCGACGCCGCCGTCGAGCGCCTAGCGATGCGCTCCAAGGGCGACTTGTTCGAGAGCGTCTTCGGTCTCGAGATCATCCTCCACGAGGAGGTTTAACCCTCATCCGACAGCCCCCCTCACTCCAGCAGCCCAATGGCCAAATCACCCTATCTTGATCGCGAGTTGTCGTGGCTGGAATTCAACCAGCGGGTGCTCAACGAGGCGTTGCGCGCCGACCTGCCGGTGCTCGAGCGGCTGAAGTTCCTTGCGATCACCGGCAGCAACCTTGACGAGTTCTTCCAAGTGCGCGTCGGCAGCCTGCAGATGCTGCGCCCAAGCCGGGCGGGCGGGCCTGGCCAGCAGTTGGCGGCGATCCGCAAGCGGGTGCTGAGGATGGTCGACGACCAGTATGGATTGCTCAACACGGCGTTGTTGCCGCAACTCGCCGCCAGCGGGATCCACCCCGTCGCGCTGCGCACGTTGAGCGCGCGCCAGCGCGACAAGCTCGCCGCGGCCTTCGCCGAGAACATCTTTCCGCTGCTTACGCCGCTGGCCATCAGCGAGGGGCAGACGCCAGTCGTCCCCGGGCTGCGACTCATCATTGCCTGCCGGGTCGTCGACGAGGCCACTGCGGCGGTCCGCTACGCGCTCCTGCCGATCCCTGAGTTGTTAGGCCGGCGGGTGCCGGTTGCCGACGATGCCGAGGGGGTCTATCGGTTTGTGCTCATCGAGGAGGTGGTGGCGGCGCACGCGGGCGACCTGTTTCCGGGCGAGACGGTGAGCGCGACGGCGTGCTTCCGGGCGACCCGGAATGGCGACATCGCCGTGCAGGAACACGATGCGACCGACCTTGCCGGAGAGATGGAGGAGGTCCTCACCGCGCGGCGGTTTTCCAACACGGTCCGGTTGGAGATGCCTAAATCCTGTCCACGCGATCTTGCCGCGGTCATCCAGGAGGTTTGCGCCTGCGATCCGGAGGACACCTACCGTTGCCCCGGGCCGTTAGGGCTGAGTTCGCTCATGGAGATCGCGCTGCTGCCCGGCTACGACGACCTGCGCTGCGCGGATTGGCCGCCGCAGCCATCGCCGGCGATCGAACCGGGGATCTCGATCTTCGCCGCGATCACCCGGGGCGACATCCTGCTCCACCACCCCTACGAGAGCTTCGAGCCGGTCATCCGCCTGGTCGAGGAGGCCGCCGGGGATCCCGACACGCTAGCCATCAAACAAGTCCTCTACCGAACCGCGAAAAACTCGCGGATCATCGACGCGCTCATCCGCGCCGCGGAAAATGGCATCCAAGTCACCGTCCTGGTCGAACTCAAGGCGCGCTTCGATGAGGCACGCAACCTCGACCGCGCCGACGACCTCCAGCGCGCCGGCGCCCAGATCGTCTACGGCGTCAAGGGACTCAAGACCCATGCGAAAATCTGCCTCGTCGTCCGCCGCGAGGAGGGCCGCATCAAGCGCTACGTCCACCTCGGGACCGGCAACTACAACGAGGCCACCGCGCGGCTCTACACGGACATCTCCTACCTAACATGCCGGGCCGACTACGGCGCGGACGCGTCGTTGTTCTTCAACGCGGTGACCGGGCGCTCGAAGTTGCTGAGGTTCCACCGGCTGGTTCCGGCGCCGACCGAGATGAAGCGGCGCTTGTTGGAATTGATCGCCAGCGAGACCGAGCGCGCCCAACAGGGCGAGGAGGCGCGGATCATCGCCAAGGTCAACTCGCTCCAGGACACCGACATCATCGATGCACTCTATCAGGCGTCGCGCGCCGGGGTGCGCATCCAACTCAACGTGCGCGGGATCTGCTGCCTGAAGCCGGGCGACGGCAAGCGCTCGCGCAACATCGAGGTCGTCTCGGTGGTCGACCGGTTCCTCGAACACGCGCGGATCATCTATTTCCACCACGGCGGCGATCCGCAGTTGTTCATCTCCTCGGCCGACTGGATGGGCCGCAACCTCGAGCGGCGCATCGAGTTGATGACCCCCGTGGCCGATCCGGTGGCGCAGCGCAGGCTTGTTAGAATCCTCGAGGCGTTCTTCCAGGACAACGTCCAGGCGTCGCGGTTGTTGGCCGACGGATCGAGCCAGCGGCTAACCCCCAGGAAGGGTGAGCCGCAGTTTCGCGCCCAACAGGCGTTCTACGACGAGGCCCGCAAGGCGGCCAAGGCCCGCGAGCACGAGCGCGCAACCACCTTCGAGCCCCATCGTCCGGCCGCCGAGCCGAGCGCATAGGCTGGCGCCGGGGACCCGCCCGGCGAGGTTGGCCCGCAGCGACTTCTTGACTTACAGAAGTAGGGATGGGAGCTAGTTTGCGAGGGTGGAAGCATCCCCGCCCGATTCGTCGCGATGAAACTCCCGAAATCCCTCCTCCAAGCGATGGTTGTTGCCGTCACCATCACCACCGTGAGCGCCGCCGAAAAGCCTGCGGCGGACCATGCCAAAGAGGCCAGCGGCGAGCCGGTGAAGCCGCCGAAGAATCCCGATGGCTGCCCGGGATGCGGAATGGGCTGAGCTCACTAACCGAGCCACCGCCGTGGGAAAGCTGTCAGCCGCGATATCCTTCAATCTTGATCCGCACCTGGTAGCCGCCGCGCTGCCGCATTTCGCGGCGGAAAAGGTGGCGGCGATCGAGTGGTCGTTTGACTGCCTCTATCAAGCGGGCGAGCTGCCGGCCTGGTTTGTCGAGTTGCTGCATGCGTACGGCGACGCGGGGCGTCTCGTTGGCCATGGGGTTTACTATTCGCTGTTTTCCGGCGGTTGGAGCAGCGCCCAGCAAGAATGGCTCGACCAACTCAGCCGGCTGGCGAAGACATTCCGCTTTGACCATGTTTCCGAGCACTTTGGCTTCATGACGGGTGGGAATTTCCACCAGGGAGCGCCGCTGGGGATTCCGTTCACCGCAGCCACCCTAGCGATCGGCCGCGACCGGCTCAAGCGCCTGTATCACGCCTGCGAGTGCCCGGTCGGCTTGGAGAACCTGGCCTTCTGTTATTCGTTGGACGATGTGAAGCACCACGGGCAGTTCCTCGACGAGCTGGTAGCGCCGGTCAACGGGTTCATCATCCTCGACCTGCACAATGTCTACTGCCAGGCGTGCAATTTCGATCTGCCGGCTGCCGAGATCCTCCGCTGGTATCCGTTGGACCGGGTTAGGGAGATCCACATATCCGGCGGCAGCTGGGAACCGTCGTCCGCCGTTGCTGGGAAACAAATCAGGCGCGACACCCACGATTCGGCGGTTCCCGCGGCGGTTTTTGAACTGCTTATGGTGGCCATCCCGCGCTGTCCTAACTTGAAGTTCGTCGTGCTCGAGCAACTCAGCCTTGGCCTGGAATCCGCCGAGGCGCAGGCGGACTTCAGGAATGACTTCGACCGGATGGAGGCGATCGTCGCGGCCGTTAGTTCGGACGACATCATCCCGGCAAACCGATTTTTACCCGCCGCAATCCGCGACCTATCCGCCCCGCTCGTCGACCCCCAGCTTGAGCATGAACAGGCGATCTTGGCGGACATCCTCGAGCAAGCCGCCGATTACCAGGACGCCCGCGACCAGTTGCTCAATTCCCCCTTGGCGCGCTCCCCGTGGCAGGTGGAGCGCTGGGACCCAGCCATGCTCGAAACCGCCGTGGCCATCGCCAAGAAGTGGAAGCTCGGGTTCGGATAGTCCCGCAACCCGGCCGGACGCCACGTTGGACCCAAAAGGGGAAAATACCGGCGGTGGGACTCGAACCCACAATCCTTTCGGAACCCGATTTTGAGTCGGGCGCGTCTACCAATTCCACCACGCCGGCGTCACAAGGACGGCGGGATGCTCGGCGCTCGTCGCGGAAATGGAAAGCAAAAGTTTCCCGCCTCCGGCGGGAATCTCCCCGCCACTAGAGAAGGAAGAACAACGGGAACGGCAGCAGCAGGCAGACGTCGGCAAGCACCCGCTGGAGGTCGAGCGAGAAGCGCTGGCGGTTCTTGTTGAGAATCTGCAGCGCCGCGCTGGCAACCAACACCGCATAGAAAAACGGCCGCGGGTAGATGTCGCCCGAGCCCAGCGAGAAGACCAGCATCGCCCCGGCCAGCAGCACCAGCGGCAAGGTGAGCGAGAACTCGTCCTCGGCCTTGGTCTCAGGATCTGCCGTCCCCGAGTGCTCCCAGACATCAATGGCGGTGATGTTGACGATGCAGAGGACCGCAAAGGCCAACATTTCCTTCGAGATGAGGAGATCGCCAATATGCTGGGTGAGGATGAACACGTGGGCGGTCATTGCCGTCCCGTAGGCGAACGCCAGTCCTGCTAGGATGTTCTTCAAGTACGGGACCTCCCGCGCATTGCTCTTGGATCCGACCAGGAAAAACGCCCCGACGAACACCCCCCCCAGCAGGCCGTACATGAACACCAGGTTGGGCAGGTTGAAGAGTGTTAGGCGCAGCGTTGCCACGCTAACCGCCAGGATGAGCAGCAGGAACACCCCGCGGTGTTCCCAGTGGAACGCGTGGCGGCGCGACAACCGCAGCCCGGCCGCCAAGCGCCGGCGTGCGTCCACCAGCCGGTCAGCGGCGTAGATGACCCAGACGGCCCCGGCGAGCGCCGCCGCCGCCTCCCATGGGAGGAAGTCGACCCGCCAGGTGGCCGCGAGCATATACAGCCAGGCGACCGCCACCGCCGGAGCGTCCAGGCTGAGGAGGTTTGGCAATAGCCAAAGGGGTGTCGGGCGGGTCGCGCTCATCGATAAGCCCGGGCACCATCCGCAAGCTCCAGCTGCTTGGCAAGTCCCACAAAGGCCAATCACTCCGGGATCCGCGCCTCCCCCAGCCTATTTCTCCGCGGCAATCTCCTTGAGCAACGCACCCACCTCGGCCGCCCGCGGGTCCTTCGCTGCGCTCAAAGCCGCCTGTTGGGCCCGCAGCACCGCGAGATTGCGCGGCCGCGCGGCAAGCGCCTCGTCCGCCGCGGCCAGCGCGCCGGCAAGCGCCTCGGGATGGCGCGTGACCCGGGCGCCATGGTACTCGACGAGCCGCAGCGCTAACGGATAGGGAATGAGCTGGGGCATCGTGAGGGTTGCGGGAGCATCGCGGTCGGCCGCGGAGCGGAACCAGTTGAACGCCGAGCCGCGCTGTGACTCAGGACCTGCCATGGCGATGAGTCCGCGCAACTCGGCGTTGAACGCCTCAAGCCCCCTGATGGCGCGGATCCACGATGAGCGGGCGTTCTGGCCGGAGGCGGTCTCGCCCATCCCGGAAAAATGGGTGCCGGTCTGGGCAAGCGCCTCGGCGAGTTGGCTGGCGCGCTCGAGCTTGCCGCCATCGATGGCAACGCGCGCCTCCGCGTAGATTGCCAACCCCTGATAGAAGACGAGCGCGGCGGTGGGGTTCTTCATCGCCTTGACCTCGGCAACCGGAGGCAGTGCCTTGAGCGCGCGCGCCGCGGCGCCCTTGCCGGCGGCGGCCAACTCGAGGCGTGCCGGCAGGGTTTTCGCCTCCCACAACAACAGCCCCCCTCCCGCGGAAAATGCCCGCGGCGCTTCAACCTTCATCCCGGCAAGCTCCGCCGCCGACTTCAGCGCCGCATCCTCAGCACCGCCCGCGTGCATCGCGTCAATCTGGCAAAGCCGGCTCCGGACCCACCCAGGGCAGTCGTAAACCTCCACCCCGCTCACCTGCATGTAGTCCGCGTAGCCGGCAACCGCCTTGCCAAACGCCGCCGCCGCCGCCGCGTGCTGGCCGGCGCGCGCCTCGTAGTGGCCTAACATGTGCTGGTAGGGCGGAAACTCCGGGCTCAGCGAAGCGAGCTTGCGGGCCAGCACGACGCTGGCGGAAACGTCCGGGGCCTCGGCATGGATTGTTAGGTAGGCGTTGAGCAGCTGGCGGTCATCCGGGGAGGCGGCGAGGAGGTCGCGCAGCGACTGCTCGGCGCGGAGTTGGTCCGGAGTGGGCATGCCGAGGTCGTTGTATCCGCCGCGGCCAAGGATGGCGGAGAACAGCTTGGCCTGGGTTTCGTTGGGGAATTTGACCGCGAGCTTTTGGAACGCCTCGGCGGCCGGGCGCGGGCCGTCGGCAAAAATCGTCGCCAGGCAGAACGCGTAGCCGCGCTCAAGCTCGGTGCCGACTCCGGCTTGGGCGAGGGCAAGCATCTGCTTGAGCGCGGCGGCCTGTTGGGCACCGAACTCCGGGTCGCGGCGCGACAGGGCGAGACTAACACCCCAGTAGGCCATCAGGCAGTCGGGATCCTCGCCGAGGGCGGCGCAAAAATGCCGGTAGGCTTCGAAGTCCCAGCCGGCATGCAGCAGGCTGATGCCGGCGTTGACGTGCTTCTGGGCGACCGGCGAGGAGGTCGTCACGCCCAACAGCGCGCCGCCGGGAACCAGGTCAAACCCGGGCGCGGGGAGCTTGGCGACGCCCGCGGCAATGACCGCAGCGGCTGGCGAGGGGGCCGCCGCCGCGGGATCCGCCGCCACCTCCCCGTGGACCTGGCTCAGCAGGCTGAGTCCCATCAGCATCAATCCGTGGAGGCGTCGTCGCATATCCGCCAAGGTTGCCCGCCAGCGGCTGCCCGGCCAAGTAAAATGACCCGCCCCGCCGCACCAGCCGACTACCCCGCCGAGTTCCCGGGATTTCGGGTAGATTTTTGCGCGCGCCTCCCTAACATCGCCGGCCATGAAGCTTGGAGTCATCGGGTGCGGGAAGATGGGCGGGGCGCTGGTGCGTGGGGCGTTGGCGGCCATGGCGGTGGCTCCGGAGGATGTCTGGCTGTTTGATGTCATTCCGGCTGCCAGCCAGGACCTCGCGCGCGCCACCGGCGCCAACCAGGCCGCCAGCCTCGCGGCGCTGGCAACCGCGACCGATACCGTGCTGCTCTGCACCAAGCCGCTGGACATCCCGGCCGCGCTCGGCGAGCTGGCCAGCACGCCCGCCGAACTGTTAGTCATTTCAATCGCCGCCGGGGTCACCTTGGCCACGCTGGAAGCGGCCTCGCCTGAGCGCCTGCGGGTGATCCGGGCGATGCCCAACACGCCCGCGCTGGTCCACGCCGGGGCGGCCGCGTGGGCGCCCGGGACGCGGGTGAGGCCCGCGGACGGCGAGGCGGCCGACCGGCTGCTAGGATCGGTTGGAAAGGTCGTGCAAGTTCCCGAGCGGCTGCTTGACGCGGTGACCGGGCTGTCTGGGAGCGGTCCTGCGTATGCCTATCTGATGATCGAGGCGCTGGCCGACGGCGGTGTCCGCCAGGGGCTCGGGCGTGCGGCGGCCATCGAGTTGGCCGCCCAGACGCTCCTCGGGGCGGCCAAGATGGTCCTCGAGACCGGCGAGCACCCGAGCGTGCTCAAGGACATGGTCACATCCCCCGGCGGCACGACGATTGCCGGCCTCGCGGTGCTTGAGCGCCAGGGCGTCCGCTCGGCGCTCATCGAGGCGGTCAGCGCCGCCACCCAGCGCGCCGCCGAACTGGGAGCCACCCCGGCCGGAAGCTAACCGGGCCGGCGATCCGCTAATTGTCTTTGCGTGGCTCCGGGCATTTCGTAATGAGGCGTTGCCATGCGTTGCCTTGTCCTTGCTGTTCCTCTCGTTGTTAGCCAGCTGTTGCTGGTTGGATGCTCCTCGGACTCGGACTTGCCGCCGCTGGTCGGCGGCGGCTCGCGGATGGTCACCGGCGGGTCGATTGCCCAGGCGACAAGCCAGTTCCAGGCCGGCGAACAACAACAAGCCACCGGCAAGCTGGCGCGCGCCGCGCGCACCTTCGGGCGGGTTGCCGACGACTATCCGCTTGCCGACGTCGCCCCGCAGGCGCGCTACAACCAAGCCCAACTGCTCGACCAGGTCGGCGAGCCACTCAAGGCGTTCGAAGCCTATCAGAAGTTCATCAGCCGCTACCGCAGCAGCCGGCTTTACACGACGGCGATCACCCGCCAGGAGCAGGTTGCCCACGCCGCCGCCGACGGTGAAATCAAGAACAGCTTCCTCGGGCTGCGCTCGCGCGTGTCGGCGGAGAAAATCGTCGCGATGCTCGAGAAAGTCCGCGACAACGCCCCGCAGGCGGCCAGCGCGTCGCGCTCGCAGTTCTCCATCGGCGAGTTCCACCAAAGCCGCGGCGAGGCGACCGAGGCGATCGCAGCCTATCAGAAACTCGTCAGCGACTACCCGGCGAGCCGCGAGGCGCCCGAGGGCCAGTACCGGATCGGCGCAATCCTGACCAAGCAGGCGGAAGGCGGCAACCAGGACCGCGCCAACCTGAACCGCGCACGCGAGGCATACCTCGACTACATCGCCCGCTATCCGAACTACTCCAACGTCGGGCAGGCGCGCGCCGCGCTCGCCAAGCTCGGCGGCCAGTCGCTGCAGCGCAGCTACGAAATCGCCGAGTTCTATCGGAAAAGTGGCGAGAAGGACTCGGCGGTCTTCTATTACCGCGAGGTCGTCCGCCTGCAGACGAGCGGTCCGCTGCGCGACCAGGCGGTTGCGCGCTTGCGCGAGCTCGGCGCCCAGTGATGCCCCCCGCCCCACCCATCTTCTAACAAGCTAAGCCATGTTGTCCCTGCGGATTTCCCTCACGCTGGCGTGCGCCGCGTTAAGCTCGTGCGCCGGCTACCAATTAGGCGGGAGCAAGCCTGCGCCGCTGGCGGAGGTCCGGACGCTGCACGTGCCGTTTTTCGCCAACAAGACCTTGGCGCACCGGGCGGAGGTGTTGGCGACCAACGCGGCGATCAACGCGCTGGTCCATGACGGCAGCTACACGGTGACGAGCGACGCGCAGGCCGATGCGGTGCTTGAGGGCGTCGTTGAGGCGGTCAGCTACTCGCAGGTCAGTTCGGCGCGGACCGACACGCTGCGCTCGCGTGAGCTTGAGATGGTTGTGCGGATCCAGTGGATGGTCCACGGTGGTCCGGCGGGTGCCAAGCGGGCGTTGGTGAGCGGGACGAGCACCGGGTCGACGCGGTTTTTTGTCGACCCGAACCTCCAGACGGCGCGCAACAACGCGCTCTCCGACGCGATGGACCGCGCGGCCCAGGCGATGGTCTCGCGCCTGGCCAACGGTTGGTAAGCCCCCCTGCGCGATGTCCGAGGAGCCGCATGGCCAGGTAGTTTTTGTCGCGACGCCGATCGGCAACCGCGAGGACATCACCCGGCGGGCGGTTCAGGTGTTAGCTGCGGCGGACGTGATCGCCTGCGAGGACACCCGCCACTCGCGGCCGCTGCTAGACCACCTCGGGATCCACAAGCCGCTGGTTTCGCTCCACGAGCACAACGAGGCGCGGCGCAGTGCGGAGCTTATTGAGCGGGCGCGCAACGGCGAGACGATTGCGCTGATCACCGACGCGGGGATGCCGGCGATCTCCGACCCCGGCTACCGGCTGCTGCAGGCGTGCCTTGCGGCGGGCGTGGCCTACACGGTGCTGCCGGGGCCCTCGGCGGTGCTCACCGCGCTGGTGGGCTCCGGGTTTCCGACCCATGCGTTTTTCTTCGGCGGGTTTCTGCCCATCAAGAAGGGCAAGCGGCGCAGCGCCCTGGACGCCGGGCTGCGCGCCGAGCACACGACGATCTACTTCGAGAGCCCGCACCGGCTGCTCTCAACCCTCGAGATCCTCGCCGAACTCGACCCGGCAGCCCCCGCCTGCGTCGCCCGCGAGCTGACCAAGAAGTTCGAAACCTACCACCGCGCGAGCGCCGCGGAATTGCTAGAGCACTTCCGCGCTCATCCGCCCAAGGGCGAGATCGTGTTCCTGCTGCCAGCCCGCTAACAGCCCGACGCGATGCTGGCCTTCTCTACCTGTTGGAACAACGCGCGCCACACCGAGGGCGACGCGATGATCGCCGAGATTCTCGAACTTGGGTTTTCCAACATCGAGCTAAGCCACGGGATGACGATCACCAAGCTGCCGGGGATCAAGCGGAGCTTCGCGCGCGGCGAGTTTGTCTGCGCCGGGGTGCACAACTACTTCCCGTCGCCGGTCGAGGTGATGATCGACGCGCCCGACGCGTACGAGTTCACCTCGCACCGACCGTTCGAGCGCCAGCGGGCGCTCGAGATGACCCGCCGGACGCTCGACCTGGCCGCCGAGTTCGGCGCCCGCTACGTCGTCCTCCACATGGGCTCGGTGCCGCTCGACCCGGCGAAGTGGACACGCCGGCTAACAGCGATGGTTAGGGACGGCCGGCAACTCGACCCGAAGTTCACCGCGGCGAAGGTCGAGTTTGTCCGCCGGCGCGAGAAGCTCTCGCCGCTCTACCTGCACCGGGCCATCAGCGCGCTTGAGGAGATTGCCGAGCACGCCAAGGCGGTCGGTGTGCCGGTCGCCGTCGAGTCGCGCTCGCGCTACGAGGACGTCCCGAGCGAGCGCGAGATGGTCGCCCTCCAGGAGCACTTCAAGGACAACCGGTGGGTCGGCTACTGGCACGATTTCGGCCACGTCCAGCTGAAGCACAACCTCGGGCTGTTGGACCATGGCAGCTGGCTTGGCGGGATGGCGGCGTATCTGTTAGGCGGGCACCTGCACGACGTCGAGTGGCCGGACCGCGACCACCGGGTGCCATTCACCGGGACGCTCGACTACGCGCCGCTGCTGGCTAATTTCGCCGTCGACGCGCCGGTCGTCTGGGAGTTGAGCCCGTCGCGCAAGGAGGAGGAAATCCGCGCGGCGCTGCAGGTCTGGAACCAGATGTTCCCGGAGCGCGCCGCAGGCCGGCACTTGCGCCGGGCGGATTGATTGCTAGGGTCTGCGGACCATGCAGCGCGCCCTGTTGTTAGCAGTTAGTTTCATCGTCGCGCCGTTGGCGGTTGCGGCGCCGGGTTTGGAGAAGGTTGCGGAAGGATTCGAGCGGCCGGTGTGGGTGGGGGCGGCGCCCAACGACGGGAAGCACCTGTGGGTCGTCGAGCAGGCCGGGGTGATCTGGGTGATTGACCGGCAGAGCGGCGAGCGGCGGGGGAAATTTTTGGACATCACGGCGTTGGTGACGCGTGACGCGAACGAGGAAGGATTGTTGGGGTTGGCGTTTGCGCCGGACTACGCGACGAGCGGACGGTTCTACCTCAACTATGTCAACAAGGGTGAGAGCCGGATGACGCGGATCGCGCGCTACCGGGTGAGCGGCGACCCGCTGGTGGCGGATCCGGCCAGCGAGGAGATCTTGCTGACGGTGCGCCAGCCGCACAACAACCACAACGGCGGGTGGCTCGGGTTCGGGCCCGACGGGATGCTCTACGTCGGGATGGGCGACGGCGGGTCCGGCCATGACCCGAGCGACAACGGCCAGACCCTCAAGACCCACCTTGGGAAGATCCTGCGCCTCGACGTCAGCGGGGCGAGCGGCTACCAGGTGCCGAAGGACAACCCGTTTCTTGCCAGCAAGGTGCCGGAGGTTTGGGCGCTCGGGGTGCGGAATGCGTGGCGCTGCTCGTTTGACCGCAAGACCGGGGATTTCTGGATGGGCGACGTCGGCCAGGACACGACCGAGGAGGTCAACTTCATGCCCGCCGGCCAGGGGGCGGGCGCCAACTACGGGTGGCGGCTGCGCGAAGGGAGCGAGGCGACCCCGACGAACAACGTCGGCGGCGAAAAGCCGAAGGGCAACGTCGATCCGGTCTACGAATACAAGCACAACGGCGGCGCCACCGGCGGCGTCTCGGTCACCGGCGGGGTCGTCTACCGCGGGCCGGCCAAGGAGCTCGACGGGATGTATTTCTTCGCCGACTACGCCCGCGGGCGGCTCTGGAGCCTGACCCGGGACGGCGAGAAGTTCACCTTTGCCAACCATCCGCTCGACGAGGCGATCGTCGGCAAGCGCGGGATCGGCCCGGTCACGTCGTTTGGCGAGGATCCAGACGGCAACGTCTACCTCGTTGAGCAAGGTGGCCAGGTGTTCCGGATCGTGGCGAAATAGTTGCAAGCGGCCCGGCCGCTGCTAGCCTCGCCGGGCAATGCGCTTAAGAATTTTTTTGATTGCCGGATTCCTTGCTGGGTCAGCGGTTTGTGACGCGGCGCCGGGGCTCGTCCGGGTTGCCGGCGGGTTCCAGCGGCCGCTCTGGGTTGGTGCCCCGGCCAACGATGCGAGCCACCTGTGGGTCGTCGAACAAGCGGGAACAATCTGGATCATCGACCGGAAAACCGGCGAGCGCCTTGAGGAGCCGTTCCTCGACTTCACCGAGCAAGTGAGCCGCAAGGGCAACGAGGAAGGGCTTCTCGGCCTCGCGTTCCCGCCGGACTACCCGACGACCGGCCGGTTCTACGTCAATTTCACCGACAAGGAGCACACCACCCGGATCGTCCGCTTCAAGGTCAGTGCCGACCCGCTCAAGGCCGATCCGGACAGCGCGGAAACCCTGCTCAGCGTCAAACAGCCGTTTGAAAACCACAACGGCGGCTGGCTCGACTTCGGGCCCGACGGGATGCTCTACATCGCCCTGGGCGACGGCGGCAGCGGGAACGACCCGAAGAAGGCCGGCCAGGACATGGGTACCTTGCTGGCCAAGATGTTGCGCATCGATGTGAGCGGTCCGAAAGGCTACGCGATTCCCGCGGACAACCCGTTCAAGGACAGCGCAAACCCGGAGATCTGGGCGCTCGGGCTGCGCAACCCGTGGCGCTGCTCGTTTGACCGCAAGACCGGCGACCTGTGGATCGGCGACGTCGGCCAGAACGCTCTGGAGGAAGTCAACTTTGTCCCGGCCGGGAAAGGCGCCGGGGCGAACTTCGGCTGGTCGCTGCGCGAGGGCGACATTGCAACGCCCGGAGTTGGCGGCGACAAACCGTCCAACCACGTTGACCCGATCTATGTTTACAAGCCGGGCGGGGCCAACAACGAGGGCAACTCGGTGACCGGCGGGATCGTTTACCGCGGGCCGATCAAGGAGTTCGATGGGCTGTACTTTTTCGCCGACTACATCAAGGCCCGCCTCTGGACGCTCAAGCGCGACGGCACCGCGGTCGTCTTCAACGACTACCCGGTCGACCTCGGCCCCGGCAAGGGGCGGCTCGGGCCGGTCGCGTCGTTCGGCGAGGACCCGGACGGCAACCTGTATGTCGTTGACCACAACGGCGGAATCTTCCGCCTCGTCGCGAAATGATCGCCCCCTGCACCATCGCGCACGCCCCGGAGATCCTCGCGATCTTCAACGAGGCGATCGCCACCTCCACCGCCCTCTACGACTACGAGCCGCGGACCCTGGCGACCATGGAGAAGTGGTTCGAAGCCAAGCGCGCCGGGAACTTCCCGGTGATCGGCAGCTTCGCTCCGGACGGGTCGCTCGCCGGATTCGCCAGCTACGGGACGTTCCGCGCGTTTGCCGGCTACAAGTATTCCGTCGAGCACTCGGTCTACGTCCGCAACGACCAGCGCGGCAACGGGATCGGAAAATCCCTCCTCGCCGCCATCATCCAAGCCGCCCAGGACCAGGACTTCCACGTCCTCATCGGCGGCATCGACTCCGACAACCACCCGAGCATCCACCTCCACCTCCGCGCCGGCTTCTCCCACTGCGCGACGATTAAGCAAGCCGGCTTCAAGTTCGGCGCCTGGCGCGACCTCGTCTTCTACCAACTCATCCTCCCCACCCCGCTGGCCCCGGTGGAGCGGTAGTCCTATCCGGAGCGGGCTTCAGCGGACCTTGTTCGGCGGGTGGCGTTACCGAGCGTCGAGCTTGGACCCATCGACCCACGATTTCCCGCGCCCGCCGTCCGCTTACCGGCGATTTTCGACCCTGATGGCGATTTTTTAGCGCGATCACCCCCGGATTCCCCCATCTTTGCGGTCGAACCCGGCAATTTCTGGTTGTCATCGGCGGGATTGACGGTTACTTCCCCTGTGAAAGGCGCATTTTCATGAGCAAAGAACAACTCGACGGCGCGCAGGCGCTCATCAAAACCCTCGACGACCTCGGCATCGAGTATATTTTCGGCTATTCGGGCGGAGCGGCGATTCCGATCTTCGACGCGCTTGAGACGGTCAAGACGAAGATGAAGTTCATCCTCGTGCGCCACGAGCAGGGAGCGGTGCACATGGCCGACGGGTATGCGCGGGCGACCGGGCGGCCGGCGGCGGTGCTGGTGACCTCGGGTCCGGGAGCGGGCAACACGGTGACCGGGTTGATGACGGCGATGATGGACTCCGTGCCGATGATCGTCATCAGCGGCCAGACGGTGACCTGGATGCTGGGCAAGGACGCGTTCCAGGAAGCGGACATTTTCGGGATCACGATTCCGGTCGTGAAGCACAACTACCTCGTGCGCGACAGCAACGCGCTGCCGCGGATCGCCCGCGAGGCCTACCACATCGCGACGACCGGGCGCCCCGGGCCGGTGCTCATCGACGTGCCCAAGGACGTTTCCCAAGGTCCGTTCACCGGCGACCTCAACCCGCCCTTCGAGCTGCCCGGATACAACCCTGAGAGCGCCTTCAACATTGACCCGGCGGCGATCAAGGAAGCGGCGGACCTGATTGCCAAGGCGCGCCGGCCGGTGATCCTGGCTGGCCAAGGGTGCATGATCGCCCGGGCCGCGGAGGAACTTCTGTACCTGGCCGAGACGCTCAACGCGCCGGTGACCAGCACCTTGCTCGGCAAGGGCGTGTTCCCGGAAACCCACCCGCTGGCCCTCGGGATGCTCGGGATGCACGGCACCGCCTACGCCAACAAGGCGATGATCGAGTGCGACTTGCTCATCAACGTCGGGTCCCGGTTTGACGACCGGATCATCGGCCAGCCGGCGAAATTCTGCAAAGACGCGAAGATCATCCACATCGACATCGACCCGGCCGAGTCCGGCAAGATGATCGTCCCGGACGTCATGATCGTCGCCGACGCCAAGGCCGCCCTGACCGAAATCAACGAGAAGATCGGCCCGCTCGATACCGCCGACTGGCTCGCGAAACTCGACGGGTACAAGAAAAAGTTCCCGCTCGGCTACAAGAAGCAAGGCGGGCTGAGGATGCAGCAGGTCATCGACGAGCTTTACCAACTCACTGAGGGCAAGGCGATTGTCTCGACCGACGTCGGCCAGCACCAGATGTGGGCGGCGCAGTTTTACAAGAACTCGGAGTCCTACCACTGGCTGTCGTCCGGCGGCGCGGGGACGATGGGCTTCGGGTTCCCGGCGGCCATCGGCGCCCAGCTTGCCTGCCCGGAAAAGCTGGTCATCTCGATTTCCGGCGACGGCGGGTTCCAGATGACCCTGTTCGAGTTGGCGACCGCGCAGATCCACAAGCTGCCGATCAAGATCGTGGTCCTCAACAACCACTACCTCGGGATGGTCCGCCAGTGGCAGGAACTGTTCTACGAGGACCGGACCTCCGGCGTCGACCTCATCGGCAACCCGGACTTCTGCAAGCTCGCCGCCGCCTACGGGATCCCGTCGGTCTACATCAAGCGCCCCGCCGACGTCAAAAAGCAGCTCAAGAAGGCGCTCGACTACAATGCCGGGCCGATCCTGATCCACGCCGAGTGCGTCAAGACCGACAACGTCTTCCCGATGATCCCCGCAGGCGCCGCCCTCGAGGACATGATCACCGAGGCGCCCAAGACCAAGATGGCCAAGCCGGTCGGCTCAACCTGAAAATTGCCCGGAATTGCAATGTGCACGCGCCTCCCGCGTGCGCCCGTCCCTGAGCATCCATCCAATTCGTTTCCCATGTCGCAATCCATCGTCACCACCGACACCCCCGTCGCCTCGCGCCCGACCCGCGGCGCCACCCACACGCTCTCCGTGCTCGTCAACAACGAGCCAGGCGTGCTGATGCGGATTTGCCAGGTGTTCTCGCGCCGGGCGTTCAACATCGACTCGCTGGTCGTCTCCCAAGGGCGCAACGCCAACTTCTCGCGCATGACCATCGGCATCTCCGGCGATCCGAAGGGGCTCAACCAGATCATCATGCAGGTCTCCAAGCTCATCGACGTCATCCACTGCTCGGAGCACACGTCGGAAAACGCGGTCACCAAGGAGATGATCCTCATCAAGATCAAGTGCTCGCCCGCCGAGCGCTCGCAGGCGCTCCAGATCACCGAGCACTTCAGCGGCAAGACCGTCGACCTCACCCCGGCGTCGATGATCGTCATGATCACCGGCGACAGCGCCAAGCTCGAGGCCTCCGTCGACATGTTCTCGCAATTCGAGATCATCGAAACCGTCCGCACCGGTAAGGTCGTCATGGCCCGCGGCGAGCAACCGACCTAACCAGACCAAGTTCCGCTATCATCCGCGGGGATCAGTGCGAGCGTGCCCGATGCTGCGCACCCTTCTGTTAGCCGTCGTTTGTCTGCCGTCGCTCGCCGGTTGCGCCAGTCCCGGAGGTGTCGCGGGACCCACAGGATCCACAGGACCCGCGGGCGGGCCAGAGATCCAGCAGGCGCTCATTGAAAAAGGGCGGTTTGGCAGGTCGCGGGTGCGCTCGATGAACCCGCGGTTCATCACCATCCACGCCACCGAGAACTTCGGCCGCGGCGCCGGTGCCCGCGCCCACGCCAGGATGCTCCAGCATGGCGCACTCAAAGGGCCGAAAAACTCCCTCGGGTTCGTCACCTGGCACTTCAGCGTCGACCAGGACTCGGTCTGGCAGTCGCTCCCCACCAACGAGCAAGGGCAGCACGCCGACTACGAGGGGCCCGGCAACCGGATGTCGATCGGGATCGAAATGTGCGAAAACCAGGGGAATTCCCGCGCCCGCACCCTTGACCGGACCGCGCGGCTTACTGCCACCCTGATGAAGCGCTATGCAATCCCGCTGGCCAATGTCGTCCCCCACCAGCACTGGCAGATGGTCCGGTTCTCCGACAAGCGCAACCTCGGCCATAAGAGCTGCCCGCACTTCCTCATGGACAACGGGAAACCCGGCCCGCGCTGGAACTCGTTCATCAAGCTCGTTGAGCGCTACCACCGGGACTGAGGAAATCCGCCAAGCGGCCTAAGCGCCAACCACCTGCCCCGCCACCCGGGGCCCCCGGCCCGCCCGGCTGGCCCGCCTCCTGCTAGCTTGCACACTAACTGTTGTCCCCCCCCCCGTGTGTTGGACCCACCCCTGCTAGCTATGAGTTTGTTGCCGAAGCCATTTTCCCATCCGTACGAGATCGACCCGCGTTTTTCGAAGAGCGTGGCGTATTTTTCCTCCGAGTTCGCAATCGACCAGGTGTTCAAGATCTACTCCGGCGGGCTCGGGTTCTTGGCCGGCTCGCACATGCGCAGCGCCGCGGCCCTGCGCCAGAACCTGATCGGGATCGGGATCCTTTGGACCTACGGGTATTACGACCAGACGCGGGGCGAGGAAGGCGGGATGGCGGTCCAATACCGGCGGAAGAACTACGCGTTCCTTCAGGATGCCGGGTTGCGGTTTTCGATTTTGATCCACGGCCACCCGGTCTGGGTGAAGGCCTTGTATCTGGATGGCGAGACCTTCGGGACGGTGCCGATGTTTTTCCTGACGACCGACCTGCCGGAAAACGACGACCTTTCGCGGGCGATCTCGCACCGGCTGTACGACCCGGACCCGCTGCGCCGGATCGCCCAATACATGTTGCTGGGAATCGGCGGCGCGACCCTGCTCGAGGAGCTCGGAATCACCCCGGACGTCTACCACCTCAACGAGGCCCACGGGCTCTCGGCGGCCTTCAAGGTGTTCCAGCGGCTCCGCTGCACGCAGAAGCTGCGCGAGCGCTTCGTCTTCACGACCCACACGCCCGAGGAGGCCGGCAACGAGACGACCAACTTCGAGTTGCTCCATGAATTTTCGTTTTTCTGCGGGTTGTCGATGGACGAGGCGCGCGGGCTCACCGGGATTGGCGACGAGTTGCTCAACCACACACTCGCCGGGCTGCGGATGAGCCGGGTCGCCAATGGCGTCTCGAAACTCCACGGCGAGGTCGCCCGGCAAATGTGGGAGGAATACCCGGACATTTGCCCGATCCACCACGTCACCAATGCCCAGAACAAGAAATTCTGGGTCGACCCGGGGCTCGAGCGCGCCCGGCTCGCCAGCGACGTCGAGCACCTGCGCAACCGGAAGCGCGAGCTCAAGGCGCGCTTGTTCGCCGAGGTCGCCGACCAGACCGGCAAGTTGTTCGACCCGAACGTGCTGACCATCGTGTGGGCGCGCCGGTTCGCGGCCTACAAGCGCGCCGACCTGATCCTCAGGGAGCTAGGGCGCTTCCTCGACCTCATCAACAACGCCGAGCGGCCAGTCCAGATGATCTGGGCCGGAAAACCGTATCCCACCGACTACCAGGCGATTGAGATCTTCAACAACCTCGTCCAGGCGACCGCCGGCGAGGAGAACGCCGCCGTGCTCGTCCGCCATGAGCTGGCCCTCTCGAAGCTCCTCAAGGACGGGGCCGACATCTGGCTCAACACGCCGATTGTCCACCGCGAAGCATCAGGGACATCCGGGATGACCGCGGCGATGAACGCGGCGCTCAACCTGTCGACCGACGACGGCTGGGTGCGCGAGTTCGGCCACGACCGGCACAATTGTTTCCTCATCCCGGTTGCCTCGCCGTCGCTCACTCCGGAAGTCCGCGACCGCCACGACATGAACGGGTTCTTCCAGATCATGGAAGACCAGGTGCTGCCGAGCTACTACGGCAACCCGGACCATTGGTGGCAGATGGTCCTCAACTCGATGAACGAGGTTGTCCCGTTCTTCGACGCCGACCGGATGGCCGAGGAATACTACGAGCGGATCTACTAGCCGCCACGCGCCGCGGCCACATCCCGGGCAATCGCCTCCTTGAGCTCGTCAAGGGTGGCGAACTTCTCCTCGGCGCGCAGGAAGCGCTCAAACCCAACCTCAAGGGTCGTCCCGTAAAGGTCGCCATCGAAGTCGAACAAGTGGGTTTCCAACAACCGCGGCGCATCCGGCGCAGCGACCGTCGGCCGTCGCCCGAGGTTGGCCACCCCGGGATACCACCTCTCACCGACCCGCGCGCGCACCGCCCAGACCCCGTCGGGCGGCAGTTGCTCGTCAGCGGTGAGGAGGTTGGCGGTCGGAAACCCGAGCGTCCGGCCAAGCTTCCGGCCCTCGAGGACCACTCCGGTGACCGTGTAGTCACGCCCAAGCATTGCCGCGGCCGCGGCAAGGTTGCCGTCGCGGATCGCCTGGCGGATGCGCGTGCTGCTGATCCGCTCGCCGCCCAGAATCACCGGGGCAACTGCCTCAACGACAAACCCGTGCTCCTCACCCGCGCGCTCCAGCAGAGCGACGTCGCCGCGCCGCCCGGCCCCGAACCGCCAGTCCTCGCCCACCGCGATGCGCCGCAGCCCGGGGCACAACCGGCACAGCAGCGCGATGAACTCCTCCGCCGAGCGCGCCGCGAACTCCGTGTCGAAGGGAATCACAAACAACTCGTCCACCCCGATCCCCGCAAGGATCTGCGCCTTGTGGTCGAGCGACGCCAGCAGCCGGCTCGGCGCCTTCTCCGGTGCCAGCACCCGGATCGGGTGCGGGTTGAAGGTCACCACCCCGGCGCGCCCGCCGTCCGCCCGCGCCGCTGCCACCGCCCGCTCGATGACCACCCGGTGGCCGCCGTGGACTCCGTCAAACACCCCCAAGGCCAAATGCCATGCCCCGGGCAACTCCCCGAGCTTCTGGATATCGATTGGCTGCAGGCTCACCGCGCGACCCTAGACGGCGCCGCCCGCTGCTGGCAACCGCGACGTCACACCCGCAGCGCCTGGTCGATGAACTGCAGGATCTCGCTCCTGCCGCCGCCGGTTTTCGCCGAACTGATGAACACCCGCGGCGTCCCGTCGCACACCTCGGCAAACGCCTCCAGAAACACGTCCGCGTTCGCCCGCGCCTTGGCAATCTTCAACTTGTCCGTCTTGGTGAACCCCAGGACAAACGGAATCCCGCTCGCCGCCAGCCAACCACAGAACTCCAGGTCGATCTTCTGCGGCTCCAGCCGCGAGTCGATCAACACAAACACGCACCGCAAATTGCTCCGCCCCGACAAGTACCCCG
>JBILQE010000104.1:0-3429 GCA_044373465.1 Akkermansiaceae bacterium | reverse complement strand
CTTCATGTGGCGCGACAGCCCGGAGGAGCGCATTGAACGCGGCGACCCGGGCCGGAAAGGTCCGGCCGGCGAGTAGCTCCGGCGGCCGCTCCAGCAGGAAATGCGGCTGGCGGCGGTTATTCGACGGTGACGCTCTTGGCGAGGTTGCGCGGTTGGTCGATCTCGCAGCCGCGGAGGCGGGCGACGTGATAGGCGAAGAGCTGGAGTGCGACGGTGGTGGTGATGGTGGCGACGAGCGGGTGGGAGCGGGGCACGGTGATGACGTCATGGACACAGGCGGCGGCCTCGGTATCGCCCTCGGTGATGACCCCGAGGATGCGCGCGCCGCGGGCCTTGCACTCCTCGACGTTGCTGATGGTTTTGTCCTTGCCGGGAACATCGTTGAGCAGCGCGATGACCGGGGTGCCTTGTTGGAGCAGCGCGATCGGGCCGTGCTTGAGTTCGGCGGCATGGTAGCCCTCGGCGTGGATGTAGGAGATTTCCTTGAGTTTCAGGGCACCCTCAAGGGCCACGGGGAACATGTAGCCGCGGCCGATGAAGAAGGCGTGCTCGGCCTCGACATACTTGGCGGCCAGCGCGGCAATGGCATCGCTGTTAGCCACGACCTGGGCGACGAGTTCGGGGGTGGCCTCGATGGCTGCGGCGAGCGCGGCGCCATCCTGGAGTGAGAGGCGGCGGCTGCGGGCCAGCTTCAGGGCGATCATTAACAGCACCGCGACCTGGCAGGTGAAGGCCTTGGTCGAGGCGACCGAGATTTCCGGACCGGCGTGCAGATAGACGCCGCGGCCGGTTTCCCGGGCGATGGTCGAGCCGACGACGTTGCACAGGCCCATGACGAAGGCGCCCTTCTGGTTGGCCTCGCGCACGGCTGCTAGAGTGTCGGCGGTTTCCCCCGACTGGGAGATGGCCAGGACCAGGTCGCAGCGGCCGATGATCGGGTTGCGGTAGCGGAACTCGGCGGCCTGCTCGACTTCGGCGTGGATGCTGGCGAGATCCTCGAAGGCATACTCGCCGACGAGCCCGGCGTGGAGCGAGGTGCCGCAGCCGACGATGACGACGCGGACGATCTCGGCGAGGTCGCGCGGGCTGGTGTTCATGCCGCTGAGGACCGCCGAGCCGATCTCGTGGTCGAGGCGCCCGCGGATGGCGTTGCGCAGGGCGTCGGGCTGCTCGTGGATCTCTTTGAGCATGAAGTGCTCAAACCCGCCCTTTTCGGCCGCGGCGGAGTCCATGGCGATTTCCGCGACATCCCGGTCGACCGGGACGTTGTGGAGGTCGCGGATTTCCACCGAGTCCGCCTTGACGATGGCGATATCGTTGTCGTCCAGATAGATGAC
Source organism: Akkermansiaceae bacterium (assembly GCA_044373465.1). Classification (GTDB taxonomy): domain Bacteria; phylum Verrucomicrobiota; class Verrucomicrobiia; order Verrucomicrobiales; family Akkermansiaceae; genus JBILQA01. Next base: position 2,092 of record JBILQE010000104.1, on the reverse strand, counting down.
CCGCTGGGTGTAGGACACGATGGCGGACGCGTCGCTGGCGATGATCGTTTCCCCCTCGCCGATGCCGATGACAATCGGGCTGCCGCGGCGCGCGACGATGACGGTGTCGGGTTCAAGGGCGGAGATCACCGCGATGCCGAAGGTGCCGTGCACGAGTGTTAGGGCCTGTGAGACGGACTTGAACAGGTCTTCGCCGTCGGCGTCACCGATGAGATGGGCAAGAACCTCCGAGTCGGTTTCCGACTTGAAGACGTGGCCGCGTGCCTCAAGGGCGTTCTTCAGGGAGCGGTAGTTCTCGATGATTCCATTGTGGACCAGGGCGATGTTGCCCGACTGGTCAAGGTGCGGGTGGGCGTTGACCTCGGTGGGCGCGCCATGGGTCGCCCAGCGGGTGTGGGCGATCCCGCACGAGCTTGAATCAAACAATTCCTCGGACCAGTCGGCGCGCAGCCGTTCGCTCAGCGCGGCGACCTTGCCGGTGGCCTTGCCAACAACGAGCTTGCCGTTGTGCAGGACCGCAAGCCCGGCCGAGTCGTAGCCGCGGTACTCGAGGCGCCGCAGGCCGTTGACCAGCACCCGGGTTGCATTTGATTTTCCGATGTATCCGACAATGCCGCACATGATGGTGTTAGGGAAAGAGTGGTTAGGGAGAGAAGTTAGGAGAGGGACTGGGAGCGGGAGGGAAGGTCGTGGCGGACGACTTCGCCGGGCAGGGTCGAGGTGCCTGGCCAGAGCTGGCGGCCGGGATAGATGGAGGTGTTGATGCCGGTGTGGACGGCGTCGCCGACGATGCAGCCGAACTTGCGCAGGCCGGTGTCGACAAGGGTGCCTGCGGCCATGGCGCGGTGGTTGGCGCCGTCATGGCGGAGGTTGGATGTCATGGTGCCGGCGCCGAAGTTGACCCCCGCGCCGAGCACCGAGTCGCCAACATAACTGAGATGGCCGACGTTGGTGCCGGCCAGCAGGATCGAGTTCTTTATCTCGACGGCCTGGCCAACATGGCAGTGGTCGCCGATCGAGGTGGTGCCGCGGATATAACAGTTGGGACCGATCTTGCAGTTAGAGCCGATGACGACGTTGCCCTCGATGAAAACTCCCGGGAGGATCCGCGAGCCGTGGCCGAGGGTGAGGTGGCCCTCGATGACGGCGGATGGGTGGAGGTCGCCGAGGATGTTGGACCCGGTGGCGGTGGCGAGGAGTTGCTGGTTGGCGCGGAGGAGGTCCCACGGGTGGACGATGAGCAGCGAGGCGGCCGCGGAAAGGGAGTTGGGGGACGCGGAGGGCGGGCGCCATGCCAAGGCGGTGCCGGCGGAGTCGACCAGGGTGTCAGCGCCGGCGGCGAGCATGGCGGCGAGGTCGGCGGCGGCGATCCATGCGTGGGGGTGGAAGCAGAGTCCGTGGTGGGCGAGGCCCGCGTGATGTTCCCGCAGCGGAATGTTGCCTAGCGGGAAATCCGGGATGGGGCGCTGTTGGAAGACGGGCATCGGGCGTTAGTGGGCAATACCGATATCCTGCTCGACGGCCTGCGTAAAGCTCTGCGCCCAGGCGGCGACGACGGCGGCGTCGCGGTGTTCGATGAGGATGCGGATTTTCGCCTCGGTGCCGGAGTAGCGGATGTTGGTCCGCCCGAGGGTGCCGAAGGCGGCGGCGGCGGCGGAGTTGGTTGCCTGCAGGGTTGCCAGCGAGGCCAGCGGCGGCTTGGAAAGCACGTTGAGGCTGAGTAGCTTCTGCGGATACTCGGGGATTCCGGCGGCGAGTTCGGCGAGCGCTGCGTGCTTGTCGCGCATCATCCGGAGGATCTGCAGGGCGCTGAGCAGGCCGTCGCCGGTGGTGGCGTGGGCGGCAAACACGAGGTGCCCGGAGTTCTCGCCGCCGAAGGCAAGCTGGTTGGCGCGGAGCGCCTCGATGACGAGCCGGTCGCCGACGCCGGTGGTCACCACGCGGATGCCGGCCTTGGCCATGGCTTCGTGGAGGCCGAGGTTGCTCATGATGGTGCACACCATCGCGGCTCCGGGAAGTTCGCCGCGCTCCTTGAGTGCCAATGCGGCAATCGCCATGACCCGGTCCCCGGAAACGACCGTGCCGGTCGCGT
>JBILQE010000103.1:0-3453 GCA_044373465.1 Akkermansiaceae bacterium | reverse complement strand
ATCGAACTTGAAGCCGGCAGCCAACCGCCGCGGCTCATCTCGTCATTTGATTTCCCGATCAACGTTCTGGTCTTCCGCGATGCCGACGGCGGCTGCTGGCGCGCCGAAAATCTCAACCAGGGCCAGCCCACCGCCTGCACCTCCCTCACGGGCAGCGCCTACGACGCCGCTGTTAGCGACTTCAGCGCGCCTGCCTCGGCCACCGCCGGCGAGGCCATTGAAAATCTCGCCAAGCGCCGCAGCCACTTCCTGGCACAGGCGGACAGCGCCCCGGCCTTGGAAAGCTACGAGGGCATCCGCTGGATCAAAACCCTAACAGTCATCACCGGCCCCCTCCAAGCACCCTGAGACCCGCCTCCCCACTTCTTTTCCTATGAGCACCAGCGCCATTCTCGTCCACAACCTGTACCGCTATTTCGGCCCGCTGCAGGCGGTCAACGGGGTTTCCTTCGAGGTGCCGCACGGCTCGGTCTGCGGGTTTGTCGGCGCTAACGGCGCCGGCAAGACAACCACCATGCGGATCCTCGCCACCCTCGACTACCCAACCATGGGCACCGCCGAAATCTGCGGCGTCAACGTCGTCGACCATCCCGCCAAGGTCCGCTCACTCATCGGGTGGATGCCCGATCACTTCGGCAACTACGAGCACATGACCGTCCTCGAGTACCTCGACTTCTATGCCCGCGCCCTCGGCTTCACCGGCAAGGAGCGCCAAATGCGCATCCAGGAGGTCATGGAGTTCGCCGACCTCATCCCGCTGGCCGACCGCTTCTCTAACAAGCTCTCCAAGGGCATGACCCAGCGCCTCTGCCTCGGGCGCGCGCTCCTCCAGGACCCGCAGATCCTCATCATGGACGAGCCCGCCGCAGGGCTCGACCCGAAGGCGCGCGTCGAACTCAAGCACCTCATCCGGGTCCTCGCCGAGGAGGGCAAGACGATCTTCATCTCCTCGCACATCCTCTCGGAGCTCGGCGAAATGTGCGACTCGCTGTTGTTCATCAACAACGGCCGCATCGTCCACCACGGCGACGCCGACTCCCTCAAGCAGGGGGTCGAGGCCGAGGGCGGCTTCTGCTACGACGTGCGCATCCTCGGCGACCCTAACGCCCTCGGCGACTGGATTGTCCTCCAGCCGCAGGTTGAGATGTTAGAGGCGCGCAAGCACGGTGCGCGGATCCGGATCAATGCCGAGGACCCGGAACGGGCGGCGGAGATGCTCGCGAGGATGATCAAGGACGGGCTGCGGGTGACCGAGTTTCACAAGGAGCAACGCAATCTTGAGGACGCCTTCATCGACATTCTCGGCCGGCTTGACGCTGGCGGCAGCGCCCTTCCGCCAGCGCTGCCGAGCGCCGCAGCCGCCCCGCAACCCCTGATTGAGGCCTAACCGAACTACCTATGTCTGATTCCATCGCTGCCCGCCTGCGGGATTTCCCGGACCGACTCCCGCCGATGTTAGTCAAGGAGCTTCGCCAGGGGCTGCGGGCGCGCTCGTTTGTGGCGGTGTTTCTGGTCCTCCAGGGCTTGCTGGGGATCATCCTGCTCACGGCGGTGTCGGCCCAGTCTAGCAGCCAAGTCGGCAGCACCGTGTCGGCGATCATCTTCTTTTTCATCTCGATGGCGCTGTTGATTTTCCAGCCGCTGCGCGGGGTCTCGTCGCTGTCCGGGGAGATCAAGGCCAACACGATGGAGATCATGTCGCTGACCCGCCTGAGCGCGTGGCGGATCACGCTTGGGAAGTGGTCAGCGATTGTTAGCCAGTCGGCGCTGATGGTGGCGGCAATCATCCCCTATCTGATCTTGCGCTACTTTCTCGGCGGGATGCAGCTGTTTGCGGAGTTGCTGATGCTCGGGATGATCTTTGTGGTCTCCGCGGCGCTCACGGCGGTGTCGGTGGGGCTTTCGGCCAACCGCGCGCTGGTGCTGCGCGCATTGTTTCCCCTGGCGCTGGTGCCAGTGGGAATCTCGATGATCGCCGCGGCGCTGTTCGAGTCCAGCGGGCTGACCTCGATGGTGGAGTTCTTCTCGCTGAGCACCTCGGAGAGCCGCGGAATCGCCGCCACGGTGGTGTTCTTCGCCGGTTACCTTGGCTGGCTGGCCCTTGATTTCGGCGCGTCGATGATCGCGCCGATGGCAGAGAACCGGGCGACGACCCGGCGCATCGTCGGCCTGGTCCTCACCGTGGTGATGCTTCCGCTGTTGCGCTACTTTCCGGACGCCAGTTATGTGGTCGCCTTCGTCTTTCTGATTCCGCTGCTGGTCATCACGCTTGCCGAGCCGATCCACCTGACCCGGCCGCTGCTGCGCAGCTTCACCCGCCACGGGCTGGCGGGCCGCCTCGCCTCGTGGCTGCTCTATCCCGGGTGGGCTGCCGGAGCCTACTACTGCATCCTTGTGGTCGCGTTGTTTGCCGGTGCCTTTGTCTATCAGCAAGGGCCAAGCGCCGACTTCGACGAGGCGATCATCAGCCTCTATGGAGTTGTTGGGGGTATCATCTTCCCGGCAGTGGTGTTGATGTTTTTCGGCAAGCGCGTCACCAACCGCTTCGCCGCCTATCTGATCATCCTCGCCTCCTCGGTCGTGTTGATGGGATTCCTCGCCATCGTCGCTGAAGCCATGGACCAGGAAGCCCTGCTCTACCTGTTTGTCTGGCTGCCGCCGATCGCATGGCCGTTAGCCGAGACTCTGCCATACGCCAGCGGCACCTCCCAGGTCGCCCCGATCGCCATGGCGCTGGGAACCGGCTATGCGGTATTGCTGCTCGGCGGCGCCGCCATTGCCCATAGCCGGACGCTGCGCTCCACCGAGCCGGAGATATCCTCTGCAACATGACCACCGCCGAGCTCCAAGAGTGCCACGCCCGCGCCGCACTGGTCTCAACCCGGCTGCGCCTGCCGCTGCGCGCCCGCGTCTGGCGCGGCCAGGCAGGCGAGTTCGCCGGCGCCGGCGTCGGCTCGTCGCTCGACTTCCAAGACCACCGCGCCTACTCGCCAGGCGACGACCCGCGCCACATCAACTGGCAGGCGTATGCGCGCACCGGCAGCTACACGATGAAGCTCTACCGCGAGGAGGTGCGGCCAGTGATCGACATCTGCCTGGATGCGTCCGCATCGATGTTTTTCGATTCTGCCAAGGCCGCCCGCACCGCGGAACTGCTGTATTTTTTCAACGACTCGGCTAACCGTGCCGGGGCCTCGGCCAAGGTCCATCTGGTGCGCGGCAATACTAACCGGCTGTTAGCGCCGGAGGCCATCGCCAGCCACCGCTGGATGGAGGCCATCGCCAGCCTTCCCGCGGAGGGGGCCGCCGCGCCGCCGGCACTTGAGCGCGTGCCGGTGCGCAGCCGCTCAATCCGGGTGCTCATCTCCGACCTGCTCTTCCCTGGCGATCCAGCTCCCATCCTGCGCGACCTGGCACGCTCCCAGGGCAGCGCCGTCATCTTCGTCCCCTTCC
>JBILQE010000102.1:0-3472 GCA_044373465.1 Akkermansiaceae bacterium | reverse complement strand
CTATCCGCGGGCCGACAGCGTGCAACGGGTGGCATTGGTGTTAGACAGCTCGGCCTCGATGCAGGCATTCCGCGAGCCGTTGCTTGCGACGCTTGGCAAGCGGCTTGAGGCGCTGCGCGGGGCGGCCACCCGGGTCGAGTATCTGGTCATGGAGAGCCACCCTGAGCGGCCGCGGCTGTATGCCGGCAGCTCGGTTGCGGAGCTTCTTGAATCGCTCAAGGGATGGAACCCGGATGCCGGCACGCTCGATCCGACCGCGGCGCTGCGAATCGCCCGCTCGCTGGTTGCGCGCGAGGGGCTGGTTGTTTTCGCCACCGACACGCCCGAGAAAAGCCTGCCATTCAGCGCCCAGCTTCTCGCAGTCGGCGAGCCCCTCGAGAATGTTGGCTTCACCGGCGTCTCGTTTTCCCAGGAGCAAGGGGCCACCCTCTGGAAGGCGCTCATCCGCAACCATGGCAGCAGTACCCAGACGCGCAGCTGGCACCTTGAAATGCCCGACGGGTCGAAGTCCCAGCCGGTCCCGGTCGACCTCGCGCCCGGGCGGCTTGTCCAACTCCAGGGCGCCTTCCCGGCCGGAGCAGACACCTGCCGGGTCGTCCTCTCCGCCGACCGGTTCACCGCCGACGATGTCCTCCCGCTTGTGCGTCCGGCCCCCAAGCCACTCCTAACATTCACGGCGGCCAGCGAGAAATACGCGGACATGTTTGCCCGCCTGGTTGAGTCAATCGACGGCGCCGCTCCGGCCACCGACGCCGCGGTGGCCGACCTCACCCTGGTCGCCTACGATCCGCTCGCACCGGCGCTGCCCGCCGGCCACGCCGTCATCGTCATGGATGACTCGACCCGCGGCGGCCAATACCTGCGCGGCGGCATCATCGCCGAACAACACCCCCTGTTGGACGGGCTCAACTGGCAGGCACTCCTCGTGCGCGAGTCACTGCGCCTCGACAAACAGGCCAGCGACCAGGTGCTGCTCTGGCAGGGCGAGCTGCCGCTGATCATGCTGCGCGGCGAGGGCCCCGCCCAACAGCTGGTGTTCAACTTTGATGTTAGCCTGTCCAATGCCGACCGCCTGCCGGCCTTTGTGGTGTTGGTTCACCGGTTCGCCGAGCGGGTTCTGCGAGCCAAGGTCGCGCCGCTCGCCGAAGTCTACGAGACCGGCCAACCGCTCGACCTTGCCCACCACGCCGGTCTGGACGCCCCACCGCTGCTGGTCGCCGTCGATCCTGTTAGCGGCGCGGCGCAGCGCAGCAGCCTGCCGGCGCTCCAGCGGGTCCGCCTCCAGGCGCCGCGCCAGCCGGGCGACTTCACCGTCACCCAGGGCGACACCGTGCTGCTGCGCGCCACCACGTTCTTCGCTGACTCGCGCGAAGCTAACTTCTCCGCCGCGGGCACCCTTGACGGGCTCGATCCCGCCGCCGGCTCAGCCATCCTCCGCCAGACCCGCCAGGACCACCTTTGGCGCATCTGGGTCCTCGCCGCGCTCGCGGCATTGTTAGTCGCCTGGCATTTCACCAAAAGCCCCGCCCGCGCCGCCGCGGTCTAACACAACGATGTCACTCTCCTGCAATTCTCCCGAGTGGTTCTATCTGGTTCCGGCGCTAGCGCTGGTCGGCTGGTTTTGGCGCAGCACCCGACTGTGGTCGCCGTTGCGGATGGCGCTGGCCATCGTGCTGGTCCTCGTGCTGGTCGACCCGGCCTGGCGGCGCGAGCAGAACTCGCTCGACTTGTGGGTATTGCTCGACCGCTCCGACTCCACCGAGGACCTCGTCGACAAGGGTCTACCGGAGTGGCAGCGGTTGTTGGAAGCGGCGCGGCCGTCGTCGCGCGACCGCCTCAAGGTGGTGAATTTTGCCGCGGATGTCGTCGAGGCGGAGAAAGATGACCCGGTCTTCAGCGGCAGCCGGAAGCTGACCCGCACCGGTCTGGCCATCGAGAGCGTGCTGGCGCTTGCCGAGGACGAGCGCCCGGCAAGAATCTTGTTATTCACCGACGGCTACAGCACCGAGCCACTCGGCGAGCTCGGCGCCAAGCTTGAAGCGCGCGGCATCCCGATGGATTTCCGGCTTATCCGCGACACCGTCAGCGATGATTTCCGCGTCGCCCGGCTTGACCTGCCGACGCGCAGCCAGGTGGGCGAGCCATTCATGTTGGGCGTGACGGTCCGCGGCGTCGACGGCTCGGTACCGCTGGTGATCCATCGGTCGGGCCAGCCGATCGCCGAAACCAAGGTGACCCTGGTCAATGGTGTCGGCCGGGTCGAGTTCGCCGACCGCCTCCCACGCGCTGGCTCATTCCTCTACTCCGCCGAGATCCGCCCAAGCCACGATGCCCACCCGGGCAACAACCGCATGGAGCACTGGATCGAGGCAACCGGCGGACCGCGGGTCCTGTTAGTGACGAACTATACCGACGATCCGGTCGCCCGCTCGCTGCAGGACCTTGAGTTTTCCGTCGAGACGGTCCGCCCCCAGGAGCTGCGCGAAGGGCAGCTGAGCGGCACCCGCGCGGTCATCTTCAACAACGTTGGCGCCTACGAGGTCCCCGGCAAGTTTCTCGACGCCCTGGATTTCTTCGTCCGCGAGCAGGGCGGCGGCTTCCTGATGGTCGGCGGCGACCACTCGTTCGGCGCAGGCGGTTACTTCCAAAGCTCGATCGATCCGCTTCTTCCCGTCTCCATGGAGCTGAAGAACGAGCACCGCAAACTCGCCGTCGCCATGGCGGTGGTTCTTGACCGCTCCGGATCCATGGCGGTGCGCGTCGGCGGCACCACCAAGATGGACCTCGCCAACAAGGGAACCGCCAGCGCCATCCAACTGCTAGGTCCGGCCGACAACGTCACGGTCTTCGCCGTGGACAGCTCGCCGTACAAGATTGTGCCGCTCACCCAGATTGCCAACCGCAAGGATGAACTAACCGCCAAAGTCCAGCGCATCCAGTCGACCGGCGGCGGCATCTTCGTCTACGAAGGCCTCAAGGCCGGCTGGGACGAGCTCAAGAAGGCGACCACCGGCACCCGCCACTTGATCCTCTTCTCCGACGCCTGCGATTCCGAGGAGCCCGGCGACTACAAACGTCTCCTCAAAGAGATGACCGATGCCGGCTGCACCGTCTCAGTCATCGGCCTTGGCACGCCCGCGGATCCGGATGCCAAACTGTTGGAAGAGATCGCCACCCTCGGCAACGGCCGGATTTTCTTCACCGAGAGGGCCGCGGAGCTGCCGCAGATCTTCGCCCAGGAGACCGTCACGGTCGCCCGCTCGGCCTTCATCAAGGAGCCTGTTGGAGTCAAACCGACCGGACGCTGGACCGAGATCTCTCCCAAACCCTTCGCCTGGCTCCCCCAGGCTGACGGCTACAACCTCTCCTACGCCCGCCCCGACGCCACCACCTCATTGGCCAGCACCGATGAATACCTCGCGCCGCTCGTCGCCCACTCGCTGCGCGGCATCGGCCGCACCGCGGCGGTCTC
>JBILQE010000073.1:0-12206 GCA_044373465.1 Akkermansiaceae bacterium | reverse complement strand
AAACGGACGATTTGCCAAAACGACATGGGGACGGACCAACGGACGATTTGCCAACGCAGCGCAACCCTAGCCGCGCGGTTGGTGCGGGATCGTGGCGCTCGCGTCCCCTTGACACCACTGCACCATTGCACCACTTTTCCCTGGATGAACCGTTTGACCATCACCTTGGACGACGAGCTCTACGCGATGGCCCGGGCGCATGCGATTGCCAGCAAGACGTCGTTGAGCAAAGCGGTGGCCGACTTGCTGAGGAACCGCCATGCGAAAGCACCCGGGATGCCCGCGGCGGAAGGAGACGATTCTTACTTCGATGAGGTCCTTGGCGTGCGGGTGTCGCGCGCGGCGCGGGCCCTGACGCTTGAGGAGGTCGAGCGGGCACTGGCTGACGAGGATGTCCGGCATCTTGAACCGATGGAGTCGCCTCAGGACGATTCACGCCGGAGTGAGGCATGAATTGGCTGTTGGACAGCAATGCGCTGATTGCGATGGCGTTGGCAGATCACCCGCACCACCAGCGGATGCGTCGCTGGAGACAAGCGACCGCCGGGGACTGGATCGCGACCTGCCCGCTCACCGAGGGCACTTTGCTGAGAGTCCACATGCAGCTTGCCCGCGACCGCTCGGCGGCGGCGGCGTGGGCGGCTCTGGAATCGATTCGCGCCCACCCGAGGCACCTGTTCTGGGCGGAAAACTTTTCCTATGCGGAGATCAACCCGACCCGGCTAACCGGCCACCGGCAAGTGACCGATGCCTGGCTGGCCGAGCTGGCAGCGCGGATGGGCTGGCAACTCGCGACTTTTGACGAGGCGCTCTCCGCACTCTGGCCAAAGTCCACGCTGCTGATTCCGGTCTGAGCATCCCGGAATGTTCAGCCGGGCGGGAGGTGCGCCGACGGCGGCCCAGCGGATGAGGTCGTCGACCGATCATCGGCAAACAAGTCGGCACCCGCCGAGGCCGAGCAGCGACGATCCTCTGGGCAGCCAGCTCGCGGCGTTGCCGGGACGCATCGCCCTACCGGGCATCGCCCTCGACCCAAGCTTGCCGAGCGCGTGGATTCGGTTCAGCGTGGCAGCTTATGGCGCTCCAGAGAGATTCCGACCACTACCGTGGCTTGCTCAAGTTGCTATGCTTGGCGACCGGCGCCAATGACGCATCGATCTGGCTGCCGACCGCGGCCGGCAGCGCGCTGGCGATGGTGCACAGCCTGACCCTTGGCGCGGATGATCCGCTGCCGGTCCAATCGCTCGACGAGGGGGTGATTTCTGGGGTGTTTCGCAGCGGATCTTTGCTGGAGGACACCGGGATGTTCCGCAACCCGCTCGCATCAAAGGAAATCGACCACACCCTCGAGCAGCGGACGACCGCCCTGATGGCCGCGCCGATCCGGATCGCCGGCGCCGTCGTCGGCGTCCTTTCCATCGTCCAGATCATCACCCAGGACAAGATGCCGGCCCAGTGGGGGTTCCGCCCCGACAGCGCAGAGATTCTCGAGGAAGCTGCCGGGGTGCTCGCCGCATTGGGGTGAATTTCCGCGGCATCTTGGCCCATCCACGGGCGGATGCGGGGAATTTTTGCCGCTTTCCATGGTGGCGGATCGGCGGTTTGCTGGGGCGTGCCACTTCGCCGCCTCTCGACCCACCAGACAAGCTGGCAAAAACTTGAACTCTGGGGGAGCAAGCGCGAGGTCGAGATGCGGGTCGCCGGGGCGGTCCACGCGTGGTGGCACAACCAGCGGTTTCTCAGCGGGCTGGCGTGGGACTTGATCGCCGCCGCGGCGCTCCTCCGGCCGGCCGGGCCGCCGCGGTCGGTCCTGATGCTTGGGCTTGCCGGCGGGACGAGCCTGCGGATCCTCCGCCAGCTGCTGCCGGACGCCGAGCTAACCGCGCTGGAGATCGACGAGGAAATCGTCGGCATCGCCCGCGGCGCGATGCACCTCGACGACCTCAACCTCGAGATCCGGATCACCGACGCCTACGCATGGCTCGCGACTAACAAGCGCAAGTTCGACGTGGTCATCGACGACATCTACACCGCCGGCAACGACGATGTCTTCCGCTCCCGGGAATGGTGCGCGACGCTGTTAGGCCAGCTGCGCCGAGCGGTTGCGCCTGGCGGGTTGCTGGCGGTGAACCTGATCACGGGTGCGGGCCACCGCGGAATCCAGTCGCAAACCCGGGCGGTGATGCGCGCGGCCTTTCCGGTGGTGCGCTCGTTGACGACGCCGGCGTGCATGAACGAGGTCCTCGTCGCCGGCGATGACGTCCTGCCGCGCGCATCGTTGGCCAACTGGTCGAGCGCGTTTCCGCACCCGCGCGACCGCAGCTTCTGGGAGCTGATCCGCAGCCGGAGGTTGTAGCCGGCGCAGCCGCGTTGGCTCAATCACGCGCGGCCGCAGGCCGGCCACTCTTCGGCGGCTTGCGCCTTGCATGCGGCGATGGTGACGTAGGGCGTTTGGAGGTTTTGGAACCGGGGGTAGCCGCTCGGGATTCCGGTTGAAGTCGGGGCACCCGGCGGCTAGGTTGCGGGCCGATGAATTCCACCGAGGAAGCCGCTGCAGCGCTCAAGGCGATGCAGGACGATATCTACCGGGAAAAGATCCTGCGGGCGCGCAAGCAGACGCTCGCCGAGCGCTTGGCGGATGTGTTTGAGCTTTCCAACCACCAATTCGGCATGATGCATGGTGGAGCCATGCATCGGTTGGGGACCACTGACGAGGAGCAAGGGTGGAAGGAGGTTGCCCGCTGGATGCGCCGGCTTGACCATGCCCGGCGAAATGAACTCCACCTCGCCGAGAGGAGGGCGTTGTGACGCTTGAGGATTTTGCGGTGCGGGTCATCGAGGCGGCCGATGCCGAAAAGGTGAACTTTATGGCGGTTGGAGCCATCGCGGCGGGTGCCTATGGGGTGCCGCGCTCGACTCGTGACTTGGACTTGCTGGTGAGTGTGGAGGTTCCGACCCATGTCGAGGCGCTGATCCGCAGACTTTCGGAATTTGTAACCTTCGAAGAGCAGATCAGCTTCGATACTCTTACCTGGGGCCGGCGGCATGTGGGGACTGGTCAGTCGAGCCCGCCGTTCAAGGTGGAGTTGTTTGAGACCTTCGATGATCCGTTTGTCGTCTCAGAATTTGCGCGTCGCCAGCGGGTTTTTGTTCCCGTTTTGCGCCGTGAAACCTGGCTCCCGACTCCGGAGGATGTGGTGGTCCAGAAACTCCGCTGGGGCCGCAACAAGGATCTCGATGACGCGAGGGATGTGCTGGCCGTCCAAGGGCCGGAAACCCTGGACATGGCCTACATCGAGCATTGGTGCGCCCAGCACCGGACTCTTGAGCGGCTCACTGCGGCCCTTGACGGGATTCCCCCGCTGGATTGAAAGCCGAGAGCAAGGTCCCGCGCATCAGGTTGACGTCCGGCCGCTACGGCGCGGTGGCGAGTTTGAGCTTTTCGAAGATCGGCTCCAGGGCGGCCTTCCACATGGCGTAGCCGCGGGCGTTGGGATGGACGAAATCGGGAAACACCTCTTTGTCGACCGAGCCATCGCCCTTGTCGAAGAGTTGGAAGGTGTCGCAGAAGGTGATGCGCGGATCGCTGGCGAAGGCCTCCTTGTAGAGGGCGTTCAACTTTTGGATCTTGTCCGGATAGCGGCCCGGCACCAAGGCGCGCGGCATGACCATGTTGATGATGATGGGCAGCTGCGGATCGCTTTGGTGGAGCAGGCCGATGAGCGCTTTGACGTTGGCCACGATTTCCTGCGGGTCGCCGCCTTGGTCGAGGTCGTTGGTCCCGATGAGGAGCGAAACGGCGTGCGGCTTGAGGTCGAGGACGTCGCCTTGGACGCGGGTGAGCAGGCCGCGGGTCGTGTCGCCGCTGATGCCGCGGTTGGCGGTCTTCAGGTTGGGGAAGTCCTTGGGGAGGGTCTCCCAGCCTTGGGTGATCGAGTCGCCAAAGAAGACCACCGCCCCTTGGTCAGCTTGCTTGGATTTTTCCCACGCGCTGCGGCGGGTCAGCCAGAGTTGGCGAAACCAGATCCCCGGCTGCATCGGCCCGGCGCCCGGGCATTGGTTGGTCGGCGGTTGCGCGAGCGGGCCGGCCAGGGTGGCAAACGATGGCGATGGCTGGCCGCGCCTCTGCGCAAACAGCCAGGGGAAAAGCACCGGTTCATGGTAGGCGATGACCCAGGATTCATGCCCGGTGTAGGTGTATTCGCTGAAAAATGGCTTGGCCCCGGCGGCCTCCAGCGCGGCGATCATCGTCTGGGTGCGAGCCGGTCTGATCACCTTGTCCTGCGTCCCGTGAAACGCCCAGACCGCCACCGCCTTGGCCCGTGCCGCCTTCGCCGGGTCGCCGCCGCCGCACACCGGCACCGCCGCGGCCCACATCTCCGGGTGGCGCGTCACCAGGTCCCAGGTGCCGTAGCCGCCCATCGACAAGCCGGTGAGATAGAGCCGGTCTGGATCGATGCTGAACTCCTGCTGCAGCGCCCCGAGCAATTCCATGACCAGCCTGCTGACGGCGTTGGGCTCGGCCGGCTGTTCCGGCGTGTCGCTGCGCCAGTCGATGTCGACCCACTTCTGCTCCGGCGGGCACTGCGGGACGACGACAAACGCCGGGTATTCCTCGCGCACCCCGGGCGCGGAAAAAACCGGCGCCGCGTGCTTGAGCTGGGCCGCGTTGTCGGTGCCGCGTTCGCCCGCCCCGTGGAGGATGAGGACCAACGGGTATTTGCGGCTCGGGTCGTAACCGTGCGGCTTGAGCAGCCGGTAGGGGAGACTCGCCCCGCTTGCGCTGCTGAAGGTGCGCGCCTCGTACGCCTCGCGGGCCACCGCGCGGGCGGCCTCATCAGGGTCGGGCGCCGCGTGCACCAGCCCGCCGCAAACGACTAGACCGAGGAACAGAATGAAATGGCGTCTCATCGATGACCCGCAGCCTGACCGCGGACACGGCGCGATGCCAGCGTCAACGTAGCGATGCTCGCACCAACGTAGCGAAGCTCGCGTCAACGTAGCGAAGCTCGTGAGAGCTTCGGCTGGGGGAGGCGGGAAGTCCCTTGCGTGTTCGGGCGCTCTGGCGGCAGGTGGTTGACCCCGCCGAACTTTTCACAAAGTTCGCTACGGGGAGGGTTCGCAGGGGATGGTTCGCTACGGGGCGCTGGTGGCAAGGGCCTTGACAAAGCGGCTCCGGGGCTGTGGCTTGGCTGCGATGCGATCAGGAAAAGGCCATGGCCCGCTGGGCACCGCGTTGCGGTGTGCGCTGGCGGTGCTTGTCCTGATGGGGTCGCTGGCGAAAGGCGTGGTCATTGAGATTGAGCACGAGCATCATGACGATCACGGCGCTCACCACGAGTATGTGGTTCAGCATGAGCACCACGATCATGAAGGCGACGCACCGCCTTCGGATCAGGGGGAGGGGGATTCCCGGTCGGTTCCGCATACCCACACCCACCGCGTGTTGTTCGAGATGGGGCCGATGACGGCGCCCTCGCCAGCGGCGGTTGGTTACGTTCCGGCGGGAATGCCAGCCGCATGCGTGGTGGTGTCCGAGGAATGTGGCGACGGGCCGACGTTTGAGTTGTTGAAGCCGCCGCAGTAGGCCGGTTGGCGGGCGAATTGCGCCCAGGCCACGACGGATTTGCTCCGCGGGTGGGCCAAAAAAGCGAATGCCGCGGCAGCTGAACTGGCGCCGTGGCTGAACCGGCCGAGTCACCGGCCGGGTGCGCCAAAGCGTGGGGGGATTTTCCCGGCGGTTGGTCGCAGTCCTCGCGATGTCCTTCAACTCTCTGTCTGCATGTTTCCCCAACGAATTTGGTGCCCGCTCCCGAGGCCGCCACCCGGCCTAACCACGTCGTGGAGGTCAGCCGATGACCCCCGCCACCGCCACCCTGCCCCGCAACGCGCGGCGCTGGCGCCACGGCCGCCAAAGACCAGCACGCCGGTAAAAACAAAGGACGAGTAGTTGGGGATCTGCACATTCGCCGAACAAGCCCATCGATTTGGCAATGTTGCGCACGCGGGCGTCGGCAGAATTTGCCGCCTCACCCGACAGAATCAGCTTGTAGGTTAGCGCATCGATGGCGGCTCTTGCTGCGGCCACTCCAGCGGCGACGACTGCGGTTCCTTTGGCAACGGATTTCATGGCGCTGCCCATCGACGCAAAGCCCTTGGAAGCGCCCGACGACATGCCGACCATCGAGCCCTTTAGTCCGTTGGTCGAGGTCTTGGCACCTTTCAACGCGGACTGGAATCCAGCCGTGTTGAGTGTCAGCAGTGCGGTGAGCTTTGCCATCTGGCCCCGGGTGACTTGTCAATCAAAGCCGGACTTCGCAGGGCGTGTTTTGAGAAGATTTGTTGACCTCGGCTGGCGATGGGTTCAAAAGACGCGCGTCGCATGTGAAAATTTCCCTTGAAAAACGCCAGGATTTAGCAGCCCGCACTCTGCGTAATGGAGCGTCGGAGCGTCGGAGCGTCGGAGCGTCGGAGCGTCGGAGCGTCGGAGCGTCGGAGCGTCGGAGCGTCTAACTGCGGCGGTAGGTTCGCGGGGAAAAGCGAGGCGAAATTTGCGGTGGGTGGGAGGCTGGGTTTGATTGAAAGTCGCGCCAAAAATCAGGCCAACGGCCTGAAGCAAGCCAGCCAAGGGCCAGCGAGCCGAAAGGCCCTGAGCTTGTCGAAGGGGCACGAGCGCCGCCCTGGGTGGAATGGTCAGGAAGATGAAAAGCCCCAACGGGGCACGACGACCTTCCACCTTTGTTCCGCTCCGTTGGGGCTGGGTTCATTTTTGCCCTCTCGTGCCCAAACTCCGTTTGGGCACGCCCTAGTCCCCGCCACTCCGTTGCCCGGTGTGCGCGTCCACCCACGCGCGGCGTCCCACCACCGAAACGGAGTTTCGCCCGCCCCGCCGCTGACCACGCGATTTTCCACACACTTTCCCAAGCCGTAGCGGTGGCGGTGCGGGGATCAAAACCAACAAGCACCGCCTTCGAGTCCGCAGTTAAACAACAGAAAAACAAAGTTATGAACACAAATACCACATCCCATCCCGGGGCGCTTCTCGCGCGCCCTTTCCACCGTGCTGGCCGCCATTGGCTGCGTAGCATCATCTTGGCCTTGCCAATCTCACTGGCTCTTGTCGCCTCTTCCAACGGAGCACTTTACTCGACTGGCTTCGAGACGGACATCAGCGACTGGAATGCATCAGCTATTACCCGGGTCCCTTCCGGGACGAACGGAATCACCTCGGCCTCCGGAAGCTACCACGCGGTGAGTAGCCCGAACGGTACACCGTTCTCCCGCTGGGGCGGTTATAACTATGGGGCAGGAAATAACGTGCCCACGGCGTTTCAGGAATACATCACGTCTGTTGACATTTTTCTCAATGTGGCTGGTGGCTTTGCCAACAACACCCGTTTCGACTTTGACTCGGCGATCAACAACTCGTCCGGCTCCTTCCTGCGGGACTTCATCTTTAACGCTGGTTTCTACAACGACACCGACGGCAGTCCCGGCTCCGGCACCAACAGGTTCGTTTTCAGTGCGAGCACCAGCAGCCAGCCAAATGATACGTTTGCCAAGAATCCGGCCAATAGCCCCATCGCCATTGACACAACGGGCTGGTACACTTTCGAGCACCATTTCTATGACAACGCCGGTTCTCTAGCGGTGGACATGAGCATTTACGATTCGTCCGATGCGCTGGTGAATAATTGGACACTGAATACCACAGATTTGATCGCCAGCGTCGGCGGCAATCGTTATGGCTGGTTTGACTACAATCAACTGACCTCGCTTGCTTTCGACAATGCGTCCCTGACGATCGTCCCCGAGCCCACCTCCGCCCTGCTGCTGCTCGGCTCGGGAGCGACGCTCCTGCTGCGCCGCCGCCGCACGGCGGCCTAAGCCCCAGCGCACTTCGTCCCCGCCACCCGCCACAAGGCGGGTTTGTCGTTGCGTGAACTCGGCGAAAAGGTCGGTGCATCCGCCCCTCACGTCCGCGACGTGGAGATCGGAAACCGCCAGCCATCTGAAGCACTGGTCGAGAAAATGGCCGCCGCTCTGGAGACCGAACTCGACGACCTGCTCCAATATTCAACCCGTCCGCCATTCAGGCAGATGGAGGAACTCATTGAACAAGACACCCAATACAGCCTCGCCTTCCGCACATTCGTCGATGCGGTGCGAGAGAAGAACATCCCACCGTCCGAGATTCTCAATCTCTCGGAAAACCTGCCGAACAAAAAAGAAGAACCATGAGCAACGTCAGAAACGCCACTGGTCCTTTCTGTCGGCGGCTTTACCTTCACGAAAATCACATTGAGGACGCCTGTCGCACGGCGCTTTCCGCAGTGGATCTCATGCCGTCCTCTCCTGGCCCGATCCGGGTTGAGCGGTTTCTCTTCCTTCATTTCGGCATCGAGGAGGAATTCGAATCCCTGCCCGAGCACATCATGGGATGCGCGAAGTTCACCATGCAGGGACTCAGGCGCATCATCATCAACCGCCAGCTCGCAGAGCAGGAGGACATGGTGAGCAAGTTCCGGGTCCGCTCAACCTTGGCGCACGAGGCAGGCCACGGGCTTTTTCACACCGATCTTTTTGTTGAGAAACTCAACGTCGAATCCGCCGGGCAGTTGTTCGGCGAGGAAGCAGGCGTTTTCGATAGCGTCACCAAGGACGGTTTCCTGTGCCGCGCCGAGGGAGGAATGCAGAGCGTCCCAAAATTCGAGTGGTGGGAATACCAGGCGAATCTGGCCATGGCCGCACTCTTGCTTCCCAAGCACCTGCTGATCGAAGCCGCCCGCGCCGAGCTGCCGCGCGTCTTGTCCGGCCCAGGATCATTCGAGGATCGAGTCGCTAATGCAGAGCGCGAGCTTTCCACCCTTTACATCCAGCTCGAGGACCGGATGCCCCGCGATCTGTAAACCCTCATCAGTGGCGCCACTTACACAAAAATCCTAACACCCTCCCCCGCTCATCGTCTGGCGCTTGGTTTCGTTCAGGATCTGCCGTATTCTCGCGTCGGCAGGGCTCGGCTTGAGCTTTATATCCGGATTGCTGCCTATGAACTCTCCCAGTTCGAGCCGCAAGGTTGGTTGGGAAGCTCCTCCCCTTTGACCCGCGCAACGGAAGGGGGGTGTGCACTCTTTTTCTTCAAGCCAAGATGAGCACGAGGAAAATGAAAGCGTAAGCATGAAAATAGATTCCTAAAAAGGGATGAGTTCGATCGAATATTTTGGTATGAAGATCCCCAAATGAAGTCCGGAATATTCAGCGCGTCCCGAGGTCCCGCAGCCTGCTGCGGGAGGCCACCTAGAGACCAAGGAGGCGTTCCTCGCGCATGGCTGGGGAATTCCGCTCCACCCGGGCCGTCGCCAGCTCCGGGGGCGGGAGGTTTTTCCGGCAAGGCGGTTTGAGGACGGCGGAGTGTTGGGGTTGAGCAAAAGCGGTGTCGCCGCTGCGCTCTGCCACCGCTCCAAACGGGGCTGCGTCATTGGCCGCTGCACCGCGTTGGCGGCAAGGGCCTTGACAAAGCGGCTCCGGGGCTGTGGCTTGGCTGCGATGCGATCAGGAAAAGGCCATGGCCCGCTGGGCACCGCGTTGCGGTGTGCGCTGGCAGTGCTTGTCCTGATGGGGTCGCTGGCGAAGGGCGTGGTCATTGAGATTGAGCACGAGCATCATGACGATCACGGCGCTCACCACGAGCATGACGTTCAGCATGACCACCACGATCATGAAGGCGACGCACCGCCTTCGGACCAGGGGGATCAGGGGGAGGAGGATTCCCGGTCGGTTCCGCATACCCATACCCACCTTGTGTTGTTCGAGATGGGGCCGATGACGGCGCACTCGCCAGCAGCGGTTGGCCACGTTCCCGCGGGAAAAAAGGCGGCATGCGTGGTCGTGTCCGAGGAATGTGGCGACGGGCCGACGTTCGAGTTGTTGAAGCCGCCGCAGTAGGCCGGTTGGCGGGCGAATTGCGCCCAGGCCACGACGGCGCTGCGCTGTCGGTGAGCCAAAAAGCGAATGCCGCGGCAGCTGAACTGGCGCCGTGGCTGAACCGGCCGAGTCACCGGCCGGGTGCGCCAAAGCGTGGGGGGGATTTTCCCGGCGGTTGGTCGCAGTCCTCGCGATGTCCTTCAACTCTCTGTCTGCATGTTTCCCCAACGAATTCTCATTTCTGTATGTTGTTCCGCCGCGCTGGTTGTCGCGGCGGGCGCGGAACCGCTAAGCCTCGGCGAGTCGCTGCGGCTCGGGTTGAAAAACCACCCGGACCTGATCACCGGGGATAGCACGCTCAAGATTCGCGTGGCGGAAACGCTGGCGTTCTCGGAAATGCCCAACCCGCAGCTGGAGGCGGAGTTCCGCGCGCTGACCGACAAGCCGGCGATCGAGCTCAAGCTGATGCAGCCGCTGCGGCGGAGCTACTTCGGGCTGCGGCAAAATTACGCGGTGGCCGAGCGGGCGGCGGCGCAGGCGGACTCCCGCGCGATCATTGTGGGAGTGCTTAATGAGGTGTTCGCCCGGCATGCGGCGGTGTGGGCCGCGCAGGCGCGCAGGGAGGTTTTTTCCGAAAGTGTCGCCGACCTCGCGGCGCTGCGGCCGCAGCTGGCAAGCGCGGTCGAGGCCGGACAGGCAAGCGCGGTCGATCTGGCGCTGCTGGATGCGCAAAGCGCGCGGCTGGCTGCCGAGATGGCGGCGGTTGAGCCTGAGCGGCTCGCCGCGGTGGCGGCGCTTGCCCGGCGGATCGGGCGCAACGACGACTTTCAAGTGGATGCGCCGGTGCTCATGCCGGTGCCCGCATCGAGCACCGCGCTCGAGCGCTTCGCGACGACCCGCACGCCGTTGCGGACCGCCTTGATGGCGCGGGAAAAGGCGGCGCGGGCCCGGCTGCGGGTGGCGCTTGACGACCGGCTTGGACCGATCGAGGCGGGCGTCATCGCCGAGCACGACACCGACCGCGGGGAATCGGTCATCGGGCTCGGATTCAACATCGACCTGCCGTTTTGGAATCGCAACGAGGCGGCCATCGCCACCGCCGAAGCGCAGTTGAGCGGGACCCAAACGGACCTGCTGCTTTCAGAGCCGGAGTGGGTTGCGGCACTGGTCAGGCTCCGCCACCGGGCGGCCGTGGCCGCGGAATCCGCCGCGCGCGAGTACCAGGAAACTGTCCTTCCCGCCTACGCAACCGCCTTGGCGAAAGCCCGCGAGGCGCTCGAGCGCGCCCAGGCGGACGCGGGGCAAATCGAGCGGGTGATCACCTCGCTTGGCGAGGCGCGGTTGCGCGCGCTTGAGCTGCGCGTCGCCGCCATCGAAGCGCGCAGCGAGCTGGAAAATGCCCTCGGTGGGCGCATCGAAGAAGCCCTTTCCACCAACCCACGTTGAACCCCTTTATCATGAAGAAATCCCTCATTCTCACCCTGCTCCTTGCGGCCGCGCCCCAGCTCCCCGCCGGCGAAGGCCATGCCCACGGCGAAGTCCCCGGCGGCCAGGCGGCCCACACCGGGCCGGTGCAACTCACTCCCGGAGCGGTGCAAAACCTTGGCCTGCAAACCACCGAAGCCGAGATCCGGGAACTCTCGGATTCCATCGAAATCCCCGGGCGAATCCGCCTCCTGCCGGAGAACATCGCCCGCGTTTCGCCGCCCTTCGCCGGCCGAATCACCAAGGTGTTTGTTCAGGCCGGCGACAAGGTGGCGGCCGACGCCCCGCTGGCGATTGTCGAGCCACTTGCGCTCGGCGCCGGGACGCGCACGCTCACCGCGCCGATCGCTGGCACGGTGCTCGCGCAGCACGCGGTGCTTGGCCAGGCGTGTTCTCCGGAAACCACCTTGGTTGAGCTCGCGGACCTCACCACGGTGATGGCGGAAGGCACGGTGTTTCAAGGCCCGGTGCTTGCCGAACTGAAGGTCGGCGGAAATGTCAGCATGCGCTGCGATGTGTTTCCCGGCCGCCAATTCGACGGGGTGATCCGCCGGCTCGGGACGGGCATCGACGAGGAAACCCAGACATTCCACCTCCAGGTGGCCCTGCCCAACCCGGGCGACGAATTGAAGCTCAACTACCACGTGCGCCTCACCCTGTTGCGCGGGGAGTCCCGGCCAGCGATCTGCGTGCCGTTCAAGGCGGTCCTCGGCGACTTCGGCAAGCAGTTCGTCTTCGTCCAATCCGCGCCAGGAACCTACGAGCGCCGTGAGGTGGTCACCGGCATCCGGTCCGCC
>JBILQE010000072.1:0-12273 GCA_044373465.1 Akkermansiaceae bacterium | reverse complement strand
AGGCTGACGGCTACAACCTCTCCTACGCCCGCCCCGACGCCACCACCTCATTGGCCAGCACCGATGAATACCTCGCGCCGCTCGTCGCCCACTCGCTGCGCGGCATCGGCCGCACCGCGGCGGTCTCATTCCCGTTGGGCGGGGAGCCATCCGCGCTTGTTAGAGAGTGGCCGCAGTATGGGGACTTTGTGCAGACGCTGACCCGCTGGCTGATGGGAATGGAGCTGCCACCCGGGATCGGGCTGCGCCACCGGCTTGAGGGGACCCGGCTGACGATTGACCTGCTTTATGATCCGGAGGAATGGGGCGAACGCTTCAGCAGCGAACCGCCACGGCTGAAGCTTATCGAGGACGGCCTGAACGCCGCCGCCTATGAAATCCCATGGCGCCGAATCGCGCCGGGCAAGTTCTCGGTGACCCGCGATTTGGAGGAAGGCACGGTGCTGCGCGGCGCCATTCAGGTCGGCCCCCACGCACTGCCGTTCGGCCCGGTGATGGTCGGCAGCTCCACCGAGTGGGCGTTCGAACCCGAGCGCCTGGCTGAGCTGCGGACCGCTTCCCAACAAAGCAGCGGCCGTGAACTGCTAGATCTGGCGGACGCCTGGCTACGGCCGGTGCGGATCCACGAGGCGAGCCTGCGGATTCCGTTGTTGCTCATCGCCCTCGGACTCATGCTCGGCGAGACGCTGGTCACCCGCACCGGCTGGACCTTGCCGATCCTCAAGCGGCTGCCGCGGCGGGCCAAACTGCCCAAACAGCCGCGCCCTGCCCGCGTGCGTGCGCCAAAGCCCGCCGCACTTGCCCCGCTCGTCGAAGACCTTCCGCCGCAGCCACCGGTTGACCCGGGCGAAGAACCCGCCCAGCGCCAGTCGCGCTTCGAGCGCGCCAAACGCAAACGCTAGCCCGGCATGCCTCCACGGATGTTAGGCCGGCGGCGCCCGGAAGCCTTTTTGTGTTAGGCCTTGGCGGACGCCTCGAGGCGCTTGAGCACCTCGGCATAGCCCTCCATGACGCCGCCAAGGTCCTGGCGGAACCGGTCCTTGTCCATCTTCTCGCCGGTCTTCAGGTCCCACAGGCGGCAGGTGTCCGGGCTGACTTCGTCGGCTAACACGATCTGCGCCGGGTCCTCGGCGAGACGCCCGAACTCGATCTTAAAGTCGACGAGGTCCATCCCGCACTGGCGGAAGAATTCAATCATGACGTCGTTGATGACCAGCGCCTGGGACTTGAGAAACGCGCACTCCTCGGGAGTCGCCAAATCCATCTCCCGGGCGTAGTCGTCATTGATGAACGGATCGCCAAGCGCGTCGCTTTTGTAGGAGAATTCCACGATCGGGGTCTTGAAGCGCATTCCCTCGGCAACTCCCATGCGCTTGCAAAAGCTCCCCGCAGCCACGTTGCGCACGATGACCTCCACTTGCAGGATCGCCACCTTCTTCACCAACAGGTTGGTCGCATCAACGTCCCCGGCGAGGTGGGTCGGAACGCCGCGCTTCTCAAACATCTGATAGATCAACAGCGTGATCGCCTTGTTGAGCTTCCCCTTGTTCTCGAACTGGGCCTTTTTGAGGGCATTGAACGCCGTCGCGTCATCCTTGTACTCCATGCGCAGCACATTGGCATCGTCGGTGGCCCAAAGTTTCTTAGCCTTGCCCTCGTAAAGCGGTTCCATCAGCGAGATCTAGGTTTGCCGCCCCCCACGGTCAAGCACGAGCAGCCGGGCGCCGCGCCTAACCGGGGTAATCTCCCTGCTAGCCGCCGGATTCCTCGGCCTCGCGGGGTGCGCGGACGACCCGGTCAACCGGATGGCGGGTGATCATGTTGCCCTTCACTGCCCGGCCCTTCAGGGCGATTTCCCCAAACAGGAACGGCCGGCTGACGTTGCGCAGCCGCAACGCCGGCTTGAGGTGAATCATCACCAGGTTCTCCGCGCTCTGGGTCTCGTTGGCGTGGACCGCAAAATACAAAACCCGGGTGCCCGGCGTCCCAAGGGTTAGATCATACTCCTTGTCGCGGGTGATCCCGCCGGCTTTGAAGCGCTTGGCATAGATCGCCCCGTCGCGCCCGTCACGATAGATCATCGAATAGACCGGATCCTCGTCCTTGCGCAGCACCGCGACATGGACCGGGCGCTTGCCGACAAACGACTTCTCCGCCAAACGCTGGACCACCATCTTGCCATCCAGGGAGAAGGCAATCAGGTCATCCAGCCGCGAACACTTCTCAACCGCCTCCTCTTTTTTCAGCCCCCAGCCGGCAAAGCCATTCTTGCGATCGACGAACAATGTCTCCGTCGCAGCCACCACCTGGGTCCGGTCGACCCGGTCGAACCCTGAAACCTCGGTGCGCCGGTCCCGACCCTTGCCGTACTTCTCCCGCAGACTCTCGTACCAGCGAATCGTGAACTTGGTGAGGTTGCGCAGGTTCTTCTCAGTCTCCGTGAGCGCATCCTCGATTGCGCGAATCTCCTCATCGGCCTTGAAGCTGTCAAAGCGCGAGATCCGCTTGATCTTGATTTCGGTGAGCCGCACAAGGTCATCCGCGGTGATCTCGCGTCTGAGAAGCGCTTTGAACGGGCTCAGCCCCTTGGCGATGGCGGCGAGCACCGCCTCCCAGGTTTCGCACTCCTCGATGTCGCGGTAGATCCGGTTCTCGATGAAGATTTTTTCTAACGAACTGAAGTGCCACTTCTCGGCGAGCTCGCCGAGACGCAATTCGAGCTCCTTTTCGAGCAGCTTGCGGGTCTGTTCGGCGTTGTGGCGAAGAATCTCCGAGACGCCCATGAACCGCGGCCGGCCGTCGTAAATCACGCAGGCGTTGGCCGACAAGGTCACCTCGCAATCGGTGAAGGCATACAGGGCGTCACGGGTCGTTTCCGAATCCGCACCGCTTGGAAGATAGACGAGGATGTCGGCATGCGCCGCGGTGTTGTCCTCGATCTTGGCAATCTTGATCTTCGACTTGTCCGCCGCGGCGACAATGCTGTCCATCACCCCGCCGGTGGTCGTGCCAAACGGAATCTCTGTTATCCGCAGCAGGCCCTTCTTCTCGATGTCGATCCGGGCGCGCACCCGAACCTTGCCGCCGCGCAGCCCGTCGCGGTAGTCGCTCGCGTCCATGATCCCGCCGGTGGGAAAGTCCGGCACCAGGGTGAACTCCTCCTTGCGCAGCGCCGCAATGGCCGCGTCAATGAGCTCGTTGAAGTTGTGCGGCAGGATCTTGCACGCCAGCCCGACCGCGATGCCCTCGACCCCCTGGGCGAGCAGCAACGGGAACTTCATCGGCAGGGTCACCGGCTCACGGTTGCGCCCGTCATAGCTCGGGGTCCACTCGGTGGTCTTCGGGTTGAACGCCACGTCCAACGCAAATTTCGTTAGCCGGGCCTCGATGTAGCGCGGGGCGGCGGCGCCGTCGCCGGTTAGAATGTTTCCCCAGTTCCCCTGGGTGTCGATGAGCATCTCGCGCTGGCCTAGCTGGACCATGGCGTCACCGATGGAGGCGTCGCCATGCGGGTGGTACTTCATCGTGTTGCCGACGATGTTGGCCACCTTGTTGTAGCGGCCGTCATCAAGCTCGCGGGTCGAGTGGAGGATGCGCCGCTGGACCGGTTTGAGGCCGTCATTGAGGTGCGGCACGGCGCGCTCCATGATGACGTAGCTGGCGTAATCCAGGAAGTAGTCGGAATACATCGACCCGAGGGTCGTGTGGAGGATTTCGTCGTTGTCGCTCATCGGGGCTGGCTGGACCATTGGTTAACGGAACCGAAACATCCGTGCAAGGGCTGCTTTTCCGCGGGTCCCGCAAGGGGGATGGCGCAACCAGCCGCGGCGGGGTGAAAATCTCTGTTGGCCTGAGCCGTTAGATCGGCGAGGGTGCCGCGGGCCGGTTCCAGAGGCCCGCCTTGTGCAACCATGAAAACCTTCGTCCCAATCGCCGCCGCATTATTGATCGTGCTCAACGCCGCCGTGCTCACTCCGCAGGCGGCCGGATATGCCACCGAGTTGCTCGTCGGTGCTCTCATCCTGGCCCTGCTCATCCTGGTCGCCTCACTGGCCGGCAGCCGTCGCAAGGCGCACGCAACCGCCCCTCAGCCGGCCGCGGCCGAGGCGCTCAAGCCGGCGCCGGCAGCCAGCCGCCAGGACCAGGCGCGCGCCGAGATCATCACGATGTTAGGCATCTTCCAGGAGAAGGGCCGGCTGGTGGACTTTCTGATGGAAGACATAACGCCGTACACTGACGAGCAAGTCGGCTCGGTGGTGCGCAGCGTCCACCAAGGGTGCAAGGCGGCGCTGGCGGAACATTTCACCCTGGAGCCGGTTGCGGCGCAGCCGGAGGGGTCCGAGATCACGGTGCCGGCGGGGCCGGCGGCAAGTGATTTCCGGCTGATGGGCAACCTTGCCGGAAGCGCGCCATTCAGCGGCAAGCTGGTCCACAAGGGGTGGCGGGTCCAGGCGGTGAAGCTGCCACGGGTGCTCAATCAGGAGGAGAGCCGGATCCCGCTGCTCGCTCCCGCGCAGGTCGAAGTCGGCTAAGTTAGGCACTGCTTGACCGGCGCCTCCTCGTCAGTCCCCTACCCCAATCCCCCTAACAATGAGTGTTAAGTTCAGCCTTGGCATTGATCTGGGCACCAGCAACAGCGCCGTGGCGATTGCCGATCTCGGAGCCCCCGGAGGCCAGCCCGAGATCATCCCGATTAGCCAGATCGCCGCACCCAACCAGCTCGGTGAGATGGCGGTGCTTCCCTCGGCGCTCTACCTTCCGCACCCGCAGGAGTTCCCCGCTGACTCGGTGCGCCCGCCGTGGCACCCACCGGGCGCCACCACCATCGAGGTCGTCGGCCAGTTTGCCCGCGACCACGGGGCGATGGTCCCCGACCGCCTGGTCACCTCGGCCAAGTCGTGGTTGTCCAACCCTCAGGTCGATCCGCGCCAGCCGCTCCTCCCATGGGCATCGACCACCGCCGAACGGAAGCTCTCGCCCGTCGAGTGCTCGCAGCGCTTCCTTGAGCACCTCAAGCAGGGATTTCTCCACGCCGAGGCGGCTCACGGGCGCGCGTGGAATCTCGCCGAGGCCCAGGTGGTTCTCACTGTTCCGGCGTCCTTCAACGAGATCGCCCGCAACCTCACTCTTGAGGCCGCCGCGGCGGCCGGCCTGGACAACGTTGTCCTGCTAGAGGAACCGCAAGCCGCCTTCTATGCATGGACTGCGCAGACCGGCAGCGACTGGCGCAACCAGGTCGGCGCGGGCGATGTGGTGCTGGTGTGCGATGTCGGTGGCGGCACCGCCGACTTCAGCCTCATTGCGATAAGCACCGAGGAGGGCAACCTGGCCCTTGAGCGCATCAGTGTTGGCGAGCACCTTTTGCTAGGCGGGGACAACATGGACCTCGCGCTCGCCTATCACCTCCGCGCCCAGCTTGAGGAGGAAGGCCAAACAATCGACGACTGGCAGTTCCTTGCGCTCATCCACGCGGCGCGCGTGGCAAAGGTTGGATTGTTCGCCCATCCAGACCTCGCCGAGGCACCCGTCACCATCCCCTCCCGCGGCTCCAACCTGTTTGCCAAAAACCTCGCCACCCGGCTGACCCGCGCCACTCTAAACTCTGTGGTGTTAGATGGCTTCTTCGCGATGACCGCCATTGAGGAGGCCCCCCAGGAAAGCAGCGCAACCGCCCTGCAGGAGTTCGGCCTGCCGTATGCCTCCGATCCGGTCATCAGCAAGCATCTTGCGCGTTTCCTGACCCGCAGTCTCCAGAACGTCCGGGCGAGTGATGCGCTTGCGGCGCTGGTGCAGGCCAACCCGGCCGCACTCCAGGGAGGGCATCTGCAGCCGACCGCGGTGCTCTTCAACGGCGGAGTCTTCAAGGCCGCGCCGCTGCGCACACGGGTGCTCGACTTGTTAGCATCGTGGAACCGCGGCAAGCAGGTGCGCGCGCTGGAGGGAGACGAACCGGACCTGGCAGTCGCCAAGGGGGCTGCCAGCTACGGCCGCAGCCGTGCGCTTGGCCAGGGGCTGCGGATCAAGGCCGGCACGGCGCGCTCCTATTATGTTGGGCTGGAGTCCTCGATGCCGGCGATTCCGGGATTCAAGCCACCGGTCAAGGCGCTGTGCGTGGTTGCCCAAGGGATGGAGGAGGGCACTGAGGTGGTGATCGATGACCAGGAGTTCGGGCTGGTGACCGGCAAGCCGGCAAGCTTCCGGTTTTTCTCCTCGGAGATCCGCAGCGGCGACCTCCCCGGACAGATCCTCGCCAACGCTGAACGCGACCTCGAGGAAGTTAGCCGCATCGAGGTGAATTTGCCGGTGGTCAATGGATTCAGCGCCGGCCAAGTGGTCCCGGTGAAGATCAATCCGGTCGTCACCGAGCTCGGCAACCTGGAGCTCTGGATCAAACACACCGCTTCTAACGACCGTTGGAAGGTCGAGTTCCAGGTCCGCATGGAGTAGTCCGATGGCGGCGCCAAAATTCAGCATCGGCATCGACCTTGGCACGACCAACTGCGCCATGGCGTATGTCTCGTTAGCCACGCAAGGTGCCGTTTCGGAAATTTTTGCCATCCCCCAGTGGGAGGAGTTCAACCGGCTCGGCGAATCGAGCACCCTCGCCTCTTTCCTGTATCTGCCGACCCGCGAGGAAGCGGCCCAACTGCGGGGGGCACAGAGCCCTGCTTCCGGCGCCGCGTGGATCCCCGGGAAACTCGCCCGCAAGCGCGCCGCTGACACCCCGGGGAGGGTCGCCCACTCCGCCAAATCATGGCTTGGACACCATGCCGTCGACCGCCATGCGGCTTTCCTCCCGTGGGGCTCGGAGACCGTCGCGGCGACCGAAAAGATTTCCCCAATCCAAGCCAGCGCCCTCTTGCTCAATTACCTCCGGGGCGCATGGGAGACCCGCATGGGGGCCTGCGGGATAGACCAGGGTTTTGATGACCAACAGATCAGCATCACCGTTCCGGCATCGTTTGACGCCGCTGCCCAGCGGCTCACCCTTGAGGCCGCGGCGGCGGCAGGGTTCCCAAAGAACGTCCGCCTGCTCGAAGAGCCCCAGGCAGCTTTCTATCACTGGCTTGAAACTCATCAGGAGCCCGGAGCCCTGTGGCGCGAACTCTCCAGCAGCAACGCCTCCCAGCATGTTCTGGTGATCGACGTCGGTGGCGGCACCTCCGATTTCAGCCTGTTTGAGATAAGCCCCCAGCACGATTCCGCCCTCCCCGCCATCCGCCGCGTCGCGGTGAGCCCCCACATTTTGTTAGGCGGGGACAACATCGACCTGGCAATCGCCCACCTCGTCGAGCCACGGATGGCCGGACCGGGCGAAACACTTCACCGCAGCCAGTGGCAGGACCTCGTCGCCCGCTGCCGGGATCTCAAGGAGCTATGCCTGGCGCGCAACGGCGAGCCGACCGAGGAATTCACTCTCTCGCTTCCCGCGCGCGGCTCGAACCTGTTTGGCGCGCCGCTGGCGGCCAAGGTGGCGCGCGCGGAGATCACCGCTATCCTGTTAGACGGGTTCTTCCCCGAGTGCGCGGCCGACGCGCGACCGGCACAAACCAAGGCGGGGTTGCTTGAGTGGGGGCTTCCGTACGCGGCAGACAGCGGGGTGACGCGGCACCTGGCTGATTTTTTGCGCGAGCTGCCGGCGGTGGATGCGATTCTGTTCAACGGTGGCTCGCTTCATCCAGAGGTGCTGCGGCAGCGCATCCAACAGCTCGTCGGCAACTGGCAGGCTGGTGCCATCCCGCACGTTCTGGTCAACCCGGAACCGGATCTTGCCGTCGCCCGCGGTGCGGCGCGCTTCGGCAGCGTGCTCCATCATTACGCGGCGAGGATCCAGTCCGGCGCGGCGCGCTCGATCTATCTGGAAGTCCACCAGCGGCAGGAGCGCTCGCTGGTGTGCATCCTGCCGCGCGGTGCCTCGGCGGAAACCGAATATCGGATAGAAAATCTCCCCCTTGAGCTGCGCCTCAACCAGCCGGTTCGCTTCCAGTGCTATTATTCCACGCGCCACGATGACGATCATGCGGGTGCCTTGGTCAGCCACGACCCCGACCGGTTCCACGAGCTTCCGCCGGTGCAGACCGTTGCCCGGCTCGCGGAAGGAGTGAGCCTTCCACCCGACAAGCGCCTGCCGGTCTATCTGACCGCTAGACTAACCGAGGTAGGGCTGTTGGAACTAGGCTGCATAAGCGCGTTGGCCGGCGTCGACCAGAGATGGCCGCTGGCGTTCAACCTGCGCGCCGAGGGGGAGCGCGGGCAGCTTGCGCAGAGCGGCCCGGCGCCTGGAGTGGCGCCCGAGGCGCTCGCCGCAGCAAGTGCGCGGATCATCGGGATTTTCAGCAAGCGGCTCGACCCGCGCGACGCGCTCACCGCAGCGCGGCTGCTGAAGAGCCTCGAAGAGATCCTTGGGGCGCCGAAAGCCGACTGGGACATCTTCCTCATCCGGACCCTCTGGACCAGCCTGAAGCGCTGCCTGCCGTGCCGGCGGAATTCCGCCGCGCATGAGGAGGCGTGGTTGATCGTAGCGGGCTTCCTTTTGCGGCCCGGATTCGGGGCGACAACCGACGACGCGCGGATCGATGACTTGTGGCGAATCCACGGCGAGGGCCTTGCCCATCCGGTCAAGCCGGTGAAACTCCAGGAATTCATCCTCTGGCGCCGGGTCGCCGGCGGGCTGAGCCGCCAACGCCAGCAGGCTCTGCTAGAGCCGGAGCTGCCAAAGCTGGCGGAATCGAAAAATCCGCCAGCCGAGCTGGTCCGGATGGCGGGCTCGTTTGAACGGCTCGACGCGGCCACCAAGGCGAGCCTCATTGAGTTGTTTGTCAACAGGGCGCGGACGCTCGGTGAGACCGGCGGCTATGCCGCGCCGTATCTTGTCGCACTGGGGCAACTGCTCAACCGCACCCCGCTGTATGCCGGACCCGAGACGGTCGTCGCTCCCGAGCAGGTTGCCATGGCCTTTGCCAGCCTCGAGCATCTCGACTGGAGCAAATCCCCGGAGCTCGCCGAACTGTTCCTCCGCGCCGCCCGGGTCACCGCCAATCGCAGCCTTGATCTGCCGCGCGCACTGCGCCGCCAAATCGCCTCCCAACTCGAAGTGGCTGGTGTCGCCCCGCTCAAAATCGCCCGAATCGAGGGATATGTGCCCATCGACCGCTCCGAGCGCGTCAGCCTGTTCGGCGAGTCGCTTCCTCCTGGACTCATCCTCGGCGACCCCTGAACATCCGCAGACCAAAGCCTCGGCGAAGATTCAAAGCCCGGGCGTCAAAGCCCCGGCGTCAAAGCCCCGGCGTCCGCCCACCCGGACAAAAAAATGTGGGCCGCCTCCACTGAAACCCAGTGGAGACGGCCCTTTTTTTCATTGCCTGATTGCCGCCGACCGCCCCCGGAGAACGGCAACCAAGGCTATATGAACGCGAACGTTGAAGTCTTCAGCCCAGCCCCGCGGCTGCCCGGCCGTGGGGTTGCCCGAGAGGAGAAGCAAGCTTTCCTCATTGAGCGGGTGGAAGGTTCAGCGATCACGGGATTGATATAGCAACGCCTGTGCCTGCCACCCGGCGAGAATCCAAACGGGAACCCCGGTTGTTGCGTAATTCGTTTATTCTAAGTGACAAATTGTTTCCCTGCGGCTCCCCTCAGGGGGCTGCCTGAAAGCCCGGAGCCGCCTGGATGGCCTGCCGCCCCGTGCGCGATGCACCGGATCGGGCTCCCCGGAGGTCGAAATGCAATGCGTCGCCTTGCTACTGGCCAGCCATGGCCCGCACCTCGGCCTTCACCCGCGATTTGAGTTCAGGAGGAGCAAGCACCTTGGCCTTGCCGCCCCAGCTGAGCACCCAGCGGACAACCTCCTCGAGGGCACCGACCTCGAAGCGGACCTCGACCCGGGTTGCCTTGGCATTCAGGGCGCTCACCTCCTGGGTCGGATGCCAACGGCGCTCCTGCACCAACCGGGCGGCATAGTCGGACAACTCGACGCGGACAAGGTGGCGGGTCGCATCACCCTCGCGGGTCCAAATGCCGAAGCTGCCGCGCAGATGCTCCGGGCCGGAAAAATCCGCCGGGCGCAAAAACCCGCCTCCGGTAAGCGCAAGGCTGCTCATCCGCGGCAGGGCAAAGGTGCGCAGCGCCCCGCGGTCAAGGTCCCGGCCTATCAGATAATGGCACCCATCGACTTCCCCAAGGTGGTAGGGCTCGACTCGGCGCACCTCCCCGGTGGTTGCCCCTAACTTGCGATAGCAGAAGCTAACAACCCGGCGCTTCAGCACCGCGTCGGCGAGCTTGCCGAAGCGCTTCAGATCCGCGCCGGTCACCTCGAAGGCCTTGCGCGAGAAGGCGTCATCCAGATCGCTCCAGCTGAAGCTCACCTCGCCGTCGAGCATCTGGGTCATCCCCGCGAAGACCGGCCGAAGCTTGTCAGCCATCGCCGTGCCCCGGATCGAGCGCAGTGCCACGCGCAGCACAAACAAACTCGCCAGATCCTCAAGGGTCACCTTGAAGGCCGGAAAACTCGTCACCCGGTCAGTGTAGTAGTACCCGTGCTGGCGCTCGTCGTAGCTCAATGGCAAGCTCAGGGCGTCACGCATGAAGGTGATGTCGCGCTGGACGGTCTTGCGGGTCACTTCAAGCTCGCGGGCGATCTCACTGCAGTTCGGATAGCCCCCGGCCAGCAGCCGCTCGTGAATGTGATGCAAGCGCTGGATCGGCATCCGCGTGCGCCCCACCCGCGAGTTGCCCTTGCCTGCACCTGCCCGAGTCACGGTCCTGGATTTCGTTGCCATGCGCCCAGACTATCTAACAAAAACCGCGGCATCAAGCACCTGGGTCCGCATTTGTCCCACCCCGATTTGGCATGCTTGCGGCTTTGAAAACCAAGCAATTCATCCGCCGCCGGGGACTCATCAAACTGCTAGCGATGGTGCCGATGGCACTGCTCGGGGCAGGGGCGCAAGCCACACCCATCACGCAGTCGCGCAGGGTGGCCCGACTCGAAAAGTGGTACGCGCTGGCGCGGCTACCGTTGCTAGAAAGTCCCAATCCGGTCACCCGTGCGTTCATTCAGGCGGCCAGCGCCGGAGTTACTGTTAGTTTCTACTATCAGGGCGGGAGCACGCCGGGAGGGCTTCGGCGGATCCACCCTGACTATGTGTTCACCACCGCGGGAGGATCGCGAAGCGCGTATGTCACCGGTTACTGCCACCTGCGGAAGGCACCGCGGGCATTCCGGGTCGACCGGATCTCGCTGGGATAGGCAAGTGCCCGGAGGATTTGGGGGAAGGCGAAAAAAGATAGAAAAGTTTCTAAGAAACCAATCCAGCGCCGCGTTTCAGCCGCGTTCCCGAGCACGGGAGCCGGATCTGCTGGTGAAAGCCAGCAATCATCTTCCCCCCAAAAAAAAGTGACCGCCGCCACCCTCCGGATCCTTTCCGGGTTTGCTCATCGGAGGGTGTCGGCGCGATCTTTTTAGGCTCTCCCGGATCTACGGTGGGTAGCGGCATCTCGGCAACGGCTTGCCCGGCCGCCCGCTGTGCGGCTACTCGATGCGGGTTTCCACGAGTTGGAAGCGCTTGTCGAACTTCCCGTGGGCGAGTTTCCGGCAGCAGTTGTAGCAGGCGATGGACCCCTTGACCGGTTTGACGCGCTTGAGCATGCGCGCGCAGGCCGGGCAGGTGTAGTGGTAGCGGCGTTTTTGGCGGCGCCGCGGGAACGGCAGGAGGTGGCACGCCGGCTCCCCGGGGATCCCCAGCTCGATGCACGCCTGCGCCCACTCGCTGCCGTGCGGGCGGATCGGCCGGCGCCGGGCCCGCTCGTAGGCAACCAGATGGGCAAGCTCGTGGCGCAGCGTCCGGCTCACCGGGTCGGCGTGGCGGGGCATCTCGCCGGTCAGCGCGGCGAGCCGCGGGTTGAGCTCGATGAGCCGGTCGGGCCACGACGCGCGCCCGGCGGTCGTGCGCATCCGCGGGTTCCACCGGACTTCGACGCGCCGCGCCAGGGTCCCGAGCCCAAGCCGCTGCGCGGTGCGCACGCACCACGCGGTCAATCCCGCATCCCGCCCGGATGGAAGCTCTGGCATGGCGGGAACCTACCACGCCTCCCCCCTCGTGCGCCACCGACGTTTGGAAATTTCCCCGGATTCGCCGACCTTCGACCTTCGACCTTCGACTCCCGGGCAAAAAAAGTGCCCGACTCCCTTTGACAGGAGCCGGGCATATACCTGGCGACGACCTACTCTCACAGAACCTATCGTCCAACTACCATCGGCGCTGCAGTGTTTCACTT
>JBILQE010000071.1:0-12363 GCA_044373465.1 Akkermansiaceae bacterium | reverse complement strand
CGTGGAGGATCGTGCGGAGCTGCTCCGGGGTGAAGATTTCCACGTCGCCTCCTGCGGCCTTCACTTTATGCAGTTGCTCGGCGGCGGTCTTGCGACCCTCGGGGAGGTAGTTGTGGGTCAGGGCAAAGGAAAAGAGTACCTTCACGTAGGTGAGCATCGAGTTGCGCGAGGTGGCCGAAACCTTGAGGCCGCGCAGCCAGGTGTCGATGTCCGGACCGGTCACGTCGAGGATCTGCCCCGGATGGGCGGCGGCAAAGCGCCTGAGGACCGAGCGGAGCTGGGCAAGGTGGCGCTCGCTCACCCCGTCCTGCTTCTTGCTCTTGAGCAGGTGCTCGACGACCTCCGGCACGCTTGCCTCACGGGTCACGTTGCCGAAGTGGCGGGTGAACTCCGCTGCCATGGCGGCTAGCGACTCTCCCTTGGCGATCCGGCGCGCCCGCACGTAGTCCTCGATCGCGGCGACCAATGGCAGACCGGTTTCCTCGAGCAACTTGCTGGCAGTGAGGAACGACTCGCGGTGGTGCGGCTTCAGGTCGGTCATCTGCTGCATGCCCGACTGGATTCGTTGCGCCACGAGGAGCGCCTCCTTTTTGGCTGCCTCAAGGGTGGTGAACACCTGGCGCAGCCGCTTGCCGTCGCGGTAGTAGGCGATGCAGAACCGCACCCTGCCGCCAGAGTCCGACTGGTAGACCGGCAGGGACGAAGAGCCGAATTTCACCACTGCGACCGGCCCCGGGCGCTTCTTGCCCTTGGAACCCTTTGAACCAGAACGGGTTGCACATGCAGATCTGCGATTTGTCACCATTTTGTCACCACCCCCTTCCATGAGCGTGGGACAGACGTCAACCGGAGGGGTTGGGGCGCCACATAAAGCCTTGAAAGTAAGGCAATTATAAGTGGTACACCCGAAGGGACTCGAACCCCTAACCTTCTGATTCGTAGTCAGACGCTCTATCCAATTGAGCTACGGGTGCATCTGGTGACGCGGGGCGAGAAGAAACCGGGAAGCGGGTGGTGAGTCAAGCGATTATCCGTGGGAAGGGGAAAATCGGGGGGGCCTGCGCGCACCCGGCGGATGCCGGATGCGCGCAGCGGGAAGTCTCGCGGGCTACTGGGCCGGCGGGAGGATGACCGAGTCGACGACGTGGATGACGCCGTTGGAGGCCTCGAGGTCGGGGGTGGTGACCTTGGCGGTGCCGTTGAGGACAAGGTTCTTGTCCATGGTGGCGAGTTTGATGTCCTGTTTGTTGAGGGCGGTCGCCTTGTCCATGGTCATGGCGGAGGCGGCCATCACCTTGCCGCTGACGACGTGGTATTTAAGGATGTTGGCGAGCTTTTCCTTGTTTTCGGGCTTCATGAGGTCGTCGAGGGTGCCGGCGGGGAGTTTGGCGAATGCCTCGTCGGTGGGGGCGAAGACGGTGAACGGGCCGTTGCCCTTGAGGGTTTCGTCGAGGCCGGCGGCTTGGAGGGCGGAGACGAGGGTCTTGAAGTTGCCGGCGGCGGTGGCGGTTTGGACGATGTCTTTTTCGGTGTCCTTTTGAGCCGTGTTTTGGGCCGTGCCTGGGGCCGTGTCCTTCTTGTCTTCGGCGAAGGTCAGGGAGCTAAAGGCGAGCAGGCTGAGTGCGGAGATGACCAGTGCTTTCATGGGGGTGTTCGTTTGGGGTTTTGATTGGATTTTGCAGCCGGCACGATTGCCGGCTTTGACCATGAATCTCGCCCATTCCGGCGATTTGGCCGGGAAAAAGTTGAAAATTCCGCTGTCGCGGTCGAGTGGCTTGAGCCCCCGGGGGGGCGTGCGCGGACCTTAGAATGGGCGAATGATTTCGCTGACAAAGCTGCGGAACCAAGGTATAGCTCAATTCCTTGCCGCAGCGGCATTGCCGATTGAATCCGTCCCGAAGTCCCGATACGCTCCCCTGCAAGCAAGGGATCCTCCCGAAATCCGCCATGACCTACGACGCTGACCTTCTTCGCCCGAGTGCTTGCATGCCATCGGGAATTCTGCTGACTAGCAATGCCGGTGGCATTGCAGGGGTTGGTCGGTTGCGGTCCGGGGGGATTTCAGCGTAAGTTTTGCTTCCCGTCGCCCGAAAGATTTTTCAAGAATTTGTCCCGATTCGACTTGGTCATCCATGAGTGAAGAGCGCTACGAAATCCGCGGAAAGATCGGAGCAGGCGGCGTGGGCGCTGTCTATCGCGCCTTCGACAAAAACCTTAATCGCGAGGTGGCGCTCAAGCGGGTGCTTCCCGATGGCGGCCACGAGTTCCAGGAGGAGGCGACCCGCCAGCTCCTCAAGGAGGCCTCGGCGCTGTCCTCGATCCAGCACCCGCACATCGTCACGGTGTATGACGCCGGGGTCGACCATGATGGCCCGTACGTGGTCATGGAGCTGATTTCCGGGCGGACGATCGACTCGCTCATCGAGCAAGGGACCTTGACGTGGGAGGACTTCCGCGAGGTCGCCCTGCAGACCCAGGAGGCGTTGATCGCCGCCCAGGACCTCAGCCTGGTCCACCGCGACCTGAAGCCGGGCAACGTGATGATCAGCTGGCTGCCGTCGGGGAAGTTCCAGATCAAGATCGTCGACTTTGGCTTGGCGAAGTTTTCCGCGCAGCCGTCGCTGCAGACCATCGACCAGGGCGACGCGGTGTTCGGGTCGATCTTCTTCATGGCGCCGGAGCAGTTTGAGCGGGTGGCGCTCGACCAGCGGGTCGACATGTACTCGATGGGGGCGTTGTATTACTACTGCCTGACGGGCGAGTACCCGTTCACCGGGGACTCGGCGCCGCTGGTGATGGCCGCGCACCTCCAGCACTTGGTCGAGCCGCTTCACGACAAGCGCCCGGACATCCCCGAGTGGGCCGCCGAGTGGGTGATGTGGCACATCGAGCGCGACCGCGAGAACCGCCCAGCGAGCGCCCGCCAAGCGATGGAAACGCTGCTTGCCTACGAGCGCCGCGATCGCGAAACGGCCGCGGCAGCCGCGGCGGCGAGCGCCCCGGGTGGGTTTGCGGTGCGGCCGAAGCTGCTTTTCCCGACATCCAGTCCGAGCGGCCCGGTGGCGGTGAGCGCGCCGATGGATCCGCCCCGGCCGACCTCCCCGCTGATCAGCAACCCGCTGAGCTCGACAACCAAGTCCAACCGGTTCCAGGGCAACCAAACGACTCCGCAGCCGCTGCTGCCGCCCGACGGGGCCAAGCCGAGCGTCCATTCCTCGCCGCTGTCGCGCACCGGCTCGACGCCGCCAGCCAAGGAGGCGACCACCCCGGTGGCGGCGCCCAAGGAGGCGAGCGCGCCGACGTCGGTGTCGAAGCCGATCTCGTTTGTCCCGCTGCCGGCGGTCGCCCAGCCGGCCTCGGCGCCCGTAGCGGCGCAGGCGGCGCAACCTGGAACGGCACCGGTGGCCGCGGCGCAACCAGCAGCCTTCCCGACGATCCCGACCTCCCAGGGGCCGCGCAGCATCATGCCGCCGGCGGCCGGGCGCGCGCCCACCGCGGCGGTCGTCACCGCGCCGGCCAGTCCGACGGCGGCCACCCCGGAGCAACCGCAGGCAACCGCGGCGGTGACCATTCCGGCCGCTCAGGTTGGCAAGCTTGCCGCGCTCAAGGCCGCCCTGCAGGGGCCGAAGCTGGTTCTTGCGATCATCCTCTCCGCGCTGATCCTCGTCGCCGGCTACTTCCTGCTCAGCGCCATGGCCGACAACCGCGCCGCCGAGGAGGTCAGCAGCATCATCGAGCGCAGCAAGGACGGACAATCCATCCCGATCAGCCGGGACAACGCCGCGAGCCTCGTCGCCCAGTCGACCGGCGTGACGAGCAACCTGAACCGCCAAAGGGTCTTCTACACCCTCTCGCTGGCCACCGGCGAAGGCGGCTGGGATCTCGACTCCTACCTGATCCAGGAAGCGCTGCGCCGCGAGATGAC
Source organism: Akkermansiaceae bacterium (assembly GCA_044373465.1). Taxonomy (GTDB): domain Bacteria; phylum Verrucomicrobiota; class Verrucomicrobiia; order Verrucomicrobiales; family Akkermansiaceae; genus JBILQA01. The sequence continues at coordinate 8,438 of JBILQE010000071.1, read as the reverse complement.
TCCCGAGGTGCGCGCCGACATGCTGACCAGCGTGATTGCGCCACGGGCCACCACCCAGGCGGTCGCGCCGCTGCTCGAATTCGCCACCGGTGATCCGGACAGCGAAGCTGGCAAGGCCGCCCTGCGCGCCACCATGAAGGCGGCCGATGAGCGCCACTTCGGTGACTTTGTCGACATCATCAGCAGCCAGGACTCCCTGCGCAAGGACGCCGAGGTCGTTGCCGCAGAGATCATTGCCAAGCAAAAAGACGCCAAGTCGCTGGCCCGCCGGATCATCAGCGCCTACGAGGCGACCAAGTCCGGGACCGCGCGCCAGTCGTTCATCCGGCTGCTCGGCCGCACCGGGGACAGCTCGGCGCGCGAGATCATCGACCAAGCGCTCAAATCCCCCGAGGAACCGGTGCGCCTCTCGGCGATTCTCGCACTCCAGAACTGGCCCAACGACTCGCTCTTCCCGGCCCTGGTCGATGCCTGCATCACCCAGGAGAGTGCGATCGTCCGCGGCAAGGCGTTTGACGCCGCGTTGAGCTTCCTGCAAGCCAACCGCGAGCGCAGCAGCAACGCCGACCTCTGGCCGACGCTCATCCCCCAGGCCGAATCCGACCGCCAAAAGCGCGCGATCATCACCGGCTTGGTCAACGATTCAGGAAACTGGCGCATCAAGCTCGTCGAGGGGTTCACCACCGGCGACCATACCGATGCCGTGAAGGACTGGGCCGAAAAGGCCATCGATAAGATCAAGAGCACCGACAAATAAGCCGGCCTTGGCAACCAGGCCGCGGCGTTAATTTGCAAAACTTCCCTTGATTCCGCAGCGGGTGGCCCTTAAACCGACGCCCCGCCGCGATGGACCAAAACCCACAGACCCTCAGGATCGCCATCCCCAAAGGCAGCCTCCAGGACGCCACCCTGGATCTGCTCAAGAAGGCCGGGTACAATATTTACTTGTCGTCGCGCGGCTACCGGCCGGCGTCGGACGACCCGGAGTTGGATGTCTACGTGATCCGCGCCCAGGAAATCGGCCGCTATATTGGCCAGGGGTTCATTGACTGCGGCATCACCGGCTACGACTGGGTTTACGAGAACGGCGTCGACCTCCTCGACCTCGCCGAGCTCCCCTACTCGCGCGCCACCGCACGGCCGACCCGCTGGGTGCTGGTGGTCCCGGAGAACTCCCCGATCCGCAGTCCCAAGGATCTGGAGGGCAAGCGGATCGCCACCGAGGGCATCGGCATCACCCAGCGCTATCTCGACGCCCACGGGATCAACGCCGAAGTCGAATTCTCCTGGGGCGCCACCGAGGTGAAAGTCCCCGACCTCGTCGATGCGATCGTCGACGTCACCGAGACCGGGTCATCGATCAAAGCCAACAATTTGCGCATCGTCGACACGCTCCTGACGTCGTTCCCGCATTTTTACGCCAACAAGGTGTCCGCCGCGGACCCGTGGAAGCGCGCGAAGATGGAGCGCATCTCCCTGCTCCTCAAAGGTGCTCTGGAAGCGCGTGACAAAGTCGGGCTGAAGATGAACCTGCCGCGCGCCTCGCTGGACGCGGTTTTGGAGAAACTTCCGTCGCTGCGCCGGCCGACGGTCTCGCCGCTTTCCGACGACTCGTGGGTGGCGGTAGAAACGATCATTGACGAAACCGTCGTTCGCGACATTATCCCCGCCCTCAAGGCCCTTGGCGCTGAGGGGATCATCGAATACCCTCTCAACAAGATCGTCGCCTGAACTTTTCCGCCCGTCGCCGACGGGCCGCCTCACTACCAAGAAACCACGAAGGACCTATGGGATCGCTGAAAAAACGCCGGAAGACCAAGATCAACAAGCACAAGCGCAAGAAGCGCATGAAGCAGAACCGCCACAAGAAGCGGCTTCGCTACAAGTCCTAGTGCAGGCCTCCGCGTTGCGGAGATCTTCCAATTATCCTGGGACCGCGGTCCCGCCAGAAAGGAACCTTCGCAGCCGCGTCGGTTCCCTTTTTTGCGCCCGGGTGGTCCCTCGGGCGGTTGTGCCCTTGCCTGGCGAGCATCCGCCTGCCACCATTCCGGCGGTGGCGAGGATGCGCATAGGGATGCTGGCGGCGCTGGGCGCAATGACTTCCGTGGCCGCCGCCGCGGACCTTCCGGCATTTGCCGCAGGCGTGCTTGCCGAGGAACGCGGCGACCACCCGGCCGCCCAATCCGCCTATGACACCGCCCTTGCCGCCGATCCCGACTCGCTGACCCTGGTCGAGAAGTCGGTCGCCGTGCGGCTTGCCCAAGGCGACCTCCAGGGTGCCTCGGCGGTCTATCGCGGGGTGGCCGCGCGGCTCCCGGAGCGGCTCGACATTCAGCTCGGGCTCGTCGAGTTCCTCCAGCAATCGTCGCCCGACGACGGGTACGCGCGCCAGCTGGCGATCCGCACGCTGGAGGCGGCCCTGGTGCGCGCGCCCGGGTCGCCGGCGCTGACGACGCGGCTTTTCCGCTTGTATGAGAACGCTGAGCGGCGCGCCGACTCGCTGCAGCTGTTCCGCGGGCTGCTGGCCAACCCGCAGGAGAGTCCCGAGTTCTGGGCGGCGCTGGTGCCGATGGCCAACACCTTGTTTCCCGCCGACAGCGACGAGTTCCGCACGTCGCTCGACACGATTCACCACGCGATCCTGCGGTTGGCTCCCGAGGATCCATCCGCGGTGCGCGACGCCTCCGAATATTTCCGCCTGACCCGGCGGCTTGACCAGGCAATCGCCGTCGTGCGGGCCCACGCCGAGGCGTTCCCGGCCTCGCTTGAGATCCGCACCCGGCTGGGGATCCTGCTGTTGGCCAACGACGAGAGCGACGCCGGGGTGGCCGCGCTGGAGGCCGTCGTGGCGATCGATCCGGACCTCTCGCTGCCGCATCAGACCCTCGTCAAGGCGTTCGAGCGCATGGGGAACAATCCGCGCGCCCGCCACCATCGCGCCGAACTGCTGCGGATCCGCGGCGGCGGCCCGCGCGAGTTCCAAGGGCTAGCGGACGAGTACCTGGCGGATGGCCAGCCGCGCGAGGCCCGGCTGATTCTCGAGAAAGCGTTCTTCGAGCATCCGCAGGACGCCGCGCTTGCCGCTCGGCTTGCCATCGCCACCGCCAGGGATCCCGCCACCAAGGACTCCGCCCCGGCGCTTTTCCGCCAGGCCGAGGCCCTCGCCAAATCCCGCTCCCAGCCAAAGGTCCTGGATGCCGAATTCCTCGACGCCTACGGGAAAACCCTTGCCGCAGCCGGTGAGCAGCCCGCCGCCGAGGACCAGCTGCGCGCCGCCATCCGCGCGTTCCCGCCCGACCAGCCGAAGCCACTCGCCGCCGCGCTCCGCAACCTCGCCCGCTTGTGGCTTGATGCCGATAAAAACCACGCCGCCGCAAGCTCGCTCCTCCAGCGCGCTGAACAGCTCGATCCGGGCAACCCGGAGACCCAAGAACTTCTCGAACGGACCCAAGGAAAGTGACAACCGCCTGGTTCCCTCCGGGTTGGCACCTCCGATCCCGGGCTTGTCAGCGGATGACATCCAGTTATGCTTGATCGTCCAGCCCGCCAAGAAATGTACCGATCTTTGCTCCTTCTCGCCGCCGCCGCCTGCACCGGATTTCTCGCCAGTTGCGCGTCGCAATCGACCACCCCGACGGCCGGGGAGCCGGGCAAACCATTCGTCAACCCGTTCCCAGTGGGAACCTACGAGAACTTCACCGCGGATCCGAGCTACCCGAAGACCTACAACGTCTGGCGCAACACCGAGGTGCTCGACCGCACCGACGGGACCAACGCCCGCTTGATCATCTCCCTCTCCAAACAACGCGGGATCCTGATGAACGGCGACCAGGTCGCCATGGACTATCCGGTCTCCACCGGCCGCAAATCCCACCCGACTCCGGCAGGCAAATACACCGTGCTTGAAAAAATCACCGCCAAGGCATCCAACACCTATGGCAAGATCTACGACGCCGAGGGCAACCTGATCAACGGCGACGCCGATCTGCGCATCGATCCGGTCCCGGAAGGCGGCAAGTTTGCCGGCGCCCCGATGCCCTACTGGATGCGCCTCACCTGGGATGGCATCGGCCACCACATCGGCGTCGTCCCGCGCTACCCGGCGTCCCACGCCTGCATCCGCGGCCCGCGCTCGATCATGCCAATCGTCTTCTCGAAGGTGAAGATCGGCACGCCCGTTTCACTCGAGTGACCCAGGCCGACCCGGCGCCCATGGCTTCCCCGCCTGATCCCACGCCGATCGTCGTCATCATGGGCGTCACCGGCTCGGGAAAGTCCACCCTTGCCGCGCTCCTCGCCGCACGCACCGGCGGCACCTTCCTTGATGCCGATGATTTCCACCCGCCGGAAAACATCGCCAAAATGCGCCGCGGCCTGCCACTCGACGATGCCGACCGCGCCGGCTGGCTCGCCACCCTGGCCGCCATCCTCCACTCCCACCCGCCCTCCGCGCCGCCATTGTTCCTCGCCTGCTCCGCGCTCAAGCACGCCTACCGCGACTCCCTCCAGGCCGCCAACCCTGCACGCATCTCCTTCGCCTTCCTCAACGCCCCTCCCGAACTCATCCGCAACCGCCTCCAACAACGCCACACCGCCGGATCACACTTCATGCCGCCCGCGTTGTTGGACTCCCAGCTCGCCACCCTCGAGCCGCCCACCGGCGCCATCACCCTCGACGCCTCACTGCCACCCGCACTCCTCGCCGACCAACTGCTCGCCAAGCTAACTATCCCCTACTAGCAGGTTGGGGTTTTTTCGCGTTCCATCCCGCGCCCCGGCCAGCTACACCGGTCCCGCCCAGCAATTAGCCATCCTCACTCCCATCCCATCCAGTCCCATGTGGAAAGGCCGCTTCTCCCAACAAACCGCCGATCTCGTCCAACAGTTCGGCGAGTCTATCTCCTATGACTGGCGGCTCTATCGCCATGACATCGCCGGCTCGATCGCCCATGCGCGCGCCCAACACGCCGCGGGGCTCCTCAGCGCCGACGAATTCACCGCCATCGAGACCGGCCTGCGCGAGATCGAATCGCGCATCGACTCGGGGACCTTCGAGTTCTCCACCACCCTCGAGGACATCCACATGAACATCGAGGCCGCCCTGACACGCGAGATCGGCCCGGCCGGCGCCAAGCTCCACACCGCGCGCTCGCGCAACGACCAGGTCGCCACCGACACCCGCCTCTATTGCCGCGCCCAGATCGACTCGCTCCACAACCTGATCAACGGCCTGCAGCTCGCACTGTTAGCCAAGGCCGACCAGCACACCGCCACCCCGGTCCCGGGCTACACCCACCTCCAGCGCGGCCAGCCGGTCACCGTCGGCCACCACTTGCTGGCGTATGTGGAGATGTTGGAGCGCGACAAGGGCCGGCTCGGCGACTGCCGGGTGCGAGTCAACGTCTCGCCGTTAGGCTCGGGAGCGCTTGCCGGATCGACCATCAACCTCGACCGGGAACAAATCGCCGCGGAGCTCGGGTTCGCCTCGGTGACCCGCAATTCCATGGATGCCATCGCTGACCGCGACTACATCGCCGAGTTGTTGTTCGCCATCGCGCTGTGCGGCGCGCACCTCTCGCGCCTTAGCGAGGACCTGATCCTCTGGTGCACCAGCGAGTTCGGCTATGTTAGCCTGGCCGACGCGCACACTACCGGGTCGTCGTTGATGCCGCAGAAGAAAAATCCCGATGTCTGCGAGCTGACCCGCGGCAAGACCGGCCGGTTGTATGGCAACCTGACCGCCATCCTAACAGCCATCAAGGGACTGCCGCTGACCTACAACCGCGACCTGCAGGAGGACAAGGAGCCGTTGTTTGACTCGATCGACACGCTTTCGCTGGCGCTGCGGGTCAACACCGAGGTGATTGCCGGCATGGAGGTCCGCGCGGACCGCTGCCTGGCCGCGGCGGCCGACCCGATGTTGCTGGCCACCGACCTGGCCGACTATCTGGTGAAACGCGGCACCCCGTTCCGCCACGCCCATGAGCTTGTCGGCAAGGCCGTCGCCGAGTCGATCGCCAGCGCGACGCCGCTCAACGAGCTTGATTTTCCGGCGCTTGATCCCGCCTTCGGGGAGGATGCGGCGGAGGTGTTTTCCCTTGAGCGGGCGCTGGCCGCGCGGACCAACCCGGGCGCGCCTAGTGTCGCCAACGTCATGCGCGAGGTCGCCCGCTGGCTGGCCCACTGCCGGTGAGGTCATTCCGCGCCGGAAACGCGGCGGCCATCCAAGGACCATGAATCCATCCCTGGCAGCCAACCCGCGGCGCTTCATTCTCTTCAGCGCGCTCTACAATGCCCGCGCGTACTATCCGGTCCTTGCGATCCTGTTTCTCGACCTCGGGCTAACGCTCGATCAGTTCGTCATCCTCAACCTGATCTGGGCCGGAACAATCTTTCTGTTTGAGGTGCCCTCCGGGGCATTGGCCGACACCCTTGGCAGGCGCCGGCTGTTGATCGCCGCAGCCGCCCTGATGGTGGTGGAGATGGCCTGCCTGTTAGTCGCGCCCCGCGGCGGCGGCACACTCTTGTTTGGCCTGTGCATCGCCAACCGGATTTTTTCAGGACTCTCGGAGGCGGCGGCAAGCGGCGCGGATGAGGCGCTTGCCTATGACTCGCTGCCCAAGGACGGCCGCGAGCAAGCGTGGGACCGGATCCTTGGGACCGCGATGCGCTGGCGCTCGGTTGGATTTGTCGGCGCGATGGTCCTCGGCGGCCTGCTCTATGACCCGACCATTCTCAACAGCGCCCTGCCGGAGCAACTCCAACTCACCACCGGGATTGCCCGGCGGCTCCCGGTCGCGCTGGTGATGGTTCAGGCGCTCGTCTGCCTGGCGCTCACGCTGCGCATGGTCGAGCCGCCGCGCCCACTCCAACAGAACCTCGGGCAGGCGTGCCTGGGTGCGCTGCGCCTAACAACGAGGACCGCCCGCTGGGTTGTGACCCATCCGCGCACCTGGGTGGTCATCGTCCTTGGGCTAGTGATTGAGAGCATCTCGCGCAACTTCGCGACGATCACCAGCAGCTACTATCGGCTGATCGATCTGCCGGAGTGGAGTTATGGATTCATCGGCGCGGGCTTTGGTGCCATCGGCTGGTTTGTCCCCGGATTGGCGGCGAAGTTGAACCAGCGGTTTGGTTTGTTGACCAACTTGCTGATCGCCGCGGCGGTCACCCTTGTTGGCCTGGCGGCCCTGGTTCCTGAGTTTTCACCATACGGGCTGATTCCGTGCATGCTGCTGCTGGCCAACCTCGGGTTCATCGGGTTCACGGTGAGTCGCAGCCTGCATCGGGAGGCGGACTCGGCCCAGCGGGCCACGGTGTTGTCCGTGAAGGGACTCGCGTTCAACCTTGGCTACGGATTGTTCAGCTTGGGGTTTGCCCGGATGATTGCCCGGGCACCCGGCCAGACCAGCGATGATGCTTTGCGCTTTGGGCTGTTCTGGCAGGTCCCCGGGTTTGCCGTTCTTGCGCTTGGGCTGTTTCTCTGGGCGCGCCACCACCTGCGCCGGTCACTCGCGCCGACCGGACAGGAGCATCAGGTAGTAAATGAGCATCACCAGTGAGGAGAGCGCTGCGACCACGTAGGTCATCGCCGCCCAGAACAACGCGTCCTTGGCCCGGTCGTGCTGGATGCGTCCGGCCATGCCGCTCTTCTCAAGCCAGACGAGCGCGCGGCGGCTCGCATCGAACTCGACTGGCAGCGTGACGATGGCAAACACGGTGGTCACCGCGAACGCCGCCACCGCCAGCTGCAGCATCAGGGTGCTGCCACTGCCGACGCCAAACGCAAACGCACCGACAAACAACCACGGCATCAGCCGCGAGCTGAGCTGCACCGTCGGAACCATCCGGCTGCGCAGCGTCAGCCAGCGATACGCCGAGGCATGTTGCAGCGCGTGGCCGCATTCGTGCGCCGCGACCGCGGCCGCCGCCACCGAGGCGTGGTGATAGACGCCCTCGCTCAGGTTCACCGTCCGGTTCTGCGGATCGTAGTGGTCGGTCAGCTGGCCGGGCGTGGCGATCACCCGGACGTTGGTGATCCCGTTCTGGCGCAACATTGCCTCGGCCACCTCGCGCCCAGTCGCCGGCACCGGTAACTGCGAATACTCAGCGAACTTCGAGCGCAGCCGCGCGCTGACAAGCCACCCGAGGAGCATGAATCCCCCGAGGATCACCCAGTAGCTCATCGAGATCCCCAACGGACCGCCGGCGCTCGGAACATTGACTTGCGCAAACAGGTAAATATCAATCATGCGCGGAATCTAATCCCACTTTCCTTCCCGGCAATTACACCCATGCGGAAAAATTCCACACCCTTGCCCCGCGTGTACGGCTACTCGATGCGGGTTTCCACGAGTTGGAAGCGCTTGTCGAACTTCCCGTGGGCGAGTTTCCGGCAGCAGTTGTAGCAGGCGATGGACCCCTTGACCGGTTTGACG
>JBILQE010000070.1:0-12518 GCA_044373465.1 Akkermansiaceae bacterium | reverse complement strand
CAGCCGAATGCCCGGGTGACCTGCTCGGGGACATCCTTGCCGGCTAACAACGCGTCGAGCGCGTTCCTAACATACGGTTGGCCGATGTTCTCGCGGCTGCGCTTGGCGTCGTCGATCCGGCCGGTGTAGCGGACCTTGCGTTGGGCATCGAGGATGAAGACGTGCGGGGTTGCCTGGGCGCCGTAGGCGGCGGTCGCCTTCTGGGTGTCGCCGTCGTAGAGGTAGGTGAAGGAATAGCCGTCCTCTTGCATGAAGAGCTTCATTTCGTCGAACGAATCGCCCCAGACCGAGTAGCCGAGTTCGTCGGCGCGCAGCGCCTTGTCGTGGTTGCCGGAGATGGCGACGACAGCGACGCCCTTGTCCTTGTAGTCGTTGACGAGTGCCTGGACCTTTGGCCAGGCGGCCACCGCGTCCGGACAGTGGTTGGCGGTGAAGACCAAGGCGACCAGCTTCGCGTCCTTGAAGGACTCCAGCGTGTAGGTCTTGCCGTCCGTCGCCGGCAACTCGAACGCCGGTGCTGCCGCGCCGATCGCCAGGGTGGTGACTTGCGGGTCGGCCGCGGCGGCCGGCAGGAGCGTGGCTAACAAGAATGCGGCGGCGGCGAGGCGGGTGCTCATGGCTAACAAGCCAAGCCGGCGTCGTGGATCTGGCAAGCGAAAACCCGGGTGCTAGACTTGGACGCGCTCGATGGCGGCGCCGAGCATCATGAGCTTTTCGTCGATGTGCTCGTAGCCGCGGTCGATGTGATAGACGCGGGAGATCTCGGTGGTGCCGCGGGCGGTGAGGCCTGCGAGGACGAGTGCGGCGGAGGCGCGGAGGTCGGAAGCCATGACGGGGGCGCCGGAGAGTGAGGCGACGCCGTTGATGACGGCGGTGCCGTGGTCGACCTGGATGTCGGCACCCATGCGGACGAGTTCCGAGCAGTGCATGAAGCGCTGGGGGAAGATCGGATCGCGGATGATGCTCACGCCCGGGGTGGTGACAAACATGGCGGTCAGCTGGGCCTGCATGTCGGTCGGGTAGCCGGGGAAGGGGGCGGCGGTGATCTCGCCGCCGCATTGTGGTTGGCCGGGGAGGATCGTGCAGCTCTCGCCGGCGGCGTCGAAGGTGATCAAGTGGCCGCAGGTCCGCAGGCTGGCGGTCACCGCGGTGAGGTGGCTCTCGCAGACGCGGTGGAGGGTCACGCCGCCGCCGGCCATGGCCGCGGCGACCATGAACGTGCCGGCCTCGATCCGGTCGGGGATGACGAAATGCTCGACGCCGTGGAGCGAGGTGACCCCTTCGATGGTGATCCGGCGGGTCCCGGCGCCTTCGATCTTCGCGCCCATCTTGTTGAGGAAGTTGGCCAGGTCGACGACCTCCGGCTCGCAGGCGGCCCCTTCAATCACCGTCTTGCCGCGCGCCAGGGTGGCGGCCATCATGATGTTGTCGGTCCCGAGGACGGTCGGGCCGTTCGACCCTAGCAGGTCGATCTCGGCGCCTACCAGTCCGTTAGGTGCGCTGATGGTGATGTCACCGGCCTCGATGGAGACCTTGGCGCCGAGCGCCTCGAACCCGCGGAGGTGGAGGTCGATCGGGCGGTTGCCGATGACGCAGCCACCGGGGAGCGAGACGACGGCGCGGCCGAGGCGGGCGAGGAGCGGGCCCATGACGCAGACCGAGGCGCGCATCCGGCGGACGAGGTCATACGGGGCGGTGTCGGCGATCTCCTTGGCGGCGACCCGGACGGTCCCGCTGGAGCGTTCGACCTCGCCGCCGAGGGCGTTGATGATCTGCACCATGAAGTTGGTGTCCGAGACGTCCGGGACGCGCCGGATGATGCAGTCCTCGTCGGTGAGCAGGGTGGCTGCGAGGATCGGCAGCGAGGCGTTCTTCGAGCCTGAGATATTGATGCCGCCGCGCAGGGTAGCGCCGCCGTGAACGAGAATTTTATCCATTGGAGAGGGTGCGACCGGGGTGCGGCGCAGCCTGCCGGGAATCAGGGCTTTCTAGCAATTGGAAAGCGCGCGATTTTGCTCAAATCCAGGAAAACCTCGATCTCACGGAATCCAGCAGACTCCAACAACCGGGCGACCGCCGCGGCTTGGTCGTAGCCGATCTCCATGGCGAGCCAGCCGCCGGGGCGCAGCCGGGCGAAGGCGTCCGGGATGAACCGGCGGATCAGGTCGAGCCCGTCGGCCCCGGAAAACAACGCCATTTCCGGGTCGTGGCGGACCTCCGCGGCCAGGCCGGCGCGCTCGCGCTCGGCGACATACGGGAGGTTGGCGACGATCAGGTCGTACTCGCCGGGCAGGTTGGCGAACAGGTCGCTGTGGACCAGCGTCACGTTGGTTAGGCCAAGCCGTTGGGCGTTCTCGGCGGCGAGCGCGAGGGCGTCGGGCGAGAGGTCGGCGAGGGTCGCGTGGGCGCCCGGGAGATCGGCGGCCAGGGTGAGCCCGAGGACGCCGGAGCCGGTTCCCATGTCGAGGACCGCCGGGGCGGCGGGCAGCGGGAGGGCCAGCACCCGCTCGACAAGCTCCTCGGTCTCCGGGCGCGGGATGAGCGCGCGGGCGTCGGTGGCGAACTCGCGCCGGTGGAAGTCGACGGTGCCTAGCAGGTGTTGGAGTGGCACCCCCTCGCCGCGGCGGCGCAGTGCGTCGCGCAGCGGCGCGAGGTCGTTGTCGTCCAGCGGCCGATCAAACTGCAGGTAGAGGTCCATCCGGGTGCAGTTGAGCTGGTGGGCAACCAGCATCTGCATGTTGCGCCGGGCGTCGGCGACCCCGCGCTTCTCGAGATAGCGGGTCCCGCCGTCGATGGTTTCCAACACGGTGGACATCGGCCTATCAGTCGGAGCAGCGGGGTGGCTAACAATCGAGGCGATTCGCGGCGGCTACTTTTTCGGTTGGAACTCGATCCGGAGGTGGTTGCCGTCCTTGAGGTATTTGGCGGCGAGTGCGTTGATTTCCGCGAGGGTGATCGAGGTGTAGTCCTTGTCGCGATTGCGGGCGTAGTCGAGGCGCTGCGGGTCTTCCTGGGACTGGGAGAGGACGGTGGTGAGCCAGTAGGAGTTGTCGCGGAGGCTATCCTGGAGGCCGGAGATGACCGGTTTGAGGGCGCGGTCGAGTTCATCCTCGGTGGCGCCCGTGGTGGCGAAGGTGGCGCCGATCTCGCAGATGAGCTTGCTGATGCGGGTGGCATCCTCGGGTTTGCCCGGGCTGATGGCGATGAGGTAGCCGAGGTCGTTGAAGGTATCGCTGCCGCTGGCGCCGGCGGACGGGCTGTAGGCGGCGCCAAGTTTCTCGCGGATTTCCTCACGGAGGCGGTTACTGAGGATTTCGGCGACGATATTGAGCCTGCGGAACTCGCTGATGTTGTTGCGCAGTCCTGGGCCATCCCAGATTACTAGGGCGGTTCCCTTGGGGATCTCGCTTTCGAAGGTGAAAACCCGCTCGGCCGGGGTGGCGGGGAACTTGATCGCGCGTGCCTCTTCGAGGGGTGGCTTTTCCTGGGAGCGGGGCGGCAGGGCGCCGAAGGTGGCGGCGAGCGCCTCGAGGGCGGCATCGATCTGGAAATCGCCGACGAGGCTGAGCTCGAGGAACCCATTGTTGCGGGCGGGTGAGAGCCAGGTTTGAGCGTTTTCCGGGGTGTAGCCGGCGAGGGCTTCCATTTTTGGGAAAACGAAGCGCGGATCGTCGCCATGGAGCCAACTGGTCATTTCCGCCTGCGGGCCGGCTTCCGAGTGCTGCATTTCCTTGTAGATGACCGGGAGTTGGTTGCGGAACGCGCGCAGCGCCTCGGGGCGAAACCCGGGGTCGGTCAGGTAGGCGGCCATAAGCTGGAGCTGCAAGGTGAGGTCCTCCGGGGTCGTCCGACCACCGAGGGTGAAGGCGTCCTCGTCGATGCCGAAGCTCGACCCGACATTGCGCCCGGCGAGCAAGCGCTGGAGGTCGTCGACGCTGTGTTTGCCGAGCCCGCCGGCGTCGTAAACCGATGAGATGAAGGTGTCCAAGCCGGGCATGTCTAGCGGCTGGGTGAGTTTCCCGGACCCGAACCGGAGGCCGAGGCGGATGTTGTTTTTCTCAAACTCGGTGCGCTTGAGGTTGACTCGCACGCCGTTCTCAAAAACCACTTGGGTGATCCTGAGGTCGGCGACTTCCTTGCGGCTGGCGATCTTCCCCGGGGTGCCGAAATCGGTGTAGCCAAACGGGCCGGCGGCGCGGGCCTGCTGAGGGGCAACCTCGGCGGCGCGGGCGGCGGTGAACAACTCGGTCATCCGGGCCTCGGCGCCCTCCGGGTGCTGCTTGCTGGTAAGGATCAGGCGGAGATCCTGGGTGTCCCAGAACGTCTTGAATGCACTGTGCGCCTGCGCGGCGGTGAGCGTGGCGAGCCCCTCGCGGACGATCCGGAGGTCTTCCTCCGGCGCGGTGATGACCGAGTCGTCATTCAGCGCGCTGACAATCCCGGAAGCCAAGTCCGGCGATTGGCGCGTCTCGGCAGCCTTCACCGCCTGCTCGTAGGCGTTGAGGATGTTTGCCTTGGCCTCGACCACCTCGTCCTCGGTGAAGCCGTGCTCGATGACCCGCTTGAACTCGCGGACCATCACCGGCAGCGCCTCTTCCCAGCGGTCCTCGGTGGCGGTCACATCGATCGACCCGATCTCGGCAAACTTGAAAAACTCGCTGCGCGACGCCCCGCCCGTGGTAATGGGCGCGCCATCCTCTTGGGCGATCCGCGCGAAGCGCCGATCAAGCATCGCATTGGCCAGTGCCAGCGGCAGTTGTTCGTTACGGGTCGCGACGGAATCGAGTTTTGCCTTGTACGGCTTGAGGGTCACCAGACTGAGGTCAGTTGAGCCAAGCTCGCGATCGGCGAAGACCGCGGCCTTGAACCCATCGCCGGTGGCGACAGCGCCGAGCACGGGCGCCGCGCCGACTTTCTCCGGATCCTTCATGCTGCCAAATGCCGTCCGGATCCGCTCCTCGATGACCTTCGGGTCAAGGTCGCCGGTGACCACAAAGGTCATGTTTGATGGGTGATAGTAGTCCTGATAGAAGGCGACGAGGCGTTCGCGCGGCGCCTTGCTGATGATTTCCTCGGTGCCGATCGGAAACCGCTCAGGAATCAGCGAGCCCGGGAGCAGGTACTGGAACTGCTTTTCCATGAGGCGCATCGAAACCGAGTCGCGAGTCCGCTTTTCGGACAAGATCACCCCGCGCTCGTCGTCAACTGCCTTGGCGTCAAGCAGCGCGCCGTCGCCGAAGTCGCGCATCACGGTGAACCCGAGGTCAAGCGTGTCTTTCTCAAGGTTGGGCAGGTCGAGCATGTAGACCGTCTGGTCAAACGAAGTGAATGCGTTGGCGTGGGCGCCGAAGGCGATTCCGAGGCGCTGCATCTTGGGAATCAACTCGGAGGCGGCGTAATTCTTCGACCCATTGAAAACCATGTGCTCAAGAAAGTGCGCCAACCCCCGCTGGTCTTCGCTTTCGTGGAGCGATCCCGCCCCAATATGCAACCGGATCGACACCCGCCCGGGCGGCTCGGCGTTCGGGTAGATGACGAAGCGCAGCCCGTTATCGAGCATTCCGAAGGTCGCCTTCGGATCAACCTTGATGTCGCTGCCGACGTGCGGCCAAGCGCTTGCCGCCTTAGCCGCGGCCGCTATCGGCGCCTGGGCTGCGCGCAGCGAGATGACCGAAACGACTGCGGCGAACAGCGTGCAAATGAGGAGGATCGGGAGAATCTTGCGCATGATAGTAGGAGGCTCGGGGATTGTCTCGGGGATGCAACTTCCAAAGCGCGCCAATGGAAAGACTTTGTTTCACCTCGAGCGGCCAAAGGGAAACACCCGCGGGGGCGCGCCCCCGCTTGACCCGGAAACCCATGGCCAGTAGGACCTGACCGATGAAAAGAGCCGACCGCGACATCGAGAAGGAATACCCGAAAGCTGACTTCGTCGCCAAGCTCCGGCGTCTCGCCGATGCGATCGAGAATGACGAGCGCTTTGAAATCCAAATTGCCGGCAAGCGGGTCTACGTCCCGGTCCGCGCCCGCTTCACCATCGAGCACGAGAAATCCTCCGACCATGAGGAAGTCGAGTTCCAGATCACTTGGGATCCGGAGTGAACCCCGAGCCTTGGACTGCCGCAGCCTGCTGGCGCTTTTGGCCCCGCAGCCTGCTGCGGGAGGCGAATGACTGGCCAAGGAGGAGCCTTTCAGACTGGCCCTTGGCGTTCCCATCGCGCTGGGCCAGCAGCCTGACGATCGGTGGGAATGGCTGGCTGTGAGCGCGTTGGCGAAGGTTCAAGGCGCGGTTTACGGGGCGGCGCCCGCGGCGATGAAGGTGAATGGTGCTCGGGTGGCTTCCCCGGCAACGTGAATTTTTGGCGGGGTCGAGCCAAAGCGGGGTCGCGCTACGCTTGCCACCGCACCAAAACCCAGCGCCGTAGTCAATCCCCGCCGGGTTAAGTAGGGTTAGTGCCCATGGCAGTGTTGTTAGAGTCGAATAAGTTAGTGACCGAATCCAAACACAACCAACCGAAAACGGTCATGAACATTACCAATCCGATTATCTTTGCCGCCTCGCTGATGATGTTAAGCAGCTGCGACAAGCAGAAGCAGGCAGTGGAGAGCGAGAAGGATGCGACCAAGGAGGCGATTGACCTGCGCAAGGACGAGGTCGAGCAGGCCGCGGAGCGAGCGCAGGATCGTAATACAGCGAATGCGGAGATCGACGCGGCGCGGATCGATGCCGACAAGGAGGTGACTCAAGCAAGGCTGGATGCCGAGAAGAAGCAGGCCGACGCGAAAGCTGAGCTGGAAAAGGCGACGATCGACGCGGAGAAGCCGTAGCGTGGAGCGCCGCGCCCGCGCGCGATTGACGTGCGCGGGCGTCTGCGGTTCCGGGTGGAGTCAAAGGTCGAAGGGGCGAAAAAGTGCATCACCCTGGCGGGCCGATCTTTCTTTGCGGGGAGGTGTGTTTACGTGAGGATCAGGTATGTTTGGCGGGATCAAGGACAGTTTGGCATCGAGTGCGGCGAAGAGTTTCCTCGCGGGGCGGATCGACCGGTATGCGCAGGTGAGCGACCTGCGGATCCATCGCCGCGAAAAGTCGTTGAGCCTTGAGCTGCTGCTTGAGGGCGAGACGGTGCCGGTGCGGATCGAGGCGCGCTACCGGGTCAGCCAGCTCGACGGGGGGAATTTTTTGACCATCGAGGGGGTGGCGGCGACCCGGCCGTGGCTCAACAACCTGCTGGAGGATCTGGTGGTCGGCAAGCCGCTGGCGATTCCTGCGCTTGCGGTGGTCGCGTTCGGCCGCGAGTAGCGGGTGGAGCGTGCAGGAGGCGTTGAACTCCTTCCGCATTGCCGACGAAAAAAATTTCTAGATGATCGACGCTACTTAGCTCATGGTCAGGGGGATTCGATATCTCTATGAGTAAGAAAGCCCTTCTCGCTGCAGTGGTCATCCTGCTCCTTGGTGGAGCCATCGCGATCATCGCAAGCAACCGCAACCCATCGTCCTCAGCTGGGGAAACCGGTGCTCAAGCCCAGCCAGCAGCCCGCGGCGAGAGGCCGGTCGCCGGCGACTCCGGTGGTCCCGGCGCAGCCCCAGACACCCGCCGCCCGCGGCCGTCCGCAGTGCGGCCGACCGCAGCCTACCCGGAGTTGATTGCCGAATATGGCGAGGCGCGGACCAAGCTGTCGCGCCAGATCGCGGGCAACGTGGTCATCTTGCTGGATGAAGTGATGGCGCTCGGCGAGCTGGCAACCACCGGCGGGTTTGCCCGGGGCGAGGGCCTGGGGGCCCTCGGCGGGCTTGAGGGCAGGCTTGCGCTCAATGACGAACAACGCGCCAAGGCTGAAGAGTTGCTTGCCGACTTCCAAAAGCGCCAGATGGAGAAGTCGAAGGCCGCCCTGGAGAATCTTCGGCGGGATCCTGAATCGCTCATGCGGATCATGCTGGCCAGCGATGCATATTCCCGCGGCGAGATTACTGAGGACCAATATAAGTCGCTTCGGGCGTCATCCCAAGCGGAACTCGCTGGGCTGATAAACCCGCTCGCCGAGCAAAGTTTCCAAAGTGGGCGCACATTGGCGGACCGGAGTTTTCGCCAAGGGACGCTCTCAGTGCAGGGCGCGGTTATCGCCAACGATGCCACGCCATTAGCGGACGAGACGTTTCGCCAAGGGATGCTCCAAGTCCTTGACCCGCAACAGGCGGAAACGTTCAACTCGGCCGCTGATAAACTCCCCAAATCCCCGGCCGGCGATCCGGGCAACATCGCCAACATTCAGGCGATGGAGCTCGAAATGCTCGACAAGACGATCACCTCCTCCCAGACGCTGACCCGCGGGATTCAGCAGATGTTGGAGGGACTCCGCGGACTTAACGAGCGCTGAGCATCAAGTTGAACGGTTACGCGGCGAGGTGCTTGCGCAGATCTATGACGCGGTCGTCGCGGTGGATAACGACGAGCGGATCACCTACCTGAACGCGGCGGCCGAGCGTCAATATCAGGTGGGCGCCGCGGAGGTGCTGGGGCATCCCCTCGAGGAGATCTACCAATACCGGTGGATGAGCCAAGCGGATGAGGAGGGCGCGGCGGCCGCACTGCGCACCACCGGCCACTGGCGCGGGGAGTATTTCCACATCCGGCGCGATGGAGTGGAGTTTCCGGTTGAGACGTCGCTGATCTGCTTGAGGGTACCTGACGGGACGCCGGTCGGCCGACTGGCAGTGGTCCGCGATATCAGCAAGCGCAAGCGCATCGAGAGAGACTTGCGTAGGCAGAGCGAGCGGCTCGGGGATTGTCCCGGGGATGCAACTTCCAAAGCGCCCAGATGGAAAGACTTTGTTTCACCCCGCGAACCGCCCAACGCGCCGCGCCGCCCGCCCGATCCGCCGCTTGACCCGGAACCCCACCGCCATTAGGAACCCACTGATGAAGAAAGACGAACGCGACATCGAGAAGGAATACCCGAAGGCTGATTTCGTCGCCAAGCTCCGCCGCCTCGCCGATGCCATCGAGAACGACGAGCGCTTCGAAATCCAGATCGCCGGCAAGCGGATCTACGTCCCGGTCCGCGCCCGCTTCACCATCGAGCACGAAAAATCCTCCGACCACGAGGAAGTCGAGTTCCAGATCACCTGGGACCCGGAGTGAGCGATGTGATTTCCAGTGGCGCACTGGGCAACGCGCCCCATCCATCTAGCGAAGCTCGTGAGAGCTTCGGATGGGGGGAGGCGTGAAGTCGTTGGCGGGTTCGAGCGTTCTGGCGGCAGGTCCGTTGCCCCGCCAAAGTTCGCTACGTGGTGCCCGCGGGGCAAGGGGGTCGGGGTATTGACGCGAGGCGTAAATAGGCTAGGGTTGGAGGTGCTGAAGAGTTTCGCGGACAGGGAAACTGAGAAGATCTGGAACCTTCAGCACTCGAGACGGATTCAGCCTGACATCCAGCAGCGGGCATTAAACAAGCTAGCCATGATTAGTCGCGCCGCATCGTTGCAGGACTTGAGAGTACCACCATCCAACCACTTGGAAGCCCTCAAGGGTGAGCGAAGCGGGCAGTTCAGCATTCGCATCAACCAACAATGGCGGATTTGCTTTCGCTGGGAGGATGGGGATGCCCACGCCGTTGCTATCACTGACTACCATTGAATATTCAACCGATTCCGACCATGTCTGACGCCCCGCCGCCACTGCGCTTCCCCCATCCGGGAGAGATTCTGCTGGCTGAGTTTCTTGAGCCGATGGGTCTGTCTCAATACCGCTTGGCGGTGGACTTGAAAATCCCGCACAGCCGGGTAACGGCCATCATTCGCGGCCGCCGGGCCATCACCCCTGACACCGCGTTGCGCCTAAGCCGCTACTTCGGAACCAGCGCCGAGTTCTGGGTTGGCATCCAGCAGGAATATGACCTGCGCAAGGCGCGTGCCGAGTTAGGCAAGCAGATCGACGCGCAGGTTTTGCCGCTCAGGTAGCGAAGCGCGTGAGAGCTTCGGATGGGGGGTCGGGAAGTCGGTGGCGGGTTCGAACGTTCTGGCGGCTGGTCGTTTGCCCCGCCGAAGTTCGCTCCGTTGCGCTTGGATGGGCAAGAAAAAGGCCCGCTGGGAAGCGGGCCTGATGTTAAAGGAGCCGATGGTGCGCGCGATAGGACTCGAACCTACACAGGGTTGCCCCCACTAGAACCTGAATCCAACGGGGGCACGATAAGCCACTGATGTTGAATGCCCGTTATTCAGCACTTTCGCCTTGAAACTTGACATTCCGGCCAAAACGGGCACTTTTGGGCACATCCCAGCACCCACAAAACCCATGCCGAAAAAATCCATCTCAGAACCCGTTTTTGACGACGCCCGCAAGCGCTGGCGGGTGACCATCCCGGCGGGGATGAACAATGGCAAGCGAGTCCGGTCGTGGCACGCCACCCGGCAGGCGGCGCGCGCTCACATCGAGAAGATCGAGGACAAGGAAACGCCTGCGGCGATCATCGCGCCAGCACTGGCGATGAAGGCTGACGAAGCCCGCGCAATCCTAAAGCCCTGGGGTCTGGATCTGGTGCAAGCCGCGCGGGAGGTTGCCGCAGCCCTTGAGGCACTGGGCGATAGTGGAACCATCCTTGAAGCTGCTAAAGCATTCCGCGCATCTCACAACGCCCGCATCGCCTCCAAGAAGTTTGGCGAGGCTGTAGCGCTCTACCTTGATAGCCGCGCCGACCTCCGCAAGGCGACGATCACAAGCTACACTTACACTTTAGAAGGCGTCTTTGGGCCGCTGGCCAACGAGATAATGGCCGACATCAAAACCACCGACCTAGAGGCACTGCTGGCAGGAAAGGGGGCAACCGCCCGAAAGATGCACAGGCGCAACCTTGGCGCATTCTGGAAGTGGGCTTGCTCGCCGCCGCGTGAATGGACCAGCTTCGCTGCCGTGGCAGCGCTGGAAGCCGTTCGCGGCTCATCAGACGCAGACATTCAGATTCTCAAGCCCGCCGACGTTAAGGCGCTCATGCGCGCCGCCGAGCAGGAAGGCAAGGCCGCAGCCGCCGCGTATGCCATCGCAACCTTTGGCGGGGTGCGGATGGCCGAGCTTAGCAAGCTCAAGTGGGGCGATATTGGGCCGGATGGCATCGAGATCGGCCCCGCCGTGGCCAAGAAGCACTCCCGCCGTCTTGTCCCGATTTGTCCAACCCTTCGCGCGTGGATTGATGCAACGCGGGGCGATGCTGAAGACGACCTGCCAATCGTTCCGGCAAACTGGGCCGACGTATCCAAGAGCGTGCGCCGCCGCGCCGGATGGGACGTTGCGGCCCGATTGCTTGCAAAACCCCCAAAGCCAACCCGTGGCGCATGGCCAGCCAACGCTTGCCGCCACACTTGCGCCAGCGTTCAAGTGGCAATCGGCACGCGGTTGGAAGCGCTTACTTTTGCCTTTGGCCACAGCGGCGGGCACGATCTACTGAAAAAGCACTACGTTGGGCGCATGACCAGAAAGGACGCGCTTGCGATCTTGGCCATCGCCCCGGCTGGCGCAACCATTGAGCGGATGGAGGTGGTGGCGTGAGCAAAGACCCAAAGACGGTAATTCTGGAAATGATCCGCCGCAAAGGCCGAGAGGCCGCGGCAGGCGACAGGGAAGCAGCCGCGCTCCTGTTGGAGATAGCGAAGCAATCCACCATGGTCTTAACCTCGCTTGCCCACGGATGGAAAGGGGCGGCTGGCGCCGACGCGCTAAAGGAGCTGGCGGCGGAACAAACATCTTGGCCGATGACCTACTACGCATCACGGGAGGCGCGGGCATTGAAGGAAAACGACCAAGAAGCGATTGCCAGATTGCTTGAGCTGGGATCGGCCACCGTGTGGAATTTCAAGGGGACCACGCGCCCGCGTGAAGTAGATCCTGATGAGCCTGCGGGATGGGCGGCTTGGATTATTGGCAAGATGCATGCAGAGGGGGAGAGGGTAACAGTCACCAGGGCGCTGCGATACATCAGCGAGCATCCCGAGATCGTCATTCCCAAAAAACTCAAGGAGCGCGCAGAATCTGAAAGCGGCAAGCAGAGCGCCGAAGGTGCTATGTTCACTCTTTTGGATCGCGCCATCTCGTCTTGGATGCAGGGTCCAGAGCCGCCCGCACGCATCTAACCAGATAGGCGCGGAGGTTTAGCCCTTCTCCGAATTGTGTGAATATTGGGATGCGTCATGAAGACGCAACCAACCCAACCAGAGCAAGCCCCCGCGCTTGTCGCCGCCCCGACCATTGCACGCCGCATATCGGTTACTCCGCGCTACATACTCCAATTAGCCGAAGCCGGGAAAATCCCGTGCATTCGGATTGGCCGAAAGTGCGTGCGCTTTGAACCCGAGGCCGTAGCCGCCGCGCTTGGCTTCCAGTGGACGGGAGGTGCCCATTGATCGCCCCGGTTGAAACATTTTGTTGGTTAGTGAAAACAACCAAGACAGCCCCCGATGGCGAGCACGTTAAAGCCAAGGTTCTCGCCAAGCGCTACAACGTAACCGAGGCCACAATCTACAATTGGGCCAA
>JBILQE010000069.1:0-12625 GCA_044373465.1 Akkermansiaceae bacterium | reverse complement strand
CCGCGGTGGTCGCCAGGCTCCACAACCTCAGCGAGGCCATCGACAAAACCCAGCAAGCCGTCCCCTGCATCATGTCCGTCGAGGGCGCCCGCGACAAGGTGGCCTATCAGGGCGTCACCCTCCATTCGGCCGACAAGTCCAAGGTCCTTGTCACCGACCTCAACGTCGAGATCCCCCGCGGGTCGCGCTGGCTGGTCACCTGCGACCAGGACGCCCCGAAGGTCGCGCTGTTCCGGGCCACCGCCGGCGTCTGGGAGTGCGGCGGCGGCAAGATCACCCGCCCGGGGCTTGACGACATCCTGTTTCTCCCTGAGCGCCCGTACCTTCCGCCAGGCACCCTGCGCGAGGCCCTGCTCCGCACCGGCATGGAGATGGTCACCCCGGACGCCGAAATCATGGCCGTGCTCATCAAGCTCGGCCTCGAGTCGGTCGTCAGCCACGCCAACGGCCTGGATACCGACCACGATTGGGACGACCTGCTCTCCATCGGCGAGCAGCACCTCCTCTCGGTCTCGCGGATCTTCCTCGCCAAGCCGGCCTTCGTCTTCCTCGACCGTCCCGGCAGCTCGCTTCCCGGCAAGGAAATCTCGACCATTCTCGAAATGCTCCACGAAAAGGGCATCGCCGTGGTCATCCTCGCAAAAAATGGCGAGTCACACCTCCGCTACGACTCGGTCCTCAACATCCTCCCCGATGGATCATGGACTGTCCGCGAACAGCTCGCCATCGACCGCGACAGCGAACTGTTCGACCTGTCCTGTTAGCTCGGCGCGCTGCCCAACAGCCCGGCGCCATCAGCTGCCAAGCTCCACCTGCACCGCGTGGACCGCGCCGTCGTCGACCAGTGGCCAGCGCGCCACTCCGGCAAGCGCCAGCGCGCACCCGTCGACCACCACGCTGCTCACCCGCGCGGCGGCGCCGGCGATGACCACCTCGATCTGATAGAGCGTCCGGCCTGAGGACGTGCGGAATTCGATGCTGAATCCCGGCCACGAATCCGGGACCCGCGGGTCGAGCACCAACGTGTCGCCGTTCTCGACCCGCAGCCCGAGCACCGACTCGACCGCCACCCGGAACAACCACCCCGCCGACCCGGTGTACCACGTCCACCCGCCGCGCCCAACATGCGGGTCGGCCCCGTAAATGTCCGCCGCCACCACGTACGGCTCTACCTGATAGCGCGCCACCGCCGCCGCATCGCGCGAGTGCCAGACCGGGCTGAGCCGCTGCAGCAACCTGGCCGCATCATCCCTGCGGCCGGCCTCGGCCATTGCCCGCACCACCCAACAGGCGGCGTGGGTGTATTGCCCGCCGTTCTCGCGCACCCCGGCGACATAGCCCTTGATATACCCAGGATCGTTCGGCGTGTCGATAAACGGCGGGTGCAGCAAGCGGATGATCGAATGCTCGGGGTCCACCAGCTCGCGCTCCAGCGCGTCAAGCGCCTGCCCGGCTCGTTCACCACTCGCCGCTCCGGAAATCACCGCCCACGCCTGTGCCAGCGCATCGATCCGGCACTCGCTGTCACTCCGCGTCCCCAACGGCGTCCCGTCGTCATAGTAGGCCCGCCGGTACCATTCGCCATCCCACCCGGCTGCGTTGACCGCCTCTAACATCTCCGCCCGGTACCGGGCGTACCGCTCGGCGCGCTCCACCTGCCCGCGCTGCGCACAGCGGGAGATCCATTTTTCGAGAATCGTGATGAGGAAAAACCCCATCCACACGCTCTCGCCGCGTCCTTGCCGGCCAATCCGGCTCATCCCGTCATTCCAGTCGCCAATCCCCATCAGTGGCAACCCGTGGGCCCCTTTGGTCAACGACTTGTCCAGCGCCAGACAGCAGTGCTCAAACACGCTCGCCTGCCGCTCGGAGATCGCCGGCTGCATGTACTCCTCGTCCTCATCCTCGCCCAACAACGGGCCCTCGATGAACGCACGCATCTCGTCGAGCACCCCGGCGTCGCCGGTCACCTGCACATAATGGTCTGTTAGGTACGGCAGCCATAGCAGGTCGTCGGAAAACTTGGTGCGCATCCCGCGGTCCATCGGCGCCGGGTGCCACCAGTGGGTGACGTCACCCTCCGGAAATTGTTGGGCCGCATGCAGAAGGATCTGCGCGCGCATCACCTCCGGGTGGAGCGCCGCAAGCGCGCCGGAGTCCTGGAGCTGGTCGCGGAACCCGTAGGCGCCGCCGGACTGGTAGAACGCGCTGCGCCCCCAGATCCGGCACGCCAGGTTCTGATAGAGCAACCAGCCATTGACCATCACATCGACCTCGGGGAGCGGGGTGCGGACCCGGACGCCACCGAGCATCTTGTCCCAGAACTCGTCGGTTCCGGTGGCCGCGATCGCCCCGGGCAGGCTGAACTTGGCGGCGAGCGCCTCGGCGGCGGTCGCCTCCATCACCTCGCCAAGGCCGACGACGATCTCGACCTCCGCGCCGGCCGGCAGCTCGAAGCTGAGCTTCCGCGCAAAGCACGCGTCCCGGCCAAATCCTCCCCCGTTCACCCAACCGGCTGGATCCAATGCCGATGGCGCCGCGATCCCGCCCTCCCCGAGGAAGGCCGCCGCGGAGTTGTTGGAGGCGACGCTGCCAACCACCGCGCCATGCACTGCGACAAATGAAAAGACCTGCCCGCCGGCAAAGTCGCCCGCCCGCGGATTGACCGCGTGTTGGACGCCATTGTTAGCCGTCCACGCCAGCGTCGCATGGTGCCGGTCAGGCGCCGAACACAACAGCAAGCGGTGGAACGCCGCAAAACTCAGCCGCCGCGCCGCCCCGTGGTTCTTCAGCCGGATCGCCACCAGCTTCACCGGCTCGTCGGGCGGAACCAGAAACTCGACCTCCTGCTCGAGGTCAAAAACCCTCGACCCAAACCGCGTCCGCCCGAACCCGTGACGCACCACAAACGCACTCTGCGCCGGACATGGCCCCGGCAGCGGCGACCATACCCGCCCCGACTCGTCGTCGCGCAGGTAGAACGCCTCGCCGAACGGGTCGCTGACCGGATCGTTGGACCATGGTGTTAGCCTGTTTGCCTGGCTGTTGCGCGCCCACGTGTACCCGGCGCCGCGCTCGCTGACGATGCAGCCGAACTCCGGGTTGGCCAGCACGTTGACCCACGGCATCGGCGGCAAATCCAAACGCCCGTCCCTCAATCCTAATGGGATGACATACTCGCGCCCGCCCGCGGAAAACCCGCCGTGGCCATTGAAGTGCTCCAGCTCCTCGCCAGGGTCCGCCGCCGCGCTGTGCCCCGGCATCGCCGGCGCCGCGGCCACCGGCCAACCCGCCGCCGCGGCCGTCACGACCCCCTCGCCGCCGACCAACTGCGCGGTGGCAAGCCACCAGACATACTCGTCGGGGCAGAAATTGGCTGGATCCACCAGCGCCACCCCTTCGGGCAAGATCTCCCTAACCTCGCAGTCCATCACAAACATCCGCACCTGCAACCCAAGCGAGCGCCAATATGGCAGCGCCCGAACGAGATCCCTTGTCCCTTCCGCCGACCAACCAGCCTGCGCGATCACCCGCAGTTCGTCCCCGCCTAGCGGATAGCAGTGCACCACCGCCGCACCGGGCAGTGACTTGGGGACGACCCGGTCAACCCGGCCTAACAGCATCTGCGCGCCGAGCTCCTCATAGCGCCGCGCCGTCGCCTCGTCCAACCCGTGGGCCTCGCGCCGGACCCTCTCCGCGGCCACCGCCGCAGCCAGCATCCCGGCAGCCGCGCCCTCCACTTGGCAGGCGGCCATCATCTCCAACAACCCGGCCTCGTCCGCCGCCGCGCCGGTCAACAGCCAGAGGGTCACGGAGCTGTTAGCCTGGAGCGTCAGCGGCGTCCGCCACGCCATCACTGGGTCAAGCACGTTGCCGGTCTCGCCGGAAAGCAGCCCGCTTTGATCCAGCGCGGCCGGGTCAGCCGGCGTACGCCCGCGGCCAAGGAAGCGCGCACGGTTGGTTTCCCAGCTGAGCTGCAGCCCGTCGCCTACCAGCGTTTGGGCCATCCACGGCCAGCTTTCGTTGCGCCCCCGCGGCCGCCGCCGCGCCAACAACACCGGCCGGTCGCCCGCAACCGATGTCTGCACAAACAACTTCGAAAATGCCGGATGCCCCGCATCCCCCAGCGGATGGTTCAGCGCCACTTCCGCGTAGCTTGTCAGCTCAACCTCCCGGACCCGCGCCGAGCTGTTGGTCACGGTGATCCTGCGGACCTCCACATCGACCTGCGGCGCGATCCCGGCCTCGATCTCCACGGATAGTTCCGCAGGCTTCGGGTTGCCGTCCTCGCTAACATAAACCACCGGCCCGCAACCTCCCGGCGCCCCATCCGCAAACCGCGTCAGCGCCACCCAGTCGAAAAACAACCCGCCACGCCCGTCCGCCGCCACGTAGCCGCGCATCTTCCCGTTTGTTAGTATCCGCATGCTCCCCCATGTCCTAACTCCATTGCCGGCCCAAGGAAAGGCCGGAGAGGCGACATCCTGTCGCCGGAGAGGCGACATCCTGTCGCCCAAGGAAAGACGACATCCTGTCGTCATCCAACGAACCTCGCTCAAAAGACCGCCTCAGCAAGCGGCCCTTGCCACAGCGAAAAGCTATGAGCCAGAAGCTTGCTTGGGTTCCTGCGGATATAACGCACCGCCTTGGCGAAGTGAGTGGCATCGCGGATCAATGTGTCCCGGTAGTTCTTTTGCCAAATGCTGCCGCAGGCGATGTGCCGGGCTGAAACGCACTTCCACGCCTGGATGAGCTTGTCGATTGGTTGGCGGGGGCTGAAGAGCAAATGGACGTGGTTAGGCATGATGACCCAAGCATGATGAACAACCTTCTCACCTTGAAAGCGCATCAAGGCGTCCTCGAGAATTTGCCGGTTTGAAGGATCTTGCAACAGGCAGGAGCCGGCTCCCTGATCAAGCCAGTTTTCAAGTTTGCTCGTGAAGCACCGATGATAGGTGCGCAGGGTTTCTGGCGCCCATGGCTTGGGGTTGAGAGCTAGCCAGGCCTGGTGTTGCTCCTGCCAGGTCTTAAGCTTGTTGGCTGGCATTGAGTCTCTTAGCCGAAAGGTGACAAACTGCATTGCCTCACCTTGCTGCCAGTGGGGCAGATCGCTGCCGTGCTTCTGGATCTCACCCTTGGGGTCAAGGAAGTCGGCCATGGACAAAAATAGACGACGCTCCCAGGTTTGAAAGAGCGACTCACGAGGAAAACCGGGAGAGACGACATCCTGTCGTCCAAGGTCAGGCGACATCCTGTCGTCCAAGGTCAGGCGACATCCTGTCGTCCAAGGTCAGACGACATCCTGTCGCCCAAGGTCAGGCGACATCCTGTCGCCTGTGCGAGTCAGGTGGCAATACGGTGGGTCAGACGACAGGATGTCGCCTGACCTTGGACGACAGGATGTCGTCTCTCCAAACCATCTCCCCGCTCACCGGCAGCTCCACCACCCGGACCCGTTGGCCGTCGGTCTCCAGAGCCCGGCCGGATGCGTCGCAAGCGGTGACAATCCGCGCCCCGGTGGGCACCGGCGGGTCGATGAACAAGCCACCGGCAGGCATGGCGATTCCCGCGCCGATCTCGAAGCCGATCCGGTTGTCCCCAACCGCGCGGAGGGCAAACTCGAGGATCCCGAAGCGGGTCATCAACCCGCTCACGCCAAACCCGTCACCCTCGGCAACCCAGGCCCATGGCAAGCCGCTGGCGAGCACCAGGCTGCCGGCCTCCTCGCGCTCGCTGGCAACCATCTGCGCCACCGCGAGCATGTATTCCGCGGCGATCCAGGTGTGCGGGACGTCGCCGAGATGCCCCGGCGCGCGCACGTCGCGCCAACTGATCTCCGGCCACTGGTTCCACTCGGCCGGCCGCTGGTCGCCGAGGAAAAACTCCAACAGCTCGTTGGCATCATCGCGCCGCCCGACCCGCACCATCGCCCCGATGATCCGAATTTCATACGCGGTGTAGTTCACCCATGCGACCTCGCCGCGGTGCTTGCCGCGGAACCCCTCAAGGTAGGTGTCCAACATCCGCTGCAGCGCCACGCCCGGAAGCGCGTCGGCAAAATCCAACTGGGCGATCGCGTTGGCCGTCGCGGTCGGATCGAAATCCGCCCACTCGACCGATCCGGGGATGTAGTTGAGTCCACGCTCGCCGATGACCTGGTCAAGCGAGCTCAGCACGTCGGTTAGGAACCCGGCCGCCTCGCCGCGCCAGCGCGCCGCCTCGGTTGTTAGCCCGAGCGCCTCCGCCAGTTCGGCCGCCGCGCACAACCCGCGCACTCCCCAGAAGTCGTCCCAATACGAGTGGACCGGATGGGCCAAGTACCCCTCGTGGCTGGCCGACTCGGGCAGCAACCCGTGGCACGCAGAGCCCGCATAGCCCGCGGTCAGCCGCTGGGCGCGCAGGTCTAGCAGGTGCGCCGCGGCCATCCTAACCGACGGCCACTTCCCCTCGAGGAACTCGCGCCCGCCGCCGTGGCGGAAAACCTCGCAGATGCCCCAGATCCACTGGCCGTGGCTGTCGTGCTCGACGAGCCAGTCGACCCCGTCGCGGTCGACGACGCAGGGGACAAACCCGTCGGCGCGCTGGAACTGGACATACCAGTCGACGAACTCGCGCAACACCGCGGGAGATCCCGCCTTGGCCAGCGCGGCACCCATCAGGACGCAGTCGCGCACCCACGAGCGGGTGTAGCGCCGCGGCCCCGGTTGCAGCGCCGCTCCGTCGCGGTTGATCAGCACATGTCCCAAAGCCGTGCGGAACGACTCGATCGCCTCCGTCGCCACTGCCGGCACCCGCCACACGACCCGCCCGAGCACCTCGTTCCACCCGGCCAGCGCCCGCGCGCGCGCGCCATCGTCCGGGCTGCCCGCGTCGGCGAAAAATCCGACCGACAACACCACCTCAAACCGCCCGCCCGCCGCCACCTCCCATGCCAGCGCCGCCGAGGCCAGCCCGGCCGCGTCATTCACCGCGGTGTTGGGGGGAAGTTCGCCGCGCCCGAGATATTCCAACACCCCACCCTCCTCGAAGCTCGCCGCTCCCTGCGCGCTCGCCCGCCGGTTGGCAACCACCCGCCGGCCGGCCACTCGCATCCCGTCACCATCGCACGCGACCTCGCAAATCGGGCTGCGCCCGCCAAGGTCGCGGAATGCCTGCCACGGCGGCACCACTTGGAACGGCCGCGCCGCCACCACCAGCCGCACCGGCTCGCCCCCCGGGTTGTCGACCTGATAGCTCACCCGCAACGCCAGCCCCTCGCCCGCGCCATCGACCCATGGTCTAACAACCATGGTTAGCCCGGCGACCTGCCAGCTGACCTCCGGGCACGGTGCGCCGCCGGGGGCGAGGGCGACGCGGGTGTTAGCCTCGGCCCAGGTCAGCAGGCGGCCGCGGTGATCGAGCAAAAATGGTTCGAGCGAGAATGCGCCCTCATCGACCTCGACCATGCCCTCCTCGTTGATGAGCGCGCGGCGACCGCCCTCCGGGGTGCCGACCGGGGTCCAGTATGATTGCTCGCGCAGCCAGTAGCGGGGGAACCAGCCGCGCGGGAAATCGGCGGCCACCGCGTGGATGAACTCGTTGGGCGTGTGGGTGAAGCCGACCGGGCGCAGGCTCAGCGCGCGGATTCCGGCGGACCCGGCGGATGGGAACCCGACCCTGAGCCAGCGCGCCGCCATCTTCGGGGTGGCAATGTGGGTCTTCCTTCCACCAGCCCGCTGCGCCCGGTGGATCAACGTCCAGCCAGCACCGTCGTCGGAAACCTCGATGAGAAACTCCCGCGCGGACACCAGCTCCGGCCAGTCGATGACCAACCCGCCGAAGCGCACAACCCGGCCAAAGTCGACGAACCAGCTTGGTGCCGGGTCGTCGGCGCGGGCGTGCCAGCCGGTTGCCGGGTTGCCGTCGAGCACCGCGGTGGCCGGGCACCCGGGGGCCTCGCTGGTGGCGGCAACCACCCGCGGCTCGCGCGGCGACTCGTCAGTGAGCGAAAACCCCGCAAAGCAAACGCTGCCAGCACCCCCGGGACCCGCCGCAATGACCAACTCGATGGCACCCGCCGCGACCGGCGCCCCGCCGCCCGCCGGCCCCCAGGCGAACGGCAGGTCGCCCTCGCGGACCCGCAGCCGCTCCCACCCATCCGCCAACTCATAATCCTGGCGCAAAAACCGCCACGCGTTGGCGCCATCAACCACCTTGAACTCGAAATGGTTCCGCAGCCCGGCGCCACGCAGCGAAAACCCAATCTCAAACGCCTCCGGAAACACCCAGCGGACCTCCCGCCGGATCACCACAAACCCCCCGCCACCATGGAAATCAAAATCCAGCTGCAATCCCGCGGTCCGCTCCGGTCCGTCGATCCGGCTCAACCGCCCGACCGCCTGCCCCGAGGCGACCACCTGCCACCCATCCAAGTCGCTGAATATGTCGCTGAAGTCTTCCATCCCCTGACAATCAATCCTTGCGGCATTGAGCAACCTCGCGCCGCGAAAGAAAACTCAATTCCCAACCAATCCGGCGATGAGGGGGTCGGGGATCGGGCGCGGACGCGGGGCGGAGCAGGCCAGCCGCTCACCTTCCGCTTGGGACATAATAAATCTGGCAGCTCGGTTTGAACATCAGCTCAAGCAGCTGCGGGAAAACCTTCGATTCGCTCAACGGCCGCTCGGAGGTGACCACGATCGTCGCCGGCTCATTGTACAGCGTTGCGAACACCAACATCACTTCGAACTCCCCGAGCGTGCACCGCCGGCGCTCCTGGTTCTTGTCCCGCCCGCTGCGGCCAGTGAAATTCTCGAACAACTCGTGGAGCTTGTTGGTCCATGATTCGTCGGGGAAAATCCAGCTGTCCTCGACAATGATCCCGTCGCTGGCGGTTAGGTGCAGCTGGATCCCGGTCCCATTCTCCGGGGCAAGCCAGTCGGCGACCGGCCCGGTCGGCTTGTTCGCGTAGATCTCGCCCTTGCGCAACTCCGCCGCCTCGCTGGTGAACTCTCCCGAGTTCGGCCGCGGCAGCGCCACAAGCTCCGCCATCCGCGCCGGCTCCACTGACTTTTGCCCAACGAAAACCACCACCCCCACCACCAGCGCCGCCACCACCAGCACCCACCCCGCCCGCCGCCGCACCCGCCGCCCACCCTCACTTGCCGGCTGCGCGCTGCCCGAATCACCTAGCGGTTCCATTGTTGGAATGCTCCCACCATTCTCATGCCTCAGCGAGACCGATCTTCCACATCCCGCCATCCCGGCTTCACCTACGCCATGAGCCCGCCACCCCGGACTTGCTCCGCCCCTCATTTCGCCATAGTTTCTCCACCGTGACCGATGCATCCATCGCCGCCCAAGCCCGCGCTGCCGACCTGGCCAAGGTGCGCAGGGCACGCGCCATGACTTCATTCGAGAAGTTTGATGCCGGGGCATCGCTCTTCGAGGAAGCCTGCGCTTGGAACCTCGCGGGAATTGCCCATCAACATCCCGAATGGGACGCGCCCACCCGACAAATGGAACTTCGTAGAAGGCTCAGACTCCAAGAGCTTTCCGCCTTATGACTGGTACCGATGCACTCATCAGCCTGATCCGCACACTCGAGGTGATCGAAGTGCCCTACATGATCGTCGGCTCCTATTCATCCAACTTCTACGGCATCCCGCGATCCACCAAGGATGCCGATCTCCTAGTCAACCTCAACCAGGCGAATTGGGAGAAACTATCCTCAATTCTTCCGGGGGATCTCGAACTTGAACAGCAATCGAGTTTTGAGATGGTCACATCCACCCGCAGGGAATTGATCAAAGTAAAGAATAGCCCATTTGAAATCGAGTTGTTTCACTTGAGCAACGATGCCCACGACTCCACCCGATTCGACAGGCGTAAAAGAGTCACGATCATGCCAGGGGTCGACGCCTTCCTCCCCACCGCCGAAGACGTCATCATCCAAAAACTCCGCTGGAGTCGCGGCGCAAACCGCGCCAAGGACTTCGCCGATGTCGTCGCCGTCCTGCAAGTCCAGGGGCCCGAGCAACTCGACTGGTCCTACATCGAGGATTGGTCTGCCCAACACCAAACGCTGGACCTCCTCGCTGAAGCCAAAACCGCAGCCGCCCCCGCCTGGGAAGACGCCTAGGTCCGCAGCCTTCCTCCTGCCTCAGCGAGGACCGACCTCGCCTTCCGGTGGTGGATAGGAACATGGCTGCGCATCTTGACCCTGAAGCCAAGCCCGGCAAAGACCCCGCCCAGCGCCAGTCCGGGGCAAGCCAATCGCCAACCGGCCCGGTCGCCTTGTTCGCGTAGATCTCGCCCTTGCGCAACTCCGCCGCCTCGCTGGTAAACTCACCTGAGTTCGGCCGCGGCAGCGCCATAAGCTCCGCACCATTCTCCTTCCTCAGCGAGGGCCAATCTCATTTGGCCCTTGCGCCGAAGCCAACTCGTCATACGTTTTCATATTCGTATGACATCCTCAATTTTATCGCCCAAATTCCAAATCGTCATCCCGAAGGAAATTCGGAAGTCTCTAAATCTCAGAGCCGGGCAGCGCCTGCATCTGGTCGCCAAGGACGGCAAGATCGAGATCCGTCCGATTTTGACCCCCGCCGAGTTTGTCGGCTTCCTCAAGGACAAAGCCCATCTCCCGTTTGAACGGGAAAAGTCCGATCGCGCCCTGTGAGCCGACCGCGCATGAAACTCATCCTCCTCGACAGCTCGGCGTGGATCGCCATGGCCCACGATGGCCCGAATGCCAAAATGTTTGCCCGGGCCATGGCGGAGGCCGAGCAGGTGTTGGTTTCCGCCATCAGCATTTATGAGATCGCCCGCTACACCACCCGGGTTGCCGGTGATGCCGCTACCGAGAAACTCCTCAGCTTCGTTTCCCTCCACCAGATCGTGCCGATTTCCGCCGAGATCGCCACTCTCGCCGCCGACCTTGGCGCCCGTCACCAACTCGCCATGGCTGATGCTCTCATCTACGCCACTTCCGCGGTCCACCAAGCCGAACTCTGGACCCAGGATGCCGATTTCAAAGAGCTCCCAAACGTCAAATGCTTCCTCGCTCCCGCGTAAACCCCTTAGGCGGCCCTGCCCACTGGTTCGGGCAATGGCCCCAGTTTTATTGCTACCACGGCAGCCGCAGTGGCTCGATGCTCGGATTCATCGGCGCGCTGAGCGTGCGCGCCTGCGGGTCGAAGGAGAACGGCATCCCGCTGACCGGATCGACCGGCAGACGCGCGAGGGCGGCTGCATCCAGCTCGGCCTTCTTTTCAAGCTCAAGGAGCTGCAGAGCAGCATCGGTGCGCGCCAAGACCGTTGCCGAGCGGGCAACGCCTTCGGCCCAAGTCTGGGTTCCGATCCCGGAGACTTCAAACAGCGATTGGCTCTTGGCCGATAAGCTTCCGGGGGCGGTGCTGGCAGCGCGATTCTCCAAGGAAAGCGTATCTTGAAAACTTTGGTTTTGAATCCTGGCAACGATCTCTGCCGCCCTGGCCGCTAGCGCATCGGCGAGCGCCTCTGGATCCGGTGGCGAAACAGGATCCGCGGGATCCAGCACAAGCGGCAGGAGGAAATACTGGCTGGCGATTTGCCAATCACCGCGGACCACCCCGGCCAATCTTGCGGGCGAGAGATCCGCGGAGCCCAAAACCCGGCGCCACTTCTCCAAATCGGCAGTTTTCCCCAAGGCCGGCAGCACCCGGTCAAGAACCACCCGGCAGACCTCCATTTGCCCAACAATGACAACGGTTTCACACTGGAAGTTGGGCGTCTCAATATCCCGATAATGCCGGATGAGATTGACCGCCAACGCAACCTTAGCGATGGCCCCCTCAGAGTCGTTAGCGACCGCTGCCAGCCGGGCGGCGAGCAGCAGGACGTGAATCGCATCGATGCCGGATCGCGCCGAAACGAAACCCACGTAATCAGCGGGAGGATCGGCCGAGGAGCGCGCCTGGAGCGCAGCGATGTGTTCAACCTCAGCAACCACGGTGGCATTCTCGAGCAAAAGCCGGCGCGCAAGCTCCACGTCCAGGACTTCGTCATCGAGACGCTTGCTCAGGAAATCCCGGAGTTCAGAAGTAAGCCCGAGCCCAGCGTTCTTCCGAAGCATCAGCAGAAAGCCATTCTCCTCCGCTGGCACCGGCCGCTCCTCTGCCGCCAGGATCGGATACTCGACCATCAACCTCGCGGTGATATCCCTGGCCTTCGCCCGCCGCTGCTCGGGGGTCAGCGACGGCTCCCAGTCAGCAACCTTCTTGTGCTTCACCAATTCCCAAAACGACAGCCTTGCCCGCAAGTGGGCTGGCGCCGCGCTGGCCTTCCAGAATGCCCAGCCCCCCCCACCGCCCAGCAGCAGCAACGCTCCCATGAGCACGAGAAACGATGATGAAGGACGACCCCGGGCCATTCCCCAGTCTGGCCCGCCAACTCCCACGCCGTCAACCGTGCGCGCGCCGGGCTCCGCCGGTCGGAAGCGTGCCCGCCCCGGGCATGCTTTTCCTTGGCCTGTGGTTAAAGGTAAGGCATCCTGCCGGAGTGGAATCACTGCCCTCGCCATGTTTCGTCATCGATCAAGCTGCCTTGCGGCGCAACCTTGAGATCCTCCGCGACGTCCGGGAGGCCTCCGGGTGCCGCATCGTGC
>JBILQE010000026.1:0-46886 GCA_044373465.1 Akkermansiaceae bacterium | reverse complement strand
CGGGTTTGGATGGGACGTGAAAAAGGTTGTTAGCAAACCCCCGCAACGGGAGGCGTCGAGCACAGCAGGTGTCACGTTGGTCAACTGATACCGCGGTGTCAACCAGCCTCCACGGGGGCGCCGCCAAAATTGCCCGCCAAAGACTTCAAACAGCCACCAGCGGGCCCCGGCGCTGGATCAACAAGGCGCCCAGCGCCAACAAATTACAGCCTGATCGCGAGTTTCCGCTCCTTGATCACCGGAAGTTCCGCGCGTTTGCTGGAAATGCCCCGCCGGTGGACCGAAATGAGCAGCCCGACGACCATCAGGGTGAAGAACAGGTTGGACCCGCCGTAGCTAACAAACGGGAGCGGCAGCCCGGTGTTAGGCAGGACCGCGGTGGTGACGCCGATGTTGAGGATCGCCGGGAAGATGATCGCGCAGGTCGCGCCGGCGGCCAACAACCGGCCGAACGGGTCGGCGGCGTTGATGGCGATGAGCATGCCGAAGACGGCGATGAGGACGTAGCAGAGGACGCAGCCGAGGGTGAACCAGAGGCCGAGCTCCTCGCCGATCATCGGGAAGATGAAGTCGGTGTGGGCGAACGGGAGATAACCGTGTTTTTCGGCGCCATTGCCGAGGCCAAGGCCGTCGAGGCCGCCATTGCCGAAGGCGAGCAACGCGCGCCACTGCTGGTGGCCGAGGCCAAGCTTGTGGACCTCGAGGTTCTGGAAGGCGGTGATGCGCGCCATCCGGTGGGCATCGGCCATGACAAAATAGACGAAGCCGGCCGCCCCGGCGAGCGCCGAGGGGACCAAATAGACCAGCCGGGTGCCGGCGATGAGCAGGAGGCAGAAGCCGGCGGCCCCCAGCGCGACGGCGGTGCCCATGTCCTTTTCGAAAAAGATCAGGGCGATCGGCACACCCAACATGCCCGAGGGAACCACGAACCCGCGCCAGAACCCGCGGATCTCTGCCTGATACTGCGAGAACCAGGCGGCCAGGGCGACGACGATGGCGAACTTGGCGGTCTCCGAGGGCTGGACCTGGCCGAGGATCGGCAGGCGGATCCAGCGGGTCTCGCCGTTGCGCTCAAGCCCCATCGGCGTGAAACAGAGGCTGAGCATGATGCAGCAGCCGATGAAGATCAACGGCCACCAGCGCTTGAGCATGCGGTAGTCAAGCAGCGCGAAGAACGTCGCGCCGAGCACCCCGATGGTCACCGCGATCCCTTGGCGCTTGAGCAGCGCGTACTCCTGGCCCTCCTCGGTCCACACGCTGGTGCTGGCCAACATCACCAGCCCGATGCCGAGAAGCGCGGCAACGGCTAGAAGGATGAAGTGGGCACTGCGGTTTGCCATCTGCGCGGCGGCTAGAATCGGTTAGTTGGCGGCGGGAACCTTCAAGGTCATGCCGAGGCGGAGCTTCTTCGGATCGTCGATGCCGTTGGCCTTCATGAGCGCATCGGTGGTGACCTTGTACTTGCTGGCGATCCGCCAGAGGGTGTCACCGCTGACGACGGTGTGGCTGGTAGCGGTGGTGGCGCCGGTCGGGGATGCGGGTTCGACGATGATCGCCCGCGGAACGGGATTGGAGATCGTCGTCGCGCCACTCGCGGAATCGCTGGCAGTCCCCCCATGCGGGGTGACGAGCAGCGGCTGCTCGGCAGGTTGCGCGGTGCTCACGAGCCCGCCGGTGCGGACCCGTTCCATCTCGGACGGCTCGAGGGCGACGATCCGGCGGCCGGGCATCTTGAGGATCCGTCCGGAGCGCAGCGGGATGTTCTCATTGACGCGGCGCAGGTCGTCCTCGGCGACCCCGCGGGCGGCGGCGATTTTCGGATAAGTGTCGCCGGTTTGAACGATGTACGGTTCGTCGCCCTCGCGGAGGATCGGCAGCCGCTCTGACTCGACCGGCGCGGCAACCACCGCCGCGCTCTGCGGTGCCTCGCCGCCCGCCTCGGACCCGCCGGCGGTCTGGGAAAAGAAGTGGTTGTGGATGAAGATCCCGCTGATCGCCACGATGTGGATGAGCAGGATCACGATGAGCGCGCGGGCAACGCTCAGGTTGGGCTCATCGGAATCGAGGTGGGTTGTCGTCGGAGCGGTTGCCGCGACCCGTTGTTTGCGCCTGGTGAGGTGGGCGTGAAGCAGACGGAAGCGGGCCTTCTTCGGGCAGCGTTTGGTCTGGAGCGGGGATGCTTTCATGGTGGCGGTTGGTGGAGAGGTTTACTTGAGATCTAAAACCAGGGCGCAGAACCGGTCGCCGCGGTCCTCGTAGCCGGTGAACATGTCAAACGACGAGGTCCCCGGGGAGAACAACACGGTGTCGCCACGCCGCGCATGCCGGCGCGCGCTCTCGATGGCTTCCGCAAGCGTGCCGACCTGCTCGACGGCCGTGACCGGCGAAAACACCTCGGCCAGTTTCGCGCCGATCTGGCCAAAGGTGACCGCCGCGCGGACGTTGCGCTGCAGCGCGGGGACCAGCGGCTGGTAGTCGAGCCCCTTCTCCTTGCCCCCGGCGATGAGCACCACCGGGCGAACTTGCGAGCGCAGCGCGCTTTCCAGCGCGTGCAGGTTGGTCGCCTTCGAGTCGTTGATGTACTCGACCCCGTCAAGCGTGCGCACCAGCTCGCAGCGGTGGCGCGGCGGCGCGTAGCCGGCCAACGCGCGCGCCACGGTCGCCGGGTCGATGCCGAATTCCGCCACCGCGGCCATCGCAGCCATCAGGTTCTCGGCGTTGTGCAGCCCGCGCAGCTTGGTCGCACCCATGTCGAGCACCGGCTTGCCGTGGTGATAGATCGTCACTCCATCAGATCGATAGTCCGCCGGTCGGTCCTCGGTGGTGAACGTGACGCAGCGCGCCGCCAGCGCGCCGAGCTCCTCGCCGGCGCGGACCACCGCGGTGTCGTCCGCCCGCTGGTTCTCGAAGATCCGCAGCTTCGCCGCAAAATAGTCCTCCACACTCCGGTAGCGGTCCATGTGGTCCGGCGCAAAGTTCAACCAGATCGCCACCCGCGGGTGCAGCCGAGCGATCGTCTCAAGCTGGAACGAGCTCAGCTCCAACGAAACCGCGTCCGCCGCGGCACCCGCCAGAACCACCTCCGCAAACGGCGGGCCATAGTTGCCGCACGCCGCGCTGCGCAACCCCGCCGCCTCGAAAATCCGCTGCACCACCTCGGTCGTCGTCGTCTTCCCGTTAGTCCCGGTGATCCCAACAATCGCCCCCCGGTAAAACCGTGCCGCCAACTCAACCTCCCCGATCAACTCACCCGCCCCGGCCGCATACGCACTCACAAACTCACCGCCGGTCTCGATCCCAGGGCTAACAACAACCATGTCCGCGCGCGTCGCCCGGCCGCTTGCCGCGTCCGCGTGCGGGTGGACCGCCACCCGCGGGTCGATCCCGACAAACGCATCCACCCCGCCGGCATCGTGGACGCTCACCTGCGCGCCATGCTCAAGGGCAAGCTGCGCCGCGGCACGGCCACTGCGGCCGGCCCCGAGGATGACAATTGATTTTCCGGCGAGATCCATCAGTTAGGCGACTTTCAATAGGGCGACGCCGATGAGGGCGAGAACCACGGAGAGAATCCAGAAGCGGATGATGACCTGGCTTTCGTGCCAGCCGCGGAGTTCAAAGTGGTGGTGGATCGGCGACATCGCGAAGATTCGCTTGCCGCGCAGCTTGAAGCTGCCGACCTGGAGGATCACCGAGAGCGCCTCCATGACGAACACCCCGCCGATGATCACCAGCATGAGCTCCTGCTTGACGCAGATCGCCGCGGTCCCGAGCGCCCCGCCGATCGCCAGCGACCCGGTGTCACCCATGAACATCTTCGCCGGATGACAGTTGAACCACAAAAACCCAAAACTCGCACCCACCAGCGCTAACAGCACCACCGAGAGCTCGCCGACAAACCGGTTGTGCGGAATGACCAGGTACTCGACCGCCATCCAGTAGTGGCCCGCCAAATACGCGATCGCCGCAAACGCCAGCCCCACGCTCACCGTGCACCCGGTCGCCAGCCCGTCGAGCCCGTCTGTTAGGTTCACCGCGTTCGAGCATCCGACGATGATCAGGGCGAAGAACGGGATGATGAGGATTCCCATGTCGAACAGCGGCTTCTTGAACAGCGGGAAGCTGACCGCGCTAACAGGCATCGCCTCCTCCCCGAGGTGGAATCCGGGGACATAGCCAAGCTGTTTGACCATTTCGGCGGTGGCGCCGAATCCTGAGATCTCGGTCTTGAAGAAGATGAACGAGCCGGCGACCAGGGCGATGGTGATTTGCCAGAAGAGCTTGGCGCGGGCGTTGATGCCTGCGGAGTTTTTCTCGCGAATTTTTTTGTAGTCGTCGCAGAATCCCAAGAGGCCGAGGGCGGTCATGGTGCAGGCGGTGACGGCGACAAACGGGTTGAAGAGCCGGGCGCAGAACAGCAAGGCCAACAGGACGCTGCCGAGGATGAGGACGCCGCCCATGGTGGGGGTGCCGGCCTTTTTCCCGTGGAGCTCGTGGAGCTTGTGGACTTCCTCGGCGCTGCGGATCGGCTGGCCGATCTTCAGCGAGATGAGCTTGCGGATGACCCACGGGCCCGCCGCGAGGCTCACGAAAAAGGCCATCAGGAACGCCAGCGCGGCGCGCACCGTGATGTACTGGAGGACATTGAAGAACGAAAACTTGTTAGCCCAGCCGTCGATGCCGGCGGCGGTTTGTTCCTCGAGGGCGGCGGCCCACCATTCGTAGATAGCGAAGAGCATCGGTTAGACTTCTGGGAATACCTGGTGCATGACCCGTTCCATGGCGGCGGAGCGGCTGCCCTTGAAGAGGACGGCATCGCCGCTGTGGCAGTGGGCGCGGAGCCACTCGGCGGCGCGCGTCTGGTCGGGAAAATGTTCGGCGGTGCCGTGGGCGTCGGTGGCGGCGGCGGCGATGTCGAGGGCGAGCGGGCCGACAGCGACGACGAGGATGCCGCGCTCTGCGGCGAGGCGGCCGACGCGGCGGTGGCCGTCGACGGCGTGGCTGCCGAGTTCGGCCATGTGGCCGAGGACGGCGATGCGTTGTTGGCCATCGGCGACGGGATGTTCGGCGAGGGTTTCGAGAGCGGCGGCCATCGAGTCCGGATTGGCGTTGTAGGTGTCGTCGAAGACCCTGACGCCCGCGGAGGTGAAGCGCCGCAGCCGACCGCCGCCGGGAATCGCCGCCGCCAGCCCCACGGCAATCTCCGCAAGCGGCATGCCAAGGACGTGGCCGGCGCAGGCGGCCAGCAGCGCGTTGGTGACCATGTGGCGGCCGACGACTTGGAGTTGCACGTGGGCACGTGCGTCGCCCTCGCCGACGAGGTCGAAGGCGGTGCCGATCTCGGTGGAGGTGATATTCTCGGCGCGGATGACCCCGCGGCCATTGCCGACGCAGAGGACCCGGGCGCGGGTCCGTTGGCGGAAATATTCAAAAAAGTCGCAGCCCGCCGGGAGGATCAGGGTGCCATCCTCGGGGAGCGAGCGGGCGAGGGCACCCTTTTCCAAGGCGATGCCCTCGCGCGTCCCGAGGTGCTCGATGTGGGCGGTGCCGATGTTGGTGATGATGCCGATTTTCGGTTTGGCGATCTCGCAGAGCGGGGCGATCTCTCCGGCGTGGTTCATTCCCATCTCCCAGACCGCCGCGGTGTGGCTCGCCTCGGTGGCCAGCACGGTGAGCGGCAAGCCGATGTGGTTGTTCAGGTTTCCGGCGGTGGCATTGACCCGGAAGCGCTGCCCGAGGACCGCCGCGGTGAACTCCTTGGTCGAGGTCTTGCCATTGGAGCCGGTGATGGCGATGACCGGCAGGTCAAGCGTGTCGCGATACCAATAGGCGAGCCGCTGGAGCGCCAGCAGTGTGTCGGGAACCCGCAGGACTGCCGCGCCCTGGGCGTCCAAGCCGGCCGGCCAGGACTCGACGACCAGCGCGGCGGCCCCGCCGGCGATCGCCTGCGGGAGAAAGTCGTGGCCGTCAAACCGCTCGCCACGGAGGGCAAAATAAACCGCCCCGCGCGCCAGCGTGCGGGTGTCGGTCGAGACGCTTCCGGCCCAGGCGCCATCGGCACCGGAAACCTGCTCGGCGCCAAGCGCGCCGGCGAGCGTGGCGGCATCAATCCCCTTCATCGGCGCGCGCTCCTTTCCGGTTCGCGTTCCGGCTTGTCGCGCAGCGCCCGGCGGGCTTCCTCGCGGTCGTCAAAGTGCACCCGGTGGCTGCCGAAGTCCTGGTAGGTTTCGTGCCCCTTGCCGGCGATGAGGACGATGTCCCCCGGGCCGGCGGCGTGGATGGCCATCCGGATCGCCTCGCGGCGGTCGGTGACCGTGCGGGTCGGGAGGCGGCCGATACCGGATTCGATTTCCCGGAGGATCGCCTCGGGATCCTCGGTGCGCGGGTTGTCGGAGGTGATCAGGCAGGCATCGCTGTGGCGCGCCGCCGCCTCCGCCATCAACGGCCGCTTGCCTCGGTCACGGTCGCCGCCGCAGCCAAACACCGTGACGAGCCGCGCCGGCTCAAGCTCGCGCAACGTCCGGCACGCGTTGTCGAGGGCATCCGGGGTATGCGCGTAGTCGACGAACACCGTGACCCCGTCGCGGGTCCCGACGTTCTCCATCCGCCCGGGGACCTGGGGCGCGTCGGCAAGCGCCGCAACCGCCTCGCGCATCGGGACGCCGATCGCCTGGGCGGCCCCCAGCGCGGCGAGCGTATTATAAACGTTGAACCGCCCGATCAGCGGGCTGCGCACCAGGAAAGTTTTCCCCTTCGCGCTGAGTTCAAACTCGGTGCCCTTCGGCGTTTGGCGGATGTTGTTGGCACGCAGGTCGGTATGCACACCGAGCCCATACCGCAGCACGGCCATCCGGCCCTCGAGCCGCTCGATGATCGTCTTCCCGTAGCCATCGTCCGCATTGACCACCGCCACCGGCTTCTTCCCCCGCGGGTCGCTCGCAAGTTGCTCGAAGAGCGCGAACTTCGCCTCGAAATAGCGGTCCATCGTCCCGTGGTAATCGAGGTGGTCCTGGGTCAGGTTGGTGAACACTGCGGCATCGAAATCGACCGCCTCACTGCGCTGCTGGTCAATCCCGTGGGAGGAAACCTCCATGGCCACCGCCCGGCACCCGTGGTCGGCCATCCGCCGGAGCAACTCCTGGAGCGCGTCCGCCGCCGGCGTCGTGTGGGTCGCCTCCGCGACCGTCTCGCCATCGTCCACCCGGATCGTCCCAAGCAACCCGGCCCGGTGGAGGGATTTCTTCAAAATCGCGTGCAGCAGAAAGGTGGTCGTCGTCTTCCCGTTGGTGCCGGTCACCCCGATGGTCTTCAACCCCGCCGATGGCCGCCCGTGGAACTCCGCCGCCACCCGCCCGAGCGCCTTGCGGCTGTCGCTCACATGGATCCAGGTCACCCCGGATGGCGCTTCCTCCGGGGCCCGTTCGGCGATGACCGCCACCGCGCCGGCGGCGATCGCCGCGGCAATGTGCGCGTGGCCGTCACTCGCACCGCCGCGCACCGCGACGAACAAGCTGTCAGCCACCACTTTGCGGCTGTCCGCGGTGACCGCCGCAATCTCGCGATCCAAGGGACCGGAGATGACGGGACGGGGCAAGGCGGCAAGCAGGTCTCGAAGGTTCATCAAAACAACTAACAGGGGTATCAGCGGGTTGCCAGCGGCTTGTTGGGAGCGATCGGCTCGGTCGGCTGGAGATTCATGGCGGCGGCGACGCGCGCGCCGATTTTGCCGAACACTGGCGCGGCGATCGTTCCGCCATAGCGGGTGACTTCCGTCGTCTGCGGATCATCAATCACGACGATCATCACAAATGCAGGATCCTCAGCGGGAACCATCCCGGCAAAGGAAACCGTATAGCGCCCCGCAAGGTAGCCGCGGCCAGTCGGGTTGTGTTTGACGGCGGTGCCGGTCTTGCCGCCCTCGGTGTACCCGGGGATGTCGGCCAGCGTGGCGGTGCCACCCGTTTGGACCACCTTGACCATCGCGGTGCGCAGCTGTCCGGCGGTGCGCTCGCTCATCACCTCGCCACGGACGACCGGATCGAATTGCTCCACGACGGTCCCGTCGCTGGTCATCACCTTGAGGACGAGCCGTGGTTTCATCAGCTTGCCGCCGTTGGCGATCGCCGCGTAGGCCACCGCCATCTGCAGCGGCGAAACGTTCACCGCGTAACCATACGAGGCGCGCGAAAAATCCACGTTGTTGCCGGTGTCGCGCACCACGCCGGAGCTCTCGCCGGCCAACTCGATCCCAGTCGGCCGGCCGAAGCCAAACCGCCCGGCGTAGTCGAAGAAGCGCTCGCGCCCAAGCTGGCGGGCGATCATGTAGGCCCCGATGTTGCTCGACTTCTGGAGGACACCATCAACGCTGAGCATCCCGTAGGGGTGGTGGTCCGGAACCCTCACCCCGCCATCGTTGTAAATCCCGTTGTGGCAGAAAATCAGCGTTTCCGGGCGGACCAGCTTCGCGTCGAGCGCACCCGCCACGGCCACCGCCTTGAACGTCGACCCCGGCTCGTAAATCGCCTGCACCGCGAAGTTCAAGCTCGCCGTGTCGAGGCCGTCGCGGAGGTTGAGGTCGAAGTGCGGCCGGTTGGCCAGCGCGAGGATGTCGCCGGTGTGCGGATCCATGATGATCACCGCGGCCTTGTCGGCCGAGTATTGGACCATCGCCGCATCAAGCTCCTCCTCAACGATCGCCTGGATGCCCATGTCGAGCGAGAGCTGGACGTCGAGCCCGCCCTTGGGCGGCATCAGGGTGCCGGCATGCGCCGCGAGGTCGAACCCGCGCACGTCGCGCTTCAGGATCCGGTATCCATCGCGCCCGGCGAGGAACGGCTCCATGCTCGCCTCGATGCCGAATCGGCCGATTCCCTGGTGGTCGCTGAAGCCGACGACATGGGTCGCGAGCATCGGTGCGGTGTAATAGCGGCGCAGCGCTTTCTCGAACCGGAAACCCTGGATCCGGTTCTCCTGGACCAACTGCTCAAGCTTCTCGGCAACATCCTCCGGCAGGTCCTTGACGAGGGTCAGTTCCATCTGCTCGGTGCCCTGGATCTTGTCGAGCAACTCCTCGCGGCGCAGGCCCAGCGGCCGGGCGAGCACTCCGACGGCGTGGGCGAGGTGCCTGCGGGAGATCTCGACGGAGTCGAGCTCGTCCATGATCTCGCTGCGGCGCAACGAGATCCGCCGTTCGCGGGCGGATTCATCGAGGCGCGCCCAATCCTCCTCGCGGCAGGCGCGGTCATACGCGAGCCCTTTGGCAGCGATCCGCGGGTCCTGGAGATGATACTTGTCGACGATCACCGAGGTGACCGGGATGTTCTTCGCGAGGATTTCCTCATGGCGGTCAACGATGAACCCGCGCCGCGCGGGGATCACCATACGGCGGCTGTAGGAACGCTCAGCCTTGTCGGCGTATTGCTTGCGGTCGGTGACTTGCAGATGGATCAGACGCACCGACAGGGCGCTCAATGCCGCGACCAAAAGGAAGCACACGACCAACGCACGGAGGTGGATGGAGTTTTTCATGCTAGGGCTGCGCGAGCGCGACGGCGCCCGGGGCCGGGGAATCGGGAGCGACCGCCTCAACCGCGCTGGCGGGAATGGCAACCAAGGTGGAACCGTTTTGGCGCAGTTGGTCGCGCATCACGAAGCGGTTGGTCAGCTGGTCGATGCGCATTTCCGCGGTCTTGATGTCCATCTCGTGCTTGGCGATGCGGTCCTCGACTTTTTCGATTTCGCGGGCGACCTCGATCTGGCGGTTTTTCAGAAACGCAAACAGGACCCCCGCGGAAACGACGAAGATCGCCGCGGCGACGATGAGAAACACGGAGAACGAGCCGAGGTTTTCGGTGGAGCGGCGACGGTTCATGCGTTGAGCGGGTTGGGAAGGCGTTCGACGACCCGCAGCTTCGCGCTGCGCGAGCGTGGGTTGCGCGCGATCTCGGCGGCGCCGGCGGTGACCGGCTTGCGGGTGATCGCGCGGAACCCGAAATCCGGGTTGGGCCGTGGCGCCGGCCATTCGGGCCGGTCGAGCCAGGCGGCGGTGGTCCGCTGCATCCAGTGTTTGACGAGGCGGTCCTCAAGGCTGTGGAACGAGATGACCAGCAAGCGCCCACCCGGGCGCAACAACCGCGGGGCAAGCTCCAGCGCACGCTCAAGGGCGCCAAGCTCATCGTTGGCCGCCATCCGCACCGCCTGAAAAACACGAGTGGCCGGATGAATCCGGCCGCCCTGGGGAGACACCGCCTCGATGCACGAAGCCAGGTCCCGGGTTGTTTGGAAGGGGCGATCACCGCGTCGCTGGATGATCGCCCGCGCCAGTTTTCTCGCCGCCTTTTCCTCGCCGTAGTCGCGGAA
This sequence comes from Akkermansiaceae bacterium, assembly GCA_044373465.1. GTDB lineage: Bacteria > Verrucomicrobiota > Verrucomicrobiia > Verrucomicrobiales > Akkermansiaceae > JBILQA01. The sequence goes on along the minus strand of JBILQE010000026.1, from coordinate 36,527 downwards.
GATTCTCACCAGGTCGTCCTCGTCCCAGGTGTTGACGATGTCCGCCGCGCGGTGCGGCGAGCTTGGGCCCATCCGCATGTCCAGCGGCCCTTCGCGCATGAAGGAAAACCCGCGCTCCGGCGCATCCAGCTGGCGCGAGGAAACGCCCAAATCCAGCAACCACCCGTCGACTTGGCCGATCCCGGCGGCCGCCAGCAGTTCGTCGGCTTGCCCGAAGTTCCCCTGCAGGGCGCGAAACCGCTCGCCAAACCCGCCCAGCCGATCGCCGGCATGCGCAAGCGCTTCCGGGTCACGGTCGATCCCGATGACCGTCGCGCCGGCTTCGAGAAATGTCTCGCTGTGGCCGCCGCCGCCGAGCGTGCCGTCGACGATCACCCGGCCAGGCCCGGCGTTGAGATGCTCAAGCACCTCGTCGCGCAGCACCGGGACGTGGTAGCCGGCCCCGCCGGTGGAGGCGCCGGAAGCCTCGGAAAACAGCGGCAGGAGAGCACTCGTCCCATGAATGCCCTCCCGCCCAGCCATGAAAATCCGCGCCGCACCCGCCGGGGCGCACGCTGAAAACGACGGCAGGAGAGAGCTCGTCCCATGAACCCTCCCCCGCCCAGCCATGAAAATCTGCGGCACGCGCTGAGCCACCCAGCGGGCGGCCCGGCCAAGCGTGACGCGGGAAAATGGCGGAACAGCGCCGGTCCCATCGGCCCTGTTCCACCCAGCCATGAAAGCCCTTCCCAACCCGCCCCGCGGGTTGCCGCCGGCCTGCGGAATGCCCGCGGGTACCAGGGATGGAAGATTGAAAATCATTCGGTTGGGTAAAAAATCCTAGAAAATGTCCAGATCCGCGTTCAGCTCGTCGGTCTCCGCCGTCTCAAGCGCCGCCATCGCCGCGAAATTCTCAACATTCCAAATCTCAAAGTACGTCCCGCGCCCGGCGAGCACCACCGGCATGTCCGCCGCCAACTGCGCCGCCGCACACCATTCCCGCGGCACCAGCAGCTTCCCCTGCGGGTTGACGCTCGCCTCAATGCAGTTAAGCGCCAAGCGCCCCAGCACTTTGCGCTTCTGCGCCTGGTTCAGCCCGGCGTGATTCTCAACGTCAGCCACCCGCTGGACGTATTCCGCCTCAGTCAATACCTTGATAACGGGCAGGTTATAGCTCTGAGACAGGAGCAGGTGGAGCTGCTCCCCGGCATTCGGGCGCCACTCTGGCGGGACGGCAACCCGGTTTTTCGGGTCCATCTTGTAGTCTTTTCGACCTTTCAGGGATGGAAGAGTGGATGACATCCAGGAGCACGCGAGTTCGCTTAAGTGCACCAGAGTTCACCAAACCACCCAAAAATGGTCAATAAAAACTTTCCAAGTACACCAACCACCCGCCATGCCACCCGCCGGTCCTCACGATTCCCCCCTCAACCAATGGGATTGAGCCGCACCAACCCCCATTCCCGCCCCCCCGGCCCGCCTCCCGACCACCCACCCCGTCGGCCGGATTTTTAAAAAATCCTTGGCTGCAATAAACAATTCCGGCCGCAAGTCGCACGCCGACAACCCCGTAGCCTGATCTTTGGAGGCCCCGGGGTAAAAATTTTACCCTCGCAGGCTAGCGGACCTGGATGACCAGTTCGGCGGGAGCCGGGTTGGTCGGGTCGGGTGTCAGGGTGATTTCGAACCCGTCGGTGAGGGACGCGGAGTTGCGGGTTGCCAGGGCGAGCTCACCGGCGCCTTTTTGGGAGAAGGTGATTTCGTGGCCGAAATACTGGAACGATTTCATCGTCAACCCGTGGATCGCGCCAGCGGCGGCCGGGTCGAGGTCCTCGGCCGGGCGGAGCCGCTGCTTGCCGTCCGGACTGATCAGGGTGAACAGGTCGCGCTTGGCGCGCGGGTCCGGCTGGGCGCCACGGGTCCGGTCGAGGTCGGGGACTTTGACGCGGATGCTCAGGGTCATCGGGTTGGTGAGCGCCTCCGGGTCGAGGATCCGGCCGTGGACGCGGACGATCTCACCCTCGAAGCGCCAAGTGATCTCGAAGCTCCCCTTGCCGGCGCTGGTCCCCGAGTAGGTGACGGTGGTCGGGTTGGTGGTCGGCTCGCAGGTGGTCGAGAACCCGTCAGGATCGATCTTGCGCTCGTTCGCCTGGCCGTTGGCCAGGGTTTCGCGCACCACCGGGACGATCTGGATCGCCCGCAGCCGGCTGACCGACTCGCGCCGCGCCACCGGCAAGAGCATCGCTGCCCCGTCGGGTTGGATGACGAGGTTGAACTTCCGCTGCGGGTGGACCACGAAGTAGCCGGCCCATGGCTGTTCGGTGAGCATCGGCAGCCGCTCGGCGACCCCCGGCTGAGTCATCATGGCGATCAGGATCAGGGAAATAACCGGGGTAGCGCGCATCGTCGTGGAGGGTGGACTTCAGGGCAATTTATGCCATTTTCCAACAATCTCCACCGCCCAGCGAATGAACGCCGCAGACCTCGCACGCTCCGCCACCACCGACCCGCGTCCGCCCGCCGGCCTCACCCCGGCGCTGCTCGCCCTCTGGCTGCTCAAGGCCGGCCACTGGCACAAGGCCCACGACCTCTGCCAGGACATCCCCGACCCCGCCGGCGCATGGATCCACGCCCACCTCCACCGCCACGAGGGCGATCTGGACAACGCCGGCTATTGGTACCAGCGCGCCGGCAAGCCGACCCCCGCCCGCGACCACCCGCTCGACAACGAATGGCACGCGCTTGCCGAGGCCCTTGGCTAGGCGCGCCGGCTGGGGGGATTTTTGTGGTGTCCTCCGCGCGGCAGGCCGCCTATGCTCCGGCTCATGGAGTTGGACCTCATCAACGCGCATTTCGACCTGCAGGCGGTGAAGCCTGGCGAGATCGAGGAGGCGCTCGAGGATCCGTTTGCGCTGCGCTTCATCCCGGATGTCGACCGCGACGACGGCGCAGTCCGCTACTACGCGCTTGGCCGCACCGTCGGCGGGCGCTACCTTTTCCTGGCATTCTGGACCGATGGGAAATCGATCCGCCCGGTTGCCGTCCGGGACATGACCGAGAGCGAACAACGATTCTACGAGCGCAAGTATGCGGCGCTGAAATAATCCATCATGAATGCCATCCGCTCATGGGGGGAGATCCCGCATTTCAACGACGAGGCCGAGGAAGCCAGCTATTGGGCATCCCACGAGCTCGATGCGCGGTTGATGAATGTTTCGATCCACGAGCCGGACTCGCGCGAGTCGACGACCATCACGCTGCGCTTCGACCCGCGGATGCTCTCGCGCATCAAGCGCATCGCCAGGTCGCGCTTCCTCAACTACCAGTCGATGATGAAGCAGTGGCTCGCCGAGCGCGTCGAGGACGAGATCGGCAAGCTCTGATGCACCTGCCACGCTCGCCACTGGTCTGGTTCGCCGGCTTCGCCGTCTGGTTCGGCGTCCTTTGGCACCTCTCGTCCGGGCCGATCCCGCTGCGCACGGGCATGCAGTTCCCGCACTTCGACAAGCTCGCCCATTTCGGCTACTTCTTTGGTGGCTCCGGCTTGCTCCACGCCGCCATCGCATTCTCCGGCCGGTGCTCGCCACGCACCCGCCACCTCCTCGTCCTCATCGTCATGGCGAGCGTCGGCTGGCTTGACGAGTGGCACCAGGCGTGGGTCCCGGAACGCAGCGGCCTCGACCCGTGGGACTGGGCCGCCGATCTCCTCGGCGCCCTCGCCGGCGGCAGCGTCTTTGACCGCGTCCTCCCGCGGCTGCGGCGGCCCGCCCGGGCCTAACATTTTTCATGTGCGGTTTTTCTTCAATCCGGAGCGGGAATCGCGCAGCCTCCGCGCATGGCAATCGTTTTAGGTTTGGATTCGAGCACCCAATCGCTCTCGGCGCTGCTTCTCGACACTGGCGCGGGGACGGTGCTGGCCGATGAGTCGGTGAATTTTGGCAACGACCTTCCGGAGTACCAAGCGCCGTCGGGATTTATCCCCGGCGGAGCCAACGGCCAGGTCCACGCGGACCCGCGCATGTGGCTGGATGCGTTGGACATGGTGTTCGCCAAGCTGGTCGCCGGCGGGGCGCCGCTTGACCGGGTCGAGGCAATTTCGGTGTCCGGCCAGCAACACGGAACGGTCTACCTCGGAGAAAGTTTCGCCGCGACCCTCGCCGGATTGAAAACCAGCGACTCGCTCGCCAAGCAGTTGGCCCCGGTGCTGACCCGGGCGAGCGCGCCGATCTGGATGGACACCTCGACCGGGCGCGAGTGCCGGGAGATCGCGGCGGCCGCGGGTGGCAACGACGAAGTCTGCGCGCGTTCCGGATCGGTTGCGGTGGAACGCTTTTCCGGCCCGCAGATCCGCCGGTTTTTTGCCACTGACCCGGACGCCTACGCCCGCACCGCGGTCGTCCACCTGGTCAGCTCGTTCATCGCCTCGGTGGTTGCCGGCCGCTCGGTGCCAATCGACTACGGCGACGGCGCGGGGATGAACCTGATGAACCTCGCGTCGCTTGATTGGGATCCGGTGCTACTTGAGGCGACCGCCCCAGGGCTCCACGAGAAGCTCCCGCCGCTGGCCGCCTCGGCCACCGTCGCCGGCGAGGTGGCCGGCTATTTGGCCGCGAAGTATGGTGTCGCGAAGTCCGCCGTGGTCGTCATCGGCACCGGCGACAACCCGTCGTCGCTCGTCGGGATGGGCGCGACCGCCCCCGGCCAAGTGGTTATCTCGCTGGGAACCAGCGACACGATGTTTGCCGCCATGCCCGGACCCAAAACCGACCCGGCCGGCTACGGACACGTCTTCGGCAACCCGGCGGGCGGATACATGTCGTTGATCTGCTTCAGAAACGGGTCGCTCGCCCGCGAGGCGCTCCGCGACCAGCACCACCTCAGCTGGGAGGATTTCGACCGCAAGGCGCTGAGCGCCACTCCGCCCGGCAACAACGGCCGGCACATGCTGCCCTTCTACGGCCCGGAGATCACCCCGCGGCTCGACCTCGAAACCCCGGTGCTCGTCGGCGATGACGAGTTCACCGCCGCCAACGACAAGCCGGCGCTGGTCCGCGCCATGCTCGAAGGCCAGTTCCTCAACATGCGCCTCCACTCCCGCTGGATGGGCGTCAAGACCGAGCGGATCCTCCTCACCGGCGGCGCGTCCCGCAACAACGGTATCGCCCGCACCGTCGCCGACATCTTCCAGGCACCCGTCGAACGTCTCGCCGTCGCCAACTCCGCCGCCCTCGGCGCCGCCCTGCGCGCCGCCGCAGCCCTCGGCGCCGACCTCGAGGAACTCTACCTCGAGTTCTGCAAGCCCGACGCCGGCTCACGCATCGATCCCGACCCCGCCGCCGCCGCCGCCTACGACGACGCCCTCGCCCGCTTCGAGGCGACCCTCGCGAAGTTCGTCGGCTGAGCCTGCAACCCCCTCTCAACCAACCTGTCCCAGCGACAAAAGGCCAGACCTTTAGAACTTGGATGAATCGTGGCATTTAGTCCGGCGGAGAACCGCAGGATGCGGGTCAGCCCACCGTAAGAGATGAAGCTTCCCGGAACAGCCCTGCTGGCAATGATTCTCAGCTTGCTGAATGCCCATGCGGCAGAGCGCCAGCCAGCAGCACCGCAAAAGGTGAAGTTTGAAATTACCAAACCTCATGACGGTCTCTATGTGACCTACAAGAACGTCGCCTTCCGCAGCGTGTTTGTAGCGGAGACGCTCACGATCGAAACCAACACATTCCATTATAAGTATTCCACCGATGTCGTCGGCGTTGGGGCAGATTTCAAGGGTCCGGTCGAGGTCAAGGAAGACAGCATTTTCCTCGACCACCCGGGGATGGTCCTACCGTCCCGGGTGGCTGGCAAGCTGGACGGACGCCCGGTCATCCTGACTTGGGCGGCTCATCAAAGATGGCTAAGCGATGGCCTGCGCCCAACCGAGGGGATCCTTTATCTGACAATCCTGTCAGCCGACTCACCCTTGAGACGTGCTTACAGAACCAGATCCGTCAGCAAAGACTATCCATTCTATACCGGCTATGTTGGCGGCGACGGGGACAGCATCTATTTCGCCGAGAGAGATAGGTCCAAGCATACAACCCTATCGGTCAACCAGCCCTACGGGGTGGTGAGCGAGGAAGGCAAGGGGGCACTCTTTGCCGAGACCTTGGATACTGAACTCACGGTCAAGGAAACCCTTGAAGCCATCGAGCGCTTGGAAGCCGCACTCGCCAAGTTCCACGGCGAAGTAACCATGCGGACGATCAATGAGATCCTTAGTGGTGTGGATAGCCCGTGGGTGCATGATTCAGAGCACCCTGAAGATTTGATTTCATCTGTTTGCCTCCTGGAGGTCGCCCGCAGACTGCGCCTGAAACTAGCGACCCGCTGAATCGCATTGCGGTTCGCGGGCGCCAACCTCCGGGTCAAGCACGCGCACCGGTCCATTGGCGGATGGTAGCCGCCGGTTAGCTCGCGCAGCCTCTCAAGGGCCGCGCCCGCCTCCACGTGTTCATCACGCATCCAGCCAATTCGGTCCAGGGCGATGCCGACTCGCCACGGCTCATCCGACTGATGCACGCAAAGAGCATCTCCTCCCCCTTCATCATCTGCGGCGCGGGTTCCTCCGCCAACTCTAGCAGCAGGGCCGGAGCGATCATGGGCAAATGAGCCGCACAGATGGGAAGTCGGTCTGATAGCGTGCACTATCCCGGGTCAGGAGAATGAATCCCTCAGCTTGCGCGTGGCCACCAATAAAGAAGTTCGTTAGAGGTGCGGTTTTGAGCCCTCCACGCAGCCGATAACGACGGTAGGCCTGGGATGCGAGGAACAAGGCCTCCCTCGGCAGCTCACGGTAGTGGAGTCCCAGCAAGCGGAGCGTGGCTTCAACCTCCTCGAGCGCCCCGGCCTGATAACACAACTCGTTGTAAATGAGCGGATTGATCACCAGTCGCTGCGGAAACCGGCTTAGCTGCTCAAGCGACCACTCAAGCCATTGCGCGTCGGCGGTGGTCACGTCGAGCAGAACGTTGGTGTCGACCAGCACCTCCTCAGTCATCGCTGCGGAGTTCCTGGATGATTTCTGCGGTGCTTTTCCCCGCACTCCGGGCTTCCCATATCCCCGTGACTGCTTTGAGCCGGGCACTCACGGAAGGCACCATTTGACTCCCAACCGACCATATGGTTGGTTAAGGCATGAGAACGATGGGGATTTTCGAGGCGAAGAGCCGTTTCACGGCCTTGTGTGACGAGGTGGTTCGCACCGGGGAGCCGACGCTGGTGAGCAAGCGTGGCAGGCCGCTGGTAATGGTGACGCCAGTGCCAGCGGAGACTTGCGCCGCCCGTGAAGACATCCTGGCGGCTTGGACAAGCTGGGAGAAAGCGCGCGCGGGCGATCTTGATGAAGCGGATTTCCCCGACGTGGTTGTGCTCAGAAGCGAGCCGCAACCCAACCCTCTGGCCGAGTGATCAAGCCGGAATACCTGCTGGACACCTCGGTTTATTCGCAACCCTTGCGGCGGCGACCGGTGATGGCCGCACTTGAGCATTGGAGGGACTCGGGCGACGGGCGGTGCAAGGTCTCGGTCGTCAGCGTGGCGGAGGTGGAATTCGGCCTGCATCTGGAGGGGAGTGTCGAGCGCCAGAACCGCTACCGGGCGCTGCTGGCGGGCAGGCTCGAAGTGGTCCCCACCGACCAGGCGGTCTGGACCGAATTCGCCCGGCGCAAAGCGCGCCAACAAACGCTTGGCCTGCCAGTCGCCGACCTCGATCTTTTGATCGCCACCTGCGCCGCATGCCAGCAATTAACCGTCGCCACCCTCAACGCTCGGGATTTTTCAAAGATCGAAGGATGCGCATGGGAGGACTGGTCCGAGTAACACCACCGGCCGCCATGCGTTGACGCCTCGCGGTGCCACGCTACCTTCATCCCATGAAATCGCATATCAGTGCCACCCTCGACGAGAAGCTCCTCGAGGACCTGAATCACCGCCGGTCGCCTAGGGCTCCTCGGCGGCCTGCGGTGCAAGTGGCCGATCCGGAACGGCTACGACCGCCGCCTGATGGACTAGGTACGCGATGGCCAAGGCGGTTCCCATCGCCACCAATCCGGTATTCAGCCAGTAGCGGATCGGCGCGTCACGCCGCTTGTAGTTGCCCTGGCTGGAAATAAACACCCCCGTCAGCAGGTTGGAGGCGGTCCAGTAGATACAGGCACCCGCGCTCAGCGCCGCAAGCAACAGCCCGATATGCTCCTGGGTAAACGGGCGCGACCGGAATGCGAGGATGAGCGCAGGAATCAGGGTGAGTCCCAAACACGCCCAGACATACCCGGCTCTTCTTCTGGGCCTTTCTTCTGGAAGGATAAGTCTGCTCACGATCGGCGGTGATTTCTCGGGGGCTTTCTCCGGGATTACTTAGCAACTCTATTGAACTCGATTTCCCAGAGGAGCTTGAGCGCCTGGTATGCCGGGGCGACCTCGTGGACCCGGAAAATCGCCGCGCCGCGGCGCACGCCGGTGGCGAGGCACGCGAGGGTGCCGGCGTCGCGGTCGCGCGGGTCGGGGAGGTTGAGGACCTCGCCGATGACGGTTTTGCGCGAGATCGGGACGAGGATCGGCCGACCAAAGCGGGTGAGCTGCCCGAGGTCGCGGAAGATCGTCAGGTTGTCGTCGCACTGCTTGGCGAAGTCGATCCCCGGGTCGAGAATGATCCGCTCGGGCGCTAGGCCTGCGGCGAGCGCCATCGCAAGCTTGGCAGTGAAAAACTCCTCCAACGAGGCGATGACATCGTCCCAGCGCTGGGCGGTGTGCGGGACTTTCGGCTCGCCCACGCTGTGCATGATCAACAATGAGGCGCCGGCGCGCGCGCACAGCTCGGCATTGGTGGCCACCGGCAGGCCGCCCATGTCGTTGACCAGCTCAACGACGCCCATCCCGAGGACCGCGGCGACCACCTCCGGCCGCCAGGTGTTGGCCGCCACCACCGGCGGCCACAGTTGCGCGGAATCCCGCGGCGCAAGCCCGGCGACGACTTCCGGCCAGCGCGCGAAAACCCCGGCAAACCGGCTGATCTCCTCGTCAATGCTCACCGGCCCGCGATTGGTCCGCGCGCTTTCCGCACCGACATCGACGATGTCCGCGCCACCCTCGACCTGCTCGCGGGCGCGAGCCAGCGCCGCACCGACCTCGCCGGCCCCGTCGCCGGAAAACGAATCACCGTTGACGTTGACGATCCCCATCACCAGCGGCCGCCGGGGAAACTCGATCCTGCGCTGACCCACCCGCCATTCCATGCGCCGAGTCTACCGGCCATCGGCGCCGCGTCACTGAGATTTACGCTTGACGCCACCTCGACGGCGTGGCTTTCTCCCCGCCCCGCAACCCGACCCACTTTTTCCCATGGCTAAAATTTGTTCCATCACTGGCGCCCACGTCCGCATCGGACGCAAGATTCACCGCTCAGGCCTTGCCAAGAAAAAGGGCGGGATCGGTCGCCACGTCACCCAGGTCAACAAGCGCCTCGTCAGCCCGAACCTCCAGACCAAGCGCATTTGGGTCCCGGAACTCGGCCGCCACATCCGGATCAAGCTTTCCGCCCGGGCGATCAAGACGATCAACAAAAACGGCGCCTTGGTCACCCTTAAGAAGGCCGGCATCCTTTAATTGGCTGCTTCCCCTGACTTTCCAGCGCCGGTCCCACATGGGCCCGGCGCTTTTTTTGCGTCCTGACGCCCTATTCCGCGACCACCGGCACCAGGATCCCGTCTTTCATCCCGTGGATCTTCTTCTTGTCTGACGGGACAATCGTCGCCAGACAGCCGCCGAGCTCGGTCCGGCCATGGCTGTCGGTGAAGTAATACGGGCAGATCCGGGCGCGCCCGACGATCGTCCGGACTTCGCCGCTGGCCGGATCGAAATACGGATGTTCAACCAGCCGCGTCTCGCGGAATTCCTGGACGAGCCACGGCTGGGTCGCCGCGCTCGCCAGTGCGGTCGTCAACCGCTCGCGCCACTCGTCGCCCGGCAGGTCATGGCCGATGAACACCCCCCGGCTGCCCCAGGCGAGCTCGTTGAACCCGCTGATCTTGAGGACCAAGCGCCGCTGTTTCTGGCTGAAGTCCAAAACCTCGTCCCAGGAATTCACCTCCAGCCGCGGCAACGCCGCCTGCGGCGGCAGCGGCGTCGGGTCAACCACCCAGCCGAACGGGACAAGCTCGCGGATCCGCCGCAACTGGCTGCCGCGCAGTTCCTCCTCCCAGAGCCGCCGGAGCCCGGGCGACCACAACAGCGCCAGCCAGAGCTTTTCCTCGAAATGCGGCTTGAACGGCGGCGTGATCGCCTGGGTCCCCGCCATGGCCGCCTGCGCAAGCTCACGGACCGCCGGAACCGACTCCCAGTCAAACAACTCGAAAAACCGGTAAAGGTCCTCACCGGGGGTCGGCTGATACCCTTCCGCGGAGGCCACCTGCCACGCCGCCCCGAGCTGCCCGGCCAGCCAGGTCATCTCCGGCCGGTAGTCGCCGGCCTCCGCCGACACCAGGATCGTCCCCCCCTGCGGCAATAACTTGCGAAATCCGTCCAGCATCCCGTCGCGCCCGCCGAGCACCGGAAAACCCGCATCCGCAAATACCCCAGCCAGCCACGCGCTCACCCCCATCCCGCCAGGCACCGAGTCGAGCTCGCTCAGCGCAAACCCACCCTCCGCCAGCAACAGGTCCGGCCGAATCACCCGTGGCGCCACCCCGCGGAGCCGCTCGGATCGCTGAACGTCAATCAACCACCCCGGCTTCCCGACATCCAGCAGCGCCGCAATCCATCCGGGCGCGCTCCCGCTCACGCTCCGCCGGTAAATCCGCTCACACGCCGCCTGAAACATCGCCAACGGGTGACCAAGACTCGTCAGGGTCCTCAACTCGCTCTTGGCCAACCTCAATGGCTCCGGCGACAAGAGAAACCCGGCGGTCCCGATCAGCCCGCCGACCGGCAGCCGATCCTTGATCTCGTCCTGGGTGAGGGCCAACTTCATCATCATCCCGGTCCTCGCTTCACGCCATCACCCGCAACGCGCCACGCACCAATGCGTCGGCCCCCGCGTCCGGCTCGCCGGCAAGCACCTGGCGGACCGCCTTGCGCGCGTCCACCTGCTTGAACCCCAACGCAATCAACGCCAGCTCGGCATCCAGCGCCGGCGCCGCCATGGTCGCCGCCGCAGCCTCCTGCCAGGTCTCCGCCACCCCCACCTTGTCCTTGAGCTCCAAAATGATCCGCTCCGCCGTCTTCTTCCCAAGTCCCTTGATCTTCGCCAGCGCCGCCACGTCCCCGGCCACCACGCACCCCTTGAACTGCCCAACCGGCATCCCGCTCAGCACCGCCATCGCAATCACCGGACCAATCCCACTCACCCGCTCCACCAACAGCAAAAACAACCCCCGCTCCTCGTCGGTCGCAAACCCATACAGCGTGTGCGCCGTCTCGCGGATGTGCAAATGCGTCCGCAAATCCACCTCGCTCCCCTCCACCGCTCCCAGCCGGTCATACACCGTCAGCGGGATCATCACCTCATAACCAAGCCCTCCCGCCTCCACCACCAGCCGGTTCGGATACGCTTCCAACACTTTCCCTCGCACCCGCGCTATCATTCGCTCCCCACCTTGCCGACCCCCGCCCTGCCGTCAACCGCCTTCTCCCGCCTTCTCCACCCGTTCTCCCGGCCCCCGCCGCGACCCGGAAAATATTTCGCGAAAGTTAACAATTTTTCGTTGGCATTTGCGGCACTATTTTTTAAACCGACTCTTTTTGAGTCGCATTTTCGGGGGGGTCATGCTATACTCGCCCCGTTATGGCAACCACCACTAAAAGAACCAGGTTTTCCCGCCGTCTTCCGGACCACGTGACCGATGAGTTGGTCAACGTCCTGTCCGAGAAGAAGGTGTTTGGCTTCAATGACCTGTTCGAGAAAGTCTACGAGAACCTGAAGGTTCGCAACGCGGTGAGCGGTGGGGAAGAAATGCTCCGTCTCCGTGCTTACGAAAAACTCCAAAACCTTGTGACCCGCGGCCTCGCTGAAAAGCTCGGCAAGGAGTACCGCGGCTTGGACCGGATCCACGAGGCATCCAGCGAATATATCGCCAAGCAGACCGAGGAAGTCTAAGGGATTTTTCCCAACTCCCGGCTTTTCCAAACCCGCGCCGTGACCGGCGCGGGTTTTTTTTGCCCGGGAGTTGGCCCCCGAGCCGGCCACCGGATTTTTTGCTACCACTCGGCTGCCCGCACCCGTATCACTCCGGCGTCCAACGCACCGCCATGACCGACAGCTACCTTCCCGTGTTCCTGCAGATCCTCATCGCCATCGGCTTTGCGGCCGTCACCCTCACGTTGAGCGTCGTCTTCGGCCGCTCCGGGCGCGCCACCGGCGTGAAGAACCAGCCCTACGAGTGCGGGATGCTCCCGATCGGCGAGGGATCCCCGCAGTTCTCGGTGAAGTTTTACCTCGTCGCCATGTTGTTCGTCATCTTCGACATCGAGGTCGTCTTCCTCTACCCGTGGGCGGTTCAGTTCAAGGACCTTATCGCCTCCCCCGGGGGCTCCGTGGCGCTCCTCAGCGTTGCCGGGTTCGCCGGTGTGCTCGCCGTCGCCTACGTTTACGCCTTGAAAAAGGGCGCACTCAGCTGGAAGTCCTGAGGAGCATGATCCAGCACCTCGCGCTCTTCGAACTCGCCAGCCACGTCACCGATGCCGCCTTGGAGGAGCTCCAGCGCAACACCCGCAGCCAGCTCCTGAAAATCCCCGGCATCCTCGCCGTCCGCGCCGGCCGCAACCTCGACCCATCCTCCTCCTGGGGGTTCTTTTTTGCCCTCGAGGTCGAGTCGCGCGACAAACTGCGCATCTGCCGCGAGGACCCGATCTTCGTACGGTTCCAGCACGCGATGCTCAACCCGCTCACCGCCAACTCGATGGAGCTCTCCTTCGAGATGGACCCGGCCAAGCCGCTGAAATACTCCTAGCCGCTCCCGCCCGCGCCTCCAGCCCCGCCGCGCCCGCCCGCGGCAACTTTGCCGCGCTTTCCGGTTGCGCGCAGCCACGTGTGGCCGGACTCTGTCGGGTGGGGCATTGCCCGTTGCGGTGCCTGCACCGGAAAACAACTCGAACACACCACACCCAATGAAACTTACGATCCTCACCACTTCCGCACTCCTCGGTGCCGGCATGATCGTCGGTGCTCAAACTCAAGGCGCCGGATCCTCCGGCCAAACCCGCCCTCAACCACAACAGGGCCAAGCCGGTCAACAGGGTCAAGCCGGTCAACAGGGTCAAGCCGGTCAACAAGGCCAACAAGGCCAACAGGGCCAGCAGTTGACCCCCCAACAACAACAGCAGCGCGCCCAGCAGCAGCAACAACAGCAGCAGCAACAACAGCAGCAGCGCGCCCAGCAGCAAGCACAACAAGGCCAACAAGGCCAACAAGGCCTGCAGGGCCAACAGGGCCAACAGGGCCAACAGGGCCAACAGGGCCAACAGGGCCAACAGGGCCAACAGGGCCAACAGGGCCAACAGGGCCAGCAAGGCCAGCAGGGCACCGGCGCGGAGATGAGCCGCGGCCAGATCGAGCTCAACGCGGCCCCGCCGAGCGTGCGCAAGGCGTTCTCGTCCCACTCGATGGGTGGCGAGCTCGGCGACCAAGTCCGCCACGTCAGCATTGACGGCCAGGACGTCTATGTCGCCAAGGTGGATCCAAGCGAAGCCCAAGACGTGCAGCTCTATGTGACCGCCGATGGCGAGATCCTCAAGACCCAGCAGGAAGTCGAACTCGACAAGGCGCCGCAGGAGATCCGCTCGGCCATCGAAAAGCTCAGCGAGCAGGACGGCAACAACTTCTCGAAGTTGTTCCGGGAAATGCGCGAGGGCAAGCTGAGCTACATCGCCGAGATCAAGCGCAGCAACCAGCCGAGCCTGAACCTGCAGATCGACGAGTCCGGCAACGTCGTCAAGCAGTGGGAAGCACCCGAGGCGGGTGGTCGCGATCAGGAATAACCCCGCCCCATGCGCCCGAATGTGCGCATTCTGGTCGGCACGCCAGCCGCGTGCTGACTTTCCAAGCCCTCGCCGTTCTTGCTGGACGGCGGGGGCTTACCGGCCCGCCGCGCCGCGCTCCATGGCGCGCAACCACCGCCGCGCAACCAGCCAGAGGCCTGCGGGAACCGTGACGCTCAGGACGAGCGCCAGCGTCGGGTCGCTGCGGCCCTCGTGGCCGATCCACGCGAACGCGAAGCCCATCGGCACGCTGCCGGAGGCAAGCGCCACGCTGAACGACCGCCACGGCATCCTGACCAGGCCAGCCATGCACGCGATGATCTCCGGAAAGATCGGCAACGCTCTGGACATCGCCACGACCGGCCCGCCAAAGCGCTGAAACAACCGGCGGCCGCGCTGGATGTCATCTTCTCCAAGAATCCAGCGTGCCGCCGGCTCGCCGAGCGCGCGGCACAGCAGGTAACCGGCCATGCCCGCGCTGAATGACCCGGTCGCGGCGACGAGTCCGCCGACCCAGGGGCCATAGAGGAACCCAAGACCCGACATCACCAAAGTCCCTGGAACCGGGAGCACCAGATCAGCCACCAACAGCCCGATTCCCGCCAGCCACGCCCAGCTCCCCCACTGTTCCAGCCACGCGACGCCATTGTCCAGCGTCCACGCCTGCTCCCACGCCTCACCCCAGAGGAAAAACGACCCGAGCATCACCACGGCCAGCACGAAAAACCAAAGGATCAATCGCATGGGCGCGCTGGTGGCGTCAGGTTCCTACCGGGCCGGGGAGAGTGGCGGGGCCACATCAACCCGCTGGAAATGCGGGAGGATCTTGGCCACCGCGGCATCCGAGGTCATCCCGTGCTTTTCCCGGAGGATATCGACTTTCCCGTGCTCGATGAACTCATCCGGCCACCCGATCCGCTCGACCTTGGTGGTCACCCCGGCGTCGTGCAGCAGTTCGATGACCCCGGCGCCAAATCCATTGTGGAGGACGTGGTCTTCAAAAGTGCACAGCACCCGGCACTGGCGCCCGAAGCGGACCAGGCACTCGGCGTCCATCGGCTTGATCCAGCGCGGGTTGATGAGCGCCACCGAGAGCCCCTGGGCCTCCAGCTTCACCTTCGTTTCGGCGGCCATCTCGCCCATGCTTCCCAGCGGGATGAGCGCCACATCGGTCCCCTCGGCAAGCACCTCGGCCTTGCCGATCTCCAGCAGCACCGGCTGCGCCTTCGGAGCCACCCCGGTTCCCGCACCCCGCGGATAGCGGATTGCCGATGGGCTGGTGTTGTGGTGGGCCATCGTCCAAAGCATGTCGACGAACTCATCCTCGTCCTTCGGCTGCATGTGGATGAGCCCCGGCACATGCCGCAGATAGCCAATGTCGAACAACCCGTGGTGGGTCGGCCCGTCGTCGCCCGACAGCCCGCCGCGGTCCATGCACAGGCGCACCGGCAACCCTTGCAAGGCCATGTCATGGATGATCATGTCATAGGCGCGCTGCATGAACGTCGAGTAGATCGCCAGGAACGGCTTGAACCCGCCGGTCGCCATCCCGCAGGCAAACAAGGCGGCGTGCTCCTCGGCAATGCCGACGTCGTAATAGCGCTCCGGGATCTCCTCCTTGAATGTCTCCAGCTTCGTCCCGCCCGGCATCGCCGCGGTGATCGCCACGATCTTCGGGTCAACCTTGGCGAAATCGGTCACCGCCCGCCCGAAAATCTCCGAGAACGTCGGCGTCGCGCTCAGGTCAGTCGACCCGTCTTCGATCTTGTAGGTCCCAAGGCCATGGAATTTCCCCGGGTTGTCGAGCGCCGGTTTGTACCCGCGCCCCTTCTCGGTGATAATGTGCAGGATCACCGGCTCATTCTGCCGCTTGAGGTACTCGAAGGTCCTCACCAGCAACGGAATATCGTGCCCGTCGATCGGCCCGAAGTAGCGGAGCCCGAACTTCTCGAACAACACGTTGGGGAACAACAGGTTCTTTGCCGAGCGCTCGACCTTGTGGGCCAGCTTCCGGACCCCCGGACCGGCCAGCTTCTCGACAAAGTCCGCCGCCGCCTGGCGCACCGACGAGTACGTCGAGTGGGTCTGCAACGCATTGAAATACCGGGCGATGGCGCCGACATTCTTGTCAATCGACCACTCGTTGTCGTTGAGCACCACAATGAACCGCCTGGTCGTCTCGGCGATGTTGTTGAGCGCCTCAAGTGTCGGCCCGCAGGTGAACGCCGCGTCGCCGGCGACCGCCACGATCTGCTCGTCGCCGCCCCGCTGGTCGCGCGCCGCGGCCATCCCGAGCGCCGCCGAGAGCGCCGTGCCCGCGTGCCCGGCACCGTAGGAATCGTGCTCGCTCTCGCTGCGCAGCAGGAACCCGTTGAGCCCCTGGTAGGTCCGGATCGTCTGGATCCGTTCGGCGCGCCCCGTGAGCATCTTGTGGACATACCCCTGGTGGGAGACGTCGAAGACGAACTGGTCCTGCGGCGTCTGGAAAACCCGGTGGAGCGCAATCGTCAGTTCGACGACGCCAAGGTTCGGGCCAAGGTGGCCGCCGGTGCGGGAAAGCGAGTTGATCAGGGTGCTGCGGACCTCCTCGGCTAGCACCGGGAGTTGCTCGTCGCTCAACTTCTTTACATCCTCAGGTCCATGGATGCCGGACAACAAGGGTCCTAGGGTCGGAATATCGGAAGTCATCTCAAAAGAGTCGGATTTCATCGTCGCTCGGCTCGTCATCCGCATCTTCGGAGGCACGCAAGCCGCTACTATCGGTCGGTTCAGCACGGGAATCCAGCGGGATTTCTGCCGCGGCTCGCAAGGTGATCATTTCCAGCCGCTGTTTGGCCGCGTTCAGCAGCGCTTCACAACGCAGCTGGAGCTTGTGGCCGCGTTCATAGTCGGCGACCAACTCCTCAAGCGGGAGCTGGTCTTCCTCCATCCGCTCGACGAGCGCCTCAAGCTCGCCGAGCGCCTCCTCGAAGCTCAACGGCCCGTCGTCCGGTTTGGTGTTCTCTGCCATGGGTGTGTCGGTTTCAGCGCGGCGGTTGCTTCGCGTAGTAGATGATTTGCTGGCCCAGCAGCGGAATCCGGTACGGGTAGCGTTGCCGGAACCCCTCAAGCTTGGGGTCAACCTCGAACAAGGCGGTCGGCTGCGGCAGCGTCGCGCCGACCATCGGCCCGTCGAGCACCAGCGAGGTGAAATCCTCAAACACGTCCGGAATCTTGTCCAGATCCGCCGACCCGTATGACGACGGCGTGATCAACACCCCCGCCAGCGGCGTCCCGAGGCTGCCGGCACGCTCCTCGAGCCGCTCGAATGCCTCACGCTTCAATGGCAGCCAGACACTCACCCGGTCCGCATACCAGGCGACCGCCCACGGCTGGTCACTCACCACGATCTGCTCCTCGGCAACCCAGTCGTGCAGGTTGACATTCAGAACCGGGGGCACGTACGGCGGCCACTGGGGGATCCCGCGCCCGGCCCGGTTCATCCCATCGCGGATCCGGTCCGGCAGCGCCAGCAACAGCGGCAGCGCGCTGATCAAGACGACCACAATCAAATGCCCGTTGGCAAACACCGGCCCACGCTCAGGCAGCTCCAGCCGGCTCCACAACACCGCCAAAAACGCCAGCCCGTACGCGGTCATGATCGGCGCAAACAACAGGTGCACCTGGTTCGGGTGCAGGTCCTTGGCCGCGACCCCGTAAATCGCCATCCCGACGGTGGCCATCACCCACATCACCAACACCATCCACCGGAAGCTCGCAATCGCCGGCCGCTTGAACGTGTGCAGCAACGTCAGGAAAAACAACGGCGCCGCCAATATCCCACCCAAAAACGGCAGCAGGTCGGTGACCTGGACCAGCACCGTGCGCCCGATGCGCATCACAATCCCCTTCAAATCAAGCTGGTACGCCTCCTTGCTGGCGGCCCGCATGATTTTGTCCGGCGGGTGGTTGCCGAGCGCCTCCTGGAGGACCAGCCCGGCGCTGCCGAACGGCGACCCGGTGTGTTGGATCGAGGAAACCACCGGCCAGGCGATCAGCCCGAGCACCAACGCCACGATCCCGATCGAAATCACCCCACGCGGGCGAAACACCACCGCCGCATAAATCAAATAACCAAGCAAGATCCACAACGCCAGCCAGTGGGTCAGCGACATCAGGCTGAAGAACAACCCGGCGGCAATCGCCGGAACCACCGCGCTGCGCTCCTCGCGGGTCGCCTCGACCGCCAGGTAGGCGAAATACATCCCGCAGGAAAACAGGAACAACATCGCCATCTGCGGCAACCCGCTGGTCGCAAAATCCCAGAACAACCCGCTGAAGAGCATCAGGATCGCCGTCACCCCGGCGATTTTCGCGTCGAAGATCCGGCACGCCAGCCGGTGGCTCATCAGAATCGACAGCAGGAAAAACACCGTCGAAACCCCCGCCACCACCCGGTCGAGCGGAAAAATGAAACTCCCCGCCGGATCCATCTGGTAGCGCTCCGCGTCCACATCCACCACCTTGAACACCGCCCCAAGCACCAGCGGGTAAAGCGGCGCGTGCATCGTGTCGTGGAACTTCGTCATCGCAACGCTCCCGCCACCCGCCGCGGCCTCCGCCATGGCCAGCTCGACTGGCCGGATGAACTTCGTGCTCAACCCGTTGCCCCGGGCAACCTCGCGCCCGATCTGGGCCTGGTCCATCGCCTGCTGGGTGCTCAGCCCGCGGAACAGTGGAAACAAGTTCCCCAGCGTCAAACTGGCCGCGACCAGCAGGAAAATTGCCCGCCGCACCAGCATCGCTGGACGAAGGGAGGACGATGGTGCTTGGCTCATGATGGGGCGATTCCGGCTCGGTTCGGCTCAAAGGGTCATCTCCTTGAGCTTGCGCTGCAAGGTCCTGCGGCTGATGCCAAGGAGCTCCGCAGCTTGCGTCCGGTTGTCTCCCGCACGCGCGAGAGCATCCCGGATCGCCCGCGCTTCCAGCGCATGCAAGTTCAATTCCACCGCTGGTTCAAGGGCGATTTTCCCCGCAGGCGCCGCCACGGTTCCCCCGCCACTGGCCACCGGGCCCTCAAGAAACGCCGGCAGGTGGCCCACCTCGATGACCTCCGCGTTGCTCATCACCACCCCGTGCTCGATGGCGGTGCGCAATTCCCGGACGTTTCCCGGCCACCGGTACCCGCGCAGCCGCGCCATCGCCGCATCGCTCAGCGGCTTGACCGGCCGGCCATTTTCCCGCGCAAATTCCTCCAAAAACCGCTGCGCCAACAACACCACGTCCTCCATCCGCTCACGCAGCGGCGGCATCTCGATCCTCACCACGTTGAGCCGGAAATACAGGTCCTCGCGGAAATCCCCGCGGTCCACCTGCTCGCGCAAACTCCGGTTCGTCGCCGCGATCACCCGCACATCGACCTTCACCGGGCTGTTCGACCCGACCCGCTCGACGGTCCGCTCCGAGAGCGCCCGCAGCAGCTTCACCTGGGTCGCCGCATCGATCTCGCCGATCTCGTCCAAAAACAACGTCCCGCCGTCCGCCTGCTCGAACCGCCCGATCCGCCGCTGGGTCGCCCCGGTGAACGACCCCTTCTCGTGCCCGAACAACTCGCTCTCCAGCAACTGCGGCGAGAGCGCCGCGCAGTTGACGATCACCAGCTTCCCCTTCGGCCGGCCGCTCAGGTGGTGGATCGCGTGGGCCACCAGCTCCTTCCCGGTCCCGGACTCACCCTCGATGAGCACCGTCGCCCGCGTCGGCGCCACCTGCTCGATCAGCTCAAACACCCGCTCCATCGGCCCAGATCGCCCGATCAACCGGTCCAACCCGTAACGCTCGCCCACCTGGCGCTTGAGCTGGCGGTTCTCCTCCTCGAGGTGCCGACCCAGCGCCGCGCGCTTCAACAACAACTCCACCTCGTCAAGGTTCAGCGGCTTGGTCACAAAATGCCACGCCCCGCGCCGCATCGCCTCCACCGCCGTGTCCACCGACCCATACGCCGTCATCATCAACGCCACCGGCGCTCGCCCAAGACCCACCGCAAAATCCAACACCTCCATCCCGCTGTCCCCGCCTAGCCGCAAATCTGTTAACAACAGGTCGATCGGCTCGCTCTTCAGGATCGCCACCGCCTCGGCCTTGTCCGCCGCGGTGTAGACGTCGAAGCTCTCCTCCAGCGCGGTCCGCAGCCCGTCGCGGGTCGCCTTCTCGTCATCGACTATCAGCAGGGTCGGTTGCATGCGCTTCGGTTAGTCAGTTAGTCAGGGTCGATGTCGATCACCGGCCGGCTCGGCTCCATCCCTAGCAGCCGGATGTTCTTCTCCGCCCGCGGCAGGTAGAGGATCACCCGGGTGCCGGCGCCGGCCTCGCTCTCGATCTCGATCTCGCCGCCGTGCTCGCGGACGATCCGCCGGACAATCAGCAGCCCGAGGCCGGTGCCCGCCGCCTTGGTTGTCAGGTACGGCTCGAACAACGAACCCATCACCTCCGGGGAAATCCCCGACCCGTTGTCCGCCACCGTGATGATCACCTCGTAGTCGTTCGCCCGGGTCGTCAGGTCGATCCGCCCGCCGCTCGCCCGCAGCGATTGATAGGCGTTGCTGATCAAATTGTAGAACACCTGGCGCAGCTGCTCGCCGTCGACCTCCAACTCCGGCAGCTGCCCCGCAAAGTCCAAACTCACTTGGATGTTGCGGCTCGCCAACTCCGGTTCTAGCAGCTTCAGCGTCCCCTCGATGAGCGCGTGCAGGTCCTGCCGCTCACGCTGCGGGACGCTCGGCCGCACGGCTGCTAGAAATTGTTTGAGGATCCCGTCGAGCCGGCGGATCTCGCCGCGCGCCGTCGCCAGGTGCTCGCCAAGCCCGGCGCGCGCGTCGGGATCGAGCTTGCGCAGCTTCCGGTCGAGCAGCTGGAGGTGGATATCCATCGAGTTGAGCGGGTTGCCGATCTCGTGGGCGACCCCGGCGGCGAGCAGCGTCAGCGCGTTGAGCCGCTCGGTCTCGAGCGTCTCCTCCGCTTGCCGGCGCGACTGGGTGATGTCCCTGACGAGCATCACATACCCGAGCTGGGCGTCCCCCGCCTTCCCCGAGTCGGCGATCGGCGCCATGTAGAAATTCAAATAACGGTTCTCCGGATAGAACACCTCCATGTCCCGCGACACCACCTTCCCCGGCTTCGCCAACCCGGCCCAGTCGAGCCCGCGGACCTGGCTCGCCAGCCGCTGGCCGACCGCCTTGCCGGCATCCAGCCCGAAGAACCGGCACGCCGCCTGGTTGACAAACGTGATCGTCCCGTCCGGATCAAGGACCACCACCCCCTCGCGCAACGCCTCAAACACCCGCTCGAGAAACCCACGCTCCCGCATCAGCCGGAACAGCAAACTCTGCACCTCGCCAGGTTCCACCCGGTCGAGCCGCGCGATTAGCTTCTCCAAAAATCCCGACTTCACTCAGTTAGCTTGCTATGTTCCTCCGGAATGCTCCGATCCTCTCCCATGCAACCCGCCGACCCGCTTGTCCTGGTCCTCACGACCTTCCCGGACGCCGCCCAGGCGCGACAGATTGGCACAGCCCTGATCGAACGCCAACTCGCCGCCTGCGTCAACCTCCTCCCCGGAATCACCTCGATTTACCCATGGGACGGCGCCATCCACCAATCCGACGAAATCCTCGCCCTCATCAAATCCCGCCGCGACCTCCTCCCCGCCCTCGAGGCCGCCCTGACCTCCCTCCACCCCTACACCACCCCCGAGTTCCTCACCCTCTCCCCAGAATCCGCCTCCTCCGCCTACCTCGCCTGGGCCCAATCCACCCTCCTCCAGCCCGATCCCTGAAATCCCTTCAACGTTCAACGTTCAACGTTCAACGTTCGACGTTCGACGTTCGACGTTCGACGTTTGACGTTCGACGTTTGACGTTCGACGTTTGACGTTCGGCGTTCGATGTTCGGCGCGATCAGGCACCGCGCAAAGACGAGAGCCACCCGCACCCCAACGCCCACCGCGTTGCGCCCTCCAGCCAAGGCTCGGCCAACTAAGCCAACCCTGGGGGAAACGGCCCGCCGCGCGCCCAAGGAGTGGCGACTTCAGTCGCTTCTCCCTCGCACCGCACGCGACTAAAGTCGCCACTCCTTGGTCGCGTGCTTCGGGGACCCCAAGAAGTCCAACCTGATTCCCCAACCCCAAAGGGGTCGCGTCCCATCTGCGACACGAGGTGTCACGACAACACGTGCCGAGCCATCTGGAACTAGTGGATCCACTGCTTGTTCATCTTGGTGATCCGCTGCTCGGCATCGAGGGGGAACTCAAACTGCCATCCCCAAGCACCCGTATCAAACCTCAGGAAATAGGTCCCTTCATCCACCGGCCAGAATGGAGCTCGATAGCCGTAGTCTTTGGACCTCAAATGGAGCCGAACCTTGGTTTCCAACTCATCGACCTTGAGTCCAACGACATCGATAGAATTGAACACCCTGTTAGCAGCCCAAACCGCCTCGGGAGTGGCTGTGACCCAATTGCGGTCCTCCACAGGATCTCCCACCTCCCACATTAACTTCAGGTCAGCGTCCAAGTCGTCACTTCTGGCATCCGGCAACTCCACTGGATCTTGTCCCGGCAGCTCGTCATCGGGGACTCGCCTGAGCAGCAAAAGAGGTAGCGCAATCAATGTAAGCCCGATCACTGCGATGTATCTTTTATTCATAGCCCACGTTGGATGTGCGCCCACCGGCTGTCGATAGGAGGTTAGTCATGGCCGCTTGCTGCGACTCTCGCCTTAAAGGTACGATCGCTGGACTAAAACCCCGGTCAAGAAGTCTTGAACAACGCCCACGGCGTTGCGCCCTCCAGCCCAGGGTTGGCCGGCACGGCCTACCCTGGGGGAAATCCCCAACATCATCGAACCGCAACGCGGTCCCGCCCGGCCCGGCCTGCTCGGCAGCCACCCGCCTCCCAACGCCCACGGCGTTGCGCCCTCCAGCCCAGGGTTGGCCAGCAAGGCCTACCCTGGGAGAAATCCCACCCCAACATCATCGAACCGCAACGCGGTCCCGCCCAGCCCGGCCTGCTCGGCAGTCACCCGCATCCCAACGCCCACGGCGTTGCGCCCTCCAGCCCAGGGTTGGCCGGCAAGGCCTACCCTGGGGCAAACCCGCCCCAACATCATCGAACCGCAACGCGGTCCCGCCCGGCCCGGCCTGCTCGGCAGTCATCCGCATCCCAACGCCCACGGCGTTGCGCCCTCCAGCCCAGGGTTGGCCGGCAAGGCCTACCCTGGGAACTCCCACCCCACCATCATCGAACCGCAACGCGGTTCCGCCCAGCCCGGCCTGCTCGGCAGCCACCCGCATCCCAACGCCCACGGCGTTTGCGCCCTCCAGCCCAGGGGGTAACCGGTTTATTTTCGATCCACCTATTGTCCGAAACCATACTTTTGCCACGGGAATGTCCATCGCTGGATCGCCTCCATCCCATATTCCCGTCCCGATCCATCCTCTGCGTCGATCTTGATCCAAAAAAAGCCCACATCAGCTTGGTCGGTATCGACTGTTACCTTCTCGTCAGCTCTTGCAACCACAGTAGCTTCCACCTCCTCCTTTGTTGGGAACCGCTTCCAGCTTGAGACCCAGATTACCCCCACTAGGATCGCCAAAAATCCCACCGATCCTAATAGAAAGCGTTTCATTGAGGTTGTCAGCAAAGTGTCGGGCGCGCGTCGATCACGGGGTGGGGGTTGGAGCTGCTTCCTATTCTTGCTAAGAAGTCTGGAACATATGGTCGTCCCAGGAGGGTCTGCGGGAATGGTTGAGCTGAAATCATCATCATCCAGAATTGCCTGAAGCGGAGTCGCGAACGCGAAGGGTCGGAATCTTCGAATTCGACCTGCTGGGAGCTGGCACTTCTCGATTCGCTTCGGGTCGTGAAGATCGCAAATCGTCTTGCCTCCTTCGGAATCGAAGAAGCGAATGAACTCACCTGCTGGCAAAATCCCGTTCTCGGTATCATCGTATTCAGGCAGGATCGCGACAGTGTCATACCACCAGAGGTAAGTGACATTCAGCGGCCTTACAGTCTGACGCCATTGAGCCTTATCCTCGGTACTCATTGCCTGCATTTTTGGCGAACCATTAGGCCTGGCACCCGCTACCGGGAGCGCCCCTCCGCTTCAGGTTGGGGTTTGTCACCACCTTCCGACTCAAACACGGGGCGGGTAGCGGGCTCCCCAGTGCCGGCTTCGGTTTTGGTCGTGGGCGGTTCGGCAAACGGATCCTCTAACGGACCGAAGTCTTTCAAGGTCATTACCTTCGTACCTTTGCCTGCGATTGAGAGATCCAACTCTGTCTTGGTCTCCCGATCTTGTCCTTCGGCAGCGCTATCGTCGTGGTTCAAAGTGTAGCGACCCGGCTGAATATTCTGAATTACGTATTCGATCGCATACCATCGTATACTCTCAACCGGCCCCCGCGGATCGTACCGCTCTTTCGGCCGGATGACGATCTCCTGATCTTTGACGACGACTGAACCAACGACGCCCTTGGCAGCTGAATTCATCGCAATGTTGTCAAACGAGAGCACAAGCTTGCCCTCGCCATCGTATTCATAGCTTACCGTGATGGCCGACTTCTTGGGCGGCAGATCAACTGCGCCAACAATAGTGCCAATGTCAGGCTCAACGGCCCAGACTGGCAGGCTTGAAGCCAAGAATCCGGCGAGGAGTAAAATCTTCATTCTGCAACCGAACGCTGAGTGGTAGTACCGGCGGTGGGAAGCGCGAATTCAACGACGGACGCTATCGCCGGTTGCCACTCACTGCTTGTTGGCATTGTCTTCGTTCTTTGCTGTGTCTCGGGCATTCGCACGGCCATAGAGCTTACGCGGATCCGTGCCTACACCTCCTGTGGGTGATTCAATTGCGATCGGCAGCTCACGGATGAACAGAACCACCGAAACAGCGAGGCTAATTACGGCGGGAATGGAGGCATAGAAAAGGACCGTTCCTATTGAGCTGAGCGCTATGACCAGGAAGACTATCGCGAGGATAAGCGCAATACAGGCCTTGACCTTGACGCGACTACATCTGGTTCCACGACAGCCTCCACCGGCAACGATCTGCGACGTCTCCTTCATGGTTTCTGCCAACGATGAGCGCGTGCAACACCACCAACGAGAGCGCGCGTCAATCACGGGGTTTGCCAATTCTTCCGGTTGCTTGGTCCGAGTGCAATTCGCTCTTGAACCTCTTCACTAAAGCCAGTCAGATCCTCATCAGTGATCATCTGGTGATAATACATAAGCCTGAGAGAATGCATCATTCCGGACCTTCTATGGTCATCGAGGCAGGCTCTTAGAATATCACCAATCTCTTCCATGCGCTTACTCGCTGTCCAGAACCTCTCTGTCGGCGTTAACGGCTCGCCTTGGAGTATCGCAACCAGCTCAGTGTTCCGCGCGCTCAAATATCGCTCACGCAGCTCTGGAACTATCGCTCGAAACTTCTTCCAGTCCGACTCTGCTGGTTGGCCACTCTTCATCGTCTAGTATTGCTGCCAAACGTTTAGGCCATCCACGGCGGGAAGGGAAAGCCCGAATTCAGATCAAGAAAGCCGATCCCCCACATGAGGCATTTCAGGAATCCTTTCATGGCTGTAGGTGAGTATCCTCTCAGGGTGGCTTGCGCGCCCTGCGGATCATCCAGCCGGCCAGCTTGACCCCGGCCACGCTCAGAACCGTGATCGCCAAGCCCGCAAGCGCCTGGTCGATGAGCACCGTCACACCGAGGAAAAGCTGATCGTAGTCGGGAATCTCTGGGAGAAGAATGTCGTCACGAAGCTCCAGCAGGCTGGAGACAACCAGTCCCAGCAGCGCCCACTTCACCCGGTACGTCCCGTTGCCCAGCGTCTTCAGACGCTCGGCGCGGATCAATCCGCCAAGGTCGAGCGCCAGCCCAACCCAGAAGAGCCAAGCGGTCGCAGAGCTCGGGTACCAGGGAATCTCATAAGTGATCGATAGCACCGGCGGCATAAGGGCTTGTTCGCGGGATCGCTGCTTGCACGGTTAAGGAAAACGGGCTGACGGTCCATCAAGATCCATCCAGGGTGAGTCGGGCGGCATTCATCGGGTGGCGCCGGTTGGCCCCAGTCAAAGCGACCGGATCCCGAACCACATCAGGTTGTACGCGGATCCAACCAGCCAGAGCGGAACCATCGCGGCCGTGAACCCACCACGCCAGCACGATCTTGCCGCCTTGAAGACCAAGAAGCCGCCAAGCAGCCAGATGCCCAGCGCGATGAGCGCCACGCCGAGCGCCTCGCTGCTGAACACGCGGCCAAGGAGTAGATCGTCATCGAAAACATCCCGCCCCGCGTCGAGGAAAAGCTTCAAACTCCCGGTCGGCCCGCCGAGCAACAGCATCATCCCGCTGAACGCGTCATAGCCAGGGCGCGCGAAGATCGCCATCCCCAGCGAGCCAACCCCGTAGAGGATCAGCGCCCTGCCCGGACCGAGCCGCGGCCGGAAGGCCACCGGTTCGGCCGCGTTGGAAATTTGAGCCTCCAAGGATCTCAGGAACTTTGCCTGTTTCTCGGGGGTTCCCAGCGGGTCGCTTGCATGGCCAGGCGCCGACCACGTGCAGTCACCCTCCGCAATGGCAGCCAGCTCGGCGATCCGCTCCATGGCGGCAAGCCATGCGCGGAACGTCGCGTCCGCATCCCACCCGTGCGGCCCAAGCTGCCGGGTGATCCCCGCAACCACCTCCGCGCGATGCTCAAGCATCAGCGCGCGCGCCCGGGTCGCGCACCCGTGGCAAACCACCGCCGGCGCCCGTCTGCTGACCCCGCAACACATCCGCAGGCTGTGCAGCCACCCGCCCAGCTCCTCATCCTCCGCCGCTACCGAGCCGAAAATCGACGCCAGCACCGAGATGCCCATCAGCGTGGGCGGAAACGTCACCCCTTCAAACGTGATCGGCCGCCAGTCGCTACCCTCCAAATCAACAGCGCTCATAAACCGGCGGATTCATCGTTCAACGAGGGGCTCAACCTTCATGGTTCAGGCCTCCTCGGTGGTTCCGATGAAGCCTTGCCATCATCGGACACCGCGAAGAAAGCAGTCGTGGTCCCGCCTCCATCACCGACTCCGAGGTCGATCAAGACGCACTTCCCGTCGGCTGAGACACTGATGATGCTGTCCGCACCGGCAAGCGTAAAGATACTCGGTGCCTGAAGGTGCGGCAGAAACACGTGACTTGTAAGCGCTGGCGGAACCTCAACTTCATGCTCACCAAAGTGGACGACAATCCGCGCCAACTGCGGCAGTCCCTTTGGCGGCAGCGTCTGATCAGTGCCAATCACAGCCTTGCCGTCCACGGTTGCTCCGATCCACTCCGGGGCTTCCTCGCTCCCGTGATTCTTCAGCTCGGTCGTCTTGTGCTTCGCCGGATCAAATGGCTGCTCCGACACCACCACCTTGATGACTCGTCCCGCAACGACAGATTCGTAGATCAGAACGTCCGTGTGCATCTTTCCTTCCTGCTCAGCCAGAATGTTCAGGGCTGCTCCATGGAGAATCGCTAAGAGAATGAGCAAGCGCATATGCACTCTTTTGATAGCCCACCCGCGGCGGGCCGGGAAGCCCGAAGTCAAGGTGAGCAACGGACAAAATCGTCCGCCACCAACTGTATCTCTTCGGCACTGGTTTTTTTGAGGGGTCATCATGGAAACTACAAAAGGATGTGGGCGAGCCTCCTCCATGCTCGCCAAAAGACAAAGAAGAAAAGGGAGAGCCACACTGATATGGGTAGCGCCCACGATGGCAGAATTTCCCATGCTCGATTCAGTTTCCACGCTGCGACGCTTTCTGGAGGATCGCGATCCATTGCCATGAGCGTGCTACTCATTAGTTCGTCAGCGATGCTGATAATGAAGGCAGCCACCCCAATAAGGATTACGGCGACGAGGATCAGTCCAATCAAAACCAAACATGACACCAACTTCGATCGCGGCGAACGGGTCGCACTCGGAGATATCGTGGGAGCCATCGTATCGGAGATTGGAGTATTCAAGGCGACGCTGAGTCAGATTGTGCTTTTATGCCGAACGTCAAAGAGCACTCCACCCGCGGGGGCGAGCTTCGATCACGGGGTTGAGGTTGAAACTACGGAAAATCATGTAAACAGGGCGGCTG
This sequence comes from Akkermansiaceae bacterium, assembly GCA_044373465.1. Classification (GTDB taxonomy): domain Bacteria; phylum Verrucomicrobiota; class Verrucomicrobiia; order Verrucomicrobiales; family Akkermansiaceae; genus JBILQA01. The sequence continues at coordinate 8,378 of JBILQE010000026.1, read as the reverse complement.
ATGGCGGCTGCATGTCTCGACTTGTTCGATGTCTTACTTTTGGAGACCGGCTCCGACATGCTGAATACTTCCACTCCAAAACCCATTCAGTGAGTCCCACCATCGCCTAGATTCAGGCAGCAAAGAAACTTCAAAGGCGTGCGGAATAGCCCCTCTCTCCTGCCATGAATTCTGGATGCCTTCAAGGAGACCGATCGTGGCCGCCTCTCTGACGTAAGGATCACCATCGGTGTGCAGGAGTTCGATGAGTTGAATTGCCTTGATCCGTTCTGTCTCGTCTCCGGATTCGTAAATATCGATTACGAACCGCGCGAAATCTCCAAGGACGACATAAGGCAAATCTACCGCGTCGGTGTCAGGGACAAACTCGGGGAACGCCGAGATAAGAATCGCAACTAGCTGTTCTTGGTTGATCATTTCTTCATCGATTAAAGTAGGGACGCCGGTTGCCCGACGCCCCCCTTGCAGATCCCGGCGTGCGGAACTACCGCACCGGGCTCCTCAGGAATGCGCGCAGGTGGAACTTCGATCATGATTGGCGTCCAGTTGGTCGACGGTTTCATATCGTGCGGTGCAGGGCTTGTCGAGCTTGCGGCCAGGGCTTCTCCACGACGCGGGGCATTGGGACCGGCGGTGGGAAGCGCGAATTCAACGACGGACGCTATCGCCGTTGCCACTCACTGCTTGTTGGCCTTCGTTGTTTGGTTGGGCAATCTCGCCCACACCCCGCGCACCGCTAACGCAATCGTCATCACGAGCAGGGAAGCAACCGCTATCGTTCGCACTCCATAGTAACCCTCTTCAGAGGTGGGATCAAAGATCGATGGAATGCCTCGGTAGCGAAGGGAAAGAAACAGTCCAATGCCGATAACGATGGTTACGATCGCCTCTGCGATCCGCGCCCTAATAGCGGCGAGCAGCCCCAGAATCACTCCGAGAATTCCGTAAATCAGGTAATACGCATCTCGCAAATGTTCTGTTCGATGCGGATCAGCCGCTGGAGGATCCATCTCCTCGAAGAACATGAAACGTCCGAAACACTCATGCCACGACACGTAGACAATGTAGGCGAGGACAAGGAAAACGACGAGACGCACAGCCATCGATCGGAAAGAGATGGCTGTATTCAGCGTTGTCATCTTTTTGGCAGAACGTTAAATGTGCGCCCACCGGCGCGATTGAAGGGAGGTTGAAAAGAAACTGAAAAGCTTAGGTCGGTTGGTGCGCCACGATTTGTTCGCCTGATTCCATTGGTTGGGAGCATCGGGCGCTGGGTTCCATCTGTCCAGCATCCGTTGGGCTTCATCGGCCACCGTCATGCTGGAATTCTGCTTCATGGGATCAGGTTGCGGCGTGCTGGGATTGAATCCGTCGTGCTGGCATTTCCGCTTCATCGGCTGAAGATTCTTAACCACGGATGACACGGATTATCACGGATGACTTCGGCCGGAAGGAGGTTCGTCTAATTCGTTAGTCCAGGCTTCATCGTGCCAGCATCATTCCTGGCGAACGAAAGAGGCCTGGCACCCGCTACCGGGAGCGCCCCTCCGCTTCAGGTTGAGGTTTGTCATCACCCTCCGACTCAACCACGGGGCGGGTAGCGGGTTGCTCAGCGCCGGCTTGTTCTGCATTTTGGTCTAGCTCACGGCTGCCTAGCGAATTGCGGTGAGTATCAATCCGTTGATTTAATTCATCAGGAGGAACGGCCGGTATGTCGCCAATCTTCTCCCAAATAATCTCAGCAACACGAAAGACGCCGTCGCTGTTACGCTTGTAGTCAACAATCCCGTCTCCATTCTGATCTTCGTAGAGTGATGAATCCTTCAAACCCATTGTTCGCGCTTCGGGACTTTGGTTCCGGGAGATCCAGACTCGTCCCGATTCCTTACTCTTCAGCCATACTCTGAATGTGTTACCAGAAAGCCGATTTGCTGTTCCATCCTCCCCTAAGTTGTGTTCGACAAAAATTGCGTCTTGCTCCGCCCAAATCGACACAGGAGGAACATCACTAGGGTGATAAACTGTGACAATTCTTCCAGGATTGAGTTCGATTTTCATCTCCTTTTCGTCGCCCCGGGTTTCGTGAATCGACTGATCCGATTTTTCGCACGATCCAAGAAGCATCACTCCAAGGACGGCTGGTATGAGTTGTGATTGTAGCATGGTGGAATTCTCCAGCAGAACGTTAGAGCGCACACACCGTGCGCTGAAGGAGAGTCGATGAAAAGAAATTGAAAAGCTTATGCACGGTTGTGTGACGCGGCTTGTTGGCTTTCTTATTCACAGGAATGGGTTCTGGTCTGGGGTGTAGGATTGTAGTATCATGTCGGCCACAAGATCGAACGAGAAGCAACCGCGGTCCATGGCTTGCTGATAGTCAGAAGAAAGCTCACTCGTCCGCGCAATGTGGTTCTGTAAATCGTCAATCGGATAAATCCACCATTCTTGAGCTTTGTGCCCCTTGCGATATTCCAGACACCCTTTAGCAAATCGTGTTCGCCAATAGGGAGCTAAGTCCAAATCCGCCGCAACACGAGAAACATCGCCTTCCTTCTTTGGAAGTCGCAAGTCGGTGCAAACGTTGAAACCATGTCCTTCGGGATACAGGTTATCCAGTCGAAGGCGGGTGCCGTCTCCGTGGAACGCAAAAATAATGTTGCCGCCGAACATCACGATCGGAGTGAGGACTATGACGTAATAGAACTTGTCATCGAAGCGAATCTCAAGAAGGTCACCTGGCTTTTGACGGATCATGAATTTCTAGCCAACGATGAGTCCTCCTACGCCTGACCGGGGGCGAGGCTTCGACTGCGGGTTGAGGTTGTAGCGGTCATAGCAGCTGGAACTGGATACGGGGAAGGTGTTAGGAGCGACGCCTTGTTGGCCTGTCTTTGAATTACGCACTCAGGTAAGGCGTTATCTTTTCTTCTACTAATCACTGAGCATATGGATTTTTCTTAGAAGTGTGATTGCCATTATCGTAAACACCATTCTTATCGACCCGATCAACGCCATCAACCACATCAGATATCATTTCCCCTTTACTGGTCAGTTTCCACTTGCCGGGCTTGCCGATAACGGCCTCTGCCTTCTGCCAAATTTCTAGACGTCCCTTGTTGAAGTGGATCCGAATAAAATCCCATTGATTGTATGATTCATCACCCTCTTTAACAAAATTCTGGTTGTAGGGCAAAATCAGGATTACATGATCCTGTTTGCCCCTGGAATTCTCAGTAGGGGCCCTGACATAATATGATCCAAAATCCGGTGACTCTACTTGACCGAAAGCCTCCACTCCAAACTCAGCCACGTTACCGCCCCACTCGACCTTGATTTTATGTAGAAAGTTTTTGTCATCGGTCGAAAGGGTAATCTTGTAGCCGGCCTCACGAGCTTCGATGACAATTTGCCTGATCTCAGCTATCACGCCACCCTCGGCAGAAGCCTGCACTGGACTGGGCAGAAATATCGCAATCGCCAGGATGGCGAAAGTAGTCCATTTAACTGTGTATTTTACGCGGTGCGACATCGAGATGGGAGTGTAAGATTGGGGCCAACGATAAAGTGGTGGCACCCGATACCGGGAGCGCTGCTCCGATCCAAGGTAGAGGGTTCTCATCAGGGTTCAATCTCCGACTCGCGGCGAGGTAGCGGGTTGTCCACCCACGCCTTGTTCGCTTTGATTCTTTCGAGGAGGTCTCGGCCCACGCTCAAATGCGGCATCAGAAGAGCTCGGGCCGTCCGAACGGCCCGCGACTGATCCCATTCCCACTGATCGTCGATCAAGTAGACTTGCTGGCGGACCTCGGTCATCTCAGTCCACTCACAAAGGCAAAATCGCTCATACATCAGCCGAAGAATCTCACTCAGCGAGCCGGACTGATCGATAGATCTCACTGCCATAGCGCCAAGAAATTCCTGGTCTGTAGCATCCTCGTCATCGGCGGTTGCGGGAATCAGCTTGAGTAAATCTTGTTGTGTCGCACGAGGTGAGGTGGAAATCTCAATCAGCCAATATGGCGGGTCGTCGAGTCGCATGATCCACGAATCGGCCCATTCGACAGCATCCGGTGCATGTATGACTCCAAGCGACAGCCCGATGGCCAAGTCACGCGCTTCGGAAGTCTTCATTTTCGGAGCGAACGTTAAGGATCTGCGTCGCCGGTATGGGTGTGTCCTCGTCTTTGATTCCGCCCGGCGTACGCAGCATCCGCTTGTTGGACGTCTTTTACGGTGCCATGGCTGGGGGGTCTAGGGAAAAGCGATTTCTCCCTTGTGGCGAGGAACTTGTGAATCCTTGGGTTAGTTTGCTAAGGGCAATTGGCGGAGTTGGGTGCTGATAGAAGCTGTGGAAGGTCCAGTTCGGGTTGCCGCAGCGTGGGCAGGGCGGATGCGGGGTTGGCGGGGCGTCTTCGTGGATGCTTGTTTGGGGTGATCCGGGGATGCTGCGCAGGCGTTCCTTGTCGCCGACGAGGAGCCCGAAGTAGCGGACCCGGCGAAATCCCTTTGGAACGAGGTGGCGGGTGAAGCTGCGCAGGAACTGTTGTCCTGATAGGGTGGTCTCGGTCTTGCGGGCGTTGTTGCGGTAGTCGGTCCAACTGAAGGTGACGCTGCGATTGTTGGAGTCGACTCTGATGATGCGGTGGTTGCTGATGGCGATGCGGCTGGTGTAGCGGGCCAGGTAGCGCACCACCGAGCGGGTGTTGCCGAGGGTTGCGCGGCTGAAGATGTTCCAGTTGCGGGTTGCCAGCCGGAGTCGCCAGGAGCGCCGCGCTTCAACCGTGTCGAGCTCGTCGGGCCAAGCGATCCCGCTTTGCGCGTCGAGTTCTTCAAGCCGGCGCAGGAAGATCGCGCGGAAGACCTGCGACATTGCCCTCACTGGAAACAGGTAGTTCGCGCGCGCTTCTTTCCAGCATCCGCTGGTTAGATCGGCTCCGCCCGCGGCGACGAGCATGTGGAGGTGCGGGTGCCAGTTGAGCGAACTCCCCCACGTGTGGAGCACACCCAGAAAGCCCCCCTGCATGTGCCAGTTGTTCTTTTGAAAAGTCTTGAGGGTTTCGGCGGCGGCTCCGAACAGTTCGGCTGCGGCTATTCGATAATTGCCTTCGAAGAACTCGTGGAGCTGCTCGGGGACCGTGAACACCACGTGGAAGTGCGGACAGTCGGGGAGCCGCCTGCAGACCTTCTCGGACCACTCCATTTGCCTCGGCCCCAAACAGTTGGGACAGTGGCGGTCGCCACAGGAACTCGCGTACCATTGCTGGTGGTGGCACTTGTCACAGCTTGCCAGGTTGCTGCCGAGACTCCCCTCGCGGCAGTGGGCGATCAGGTTGAGCGTGGAGTACTGGTCCTTGCTGAGCCCACCTGGCCAGAGGTCGCGCCACTCTCTTAGAATCGTGTTGATTGCCCCTTTGATCCGACAAGCTAACCGCAGCTCCAAACACTCGCAAATCGCCTTGGGTTTGTTAGCTAACTACGGCTTCGAACGGGAGGGTGGGCGTGTGTGAGCTCTATCACTTACCCCTAACTATTTATGCCTCCTCAATTTCGTCCAACGTTAAGGATCTGCGTCGCCGGTATGGGTGTGTCCTCGTCTTTGATTCCGCCCGGCGTACGCAGCATCCGCTTGTTGGACGTCTTTTACGGTGCCATGGCTGGGGGGTCTAGGGAAAAGCGATTTCTCCCTTGTGGCGAGGAACTTGTGAATCCTTGGGTTAGTTTGCTAAGGGCAATTGGCGGAGTTGGGTGCTGATAGAAGCTGTGGAAGGTCCAGTTCGGGTTGCCGCAGCGTGGGCAGGGCGGATGCGGGGTTGGCGGGGCGTCTTCGTGGATGCTTGTTTGGGGTGATCCGGGGATGCTGCGCAGGCGTTCCTTGTCGCCGACGAGGAGCCCGAAGTAGCGGACCCGGCGAAATCCCTTTGGAACGAGGTGGCGGGTGAAGCTGCGCAGGAACTGTTGTCCTGATAGGGTGGTCTCGGTCTTGCGGGCGTTGTTGCGGTAGTCGGTCCAACTGAAGGTGACGCTGCGATTGTTGGAGTCGACTCTGATGATGCGGTGGTTGCTGATGGCGATGCGGCTGGTGTAGCGGGCCAGGTAGCGCACCACCGAGCGGGTGTTGCCGAGGGTTGCGCGGCTGAAGATGTTCCAGTTGCGGGTTGCCAGCCGGAGTCGCCAGGAGCGCCGCGCTTCAACCGTGTCGAGCTCGTCGGGCCAAGCGATCCCGCTTTGCGCGTCGAGTTCTTCAAGCCGGCGCAGGAAGATCGCGCGGAAGACCTGCGACATTGCCCTCACTGGAAACAGGTAGTTCGCGCGCGCTTCTTTCCAGCATCCGCTGGTTAGATCGGCTCCGCCCGCGGCGACGAGCATGTGGAGGTGCGGGTGCCAGTTGAGCGAACTCCCCCACGTGTGGAGCACACCCAGAAAGCCCCCCTGCATGTGCCAGTTGTTCTTTTGAAAAGTCTTGAGGGTTTCGGCGGCGGCTCCGAACAGTTCGGCTGCGGCTATTCGATAATTGCCTTCGAAGAACTCGTGGAGCTGCTCGGGGACCGTGAACACCACGTGGAAGTGCGGACAGTCGGGGAGCCGCCTGCAGACCTTCTCGGACCACTCCATTTGCCTCGGCCCCAAACAGTTGGGACAGTGGCGGTCGCCACAGGAACTCGCGTACCATTGCTGGTGGTGGCACTTGTCACAGCTTGCCAGGTTGCTGCCGAGACTCCCCTCGCGGCAGTGGGCGATCAGGTTGAGCGTGGAGTACTGGTCCTTGCTGAGCCCACCTGGCCAGAGGTCGCGCCACTCTCTTAGAATCGTGTTGATTGCCCCTTTGATCCGACAAGCTAACCGCAGCTCCAAACACTCGCAAATCGCCTTGGGTTTGTTAGCTAACTACGGCTTCGAACGGGAGGGTGGGCGTGTGTGAGCTCTATCACTTACCCCTAACTATTTATGCCTCCTCAATTTCGTCCAACAGTTTTTATTCGTATCCCCCCTGGTGGTGATATCCGGGAGGACGGGTGGTAGGAGGATGGGCTAGGAAGTGCTGAGTGCCAAGGAATTGTTTCGTGGCGGGCGCGGCTATCAGGGATGGGAGGAGGGTCGGGAGCGGGGGTGGAGGCGGGGCTGGATATCGCGGGTGTGGCGGAGTGGTTGGGCGGGTGGGCGGAAGGGTGATATCCGCTAGAGGCGGCGGCGGGGAGATGGGCAGGGAAGTGCTGATAGCGAGGAGGGTGATTCGGGGCGGGTGGGTTTATCGGGTGCCAGAGCGGGGAGCGATTGTTGAGGTGTGATTGTTGAGGTGAGGAGGAGCGGTCCGCCTTTTCTTTTACCTCAACAATCAACAATCGGAGCTCAACAATCGTCAATCGATCTAGGTAACTGCGAGGCCGATGAAGCGGGGATGCACCGCGGAGAAGCGGAGGCAGCGGAGAGAAGCGGAGGACTTCGGGCGGTGAGGGTTTGGCTGTAAGTGCCCAATATTCAGCAAGCCTCTCTGACCGATTCGGGATGGCTCCGCTTTCCTCCGCTGCCTCCGCTGCTCCGCGGTGAATGATTCATTCACCCAATGTTCGGGTGAACACAATTTTAGGTGGCGGTCGCGGCGGGTCGTGGCATTTTAGGGGATGAAGGCGACCAAGACGCGTTGGTGCTGGAGGAAGGATTTGGGTGGATTCCGCGGGCTCACGGACCTTGAGCGGGCGGGGTTTTTATTGGTGCTGGAGTGGTTTGAGAATTTCCGGCTGCGCGCTGAACTGGAGGCCGGGCGTGACGCGGCGCGGGCGTTTTGGCGCCATGAGGTGCTGCGCGAGGGTGCGAAGCGCGAGGAGTGGCAACTGCGCCAATGGGAGGAGGCCATCCGCTGGTATCTGGAGTGGCTAAGTGCGTGTGAGAAAGAGGGGGCAGACCACCGGAGCCTGGCCGAGCGGTTGCGCGCGGCGGTGAATTCCGCCGGGGCGCGGCGCGGGTTGGCGCGGCGCACCCAGCAGTGCTACGGCGCGTGGGCGGCGCGCTACGCAGCGTTTGCCGGCGGTGAGCGCGAGGCGATGCAGGTCGAGACGGCGACGCGCTTCCTGGCCTCGGTGGTGAAGGATGAGGACTGTGCGTATTCGACCCAGAAGCAGGCGCTCAACGCGTTGGCGTTCTTTTTCAAGCAGGTCTGCGGGGTCGAGGAGCCGGTCTTTGCGGTGAAGCTGCGCCGGACCGGGACGCGGGTGCCGGTGGTGCTCTCGCGACCGGAGGCCCAGCAGGTGTTTGCGAAGCTCGACGAGGCGGCAAGCGCTGGCCAATCGCTCGACCGCCGTTACGGGCTCGCGGCGCGGTTGCAGTATGGTGCGGGTCTGCGGCTCACCGAGTTGCTGCGGTTGCGGATCAAGGATGTCGAT
>JBILQE010000068.1:0-12792 GCA_044373465.1 Akkermansiaceae bacterium | reverse complement strand
GACGAGCCGTCGGCGGGGATGGAGCGCTTCATCCGGGCCGAGGGGCTTGAGGTGGCGGGGATGATCTATCCGGACCGGCGCGGGCCCGGCTACGGGTTGTCGCGCTACGAGGACTGCCCAAGGCTGGATTTTTGCCGGATCGGGAACGAACCGGATGTTGGGTTTGCCCACGCCCGCGGGTTTGTCGCCAAGACCCGCGCAAGCGATCCCGCGCGGCTGCGCGAGCTCGTGGAAATGGCCTGGATCGGCTGAGCGCTCGACATTGGCGGCTGCGCCAACGAGGTTGCGGCATGGCGGAAATCGGAACATGGGCGCGGCTCAAAGTGCTGCGCGACCGCTCGCCGGGGTTTTTCCTCGATGCGGGAGAGCTGGGTGAAATCCTCCTCCCAGGACGCGAGGCGCCCGAGGGCACCGTGCCGGGCGATGAGATCGATGTCTTTCTCTATCACGACTCGGAGGACCGTCCGGTGGCGACCACCACCGCGCCCAAGGCGGTTGTCGGGGAGTTCGCCTATCTGGAGGTGGTCGCGCTAACAAATGTTGGGGCGTTCCTCAACTGGGGCCTGCCCAAGGATCTGTTAGTTCCATTTCGCGAGCAGAAGACCAAGGTGCCCATCGAGGTCGGCCGGTCGTACGTGGTGCGCATCGCGCGCGACGAGGAGACCGGGCGGATCATCGCCAGCACCCGGCTGGCGCGCTACCTCAACCAGGAGCCCGCGACCTACCGGCCGGGCGACGAGGTGGACCTGATGATCTACGGGCTAACAGACTTGGGGACCAAGGCGATCGTCAATGGCCGCCACACCGGGCTGTTGTTTGCCAGCGAGACATTCCGGCGGCTGTTTGTCGGCGAGCGCACGCGCGGGTATGTCGTGCAGGTGCGCGAGGAGGACGGCAAGATCGACCTGAGTCTCTATCCGCCCGGGCGCGACCGGATCGAGGCGCTCGCCGAGGAGATCATCTTTGAGCTTGAGACCCACCGCGGGTTTTTGGGTCTCCATGACAAGAGTCCGCCGGAAAGGATCGCGGCAACCTTCGGGGTGAGCAAAAAGGCTTTCAAACAGGCGACCGGGCAGCTGTTCCGCCAGCGCCGGATCACGCTTGAGCCGGACGGCATCCGCCTTGTCGAGCCGCAGGGTTAGATTCAGGGGTGCTGCGGCTCACACCTCTCACCAAAGCACCCGCAAACCATATTCTGGTGCGGACCAGTGGGGATCGTTGGTGAGGGCGATGAGATTCTCTGCCCGGCATTGGCTGATGAGCAGCCGGTCAAATGGATCGCCGTGGACCCGCGGTAGACCGAAGACGCCGGCGGCGTGCTGATAGTTCACCTCCAGCAGCGTGAAGCCATCTTGCACGAGTCTTTTTTCAAGCCCCGTCTCAAGCCCCTCCTGGACTCGAATCTTGCCCAGCCCCGCCTTGATCGCGATTTCCCAGATGCTCACCACGCTGACAACCACTTCGTTGGTCGAATCCTCGATGACCAGGGCGGCCCGCTCGGAAAGTTCCCCATCATCGCGCAAGAACCAAAGCAGCGCGCAGGTGTCGAGCAAGAGTCTCATTGGTAATCGTCGAAGTCAGTCAGTGGCGCGTTGAAATCCTCCGGAACCGGCCCGAAGGCCTCTCTCATCATTCCGCGCTTGCGCTCTTTGGCTGCAGCTGGACACGGGCGCAATTCCGCCATGCGCTCGCCGTTGCGGGTGATCACAAACGTTTCCCCCGCCGCCGCTTCCCGCAGAATCTGGGAAAACTTTGACTTTGCCTCATAGGCGGCAATCGTTTTCATGGTGCAAGCCTACACCGACCAGTCAGACCGGTCAATCGCCGGGGCACCCCACCCGCGTGATACTTCAAGCGACAGGTATTCCTCCTTCTTCTCAGCGGCTGCGGCGCAGCGGAAAGATTTCCACCTCCACCCGGGCCGAGTAGAGGACCGACCCGGCCGGGGTGTTGGGCACGGCAAATCCAGCGAGACTGATGGGCTGCAGGTCGAAGTTAGCTACGCTGGCCGGCTGGAGCTGATAGGGCGGGTGGTGGACGCGGCCAACATGCAGGCCGCCGCCGGAGTCGGCGGCGAATAACAGATAGCGCTCGCACAGGAAAAACTCGAGGCTGTCTGGCTCGGCGGGAGCGGCGCGCCCTTCCGGTGCGTAGGTGAAGCGGCCGGGCGCGGCGCCGCGGCGTTGCCAGTGGTAGTCGACGCGGTCGTCGGCGGCGATCTGCGCGCGCATTCTTGCATGCTGATAGGGCAGGTGGAAAAAGCGCCGGGCGAGCTCGACGGCTACCGGCTGGTTGCAGTCCAGCGAGTAGAACCAGACGCCCGGGTTGCCGTCCCGGTCAAAAACATAGGTCCGCAGGTTGAGCTCGAGAAACCACGACAGCCACGGGACCGGCGGCAGGAAGCACGGGCGGACCCGGCGCATGAAGAACGGCACCACCCCGAGCCAGGCCGCTCCGGCGTGGGTGTCGACGGTTAGGCCCGGCGGCAGGGTCGCCTGGATGCGCTCCGGGTCGATCTGCCAGTGGAGGAAAAGCAGCCGCTCCCAGCCCTGGCGCATGACCGCGGCGCCGGCCGGGCGCTGCCGGGCTGCTAGGCGTTGTTGGAGGCTGGGCGCGGGCATGTGATTTCCACCCAAGTCCTGCAGGAGTTTTACTCAGCGGCTACCCGCAAGACCGTGCGCAATCCATTCCTCTGAGGCATGGGAAACTTGTCGGGAAGCCCTAGGCCATGCCGGCGAGCACCTCGTCCATGGCGGCGATGAGTTCGGCGAGCGTCTGCTCGGTTTCGTTGCCCATGTTGGAGATGCGGAAGGTGGTGCCCTTGATCTTGCCGTAGCCGCCGTTGATGAGGAAGCCGTGGTTGTTCTTGAGGGTCTTGATGAAGCCGGAGAGGTCGAAGCCGTCCGGGGTTTTGAAACAGGTCAGCGCGGTCGAGCGGCGGCCTTCCGGGGCGAAGTGTTCAAACCCGTGGCGCGCGGCCCAGCCGTGGACCATCGCGTTGGTCTTCGCGTGGCGGGCGAAGCGGGCCTCGAAGCCTTCCTTTGCAATCTCGCCGAGCATGAACTGGAGGCCCCAAAGCAGCGAGATGGCCGGGGTCGACGGCGTGTTGTTAGCCTTGGCGTTTTTCTCGAACTCGATGAAGTCGAAATAGTATCCACGGTTAGACGTGCCCTTGGCGCGCTCCAGGGCGGCGTCGGAGATGGCAAAAACCGCGAGGCCGGGCGGCAGGGCGAGGGCCTTCTGGACGCCGGCCAACATGACGTCGATGCCGAGCTCGTCCATCGGTGTTGGGACCGTCGAGAGCGACGAGACGGTGTCGACGATGAGCAGCGTGTCGGGGAAGCTTTTGACCACCTTGGCGATGCCTGCCAGATCGTTGAGCACGCCGGTGGACGTCTCGCTGTGGATGAGGGTGACGGTGTCGAAGCCGCCCTCGGCCAGCTTGGCGCGGACCGCCTCAGGGTCGATCGCCTCGCCCCACTCGACTTGCACCGAGTCGGCGGCAAACCCGCATTTTTTGGCGACATCGAGCCACTTGTCGGAGAACGCGCCGCAGCAGAGGCAGAGGACTTTTTCGTGGGCAAGGTTGCGCAGCGCGCCTTCCATCACTCCCCAGGCCGACGAGGTCGAGGTGAACACCGGGCGGGCGGTGCCAAACATTTGTTGGAGGCCCGGCTGGAGGGAGGCGTAGAGGGCCTCAAACTCGCTGCCGCGGTGGCCGATCATCGTTTGGGCCATGGCCGCGTAGGTTTGCGGGGAGACATCGACCGGGCCGGGGCTGAAGAGCTTGGGTGTTGGCATGCGCGGGAGTCTCCGGGGCCGGGCGGAAAATCCAAGGATCAAATGCGGACTAACACCACGGAGGTCGGCCAGGCGGATGATTTTCTTCCACTGCGGGGTCGAACCTTGCGGGATGCGCGCTATGTTAGCCGTGTGGTTACCCTTGAAGATGATTTCCAGTATGTCCTGCGCAAGGCGATGAAGGGCTGCGGGCTGGCTGCCAGCGAGGTGGCCGAGCGCGCCGGTGTGCCCCAGGCGGATGTCCAACAGCTAGTGATGGGGCGGTTTTCCGCGGCGACGGCGCGGGTGGTCGCGCCGGTGCTGGGGCTTGACCCGGAGGCCTTGGCGAGCCACCCGAGCTACCCTGGCGGGCCGCCGCTGCCGCCCGAGGTGGTCCGGCTGGTGCTGCCGTTTGGCGATCTGGGAGTCAACGTCTGGCTGGTGCGCGCGCCGGGGGCGACGCTGTTGTTTGATGCGGGCAGCGACCCGGAGGCGCTTGACGGTGAGTTGCGGCGCTTGGCGGTTCACCGGCTCGACGCGGCGTTCATCACCCACGACCACCCCGACCACGTCGCCGGGCTCGCGGTGGTCCGCCGGCTAACCGGGCGGATCTTCTCGCCCGACCACGAGACGCTCCGGGGGACCGAGCCGATCGAGCCGCACGCGGCGCATGAGTTTGGCGGAGTGCGGGTTGTCGCGCTGGCCAGCGAGGGGCACACGCCCGGGGCGCTGTCGTACCGGGTTGACGGGCTCAGCGCGCCGGTCTGTGTGGTTGGGGACGCGTTGTTTGCCGGATCGATGGGCGGCTGTCCGGACCGGGAGAGCTACCTGTTAGCCAGGATGCGGATCGGCGACCAGATTCTAACCCTGCCGGGAGCCACGGTGCTGCTGCCGGGCCACGGGCCGGTGACGAGCGTGGCAATCGAGCAGCGGCACAATCCGTTCTTCGCCGGAGCGGCGGGGGTGGAAACTAACGGCTGACAGCGGCGCGGCGAATCGCTTAGCTCGCGTGCATGCGCACCGCCGTCTATGCCGGATCATTTGATCCGCTCACCAATGGACATCTTTGGATGATCGAGAGGGGGCTCGAACTGTTTGACCGGCTGATCGTGGCGATCGGCAGCAATCCATCAAAGGCGTACACGTTCAGCGTGCCGGAGCGCCTCGAGCTGCTCCGGCGCTCGATTCCGTCGTGTGAGCGGCTGACGATCGCACATTTCGACAACCGCTACCTGGTCGATTACGCGAAGCGGATGGGAGCGGATTACATTCTGCGGGGGATCCGCTCGCAGGCCGACTACGAGTACGAGCGGGTGATGCGCCACATCAACGGCGACATGGCCCAACAGATCACCACGGTGTTCCTGATGCCGCCGCGCGACATTGCGGAGCTATCATCGAGCATGGTCAAAAGCCTGATAGGGCCGGAGGGCTGGGAGGAGACGGTGCGCCGCTACGTGCCGGCGCCGGTGTTTGAAACCCTGGCGGGCCCGCGCGGTTAGATGAGTATCCGCAACAAGGTGGTCTTGCTGGCAATCATCGCGGCGATCCCGGCGGTGGTGGTGCTGGCCTTTGTTGGACGCATCCCGCAGGACTGCGGGTATCACGATTTTGCCGACCGGCGGGTGGTCCTCGGGATCCCGAATTTCTTCGACGTGGTCTCGAATGTCGGGTTGGTGGCCGTCGGGTTGTTAGGCGTGTGGCGGCTGGCGCGGGGCGCTGGCGAGTTTCATGACCGGCGCGAGCGCTGGCCGTGGCTGGTGATTTTCGGCGGGCTGACGCTGACCGGGATTGGCTCCGGGTATTACCATTGGAGTCCGAGCACCGCGACGCTGGTCTGGGACCGGTTGCCGATGACCCTGGTGACGACGCCGTTGTTTGCGGCGCTGGTGGCCGAGCGGATCAGCGTGCGCGCCGGGCTGGCGCTGCTCGGGCTGTTGGTTGCCGCGGGGATGGGCAGCGTGGGCTACTGGGCGTGGACCGAGACGTTGGGCCGGGGTGACCTGCGCGCGTATGCGCTGGCGCAGTACCTGCCGCTGCTGTTGGTGCCCTTCGTGCTGGGGTTGTTCGAGGCGCGCTATACCCGGGCGGCGAGCTATCTGGTGGCGGTCGGCTGGTATGCCCTGGCGAAGCTTGGCGAGGAGTTCGACGCGCCGGTGCTGGCCGCCGGCGGCTGGGTCAGCGGCCACACGCTCAAGCACCTGTGCGCGGCGGTGGCGCTCTGGGTGGTGCTCCGGATGTTGTTGCGGCGGCGGCTGGTGGCGCGCGGCTAGCCGCGGCGCGGACGGTCCATTGGCCGTGGACCTTCGACTCTTCATCCAAGCAAGATATGCGCAGTGATGGCAAACCGGCGGGTAGCGGCACGGTTAGGTGATGGGCAATGCTCGAGACGTTCCCCAACAGGGGGATGAAAGCCCCAAACCGCCCAATCCCATGAATAACCGAATCATTAGTCGTAGCCTAGGAATCTGCACGCTGCTCACTGCGACGGCGCTGGCAGGACCGGATGTGTTTGTTCCCGTTGGGACGCCGGATGCCGCGGCGGACGGATTTGCCAATGCGCGCCGGCCGATGACCAACCCAACGTTGTTTGACCTGGCGCTGCCGACGACGAACGTGCACGCGATTGCGATGTTCCACAGCCTGCCAAACCAGGTGAACACGACGCTGGGTTCCCTCGACATGGGAGGTGAGGTCAACGTGTATGCGCTGCAGCTCGAGTATGCGCTCAACGAGCGCTGGTCGCTGGTGGCCACCAAGGATGGATATGTTGATTTCAAGCCGGACAACACCGCGCTCTGGACCAAGCAATCCGGGTTCGCCAACCTGGCCGGCGGGGTGAAGTATGCCTTCGTGCTCGACCCGCAGGCGGGCCGCGCGCTGAGCGGGACGGTGAGCTACGAAGCGCCGACCGGGAACCGCGACGTCTTCCAGGGGTCGGGCGACGGCTCGGTCAACCTGATCCTCTCGGGGCTGCAGATGGCGGGCGCGTGGCAGTTCGCCGCTGGTGCCGGCCTTGCGCTGCCGATCTCCGACCAACAGTCGACAAGCAACTGGCTCAGCGTGCACGCCAGCTACGAGGTCACCCCGTGGTTTATTCCGCTCGTCGAGCTCAACTGGTTCCACGTCCTGGACACCGGCGACGGCAAGACCAACTTCACCAACCAGGCCACCGGGCTGGTCCCGGAGGTGGCCAAGTTTGAAGGCGGCGACTTGCTCAATTTCGGTGCGTTGAACAGCTCGGCGAACCGCGATTTTGTGAGTGCGGCGGTTGGATTCCGCTCGCGGATTTGCAAGGGCGCCGACTTCGGCATCGCCTATGAAGTGCCGCTGACCAACGAGGAGGACGGGATCATGGAAAACCGCCTGACGCTCGACCTGGTCTGGCGGTTCTAGCAGCCGAGCAAGAAATTCCCCGAGCAAACCTACGGGTGGCGCGCTGCCAGAAATGGCGGTGCGCCACCCTACTTATGTTAGGCATGGCGGCCGGGATGGGTGGTGTGCGGGACGAGTTGATCCCGGTTGATCCCGGTTGATCCCGGGGAGGAAATCCGTATGGTGGCCGGGTGATAGCAGGGAGAATCGAACGAGGGTCAGGTGGGAAGCGGCGCGGCAACCCGTGGCGCGGGCGGCTGGCGCTCGGGGTGGTGCTGGTGTTGCTGTTAGCGGGTGTTGGGTTGTTGTTCACCTCGGTGCCCGGGCGGATCAAGCGCGGGCTGGCCGCCGCGCTGCGCGACCCACGGCCGGCGCCGGTTGAGGTGCCGGCGCCTGTGGAGGTGGCGCCTGAGGTGGTGGTGGATGAGCCGGTGGCGGTTGAGCCCGCGGTTGATCCGCCGGTGGTGCCGGTGGAAGTTGCGCCGAGCACGCACTATGGGACCAGCGGCGGGGATGTCCGGCGGATGTCGTCCGGGGTGGTCCTCAAGACCCGCGTCGAGCTTGAAGAGGGCGGCGCGCTGGCGTCGGCCGAGCGGCTCGATGCCGACAGCTACGTTGCCGAGTATCTCCTGCGGGTGCGCCTGCCGCAGCCGTCGAAGACGCTCGCGGAGCTTGAGAAGGTCAATCCGCGGCTCGGCGCGGTGCTGCCCGGGCTCGCCCCGATGTTGGATGCGGCGGTCGTTTCCCCGCACTTTTTCACGCTCTACAAGGACAAGAGCGAGCGGCTCAAGCGCGACGCGGTGTTGCTCAACGAGGTACTAACAAAGCACAACCTCTACGACTGCGAGACGATCCTCAATCTAACCCATCCGGGTGGGCGGAAGGTGTTTTTCCTGCAGGCGGAGATGGACGTGGTTTCGGACGGGTCGGACGGCGACCGCTTGCCGACGATGCCCGACGCGATTGTGAAGTCGGCGAACTACCAGCCGTTCACGAGCTACGGATGGAAGAAGGTGACGGCGACGCCCAACCCGATGGTCGCCGGGTGGGAGGAGCGGATGAAGAACGGGGCCGAGGAACTTGCGCGCGCCGGGACGACCGCGGAGCGCAAGAAGTGGCTCACGGAGCGGATCGCGATGTTGAAGCGCGGGATCGAGGACATGAAATACCGCAGCTTCCTGGTCGCCGAGTATGACCCGTTCATTGTGATTTCCGTCAACCTGCTCACCAACCGGGATGACCCGTTCGCGCCGAAGGTCGGCGATTACGCGGTGGTCATCCATGGCGACAAGCTCTATCCGGCGATTGTTGGAGACGGCGGGCCGACGTTCAAGGTCGGCGAGGCGTCGCTGCGGCTGGCCAAGGAGATCAATGCCAATGCGACGCCGTACAAGCGCCCGGTGTCCGACCTAACAGTAACATACCTGGTGTTTCCCGGGACCGCGGAGAGCCCGAAATGCGCGCCGGACTATGCGGCGTGGCGGTCGAAGTGCGAGGGTCTGCTGGAGGAGATCGGCGGGCTCGGCGAGGGAGCGCAGTTGCACGAGTGGACCAACCTGTTCCCGCCGCCGCCCGCGCCGGCGGTGGTGCCGGGGACGCCGGCGGCGGTGGCTCCGCCTGCAGCGGCGCCGGGGGGAACTGAGTGACCGTCAGGGGGGTGACGGTGTTGACCGGGTTGGGCGGTGGCTAGCTTTCGAAGTAGGTGTAGCCGTTGAGGCCGGCGCGGTAGGTGTCGAGGATCTCGCGGCGCTCCTTCGGGGTGATCCGGCCTTCGGCAACGGCGCGCTCGGCAAACGAGCGGAACCGCGCGGCGAGCTCCTTCGGGTCGTATTCGACGTAGGTGAGGACGTCGGCGACGGTGTCGCCCTCGACCTCGTGGGTGTAGACCGGGCGGCCGTTTTCGACGTGGACGCCGACGACGTTGGTGTCGCCTAACAAGTTGTGCAGGTCGCCGAGGGTTTCCTGATAGGCGCCGACAAGGAAGATCCCGATGTAGTACGGCTCGTCCGGGCGGAGGTCGTGGAGGGCGAGGGACTTGGCGACGTCCTCGCGGTCGATGAAGCGGTCGATCTTGCCGTCGCAGTCGCAGGTGATGTCGGCAAGCACGGCGCGGTGCTTGGGCTTCTCGTTGAGCCGGTGGATCGGCATGATCGGGAAGAGCTGGTTGATCGCCCAGGAGTCCGGCAGCGATTGGAACAGCGAGAAGTTGCCGTAATAGAAGTCTACCAGGGTGTTAGAAAGTTCGCGCAGGTCCTCGGGGATGGTCTCCAACTCCTGGAGGAGTTTCGAGATGCGGGTGAGGATGTGCCAGAACCATGCTTCGGCGAGGCCGCGCTCGCGCAGGGTGGCGTTGCCGTAGAAGAACTGGGCGCGCATCTGGTCGCGGTAGTAGAGGGCGTCGTTGAAGCACTCCTGGAGGTTTTTCTTGCAGACGACGCGGTTGACCTCGACGAGGTTGCGCAGCTGGTCGGGGGCGTTCTGGGTGACGACCGGCTCGAGCTCGGTGGTTTGCGCGGAGGTGACGTCGAGGACGTTGAAGACCAGGACCGAGTAGTAGGCGACCACGGCGCGGCCGCTCTCGCTGACGAGTTCGGGATGGTCGATGCCGGCCTTGTTGCAGACCTCCTTGATGGTTTCGACAACGTCGATGCAATACTCGGGGACCGAGTAGTTGCACGAGGAGGTGAAGTTGGTGTTAGACCCGTCGTAGTCCACGGCCATGCCGCCGCCGATGTCGAGGACGCCCATCGGGGCGCCTTCCTTGACGAGGTCGCAGTACATGCGGGTCGCCTCGGTGGCGCCTTCGCGGATGGTGGCGATGCTCGGGATCTGGCTCCCCTGGTGGTAGTGGAGCATCTTCAGGCATTCCAACACTCCTTCAGATTTCAGGCGGTCGACGACGCCGATGACCTGGGCGGCGTTGAGGCCGAAGACCGACTTGTCACCGGCGGACTCCTGCCAGTGGCCGGCGCCGCGGGTGGACAAGCGGACGCGCACGCCGAGGTTGGGGAGGATGTTGAGTTTGCGGGAGCGCTCGAGGATGAGGTCGAGCTCGGAGGGCATCTCCAACACGAGCATGAGCTTGAGGCCCATTTTCTGGGCGTTGAGCGCAAGGTCGATGAACTCCTCGTCCTTATAACCGTTACAAATCAGATAGGCATGCGGGTCATGCATGTGGGCCAGGGCGGCGATGAGCTCGGGTTTCGAGCCGGCCTCGAGGCCGTAGTGGTAGCGTTCGCCAAACGAGGTGATTTCCTCGATGACCTGGCGCTGCTGGTTGACCTTGATCGGATAGACGCCGCGGTAGCTGCCAGTGTAGCCGGTTTCCTTGATGGCGCTGCGGAACGATTCGTTGAGCTCGGCGATGCGGCTGTGGAGGATGTCGCGGAAGCGCAGGAGGACCGGCAGGTCGGTCCCGCGCTCGTGGAGGCCGTCAATGATCGTCTTTAGGCCGACATGCTTGTGGCCGTCGCCATCGACGAGGCGCACGCTCAGTTCGCCATCCGGGGTGACGCTGAAATAGTCATGGGCCCAGTCCTTGACGCCGTAGAGTTCGGCGGACTGGTCGTGGCTCCAACCGTTAGCGGCGGATTTTTTCGGAGCGCGGGTGGGCGAGGCGGGAGTGGGCACGGGCGGACGATGGGTTGGTGAAAGCCCGCTCTTGGTGGGATTGGCGGGAAGTGTAAATGATAAACCCTGCTAGGACGGGGGACGAAGGATTTTTTATTCGGCGGGCGGCGGAATAGGGCTGGAAGATTGGGGGGCGCGGCCGGCGCCGGGGTTGGCTCACAAGCCGATGATCTGGACGATCCGGTGGGTGTCGTTCCAGTGGATGATTTTTTCGTCAGCGGTGATGAGTGGGATTCCGAGGGTGATGGCGGTGGCGACGATCATCCGATCGGCGGGATCGCCATGGAAGTCGGGCAGGCGGCAGGCGGTGAAGGAGATTTCCGGGGTGAGTGGCACCAGTGCGACGGGCGGCTCGAGGTTGGCGGAGAACCAGGTGGCCACATCCGGGGCGAGGCTGAGGCGGCCTTTCATTTCGAGCATGGCAACCTCCCACTGAGAGATGGCCGCGATGAACGCGGTGCCGGAAAAGCGGCGGATTTTCTCCGCGCGTGGGTCGCCAGCCGCAGCCCAAAGCCAGACATGGGTGTGTCGAACACCGCGGCGACAAGGTTCTCAACCTTCAGCATCCCAATGATCTTCGGTGCTCAGCAGCTCGCCGAGGATGACGGTGGATTGCTGCGCGCGGCCAAACAATCTCCCCGGTGAGCTGGCGGCAATCGGGATCAATTCGGCGGCGGGTTTGCCGTGGCGGGTAATGGTGACCCGCGACCTTTCCTTTTGCACCTGGTCGATTACCCCGAGGCAGGTGGCCTTGAACTGGGTGACGGAAATCTCCATGGGAGAAGATGGTCAGGACATGGTCATTTTTCAAGTGGGATTCGTTCACCCGAGGCGGGCGCGGAAGTCCTCGTAGGAGAACTCGCGGAGGACGACGAGTTGGCCGTCGTCGCAGCGCAGGGCGATGGCTGGATGGCGCACGCCGTTGAACATGGTGGTCTTGACCATCGTGTAATGGGCCATGTCGTCGAAAATCAGGCGGTCGCCGACTTCCAGCGGCTCGCTGAAGGCGAACTCGCCGATGACATCGCCGGCCAGGCAGGTTGGGCCGCCGAGCCGGTAGACGTGCGGGGCGGTGCCGGGGAGCCCGGCGAGATTGCCGTCGGGGCCGAAGATGTCCGGGCGATAGGGCATTTCCAGGACATCGGGCATGTGGGCGGTGGCTGAAACGTCGAGGATCGCGGTGGTGATGCCGCCGGAGGTGACAAGGTCGAGCACGCTGGCGTGGAGCGCGCCGGTGTGGATGGCGACCGCCTCGCCCGGCTCGAGCCAGATTTCCTCGAGGTCGTAGCGGGCGCGGGTCCTTTGGATGAGGGCGATGAGCCGGTCGCGGTCGTAGTCCGGCTTGGTGATCCAGTGGCCGCCGCCCATGTTGAGGTAGCGGATCTGCGGGCTGCGCAGGAGGTCGCCGAACTTTTCGTCAAGCGCATCGAGGGTGGCCTCAAGCGCGTCGGCACCCTGCTCGCAGAGCGTGTGGAAGTGGAGGCCGGTCAACCCGGTGAGGTCGGCCCCGGCGAGCGCGGCGGCGGTGGTGCCGAGGCGCGACCCGGGGGCGCACGGGTCGTAGAGGGGTGTTTGGCCGGTCGAGCACTCCGGGTTGACCCGCAGCCCGCACTGGAGCTCGCCGTTCCAGAACCGCGGGTGGCCGGTCACCTGGTCGCGGAACCGCGCCCACTGGCCGGGCGAATTGAAGTCCAGGTGGTGGCTGATCGGCAAAAGTTCCTCAATGTCCTGCGCCGTGTAGGCCGGCGCGCAGGTCAGGATCGCCCCGCCAAGGTAGCTGTGCGCCAACTGCGCCTCCCACGGGCCGCTGGCGCACGCACCATCGAGATACTCCTTGATGGTCGGATACAGGTGCCAGAGCGAGAACGCCTTCTGCGCCAGCACGATGCGGCACCCGGAGGCCTCCCGGACGTCGCGGAGGATCTCAAGGTTGCGCCGCAAGGCAGCTTGATCGATGACGAAACATGGCGAGGGCAGTGATTCCACTCCGGCAGGATGCCTTACCTT
>JBILQE010000025.1:0-46965 GCA_044373465.1 Akkermansiaceae bacterium | reverse complement strand
GCACGCCCCTTGAGGCGGGCCTCGGGTTTTTCGTCGGCTGGGACAAGCCGGCGTTCATCGGCCGGACCGCGTTGCTCGAGCAGAAGGCCAACGGACTGCGCGAAAAACTCGTGGCACTCCGCTACACCGGCACCGGCGCTCCCCCGCGGGCCCACTACCCGGTGTGCGCGCCGGATGGCACCCCCCTCGGCGAACTCAGCAGCGGCGGGCTCTCGCCAAGCCTGCGCGAGGGCATCGGGATGGCCTATCTCCCGGTCGCCTGGAGCAAGCCGGGGACCGCTCTGGCCGTCGAGGTCCGCGGCCGGAGGTTTCCCGCCGTCGTCGTGAAGAAACCGTTTTACAAGAAACCGACCAACGGGCATTCACAACCCGAGCCGATCTAACACCATGAACGTCCCCGAGCATCTCCGCTACACCGCCGACCACGAATGGATCTTGCTGGAGGGCGAGGTTGCCACCGTTGGGATCACCGACCACGCGCAGGAGGAGCTAACCGACGTGGTGTTTGTTGAGTTGCCGGCGGTTGGACGGCGGGTTGACGCGGGCGATCCGGTTGCGGTGGTCGAGTCGGTTAAGGCGGCGAGCGACATTTACGCGCCGCTGGGCGGTGAGGTGGTGGAAGGCAATCCGGAGGTTGAATCCGACCCGGCGCTGGTCAACAGCGACCCGTATGGGCGCGGATGGATTTTCAAGCTCAAGGTGGCCGATCTGGCCGCCGCCGGAGCGCTGATGGACGCCGCGGCGTACAAAGATCTAATCGGGTAAATCCGCGGATTGCAGAACCGTGGATTCCGGTCCATGGAGGGGCGCGCCACCACGGGCGCCCGGTGCGCGCCGCCCGCGTTTGCCGGATGATTGATTGCCTCACGACTTGCCCAGAATCCGCCCATGCCAGTTTACCCCGACTTCCGCAGCCGCCATCTCGGATCGCTCACCGGGACCCAGGAGCAAATGGTCCATTCCCTCGGGTACGCCGGGATGGATGAACTCATCGCCGCGGCGGTCCCGGCCGGGATCCGCCTCGAGCGGCCGCTCGACCTGCCCGCGCCGCTCGGCGAACCGCAGGCGCTTGCCCGCCTTGGTCAGATCATGGGGCAAAACAAGGTCCTGCGCTCTTTCATCGGCCAGGGATACTACGGCACGCTCACCCCGCCGGTCATCCAGCGCAACATCCTCGAAAACCCAGGCTGGTATACCGCCTATACCCCCTATCAGGCGGAAATCGCCCAGGGGAGGCTCGAGGCGCTGCTGAATTTCCAGACGATGATCACCAGCCTAACAGGGCTGGATGTCGCCAACGCCTCGCTGTTAGATGAAGGGACCGCGGCGGCCGAGGCGATGACCTTGGCGCTGTCGTCCAAGCCGCGTGGGACGCGGATGTTTGTCGCCGACCAGTGCCATCCGCAGACGCTGGATGTGATTCGGACGCGGGCCGAACCATTGGGCTTGGAGATTGTCTCGGGTGACTGGCGGAGTTTCGACCCGGCGGGGTGCGACGGGTTGTTCGCGGTGCTTGTCCAGTATCCCGGGACCGACGGCCGGGTGGAGGACTTCAGCGGGTGGATCGAGGCGGTGCACGCCGCTGGGGCGCTGGTGATCGTCGCCGCGGACCTGCTGGCGCTGGCGCTGCTCAAGGCGCCGGGGGACTTCGGCGCGGACATCTGCGTCGGCAGCGCCCAGCGCTTCGGCGTGCCGCTCGGCTTCGGCGGCCCGCACGCCGGGTTCATGAGCTGCCGCGAGGCGCTCAAGCGCAAGCTCCCTGGCCGGCTCGTCGGCATCTCGCGCGACGCCCACGGGAAGCCCGCCTACCGGCTCTCGCTCCAGACCCGCGAACAGCACATCCGCCGCGACAAGGCGACATCCAACATCTGCACCGCCCAGGTGCTCCTCGCGGTGATGGCCTCGATGTACGCCGTCTACCACGGCCCCGAGGGACTCAAACAAATCGCCCACGAGGTTCATGCCAAGACCCGGCTGCTCGCGGAGTTGTTAGTTGAAGGCGGGGTCGCGGTGGCGCCCGGAGCGTTTTTCGACACGCTCAGCGTGGAGGTCGAGGATGCGGCGACGCTGCTCGAGCGGGCTGAGCAGGCCGGCTACAACTTCCGCGCGGTGGACGCGCGCCGGGTGGGGATCAGCTTTGACGAGACGACATCGCTTGAGGAGGTCGCTGAGGTGGCCGCGGTGTTCGGGGTGGCGGTCGATCCGGCGCGGCTGGTGCTGCCGGTCGGGACGGTGTGGGATCCGGGCTTCACCCGGACTGACGGGATCTTGCCCCAGGAGGTGTTCCACAGCCACCGGACCGAGACCGAGATGCTCCGCTACCTCAAGCGGCTCGAGTCAAAGGACCTCGCGCTCAATGAGTCGATGATCCCGCTCGGGTCCTGCACGATGAAGCTCAACGCCACCGCCGAGATGATGCCGCTGAGCTGGCCGGCGGTGGCCAACATCCATCCGTTTGCTCCCGATTCGCAGAGCGTCGGCTATCGCGCGATGCTCGCCGAGTTGGAAGCATGGCTTGCCGAGATCACCGGGTTCGCCGCCGTCTCGCTCCAACCGAATGCCGGCTCCCAGGGCGAGTACGCCGGGTTGTTAGCCATCCGCGACTACCACCTTGCCCGCGGCGATAGCCACCGGACGGCATGTTTGATTCCGGTCTCGGCCCACGGGACCAACCCGGCCTCCGCGGTGATGGCCGGGTTCCAGGTCGTCCCGGTGAAGTGCGACGAGGCCGGCAACATCGACATCGCCGACCTTGCCGCGCGCATCGCCGAATACCGCGACTCGCTCGGCGCGCTGATGGTCACCTATCCGTCGACCCACGGCGTCTATGAGGAAACCATCGTGCGCATCTGTGAGATGATCCACGAGGCCGGTGGCCAGGTCTACATGGACGGCGCCAACATGAACGCCCAGGTCGGCCTAACAAGCCCGGGGCGGATCGGCGCCGACGTGTGCCACCTCAACCTGCACAAGACGTTCTGCATCCCGCACGGCGGTGGCGGGCCGGGTGTCGGGCCGATCGGGGTGGCCGCGCAGCTCGTCCCGTATCTGCCGGGCCACGGACGGCTGGTGCGTCCGCTTGGAGCGGTTTGTTCGGCGCCGTGGGGCAGCGCGTCGATCAACACGATCTCGTGGATGTATATCGCCATGATGGGCGCAGCCGGCCTAACCGAAGCGACCAAGCTGGCGATCCTCAACGCCAACTATGTGGCGGCGCGGCTGGCGAAGCATTTTCCGATTCTCTACAAGGGGCGCAACGGGCTCGTCGCCCACGAGTGCATCATCGACGTTCGGCCGTTGGGCGACGCCAGCGGGATCACCGTGGAGGACGTCGCCAAGCGGCTGATGGATTATGGTTTCCATGCGCCGACGATGAGTTGGCCGGTGGCTGGCACGCTGATGATCGAGCCGACCGAGTCGGAGTCCAAGGCGGAGTTGGACCGGTTCTGCGAGGCGATGATCTCTATCCATGCGGAGATGACCGCGGTGTTGGACGGCTCGGCCGACGCCCACGACAATCCGCTCAAGAACGCCCCGCACACCGCCGCGGCGATCATCTCCGACAGTTGGAGCCACCCTTACGGGCGTGAGCAGGCGGCCTTCCCGCTGAGCTATCTGCGCGAGCACAAGTTCTGGCCATCGGTCGGGCGCATCGACAATGTCCACGGCGACCGCAACCTGATCTGCACCTGCGAGCCGATGGAAGCCTACGCGCAATCCTGACTCATGGAGGCCACTGGTAGCTCGCCGTTGGATTGGGACACCTGGCACGGGGAGATTCTAGCAACGCTCTTGTTTGTCGTCAAAGACGGGAAGATCCTGCTCATTGAGAAGAAGCGCGGGATTGGCGCCGGCAAGGTCAACGGCCCCGGCGGGAAAATCGATCCGGGCGAGTCGCCGCTTGCCTGCGCGATCCGCGAAACCGAGGAGGAATTGTTGGTCACCCCGCTGGCTCCCCGCAAAGTCGGTGAGCTATGCTTCGCGATGACCCACATCCCGCACATCCACTGCCACGTCTTCCTCGCCGAGGACCTCATTGGCGAGCCGACCGAGACGGACGAGGCGGTGCCACTCTGGACCCCGGTGGATGCGATCCCGTTTGACCGGATGTGGGAGGATGACCGCCATTGGCTTCCCCAGATGATCGCGGGTGAGTCGTTTCACGGGCGCTTCGTCTTCGAGGAGGAACACATCCGCTGGATGAACATTGATTTCGACGTCTCCTGGGACACCCGTGGATGAATGAAAAAGGCACCACCCGGGTCAGGTGGTGCCTTGCGGATTCGGTTGTTGTTGGAACGCCCAGTTATAGCTTGCCCTTGAGGGAGGCGTACTCGCTGCGCAGCTTGGCCAGTTCACCTTCCGACTTTTGGATTTGGTCGTGCAGGTCGGCGAGGCGGCGCAGGTTGGTTGCGAAGCTGCTAGCACCGCTGGTCTTGGCCGGTGCCTTGGCGGCTCTGGCGGCCTTCACCTTCGGAGCCTTGGCTGGCTTGGCCTTGGGGGCTTTGGCGACCTTGGCGGCTTTCGCTTTTGGCGCCTTGGCCTTGGGGGCCGCACCGCTTTGCTTGAACCAGTTGCCGATGGTCAGGGGGGAAACCTGGTACTTGGCGGCGGCGGCGCTTTGGCCACCGCGGCCCTTGGCTTCATTCACCGCTGCGACAAATGCGAGAATCTCTTCCCGCTCCTTGGCGCTGTAACGTTTTCCTTTGTTTGATTTGCTGCTCATAGCGGCGTCACTTTCATCGCTTCTTGATCCGGTGCAAGTTAATTTCCGGCCTATGTCTAACCATCATTATTATTAGGTCAACCGCGGATGCGTCGCTATCAACTCCGGCAGTTGCGCCAAACTATGGAGGTAAGCATCAGCTTCTTGTTCTACATGATCTCGTACGACCACGCCGCCATAACCGATGAAGAGGTCGACGACGGGTCGTGCTTCAAGGTCGGAGACGCCGTCGCCGATCATGATGACCGCGTCGGGGTTGAGGCGTTGGCGCCACTGGCGGATGACCGCGGGTTTGCCGCCGTTGCGGGTGGTTGGATAGGATTCGTCGAAGCCGGCATAGGAGCCGTCTGGATGGAAGAACAACGGGACGGCCTCAAGGGCGGAGATGTCGAGGAAGTCCGCGAACGGGCGGATGACTGGCTCGAAGCCGCCGGAGAGGATGACCGGGGTCCAACCGCTGGAGCGGAGGGCGGCGAGGGCCTCGTGGCAGTGCGGTTCGATGCGCTGGATATAGGCTTGGGCGACTTGCTGGCAAACGGCGAGGGGCGGTTGGATGATATCGAGGCGGCGGGCAAAGACATCCTTGATGGGGACCTCGCCATTCATGGCGGCATTGGTGAGGGCCTCGACCTCGGCGAAAACCGCGGGTCCGCGCAGGCGCGCGAGTTCATCGACGCCTTCGATGGCCGAGAGGGTTGAATCGCAGTCAAAGAAGGCGAGTTTCATGGGCGGGGCGGGGTGCGGATAGATATGCAGGGGTGAGCCGGGGTCAACCAAGTCAAACAGTTCGATGATATCCTGGTTGGTCAGGCGGATGCAGCCGTGGCTTGCGGGCGAGCCGATGGATGCCTCGTCGTTGGTGCCATGGAGATAGATGAAGCGGGCGGCGGTGTTGGCGTTGTGATCCTCAAGGCCGCGCAGGCGCAGGATGCGGGTGAGGATCAGGTCGCCAGTCGTCGGGGACCCTGGCAGCCAGCAGCCGGCTGGCACGCGGCTGCGGAAGATGGTTCCGGCTGGCTGGCCGGCGCCGATTTTCTCACTGATTTCGAAGTGGCCCAGCGGGGTGCGCAGGCTGCCCTCCTCGGAGCCGACGCCGGCGAGGCCGGTCGACACGCGGAAGCTGCGCAGCACGACGCCGTCGCGCAGCACCCGCAAGACTTGCGAGGCGACGGAGACCTCCAGCGAGACGACGGGCGGCGACATCGGGCAGGGGACGATGGCGGGCTAGGCGCCGCAGCACGCCGGGCTGGCCGGCAGCGCCGGATCGCGTGGTGGTGGCGCCAAGGACGGGTCGGGCTGTTGGGTTCCGAGGCCGAGGGTGGCGAGCAGGGCGCGGTCCTTTTCGACGGCCGGGTTGGCGGCTGTTAGCAGCTTGTCGCCGTAGAAGATCGAGTTGGCTCCGGCAAAGAAGCAGAGCGCCTGGGTTTCGTCCGACAGGCGGGTGCGTCCGGCCGACAGGCGCACCTTGGCGCGCGGGATGGCGATGCGGGTCACGGCGATGATCCGGACGAGGTCGAACGGGGTGACCGCGCCGCCATTGGCCAGCGGAGTGCCGGGCATCGGCATGAGCGAGTTGATCGGCACGCTCTCCGGCTGCGGGTTGAAGTTGGAGACAACCTCGATCATCTTCAGGCGGTCGTCGGTGGTTTCTCCGAGGCCGAGGATGCCGCCGCAGCAGATCGACATCCCGGCGTCCTGGGCATTGCGGATGGTCCGCAGGCGGTCGTCAAAGGTGTGGGTGGTGACGATGTTAGGATAGTGTTCCGGGGAGGTGTCGATGTTGTGGTTGTAGGCGGTCACGCCGGCCTCCTTGAGCGCGCGCGCCTCGTCGGGGCCGAGTTCGCCGAGGGTGACGCAGACTTCCATGCCGAGGGTCGAGACGTCGCGGACAATGTCGATGACCTGCTCGAAGCGTTTGGTCCCGCCGCGGACGCCGCGCCACGCCGCGCCCATGCAGAAGCGCGTCGAGCCGGTCGCGCGGGCGGCGCGGGCGCGCTCCATCACCGCGTCCTTCTCCATGAGCCGCTCGACCTCGACGCCCGAGTTGTAGCGCGCCGACTGGGCGCAATACGAGCAGTCCTCAGAGCAGCCGCCGGTCTTGATCGAGAGCAGCGTGCAGAGTTGGACTTCCGCCGCGGGCCAGTTGGCTTCGTGGACCGCGCGGGCGCGCTGGAGCAGGTCGAAGAGCGGCAGGTCGTGGAGTTCCTTGAGATCGTGGTAGTTCATCGTTAGGTTGGACGAGGGTGTTAGCGCGACCAGCGGCCGGACACCGAGGGCATGCGGCCAAACGAGAGGGCGCTGTAGTCGGTCTTGCCGATGGCGCCCTCGAGGGCGACGCCGGTGGCGCTGAGCCACTTGGCGCTCATGCTCTCGGCGGTGTGGCACCCCCAGCTCTTGCAGTAGGCGTTCGGGGCGAACACGCTGGCGCGCAGCTTGGCGAGGTCGCGCTCGTGGAGCCAAACACCGCTGACGCCCATGACGTCGCTGCTGTAGTCGAGCATGAAGCAGAACCGGTTAGAGTGGCCAAAGAAGTCAAAGGTGGTGATGCTCGCGCGCGGACGCTCGTTGATGCGTTTGACGATGTCCGCGCTGGTGTCGATCCAGATGACCGTCGCGGCGCGCTTGGCGGCGACCTCGCCGATCCATGTCAGGTACGGCTTGCTGTCCTCGCGTCCGCGGCGCGCGTAGCCTGGCCGGTAGACCATCCAGACGATTTTGGCGGCGGGTCCGTAGGCGGTGCGGATTTCGTCCATGCGCATGGTCGAGGCGCGCACGAAGTTGGCCCACCAGCGGTCATGGCGGTCCTGGGGGACGCGCAGGTCCTCCCACTGGCGCAGCGCCGGGCCGCCGGTTAGGATGAGGTGTTCGCTCTGGGCCGCGGCGGCCGCGGCGGCGATCCAGATGGTCAGGAGGCAGGCGAACAGCTTGCGGGTCATGCGGCGCAAGGTGGCTGAGACGGGCGCGGGTGTCGAGGATTCATCGGTTGGCGAGGGCGGCGGCCATCTTGGCCAGGCCGTCGAGAACCCGCTGGCGCGGACAGCCGAAGTTGAAGCGGACATGCCCGGGAGCCTCGAAGAGCGCCCCGTCGGAGAGGAACAGCCCGGCGGTGGTCTCGAAAAATTCCGCCGGATTGGCGAGGTCCAGCGCGCGGCAGTCGATCCATGCGAGGTAGGTCGCCTCGATGTTAGGGACGATGGCCTCGGGGATGTCAGCGGCCAGAGCGGCGCGCAGCGCGTCGCGGTTGCCGCGCAGGTAGGCGAGGAGCTGTTGGCGCCACGGCTCGGCGTGGCGGTAGGCGGCCTCGGCGGCGTAGTAGCCGAGGGCGTTGATTTCCGGTAGGGTGTGGCCGCGGGCGGCAATGAAGCGGCGGCGCAGCGAGTCGTCAAAGATGACTGCGTAGGCGTAGCCGAGGCCGGCGATGTTGTAGGTCTTGCTGGGCGAGAGCAGGGTGATGATGCGCTTTTGGAAGCTGGCGGGGAGCCGTGCGGCGGAGAAATGCGGGGTGCGTTCGGGGTCGAGGATCAGGTCGCAGTGGATTTCGTCGGAGACCAGGACAAGGTCGTGGCGCTCGCAGAACTCGGCGAGCCGGGTGATTTCCGCCTCGCTGAACACCCGCCCGAGCGGGTTCTGCGGGTTGGACAACAGAAACAGCCGGGTCCGCTCGGTCACTGCCGCCTCAAGCTTCTCCCAGTCGAAGGTCCACACTCCATCGGTTAGTGCGTGGTCGACGCAGACAAGCTCGGCGCGCGCGTCGCGGTGGACCGCCAGAAACGGTGGATAGACCGGCACGGTGGTTAGAAGCGCCTCGCCGGGTTGGCAGAAGGCGCGCGCGGCAAGCGACAGCGCGGGGACGAGGCCGCCGAGGTGGACGAGGTGCTCCTCGCTGGCGCGCACCGAGTGGGTGGCGTGGAGGTAGTCGATGACTGCGCTGACCAGGCCGGGATGCGGGTGGGCGTAGCCGAAGACCCCGTGGTCGACGCGCCGGTGGAGGGCGTCGATGATCTCCGGCGCGGAGGTGAAGTCCATGTCCGCGACCCAGAACGGATCAAGCTCCGGACGCCGGTCAAACTTGATGCAGCCAGATCCGCGCCGCGCGATCACCGTGTCAAAGTCGTAACGCATCCGCGCAGCAGAGTCGGTTGCGCGCCGGGTGCGAAGCGAAAAAGTCGCCCCGGAGGGAGAATCGCGCGCGGCCCCCGGGCCGGTGTTAGATCATGTCGCGCGTCACCTTGTAGCGCGCGGCGCAGCGCGGGCACTGGATGCTGATCTGTTGGGCCGAGCCGAACAGGGTGTCTGGCTTGTCGCGCCAGCTGCCGAGCACCGGGAGGATCCGCTCAAGGGTGCAGCCGCAGTGGAAGCGGAACCGGCGGGTTTCGAGCAGCTTGGTTTCCTCGTCGCGGGTGATGGCCGCCACCTTGGCCGCGTCAAGATCCGCAAGCCATGCCGCGTCGAAATCCGGCTGGGCGGCGATCAGGACGAACTCCTCGTCGGGCATGCGGAAGCAGCGGCACGGGCGTTGCTCGGACTGGGTGTAGTATTGCTCGATCCAGTGGACCGGGTCCTTGTCGTCGATCTCGAGGGTCGAGGTCCGCGGCTCGCGGTTTTCAACCATCGTCTGGGAATAGAACAGGTGGCGGTCCGGCTCGCGGACGTCCTCGGTGAACACCCGCCCGGTGATGCTCTCCTGGAGCGACCCGCCGGTGACGAAATAATTCACCCGCGGCGCGCGCAGGTTGACTGTCCAGGCGACCGTCTCCGCCCACGGCCGCGCCACCAGGTGGAGCGTCAGCACCGCCAGAAAATCCTTCAGCGTCTCGTCGAGCACTCCGGGATACTTCAACCCGTGCTGCATCAGGTGCAGGTAGTAGTCGGTGTAGATCGGCGTGAACTGCCCGCGCACCAGCATCGCGTTGCGTTTGCGCACGTAGATCGACTCGATCTGGCTGAAGTCGTCGACCGGCTCGGGCTCGTTGGGCATGCCGCACTTCAAGCATGCGTTGGTCTCCCGCACCAAAGGTTTTTTTCTCCTTCCATGACATGGCCAACCGTCCGTGGCTCCCGCCAGCGGCCCCCGGGGCTCTCGATCAAGCACCTGTTTGAAATCTGTAAGAATAGTTTTAAAAAAGTTACTGCGAACGACTTGAATGTTTTTAGATTTTCCCCGGGCGGGGCCGCTTGAAGCGAGCGTTTGACATGCCCGCCCGGGGCGTTAGACCGGGGCATGGCAAACAGGGCGAGCAAGGCGGTGATGGCGCGGCGGGTGGTGGCGGGGGAGACGCCGGAGAGGATCGTGGAGGCGGCGCTGCGGCTGTTTGCCGAACGGGGGTTTGAGTCGGTGTCGCTGCGTGAGATCACCGCGGAGGCGGATGCGAACATCGCGGCGGTCAACTACCACTTCGGGTCGAAGGAGGGGCTGATCGCCGCGGTGGTCGAGCGGCACGCCAGGCCGGTGAACGAGGAGCGCCTGGAGCGGCTCGGGGAGCTTGAGCGGGCGGGCGGGAGGGGCGGCGTGGGGGCGGTGGAGGTGTTGGAGGCGTTTTTCGCGCCGCTGTTCAGGGTGGCGGCGGTGGGCGGGATCGGCCAGGAGACGCTGCTGAAATTCATGGGGCGGCTAACCGGGGAGCGCGGCTACGAGCTGCCGGAGGGGCTCATGCCGCTGTTAGGCGAGGTGCTCGAGCGTTACGTGGTGGCGCTGGGGCGCGGGCTTCCGGGAGTGGGGAAGGCGGAGGTTTACTGGCGGCTGCATTTTGCCTGCGGGGTGGTGGCCCACACGCTGCTGCACAGCGGGGGGCTGCGCGCGGTGGCGGCTGGGAGGTGCGACGACCCGAGCCCGGGCGAGAAGCTCCGGCGGGTGGTGGGGTTCTGCGTGGCAGGGTTCTGCCACGGGGTGGGCGCGGCGGCGCCCGAGCCGGAGGCCCCCAGCGAGCACCCGGTCCAGTGGGAGCTGTTCTGAGCTAACGGCTGAGCCAACGGAGCGCGCCGCGCCGCCTATCAGCTAGATATCCTCGCCGCGGTCGCGGGTCTCGCTGTTGGGCGGGTTGCCGTTTGTTGGGCTCGAGATGCCGGGGATGACGCGGCGCATGAGTTTTTTCAGGCCGCCCTCGGAGGCGGTGAGGTCGGCTTCGGCGTCGCGCAGGGCGCGCTCCCAGGCGGGTGCGAAGCCTGGTGCCTGCTCGCGCATGCGGCTGATGGCCTGGTCGAGGACTTGGAGCTGGCGGAGTTCGGCGCGCCCGGGTTTTTGTTGGAGCGAGGCGAGGTTGACCCGGAGGTTTTCATTCTGGAGGCGCAGGTCCTCGACTTGGCGCTGCAGGGTGTCGCTGCCGGTGGCGTTGATTTTCAGCTGGGTGTGGAGGTGGCCCTGGAGCTCCTTGAGTTCGTTCTGGAGGCGCAGGTGCTCGCGGCGCGCGGCGCGGGTGCGGGCGAAGCCGCTCTTCCAGGTGAACAGGGCGATGAGCAGGCCGAGGTAGAGGCCAAGGGCAAACGGGTGATAGAGGTAGGGCAGCAGCGCATCCATGCGGGCAAGCTAGCCGCCCGCCGCGGATTGCCAAAGGTGAAAAAATTTTCCGGCGTGCGGGCGGCGTTCGCCCCGGTTGACGCGGCGGGGAAGTCGCGGCTTGTCGGCGCGCAGGATCTTTGCCAGCGTGGGTGGAGCGATGAATGGCATGCGGGTGATCAGCTGGCTGACGACGGCAGGCATGGGCCTGCTCGCGCTTGGCTGTGCGGGCGACAAGCAAGCGCCGGCGGCCGGGCGGGCGTCGATGGCGGAGCGCTTCGGCGGCGGCTCGCCGATGGTTTTCAGCCAGGACGAGCAGGGTGGCTGGCAACCGCCGCAGGCCGACAAGCGCAGCACCTTTGAGATCGGCGACCGCGACAACCCCATGTTCAAGGGCCAAGTCGACCGGAAGAGCTTCCACACCACCAAGGAGGTCGAGAGGCGCGCCTGGTCGGGCGCCCCCCAGGTCGCCAAGCCGGCGTTTGCCGGCACCCCGGAGGCGGGCAATCTGGTCAAGCGCTCGCCCTGGGACGGCCGCCAGGACGCCGCCGCCACCGCGACCGCGCGCGAGGCGGGCAACCGATTCGCCACCGGACGATTCGCCACCGGAACCGCCCGCGAGGCCCAGGCCCGCCGCCTCGACCATCCACTCGACGCTCTAACCGAGGAGCGGCGCGACGTCTATCAGGAGCCCGAAGTCCGCAACTGGCAGCAGCAGCGCGGCATCTCCCTCGGTGATACCAAGAGCATGCTCGGCGGCAACTAACACGCTCGCCCAGCCTCTAGCGGATGTCCTTCACGCAGCGGAACCCGATGTGGCACGTCGGCGAGTCCGGCTCCTGCGACTGGCGCGACGCCGGCCGGTAGCGCATGCAGTAGGAAACGTGGCACAGGTACGAGCCGCCGCGCGTCGGCGTCGCGCTTGGCGAGAACTGCTCGGTGTAGCTCGTCTGGCCGCGCCGGCACAGCTCCCAGACGTTGCCGCCCATGTCGAAGAGCCCGAAGTTGTTAGCCGGATAGCTGCGCGCCGGGGCGGTCAGGACGAAGCCGTCGTCGGCGGAGTTGCTGCGGGGGAACTCGCCCTGCCAGCTGTTCGCCATCCACTTGTCGTTTGGTTTGAATTCGTTTCCCCACGAGTAGATGGCTCCGTCGAGGCCGCCGCGGGCGGCGAACTCCCACTCGGCCTCGGTGGGGAGGCGTTTGCCGGCCCATGCGGCGTAGGCCTCGGCGTCCTCCATGGTGACGCAGACGACCGGGTGGTCGTCCATGCCGGCGATCGACGAGGCGGCGCCGAACGGGTGGCGCCAGTTGGCGGTCGGGTCCCAGCGCCACCAGTCGTGGAAATCCTCGGCGGCAGAGTTGGCGGCGGGCTGGTAGAAGACGATGCCGCCGTTGCTGGCCCCCGCGGGGATGTCGGCACGCGCCTCGGGTGGCAGGGTGCTCAAGTCGATCGGGCGCTCGGCGACGGTGAGGTATCCGGTGGCGGCGACGAAGGCGGCGAACTGGCGGTTGGTCACCTCGGTCTCATCGATCCAGAAGGCGGCGACGGTTTGCTGTTGGACGGGGGTTTCCTCGGGGTAGCTTTTGGTGCCGAAGAGGGTTTCAAATGACCCCGGGGAGCCCATGTTGTAGGTGCCGCCGGGAACCCGGCGCATGCCCGGCGGGTCGGCCGGGGCGCTCGGCGCGGGTTTGCAGGTCGGCAGCAGCAGCAACAGCGCAAGGGCGGCAAGGGCTTGGCGGGCGGTCATGACGGGTGCCATTCTAGGCTCGGCGGCACCGGGCGCCATGCCGAATTTCAGCACCGGCGATTTCCTTGTTCTCAGCTGCCCGGGAGTTTTCGGATTGGCACGGTGCGCGCCGGTGGCGCTCAATGGCGCCGCCCATGACGAAGTTCCGCCCATGCATCGACCTCCACGACGGCCGCGTCAAACAGATCGTCGGCGCCACCCTCAGCGACGACGGGGCCGGCTTGCGTGAGAACTTCGTCAGCCGCGAGCCGGCCGCGGCGTTCGCCGCCCGCTACCGCGACGACGCGCTTGGCGGCGGGCACGTCATCATGTTGGGACGCGGCAACGATGAGGCGGCGCGCGCGGCGCTGGCTGCCTGGCCCGGCGGCCTCCAGATTGGCGGCGGAATCACTCCGGACAACGCCGAGGACTGGCTCCAGGCCGGCGCCAGCCATGTCATTGTCACCTCCTGGCTGTTTGACTCCAACGGACGGTTCCTGCCGGAGCGGCTCGCGTTGTTAGTCAGGCGGGTCGGCTCCGAGCGGCTCGTCATCGACCTGAGTTGCCGCCGCTCCGAGGGCGGCTGGACCGTGGCGATGAACCGCTGGCAGACACTAACAGACCTGCCGGTCACCCGCGCCACGCTTGACGAGCTGGCGGGCAGCTGCGCGGAGTTTCTCATCCATGCGGCGGATGTCGAGGGGATGTGCGCCGGCATTGATGCGCCGCTCGTCGAGTTTCTCGGCGGCTGGGGCGGGCTGCCGATGACCTACGCCGGAGGGGTGGCGAACATGGCGGATGTCGAGCTTGTCGCCCGGCTCAGCGGTGGGCTGCTAGATTTGACGGTTGGCAGCGCGCTTGACCTGTTTGGCGGGTCCGGGGTGGGCTACGCCGAGTTGGTCAGCTGGAACCGCCGCGCGGGCTGAATTTCCGCGGTTGCCGGGTGGCGCGCCGCCAGCCATGCTCGCGCCCATGGCGCGCGACGAGGAGCATGCATATCTTCCGGCTCACTTCGACCCGGCCGCGGAGTTGTTGGACCAGCTCGGGAGGCGCCCGGGCCACCAGCGGGTGTTGGAGGGGAGCGGCGAG
Organism: Akkermansiaceae bacterium; assembly: GCA_044373465.1. Lineage (GTDB taxonomy): Bacteria > Verrucomicrobiota > Verrucomicrobiia > Verrucomicrobiales > Akkermansiaceae > JBILQA01. The sequence goes on along the minus strand of JBILQE010000025.1, from coordinate 32,930 downwards.
TTGCTGCTGGTGGTCCACGAGGTCCCCAAGGCCGGGGTCCGGGAGCGCGAGGCGTTGTTCTTCTGGAAGACCCGGCGCGACGGGTGGCGCAGCCGCGAGGTCCCCGGTGGCCTGCGCGGGCTCCAGGAGCTGTTGGAGCGTTATGCCACCGTCATCGACGAGCTCGAGGAGGACCTCGAGTCAGCCGAGAAGGGCCAGCAGCTCTATCAGATCCTCAAGCACACGCTGCCGCTGTGCCGGTCGCTGCGGAACCTGGTTGGAGTGTTAGAGGGAGTGCTGGCCCTTGAGGACGGCGAGCGTGAGGTGCTGGCGCTGCGCGACCGAGCGCGCGAGTTGGAGCGGTCGGCGGAGTTGCTCCACGCCGACGCGCAGAACGCGCTGACGTATTTCCACACCGAGTCGGCCGAGGAGCAGGCGGAGGCGGCTCACCGGACCGACCGGGCGGCGATGAAGCTCAACCTGTTGGCGGCGATGTTTCTGCCGCTCATCGGGCTGTCGGGACTCTTCGGGATGAACGTGGTCAATGGGCTGGAGGATTCTCGCGGGGCGCTGTGGATCATCGCCGCGGTGGGGCTTGGGGGTGGCTACGCGCTGCTGAGGGTGTTCATCGGCAAGAACCACCAGTGACCGACGTGGTTGTCATCCTCGGCGCGTGCGCGGTGGTTGCCTGGGTGGCTCTCAGGCACGCGCTGGGCGTGCGCAGGAGCCGCGCCGAACTTGCGGCGCGGCGGCTAACAGCGCCACAGCGCCAGCTGGTCGAGCGGTTGGCGCCGGTGGTCGGGCGGGTTCCGGAGTCGCTCAGGGATCGGCATGAGGGGTTGATGCATGTCTTCATCGGCGAGAAATCCTTCGAGGCGTGTGGCGGTCTGGCGGAGGTCACCGAGGAGATGCGCCTGGTCATCGCGGCGCAGGCGTGTCTGTTGGTGTTGGCCAACGGCCAGCCGCTCTATCCGCAGTTGCGTTCGATCCTCGTCTATCCGGACGCCTACCGGGTGCGCGACGAGTGGGGCGACGAGGATGTCAGGCTTGGCGAGTCGTGGGGCAGCGGCAGTGTCGTGTTGGCCTGGAGCCAGGTGCGCGCCGGCTCGCTCAACCCCGAGGATGGCCTGAATGTCACCCTCCACGAGTTCGCCCACCAGCTCGACCAGGCCGACGGCGCCGCCGACGGGCTTCCCGAGCTCGACGACTGGCACGTGGCGGGCAGTTGGGCAGGAGCCTTTGGCCCGGCGTACCGGGACTTTTGCGAGGATGTCCGGCGCGGCCGGCGCACGGTGATGGACAGCTACGGGGCGAGCGACCCGGCGGAGTTCTTTGCGGTTGCCAGTGAGACGTTCTTCGAGAAGCCGGTGGCGCTGGCGGCCGACTATCCTGAGCTTTATGAGGAATTGCGGACATTCTATCAACTCGACCCGCGCGGGTGGCGCGCCGCGACCTGATGGATAGATGGTTCAATTAGGGGTTGCCCGATCTAGCAGGACAGGAAATGCTCGGTGAGCATGAACCTCTGGTACTACGGTCGCGCTGACCAACAATTCGGACCGATTGATGAGTTCACCCTGCGGGGGAAGATCGCCAGCGGGGAGGTTCCGGGCGACTCGCTGGTTTGGCGCGACGGGATGAGCGACTGGCAGCCGCTGGCGTCGGTCGCTGAACTGCAAGGGCCCGCGCCACAGGGGATCTATGCCCCGCCGGCGACCAACCCGGCCTACCAAGGGGGCGGCTACCCGTATGCTCCACCGCCGACCTGCGGGCTGGCGATCGCCTCGCTGGTTTGCGGGATCGTGAGTGTGTTGATGTGTTATTTCGGGGCGCTCGCGGGGATTCCTGCGGTGATCTGTGGACATATGGCGCTTAGCAGGATAGCCGCGGCGCAGAACGCCATGGGAGGCCGCGGCATGGCGATCGCGGGATTGGTGACCGGCTACATTGGCCTGGGGATCACCGTGCTTTTTGTTGGGTTCATCCTAGTCGGCCTTGTTAGCTCGGGTGGCACGTTCTAACCTAAGAGACGATGGACTGGTATTATTCAAAGAATGGAGCCCAGCAAGGGCCTGCGAGTTTGGAGGAGATGCAGCGGCTGCTGGCGGCGGGCGACCTTGGTAGCCGCGACCTGGTGTGGCACGAGGGGATGGCCGACTGGTTGCCGGCGGGCGAGGTGGCCGAGCTGGGATCCGGGGGGCCGGCGCCGGCGCTGGCCGGCAGCGCCATGGGCGGGTTTCCGGCGGGTGCGGGGCGGCCAGGGTTGGTGGCCCAGCGCCAGGGACTGGCGCTCGCATCGATGATCTGCGGGATTGTGGCGATCTTTGGCCTGTGCGTTTGGCTTGGGCTGCCGGCCGGGATCGCCGCGGTGGTGCTCGGGCACATGGCCAAGAGCCGGATCCGCAGGGATCCGGGGAGCTTCACCGGAAAGGGGATGGCAACCGCGGGACTGGTCACCGGCTATCTAGCAATTGTGGCGTCGCTGCTGCTAGGTCTGGGGACCTATTGGCTGATGACGGCCGATCCGGCAGAGCTGGAGTTTTTGCCGCCCGAGGCTCGGGAACGAATCCTGCAGGACCGTGGGGATGCCGGCTTGGGAACTCCAGCTGCCGAGACCGACCAATAGGCCATGCCGCCGACCTGCCGCTGGTGCTGGACGCTCGCGGCGGGGGCCGCGCTGGCACTTGGCCTTGCACTCCGGTTGAGTGTTCCGGCGTGGAGCGGTTGGCTGCCTGGCTGCAGTGTCAGGCAGCTGACCGGGTGGTATTGCCCCGGGTGCGGCGGCACCCGTGCGGCCGCGGCGCTGCTGGCCTTTGATGTGGCCGCGGCGCTGCGGTTCAACCCGCTGTTCGTCGGGTTGTTAGGCGCGGCGGCGTTCGTCGGTCTGCGGGCCGTCTGGCGCGAGCGGCGCGGGCGTTGTCCGGCGCTGGGTGATTTTCCGGCGCGCTGGGGGTGGTGGCTGGGAGCGGCGGTGTTAGCCTTCGTGGTGCTGCGCAACCTCCCGTGGTGGCCGTTTTCCTGGCTGGCGCCGGGCTGAGCGGTTAGTGGGGGGTGATCGCGGCGGGTGCCTGGGCGGTGGTCTGCGCCGGTGCGGCGGGTTTTTCGAAGATATGGTCAATTTCGCCGTCGGGGATGACCATCATGCAGAGGGCGACGATGAGCGTCGGGACGAAGCCGCCGAGGAACAGCTTGAGCGGGGAGACGCCCTCGCCAAAGAACCGGCTCAGCAACGCCTGCCCAGCCGGGTTGGGCGCGTTGGCAATCACGGTGAGCCCGCCGCCGGTGACGGCGCCGGAGAGCACCGCGTATTTCAGCTGCGGGGCGAGCCCCTCGACCTGGCTGGCGAGGAAGGTGATGGCGGCGTTGTCGTTGAATGATGTTAGGATCGTCGCCCCGATGAACAGCGGCCATTCTGTTAGGCTGGAGATGATCGGGCCGAGCCACCAGCCCTGGAGGCCGCCGTGGATGACGAGTCCGGCAAGGAAGAAGCCGACGAGGATCGGCCCGCGCAGTTGGACCTCGCTCTGGTGGTGGGAGGTGGCCTGTTGGAAGGCGAGGAAGAACAGGAAGCCGCCGATGAACAGCGGCGGGTAGTGGGAGAAGGCGACCGTCCAGGCCATGAATGCCAAGTGGGTGAGGGTGACAAACAACGGCACCGGGCGCAGCTCGCTTTGGAGGTCGCCCTTGCCGTCGGCGTCGTGGTCGGCGATGCGCTTGCTCATGGCGGCGAGTTCCTTGCGGAAGAACATGAAGTACAGCAGCGAGGAGAGGACAATGGCGAGCGCCGCCTTGTCGCCGAAGTGGAGGAACATCTCCGCGGTCGTCAGGTCCCATTTGTCGGCGCCGGCGACCATCAGCACCGGCGGCGCGGCAAAGTTGGTCAACACCCCGCCGACGGAAATGTTCACGAACAGCAGTCCAAGGGTCGCATAGGCAAACCGCGGGCTCGGCTTGAGCGGATAGAATTTTTTCGCCAACAGCATCGCGGCGATGGTCATCGCGCCGGGCTCGGTGATGAACGAGCCCAACAACGGTGCGACGATCAGCAGCGAGAGCCACCAGGCGCCGGGGGTCTCGCGGCCGAAGCGGGCGAAAAACCGCAGGCAGGATTCGGCGAAGCGCAGGATCGGGCGCGTCGAGGCGAGCGCCATGATGACCACCACGAAGAGCGGCTCGGTGAAGTTGACCCCCGTCGTCATGTAGCTCTTGACGGTGTCGAGGTCGTAGAAGGCGAACATCGCGCCCAACAGCGCGACCACCCAGATGCCAAAGATCGCCTCGACCTCGCCAAAGAAGTGGACGATGGTGGCCTTGAAGCTGACGAGGTCGCCGGCCTTGGTGGTTTCCCCGGCGGCGGCCATGCGGCGGCGGACCTCGGCGTCGTGGTGGTGTTGGATTTTGTGGGCCGCCTTGGTGATGGGGATGGCCACAAAGGTGTGGACGATGGCGAGGACGAAGATGATGCTTGCGGTCAGCAGGAATGGCTGTTGCTTGGCGCGGAAGACGAGCTTGGCGCCGATGCCCTCGATTCCCTGTTGTTGCTCGGCGGCGGGGATCTCTGCCATCCGGGTGACAAACTCGGGCTCCTTGGCGCTGGCCGCAGCCTGCGCCGGGGCGAGGGTAACCAGAAAGACGGCGGCAAGGGCAATGAGCAGGGATTTCATATCAGCGGGCCGGAGGCGTGCGAGTCATACCGGCCGCGCGCAGCCCCGGCAAGTGAAACCACCGGCGCGTCTAACACCGGTGCCGGGCTAACATCCGGGGGTGTCTAACGACCTGGCAGGAGCCTTTCGACATACTTGGCGAGCAGGTCGGCTTCGAGGTTGAGCAGCTGGCCTGGGCGGGCGGTGAGGAGGTGGGTGTGGGCGAGGGTGTGCGGAGTGATCCAGAAGGTGGCGCTGTGGGCGGTGAGTTCGGCGATGGTCAAGGAGATGCCATCGACGGCAAGCGACCCTTGGGGGATGCAATAGCGGTGGATGGTGGCCGGCAGGGAGACCTCAAACCGGTGGTCCTGGCCGTGCGCGCTGAGGTCGACAAGGGTGCCGGTGGCATCGACGTGGCCCTGGACGAAGTGGCCGCCGAGCCGGTCAGTGGCTCGCAGGGCGCGCTCGAGGTTGACCCTCGAGCCAGCCACGAGCGATCCGAGCGAGGTGAGGCTCAAGGTCTGGGCAAGCAGGTCGAAGCGCGCCGAAGTGTCGCTGTGGGCCGTGACGGTCAAACAGCAGCCATTGACCGCGACCGAATCCCCGGGCGCGAGGTCCGCCGCGAAGGGGACCGCCAGCTCCAACATCGCCTGGGCGCCGCGGGCTTCCAGCCGCAGCACCTCGCCAGTTGCCTCAACCAAGCCAGTGAACATGGGCCGAGCATGAGGCGGGACTGGCACGCGCGTCGAGCGCGGTATTGGCCAGCGCGGGCGCGCCGGCCAGCCAAGGCGGGCGGCGGCCGCGGCTAACTTATGCGCGGCGGGGTTGCCGGAGTCGCCGGGAAGTGGTTTAACCGTTGGGCAATGGGAACAAGCAATGCGATTGGGGCCGCCGCACTGGTGGGGCTGGCGGCTTTGCTGGTGGGCTGTGGAGGCACGAGCCCGCCGGTGAGCGCGAACCTTGAGGGGGTCCCGGAAAACTTGCGGGAAGCGGTTGCGGGCAGGGGGGCGCCCTCCGCGGCGGTTAGGTTGGACCGGGAGGCTGGCGGGCAGAGTGGCGCGGCGGCGGTTGCGCCGCTCAACAACGATCTTGTCTGGACCGATCCGGATAATCCCGACGCGGCGCTTCCCGAGCTCGACGGTGTGTTAGACCGGCCGCAGGAGGAAGTCTGGGAGCGCAACCTCGGGCAGGCGCGGCGGCGGGCGATCCGGGATGGCAAGTGCCAGCTGATCTGGTTCACCGACAGCCGGACGAGTCCGGCGTGCAAGGCGCTCTCGACCGAACTGTTTGGCAACCACGAATTCGGCCGCTGGGCCGAGGAGCACCTCGTGCGGGTCATGATCGACACCCGCGAGCCGGAGCGCGCACCCGACGATGACGCCAAGGCGCGGGCCGCGGACTACGTCGAGAAGGTGCGGAAGCACTACAAGGTGTTAGGGTCGCCGACGGTGGTGATGCTCTCGCCGCAAGGGGAGCTCATCAAGTCCTACCGGGGTTTTCGGCCCGGGTCGGGGGATTTTTTCTGGGGGCAGCTCAAGCAGGCGCAGCGGCTCGGGGAGCGCAGCTATGAGGGTTGGCGCGCAGAGATGGAGCGCAGCGGCTACCGTGACTGGGAAGGCAAGCAGGGACGGAGGATGTTCGCCAAGCTGGTTTCCTATCAGGACGGGGTGCTCCAGTTAGTCGAGCCTGACGGCAACCGCTGCACGACGCGCGAGAGCAACCTTGGGGCGGGCGACCGGCTGTGGCTCGGCGAGCAGAAGCGCCTCCGCGGGCTGCGCTGAGGGGTGGGCAATGGGCTGGCATTGGTTTTGACAAGTTGCGACTGCGGCGGGAATACTCCGGCTGTTGAACGCCCGGGGCAGCCCCGGGGTGCCCACGCCCTACCACGACCACCATGGAAGACCTTGTCATCATCGGGACCGGCTGCGCCGGCTACACCGCCGCGATCTACAGCGCCCGCGCCAACCTCAACCCGCTGATCCTGTCCGGGACCCAGCCGGGCGGGCAACTCACGACGACGACCGAGGTGGAGAACTTCCCCGGGTTTCCGGAAGGGATCATGGGGCCTGAGCTGATGATGCGCATGCAGCAACAGGCGGAGAAGTTCGGCGCGCGCACCGAATGGGCGAGCGTCGAGAGCGTCACCCGCAACCCGGATGGCAGCTTCGCGTTGCATGCCGGGGCGGCCACCATCCACGCCCGCGCGGTCATTGTCGCCACCGGGGCGGCACCCCGCCACCTCGGCCTGCCTAACGAGAAGGCGCTCATCGGCCGCGGGCTGACATCGTGCGCGACCTGCGACGGGGCGTTCTATCGGGATGTGCCGGTGTGCGTCATCGGTGGCGGCGACAGCGCCTGCGAGGAGGCGAATTTCCTGACGCGCTTTGCCAGCACGGTCTATCTGATCCATCGGCGCGACGAGCTGCGCGCGTCAAAGATCATGGCTGAGCGGGTGTTGGCCAATCCGAAGGTCGTCCCGGTCTGGGACAGCGAGGTGAGCGCCTACCTGACCGACGAGGCGGGGGAGATGCGCGCGGTGCGGCTGCGCAACCTCAAGACCGGCGAGGAATCCGAACTGGAGCTCAAGTGCGTGTTTGTGGCGATCGGCCACGTTCCCAACAGCGGGTTCCTCGGCAACCTCGTCGACCGCGACGAAAATGGCTACATCCTCCAGAACCCGGGGCGGACGACGACCCGGACGGCGGGCCTGTTTGCCGCCGGGGATGTTGCGGACCACTATTACCGTCAAGCGATTACAGCCGCTGGTCAGGGCTGCGCGGCGGCCCTCGAGGCGGAGCGGTTCTTGACCGATGCCGAGGAGTTGCGCACCGAGGTGCATGCCGACTAGCGCCGCATGGGCAGGCGTGGGAGGCGCTGGAAATTCCACCCGCCCGGGCGTTTTCCAGACACTTTGTTGCCTTTGCGGAGTTAACCTCGTAGACACTGAGCCACCCGAGCGGGTTGAGACTGCTAGAGACCGCGCCGACCCGCCTGCTAGAGACCACGCCACCCCGCCTGCTAGAGACCACGCCACCCATGACCGAACTTCTTCTTGATCCGGCGCGCCGCAGCGGCTGCCCCAACCTTGGCGCTTTCGGTCAGCTTATCGAAGAAGCCACGTTGCGCCAGCGCTCGCCGGTGGACGCCTTGCTGGATGCCGAACTTGTCGGCGAGGAACTCTACCTCAAGGCGCTAGCTGAGGACCTCGGGCTCGCGTGGCTGGATTCGATTCCGGCGGTTGCCAACCCGGTGGCGCTGCGCGAGGCGTGCGGGCCGCGGGTGGCGCTGCGCCACCGGTTGCTGCCGGTGGAGATTCTCGGCGAGGGCGCGAGCCAACGGCTGCGGGTGGCCACCTATGACCCGTTCAACCTGGTTGCCCGCCAGGCGGCGGCGCAGCAGTTAGAGCTGCCGGTCGAGTGGTGCATGGTGTCGCGGCGGCGGTTGTTGGATGCGCTGCGGCGGCTCTACGGGGTGGGGGCGGACACCTTTGAGCAGATTCTCGAGGGGCGCGACCTGGACTTTGACAAGCTGGAGAGCAGCGACGAGGCCAACGTGATCGATGAGGACATCGACGAGGAGGCCAGCGTGGTAAAGTTCGTCAACCAGATCATCCGCGAGTCACTCGAGCAGCGGGCGACCGACATTCACGTTGAGCCGCTGCACAATGCGTTGAGGATCCGGTACCGGATTGACGGCAGTCTGGTTGACGTGGGGGTTCCGGAGAACATCAAAGCGCTGCAAAGTTCGGTCATTGCGCGCTTGAAGATCATGGCGCGGCTCGACATTGCCGAGCGGCGGCTGCCGCAGGACGGGCGCATCAACCTGCAGTTCGAGGGGTCGACGATCGACGTGCGGGTTGCGACGGTGCCGACGGTGGAGGGCGAGAGTGTTAGCTTGCGCCTGCTCAACCAGGAGAAGTTCACCCTGGAGCGCTTGGGGATGGAGAGCTTTGTGCGTTCGCGCATCGAGAAGCTGCTGACCCTGCCTAACGGGATCATCCTGATCACCGGGCCGACCGGCTCGGGGAAATCGACGAGCCTGTATTCGTTCCTCGGGCAGCTCAATTCGCCCGAGACGCGGATCGTGACCATCGAAGACCCGGTGGAGAACAAGCTTCCGGGGGTGATGCAGATTGCGGTGCGCCCTGAGATCGGGCTGACGTTTGCCACCGGGCTGCGGTCGATTCTGCGTGCCGACCCGAACATTGTGATGATCGGGGAAATCCGCGACCTGGAGACGGCCGAGATCGCGATCCGGGCGTCGCTGACCGGGCACCTGGTTTTCAGCACGTTGCACACCAACGACGCGATCGGTGGGATCAGCCGGCTCATCGACATGGGGGTTGAGCCGTTTCTTGTGGCCGCGGCGGTGCGGGCGTTCCTGGCGCAGCGGCTCGTCCGGCGGCTGTGCCCGCACTGCAAGGTGCCGTATGAGATCAGCGCGGCGGACCGGAGCGACTTCAAGATTCCCGGCCACATCACCGGGCAGGCGTACCAGGCGGCCGGCTGCGACCGCTGCCGCAACACTGGTTACTCGGGGCGCTTGGCGATCTATGAGGCGGCGCTGCTCACCCAGGCGATGCAGGACCTCATTTCCCATGGCGGCGCCAGCAGCAAGGAGCTCCACGCCCAGGCGCTGCGGGATGGCTATGTGCCGATCCGCGAGTACGGGCTGCACAAGGTGATGCAGGGGCTAACCACCATCGAGGAGGTCATCTCGGTGACCGCCGGTGACATCGGAGGCAGCGAATAACAGGACGATGGCGGTTTTCACCTACAGGGCCCTTGGGAAAAACGGAATCACCAGCGGCGAGCTGCATGCCAGCGACCGCCCGGAGGCGCTTCGCCAGTTAGACCGGCGCGGGCTCCAGCCGGTGAACCTAACCGAGATGGCGCCCGCCGAGGTGAAAGGCGGCAAGGCGACGGCCAAGACCGCGGGGCGCGAGCCAGCGGCAAGGGAGGCGAAGGCAGAGGAGCCGGTTCCAGAGGGGCCAATCAAGTTGAAGCGCGCCGAGGTGGTGTTGTTCACCGAGGAGCTAAGCGACATGTTGTCGGCTGGAATGCAGCTTGAGCCGGCGCTGCGGGCGATGGAGGGCCGCGAGGAACTCGGCAACCTGAAGTCGGTGAGCTACAAGCTGCGCCAGGACGTGCGCGAGGGGACGAACTTCTCCACGGCGTTGAAGCGTGCGAGTCCGAGCTTTGGTCCGCTGTTCTGCAGCCTGGCGGCGGCCGGCGAGGCGTCCGGCGCGCTCGACTCGATCCTCAAGCGCCAGGCGCACTATCTGAAGATGTTAGCCGAGCTGCAGGGGCGCATCGCGCTGGCGCTGATTTATCCGGCGATCCTGGTGGTGGCGGGGATCGGGGTGTCGGTGATTTTTGTCACCAAGCTGATCCCGCAGCTCACCTCGCTGATGGAGAACACGCCCGGCGGGAAGATGCCGCTCGGCGCGCGGATGCTCATCGGGGGGAGCGACTTCATGCAGAAGTGGTGGCTGGTCATCGCCTTGATCGTCGCCGCAGCGCTGGTCATCTTCAAGGCTTGGAAGGACAACGAGGCGAACAAGCCGGTGTGGGACAAGTACCTGGTCGGCATGCCGCTGGTCGGGCCGGTGGTGTTGAGCCGGTTTTACGTGCAGTTTTTGGAGACGATGGCCAACCTGGTGGCCAACGGGCTGCCGTTGTTGCGGGCGTTGGAACTCTCCCATGACGCGACGCAGAACCTCTACATCCGCAGCCAGCTCAAGCGGATGATCGAGCTCGTCGGTGACGGTCGGGCGTTTTCCCGGGCCTTGGTGCGGGTCGAGATTTTCCCGCCGCTGCTCATCGACATGATCTCCGTCGGCGAGCAGACCGGCAAGCTCGACCAGTCGCTGCGCCGCGCCGCCGAGCGCTACGACCGCGAACTCAACAAGAACCTCCAGAAGATCATGGCCCTGATCATGCCGTGCGTGCTCATCGTCATGGCCGTGCTCATCGGCACCATGGCTTATCTGATGATCACCGCGATCTTCCAGACGATCTCCAACCTCGGCGGCTAACACCGGCTAACAAACCAGCGGCTCGCCGGAGCGCCTGCCGTGGTGGAAGGTGGCGGTGTGCGAGTAGCCGGCGGCGGCGGCGAGGGTGGCGGCGGCGGCGAAGTCGCGAGCGACCTCGCCAGGGGCATGGGCATCCGAGGAGATGACCAGCGGGACGCCGGCCTGGCAGGCAAGGGCGAGGAACTCGGGGGCGGGGTAGGGGGCGGCGCACGGTTTGTGCCAGCCGGCGGTGTTGAGTTCGATGGTGGCGCCGGAGGAGGCGGCAGCCTCGATGGCTGGGAGGTAGAAGCGCCGGAGGTCGCCGCTTGGCTGATAGGCGAACTTTTTGACCAGGTCCGGATGGGCGAGGATCTCGAACAATCCGCTGGCGGCCATCTCGGTATAGGTCCGCCAGTAGTGGCTCCAGACGTCCTCGACGTCCGCCTGTGCCCAGCGGCCGAGCCACTTCGGGTTGTCGAAGTCCCAGTCGTCGAGGTAGTGGACCGCGCCTATGAGATAGTCCCAGGCGGCCGCGCCGCGGAGTGTTTCGATCCACGGCTGGCAGCCGCGCAGCCAGTCGCACTCGAGGCCGGCGCGCACCGCGAGGGTGGGCGGGGCGGCGGCGCGGGCGCGTTCGATCCAGGCGAGGTAGGCCGGGAGGTCGCGCTGGAGCATGCGCCAGTCATCGAACGGCTCGATGGCGGCGGGTGCGTGGTCGGAGATCCCCAGCTCGGTGAGGCCGGCGGCGGCGGCGGCGGCAACGAACGCCTCCGGGGTGCCGGTGGCGTGGTGGCACAGGGGAGTGTGGGTGTGGTAGTCGGCAGGCATCCGCGGAAGCTCTCGTTTAGCGTTGTCGGCGGCGCAGCGCGACCCTAGAGTTGGGCCTGCGGAACTCCGCGCCGACCTGATCCATGAGCCACTTGCGCCCCGAGCCACCCCAGCCCTGTGCATTCACCGAGGAGTTGTTTGACGTCCTGCGGCGCCACCCGAAGCGGATCGTCTTCAGCGAGGGCGAGGACCTGCGGGTGCTGCGCGCCGCCGAACAGTTCGTCGCGCTCGGCGCGGGCACCCCGATCCTGCTAGGCAACAAGGCCCGGGTGCGGGCAATGGCGATCGAGGCCGGGGTGAGCCTGCAGTTCATCAACGTGATTGATCCGCCCACCTCGTCGGACTTTCCGCTGTTCTGCCAGCGCTTGGAGCGGACTGAGCGCTACCGCGGAGTGACGGTCGCCGATATTGGCGAGATCGTCCAGCGGCCGCAGTATTTCGGGGCGCTGATGGTCCAGTACGGCCATGCGGACGGGCTCGTCGGCGGCAACCAGGTCTATCCGGCGACGCTGTTCCGGGCGCTGCTGCACACGATCAAGCCGCTGTCTAACGTCCCCGGGGTGTTCGGGGCGATGGTGCTCGTCGCGCCGCATCTTGACCACTTCGGCAGCAACGGGCTGTTGTTTCTCGCCGACTGCGGGCTCATTCCCGAGCCCGACGTCAACCAACTCGCCAGCATCGCGATTGAAACCGGCAAGCTTGCCCGGCACTTTCTCGGGCGCACCGCGCGGGTGGCGATGCTGAGCCACTCGACCAAGGGCTCGGCGTCGACTCCCTCGGCGCGCAAGGTTGCCGCGGCCGCCGCGTTGGCGCGCGACCTGGTGGCGCGCAACCCGTTGTTGGACCTGGAGATTGAGGGGGAGGTTCAGGCGGATGTGGCGCTGGTGCCGGCGACCGCGGAGGTGAAGCTTCCGGGATCCGGGGTGCGGCAGCCGGCGGACGTGTTGGTTTTTCCGAATCTGGACGCCGGACACATCGCCTTGAAGCTGCTCCAGCATGTCGGCGGGGCGCGCAACTACGGGCAGCTCATCATGGGCTTGACCTGCCCGGCGGCGCAGGTGCCGCGCACTGCCACGGTCGAGACGATTCTCGGGACCGCCGCGGTCGTCGGCGTCGAGGCGATCAAGTACCACCAGATCTATCTCGGCAAGGAGCGCGACCCCGGGCACTAGGAAAGAGCGGAGGAGCGCGACGCCGGGCGTTAGAAGCTGCCGGGGTTTGGTTCGAGGCTCTTGCGGAGGGTGCGGAAAAGCTGTTGGTCCTCCTCCTGGTCGAGGCGTGCAAACGAGTGTTCAAGGTTGCGCAAGGTGCGCATGAGGACTTCGCCGGCGGCGGCGGGGACTTCGAGCGCCTTGCGTGCGGCGGGGGACAGTTTGACGTCGGGGGCGAGCATCTCGTCAAGCGGGTGAATCCGCCCGCCGTTGAAACAGTCGACAATCGCCGTCGTCTCGGCCGCGTCGATCCGACACAGGAAATGCCCGGGGAAGTTGCAGGCCTCGATCGGGAGGTTGAGGCGGCGCCCGACAAGGATGTAAATCAAGCTAAGTCCGAGCGGATTGGAGCGGCCGTTCTCGATCGCCCAGCAGAGGTCGGAGTTGTGCGGGTTGTAGAAGTCGCTCTTGTTGCCGACGAGCCTGCCGCTGGTGAACAGGAATTCGCGCAGCGCGTCGGCACTCAGCAGCTGCGCATCGCAGGCTTCGAACTCATCGGCGAGAAGATCAAGCGCATCGTGGAGCGAGGCGCGCAGCGTGACGCCATTGTGGAGGAAGTCGGCGACCAGCCGCAGGAGGGCTTCGACACGGTCCCAGTCATCCGCCAGCGCGGGCCAGCCGCCGGACGGGACTTGCCACTCGCCAAGCAGGTCACGGCGGCGGGCGGGGCGCAGCAGGTCGCCGAGGGTCGCCTGCTCGGCAGGCGAAAGATCGATCCCCAGGGCCGCAAGCGGCTCGCTCAGGTCACCGGAAAACTCCCGCAGGCGCAGCGCAACCGGCTCACGCACGGCCGGATCATTGTCGTCAAGCAGCCGGAGCAAATGGGGAAGTTCCACCAGGGGATCCATGGGGACAAATCGAGGGGAAAAATGGTGCGCGATACTGGATTTGAACCAGTGACCCCCACAATGTCAATGTGATGCTCTACCCCTGAGCTAACCGCGCTACGTGCCGAATGGCGGGCGGAACCTAAAACCGGAGCGCCCCCGGGTGCAACCCTATTTTTCACTTCACCGCGCGAAAAAAAAGGGAGGCGCCGGAGCGCCTCCCTTTGCAGGACTAGTTTGGGTCGCGAATGCTCCGCTCACGTTGGCGCCGCGGAGATTCGTGGAACGTTGCAGCGCCAGGGCGCTGCTTACTTCTTGGCAGCCTTCTTGGCAGCGGCCTTCTTCGCAGGCGCCTTCTTCGCAGGCGCCTTCTTGGCTACCGCCTTCTTGGCCGGAGCAGCCGGCTTCTTGGCGGCGCTCTTCGCGGCCTTCTTGGCAGGCGCCTTGGCGGCGGCCTTCTTCGCTGGTGCCTTGGCGGCGGCCTTCTTGGCAGGCGCCTTGGCGGCGGCCTTCTTCGCCGGTGCCTTGGCGGCAGCCTTCTTCGCTGGGGCCTTGGCGGCCTTCGCTACGGCTTTCTTTGCGGGCGCTTTGGCCGCGGCTTTCTTGGTTGTTTTTGGTTTTGCAGCCATGGGTTTGTGTTGTTCGAGTTTGCGTTCGATGTTTGTTTTCTCTTCCGGTGTCAGTCGGCCGGTGGAGATCAGGTGGAGCACCGCCTCGCCGAGACGGTTTCCGAAAGCGTTGGTGACAAACTCGCGCGTCGCGCGTCGCAGCGCATCGACTTGCGATCCGGCCAGGTCATAGACATCGGCGCGGCCGACGCGGGATTTTTTGACCAGCCCCTTTTTCGACAAACTCTGCAACACCGACAGCGCCGTGGTGTAGGCTCGCTGCCTGCCATCCGGTAGGCTCTCCAGTACGGCGCTCACCGTAGATGGCCCTTGGTGGCGGAGCACCGAAAGCGCTTGGAGTTCCAAATTCGACGGTTGGGAAGTCATTGCAACTTTGATTGGAAACCGAAGTCCCCTAACCAAATGCGATGAAGCTATGAAATGGTTAGATCGTCAAGGAGAGAATTTAACCTAAGTTAAATAATTTCCCGATCAATCAGCGTGGGTGCGCGCGAGGTTATTCGGAGTCGCCGTCGCGCAGTGACGGACGAGTCAGCGTGGGAGCGAGGGTGGCGAGAGTCGTCCAAAGTGACTCGTCGACTGGATGGCCGTTGAAGAGGATGCGGCCATCGGGGGCTACGACGATCATGGTAGGGAGTTGTTGGATGCGGAGCGGCCGGGCGAGCGGCTGCTGCGGGTGGTCGCGCAGCCATTGTGCGGGGCTCTCCGTGGCTGCCTGGGCGGTGAGGGCGGTGGCCGCGGCGAGCAACTTCGCGTCGGAGTGGTCACCAAGGAGGATCGAGACGACCGGGATCCCAGCGGCTGTGAGCTCCTTGGAAGTCGCCACGAAGTCCGGCATGCTCGCCTCGCACTCGCGGCTCAGCGGCGACCAGAAGTGGAGGACGATAGCCTTGCGGTCCTTGACGAGAGCGGCGAGGGTGAGTGCGGGGCCGGCACCCTGCGGTTGTAGAGGCAAGGTTAGGTCGAGGCGCAGCTTGGCCATTGCCTCGGCGAGGCGGAGCCGTTCGATGTGGGGGGCGAAGGCGGTGGCCTGGCGGGGGCTCAGCCAGAATGCTTCGGTGATGTGTTTTTTGAATTCGTCGTGGGCGCCGGCGTGCAGGGCGGCGATCGCCTCGATGAACTCGACGACCGCGAGCCAGTCATCCTCGACGGCGAAAATTTCTGACTCCTCCGGGACGAACAAGGTTCGGCGCGCGCGGAATTCCGGAAGCATCGCGACAAGCGCCGCGTCGTCGTCGGCGTCGACGTGATAGAGGAAGCGCGCCTCAAGAATCGCCTGCTCGGAAACCTGCGCGGCACGCGCCTTGGCGATGGTTGCGGCAAGCGCTTCGTGGTTGCCGCGCTCGTCGAGGAGTGCCTCGACGGCAAGCTCGCGCGCGCTGGGTTCGTCCGGCGCGGCGACCGCGGCCGTGGCCGCGAGCACCAAGGCGACGGCGGCGGACGTGAGGCGGCGGGTCGCAGGCATGGGCGGGGGAGGCATGGCACCGCGCGCGCAAGCCGCGAGCGCGGTGGCCAGGCAAGGACGGTTAGCGCGCCGGGATGATGAGCTTCTGGCCGAGGCGCACGTTGTTGTCGGTGGCCGCCATATTGTTCGCGGCGCGGATGGCATTCACCGAGACGCCATACTTTTTGCTAAAGCCCCAGAGGGTGTCGCCCTGGGAAACGACCACGGTGGTGGCACCGGCACCGGCGTCGGCACCAGGCGCGGGCGCGGGCGCGGGCGCGGCTGCGGGCGCGGTGGGGGCCGGTGAGAGGCCGCCGTAGATGTCATCAACCGGGGCCGGTGGTGGCGGGACATTTTCCGGGGCGTAGGTGCCGGTCTCGCCAACATCCGGGAGCGGCTGATAGGGGGCGCTGGCCGTGCCGCGATCACCGGTGACGGGCGGCGGGGTGCCGTACGGATCCGACTGGGGGACGCCATACGGGTTGTCACCCTGGGCGGTGTTGGTGTTTTGGTTCGAGCAGGACGCCAGCAGCGCGGCGGTGGACAAGACGAGGAACGTGCGGGTCAGCATGGTGGTGAGCGGTTAATTGTTAGGTGGCCGGTGGGCGCAGCGGCCTGCCCAGGGCATTAACGACAGGACGAGGGGGTATCATTCAAGCAATCTCGTTGCAAACCGGAAGAAACCCACGGCGGTGGCGCTGGTGTGGCGTGCCAGCTCGGCGAGCGACTCGCCGCGCGCCACGGCGATGGCCGCGGCGGTGTGGCACAGGAAGGCGGGCTCGTTGCGCGCGCCGCGGTGCGGTACCGGCGCGAGATAGGGGCTATCGGTTTCCAACATCAAGGTTCCGGCCGGGCAGAGGCGGGCGGTCTCGAGGCATGCGTGGGCGTTCTTGAAGGTGGCGACGCCGCCAATGGAGAGGACGCCGCCGAGCTCGATGATTGGCGCGGCGGCTGAAAACGGTCCAGGGAAGCAATGGAAGACCGCACGCACGTCGCGGGCGAACTCGGCGAAGATCGCCAGGGCATCCTGAAGCGAGGCGTCGCCGGTCCGGTCACGGGTGTGGATGACGACGTTGAGGCCGGCCTCGGCGGCGAGGATGAAGTGGCCGCGCAACAGCGCGCGCTGGCGCTCGCGCAGCGACGCGTCAGTCCATCCGGGAGGCGCCGGATGGTAATAGTCGAGTCCGGTCTCGCCGACGGCGGCAACCTCGGCGCGCCCAAGGAGCGGGGCGAGGGTGTCAGCATAGCTCTCCGGGGTGGTGTGGACATCGCAGGGATGGATGCCAAGGCAGGCGTGCACCGCGGGAAAGCGGCTCGCCAGCGCCAGGTTGGCCGCAAGGTCGTCAATCCCGGTCGCCAGGGTGACAAGCCGGGTGACTCCGGCGGCCTGCGCGCGGGCCACCAGCCCGGCGGGGTCCTCGCCGGCAAATTGCCGGCTGGCAAGGTGGCAGTGCGTGTCGGTTAGCATCGCGCACTCATCTGCGAGGGCGGCGCGCTTGGCAAGGGCGGAGCCGGCTCCCCCGGGCGCGGGAAATTTGTTGGCCAACCCGGAGAGATCGGTCTATGGGACAGGTCATGAGAATAACCAGATTTCTGTTATCCATCGGATTGTGCGTGGTCGGCTCGTTGGCGGTTGCCGGGGATGCCGGCGCGCAGCAAGAGGGGGCGAAGAAGAAGGTCGTGTTTGTCGCCGGCAAGCGCAGCCACGGACCTGGCGAGCACGAGCACCGGGCCGGCTGCATGTTGTTAGCCGAGCATCTCAACAAGAGCGGGCTGGCGATCGAGGCGGTGGTGACCTTCGACGGCTGGCCAGAGGACCAGAGCATCTTCGATGGCGCCAGCGCGGTGGTGATCTATTCCGACGGCGGTGGCGGCCACCCGGCGATGCGGAACCTAACAAAGTTGAAGGAGCTCGCCGACAAGGGCGTGGGGATCGGGGCGATCCACTATGCGGTGGAGGTTCCCAAGGGTCCAGGTGGCGACCTGTTTCTGGATGTCATCGGCGGCTACTTTGAGACCAACTGGTCGGTCAACCCGCACTGGGACGCGTCGTTCAAGATTCCCGAGCATGCGGTGACGCGCGGGATCAAGGATTTCCAGATCCGCGACGAATGGTACTACCACATGCGCTTCCCCGCGGACATGAAGGGGGTCACACCGATTCTCAGCGCACTCCCGCCCGCCGATAGCCTCAGCCGCCCGGATGGTGCCCACTCCGGCAATCCCGAGGTGCGCGCGGCGGTGTTAGAACGAAAGGAACTGCAGCATCTGATGTGGCTCTTTGAGCGGCCGCAGGACGCCGGAGCGGGGCGCGGGTTTGGGTTCACCGGCGGCCACTTCCACAAGAACTGGCAGGACGACAACCACCGCCGGGTGGTGCTCAACGCGGTGGCGTGGATTGCCAAGCTCGAGGTCCCCAAGGACGGCGTGCCAAGCAAGACGCCGAGCGCCGAGGAGATGCAGGCCAACCTCGACAAGAAATAACAGTTGGTCCGCTAGTTTGTGGGCGCCCGCGACTTCGGTTGCGGGCGTTTTTTTGAACGTCGAACGTCGAACGTCTAGGGATTGGCGGGGGCGGAGGGCGCCGGGGCGGGTGCGATGAGGTCCTGCCTGGTCTTGATGAGCGCCTCGACATTCCAGCGGGTGACCCGGAAGGCGCGCCCGGCCAGGCGCTTGTTCATCTCGAGCTTGGCGTTGAGGATGGCGAGCCGTTCGGCGAACGCGGCGTCCAACTGTTCGGTCGCCTCGGCCGGCTCGTTGGGCGCCTTGGCGCGCTCGCCCGGGAGGGTGCCGGTGACGGCGACGCGCATCAGGTATTCGGCCTCGGCGTTGTCGCCGGCACCCTCGGCGGTCAGCGGCGCGAGGCGCAGGGTGTAGGTGAGTCCCTCGAAGGTCTCCACCACAAAGTCCCATGCCTGGGGTGAGTCCAACACCGCGGCCGCCTCCGCGGCGGGGACGACGTCCACGAAGCTTGGGCTCAACAGCGCGCTCTTGATCGGGGTGGTGGCCGACGGGTTGAGCGCGGTGGCGGGTGGCGCGTCAGTTAGGGAGAAGTCGGAATTCTCGTCGCTGCGGGTGAGCGACCACGCTTGGAATGCCGGGTCAGCGGGGCGGGCGGCGTTCACCGAGCGGATCTTTTCGACTTGGATGAAGGTGTCATCGAGCCACTCGTGCGGGTTGCTGGTGAGCTGGCCGAATGCCTTGCCGACAACGTAGACCGCCGCCGGGTCGGTGGTGATGCGGACGAAGCGCCCGGCGGTGGTGCCCATCCCGAGCGGGTCGCTGGCGGCATCGTCGCCGAGCCGCTTGCCTAACACGATGTTGGCCAACTCGGCGCCCGCGGCGTTGCGGAACACCAGGGTGGTGCCGCGCCCCGGGCCGTCGCTGGCAAGTTGGAAACGGCTGAAGGATTCCGGCTGGGCGGGGATCGCCTGGGTGACCTCCAGATCGATGAGGGTGCGCAGGAGCTCGGCAATCTTCGCAACCGACGCCGGGTAGTTGCCGCGCTCGGCCACGCTCCACTTCCCATCAGTTAGCGCGAGGGTGGTCGACTGGGCGGCGTCGCCGATCTGGATGCTGGCAACCTCGCTGGCCGGGAAGCGGTCTAACAACGGCGCGCCGCGCTGGCGGGCGCCGGCCTCCAGCGGCGGCTGGTGGCGGGTGAGCTTGATGGTGGCGACGGCGGCGCCGAGGATGGCGGCGAGGATCCAGAGGGTGATGACCTGGCGGGTAGTCATGGGTTGTTGCAGCTGGTTAGACCTGGATGTTTGTCAGCGTGCGCGGGTTAGAGAGCGGCGGCGGAGGAAGACGGCGACGCCGAGGAATGCGACGAGCAGCGGGACGAGCAGGACGTTGAGGACCACCATCCGGGTGGCGAGAGACTCCTTTTGGCTGCGGAGACCCTTTTGTTCCTCGCGGATGCGGCGGTTGTATTCGACGCGCTTGGCCTCGAGGTTGCGGATCTCGGCCTCCTGGGCGTCGTTGAGCAAGATGGCGTCGGAGGTGCCGCGCTGGCCGCGGAGCTCCTTGATGCGGGTGATGACGTCCTGTTCGCGTTGGCGGAACTCGGCGATGGCGCGGCCGAATTTCTGTTCGAACTCGGCCTCCATCTCGTGGACGACGGTGAACGGCCGGCGGGCGGACGGACGGCTGCGCGCGCCGATGAGGTGACGCGAGCCGACCGCCTGGTCGACGATGTTGAGCAGCAGGCTGGAGTTGCCGTTGTAGGGTGCGGCGATCTGTTTGCCGCCGAAGTTCTGGAGCTGATAGGCGAAGTTGTCGTAGAGGAAGTCGACGTCGGCGATGAGGAACACGTTGCCGGCCGCGGCGGGCTCGCGCAGGACCTCGGCCGGGTCGCTCTCGGCCGCGGGGAACGCGGTGGGGAAGCGCCCGCTGAGGTGCAGCGCCAGGGAGTAACCGCGCCCAGACGGGGTGAAGCTCGCCAGCAGGGTTTGGTCAATCTGTGAGGCGAGCGATGCGTCGACGACCCCGGCATTCTCGGAGGTGACCAGCAGCGGCGTGGCGGTTAGGCCGGCGGCCAGGTTGTCATGGCGCAGCCCGCCGGGGAGGACGAAGTAGAGTTGTTGGAGGTCCTTGGTAAGGATGCTGTCGGATTGCGGCATCGCGTCGCGCGTCAGGGTGAGCAGGCCGAGGGCGATGCGGCCGTCGGGGAAGGTGACGCGGTATTTCGGGTCGGCGACGACGCCGGCGCTCTCAAAGGTGACGCCCCATGCCTTGAGGAGGGATCCGAGGGTGGAGACAACCGGCATGTGGGCGCCGAGCATCGGGTTGTCGCCGCCGAGCATCTGGGCGGTGACGCTGTACGGGTCGAGGCAGGCGACCACGGTGCCGCCATGGAGGATGAACTGGTTGACCGCGCGCTGGGCTGGCTCGGGCAAGTCGGAGGGATGGATCAGGACGAGCACGTCAAGCTCGCCGGGATCGATGGCGGTGATGGATTCCTCGAGGTTGCGGATCTCGAAGGCCTGCGAGAGTTGTTGATAGATGATCCACGGCGGGCTCGGGCGCTCGCCGGGCATCCGCGGGTCGCGCCCGGCAAGCGGCAGGCCCGAGAGCAGCCCGAGGACCGGCTTGCTCGTCTGGTTGACCTCGGCGATGGCCCGGGCGAGGTAATACTCAAGCATCGTCTCGTCGTTAGGGTCGAGGAACGGGATGACCGAGGTCTTGTCGAGGCAGGTGACGGCGAGGCCGAAGTAGAAGTTGTCATCCTCTGTTAGGCGCTGGCCGTTGATCCCGTCGAGGTTGGCGGAGTCCTCGGCGTCGGTGTCCGGCTGTGGGTCGAGGTTTTCGACCCGCAGCTTGCCGCCGGCCAACGCGGTGTACTCGCGCAGCAGGTCGTCGACGCGGCGCATGTGAAGGCGGATCTCGCGCGGAATGAACTCAGACTTGCGCGTCGCATAGTAGCGGATGGTCACCGGCGCGCCGAGCTCGCCAAGGATCGCGCGGGTGCCCGGCGAGAGCGTGTGGACCTCGTTCTGGGTGAAATCAATCCCCTTGCTGCCTAACGGCGTCAGGGTGGCCAGCCAGTTGGCCAGCACCGCGATGGCCACCAGGGCGGCAAGCCCGAGGGCGGCGCGGCCAACCGGATGCGATGAGCGGACGGAGTGGGTCATGCTGATAGGGAAGGTTAGGAAGATGGCGGCTCAGGCGCGCTTGGCGGCGAGGATGGCGCTGGTGCCAAGCAGGCAGGTGATGATCACCGAGGCGAACCAGACCATGTCCTGGAAGCGGAACAGTCCGCGGACCATCCCGCGGTAGTGGTCCCAGACGCCGATGGAGACGAGCAGCTCGGCGGTGGACTCGTTGGTGAGCTTGGCCAGGGCCCGGATGAGGTCGTCGTAGCCGCAGAGGACCATGAAGATGCACACGGCGATGGAGACGATGAGGCAGACGACCTGGTCGCGGGTGCAGGCGGAGACGAGCATGGTCACGGCGAGGAACGAGGCGCAGACGAGAAAGCTGCCGAGGTAGCCGGAGAGGATTGCGCCGTTGTCCGGGTCGCCGAGGTAGTTGACGGTGATGACAATCGGAAACGTCAGGGCGAGCGCGACCAACCACACCAGCGCCGCGGCGAGAAATTTTCCGGAAATGACGCTCCACAATGAGACGGGCATCGTGGCTAACAACTCGATGGTCCCGTCGCGCTGTTCATCGGTCCACAGGCGCATGGCGACGGCGGGGGCGAGGAACATGAAGAGGATCGGGTGCCAGAAGAAGAACGGCCATTCGAGGTTGGCGTCGCCGAGGCGCATGAAGCCGCCGAAGGTGAAGGCGAGTCCGAGGGAGAGGAGCAGGAAGATGAAGATGATCGCGTAGGCGGTCGGCTGGGAGAAGTAGCTTGAGCTTTCGCGTTTGAAGATCGTCCAGGTGTTTCTCATGGGCACGGGTGGGTGGAGCGCATCAGCGGGCGGCGGGGGCGGCGGCGGCGTGGGGGGATTCGTCGCGGGCCTCGTCGCGGGTGGTCAGGGAGCGGAACAGGTCGGTGAGCGAGCCGGTCGGGGACATGGCGCGGAGTTGCGCGGGAGTGCCGTCGACGACGATCTTGCCGCGGTCGACGATGACCGCGCGGGTGCAGGCGGCGTCGACTTCCTCGAGGATGTGGGTGGAGAAGATGATTGCCTTGGATTTTCCGAGGCGGCTGATGAGTTGGCGGATCTCGTGTTTTTGGTTCGGGTCGAGTCCGTCGGTCGGCTCATCGAGGATGAGCACTTCCGGGTCGTGGAGGATTGCCTGGGCCAGGCAGGTCCGGTGGCGGTAGCCTTTCGAGAGCGTGTCGATCGCCTGGCTGGCGACCGGCTCAAGAAAGCAGGTCGCGATGGCCGCATCGACCGCCGCGCCGCGCGCCGCCCCGCGCAGCCCGCGCATCTCGGCGCAGAAGCGCAAAAACCCGCGGACGCTCATGTCCTGATAGAGCGGGGCGGACTCCGGCAGGTAGCCGATCTTCGCCTTGGCCGCGGCCGGATTGTCCAGCATCGAGACCCCGCCGATCCGGATCGTCCCGGAACTCGGCGGCAGAAACCCGGTGAGCATCCGCATCGTCGTCGACTTCCCCGCGCCATTCGGACCGAGGAACCCCAGCACCTCGCCGGATCCAACCGTGAAGGAGAGGCCCGCGACGGCGGTCTTGGACCCGAATTGTTTTGTTAGGCTGCTGACTTCAATCATGGGGCGTAACCAAACCTCTAGGGTGTTCAAGTGCTGTTAGCGACGTAAACCGCGGCGCGTGTTTTGGAAAAACGCAAAAATTGTTAGACCCCTCCTGGCCGGGGGTGCGGGAGGGTGTTGTGAGGGTTCCGAGCGGAGCGCTGCCCGCTGCCGGCGTGACGGCGGCAGGGTGGAGTGGTGGCTCAGCGGCCGCGGTTGGTGGAGCGGCGGGCGCCGCGAGATGCGGGTCGGCCGGGGTTGGACATGCCACCGCCGCCGCCGCCGCCGCGGCGCTGCTGGGACCCGCCGGCGTCGGGGCGGCGGGGAGGGCGCACCGAGTTGTCGTTGGCGGGAGCCGGGGTGGAGTAGTTGAAGTCGGTGGCGGTGGCGCGCGGGATTGAGCGGCCGATGAAGCGTTCGAGAACCTTGAGGAGGTCGTGCTCGTCCTCGCCGATGAACGAGATGGCATCGCCGGTGGCCTCGGCGCGGCCGGTGCGGCCGATGCGATGGATATAGTCGTCGGTGGTTTTCGGGAAGTCGTAGTTGATGACGTGGGAGATGCCGTCGACATCGATGCCGCGCGCGGCGATGTCGGTGGCGACCAGGACGCGGACTTTGCCTTCCTTGAAATCGGTCAGGGCGCGGAGGCGCTGCGGCTGGGAGCGGTTGCCGTGGATGGCGGCGGCGGAGATCCCCTCGCGGGCGAGCTTGCGGGTGATCCGGTCGGCGCCGTGTTTGGTCCGGCTGAAGACCAGCACGCTCTCGAGGTGGGCGCTTTCGAGCAGGTGGGTCAGGAGGTTGCTCTTGAGGTGGCGGGGGACCTCGTAGACCGTCTGGGTGACGGTGTCGGCGGTGCGGGTGCGGTTGCCGATGGCGACGGTTTCCGGCTTGGTGAGGAACTCTGCGGAGATTTTCTCGATTTCCGGCGAGAGCGTGGCGGAGAACAGCAGGGTCTGGCGCTGTTTCGGCAGGCCTTTGACAATCTGGCGGATCGGCGGAAGGAAGCCCATGTCGAGCATCCGGTCAGCTTCGTCGAGGACCAGGAACGCGAGCTTCTGGAACTGGTGGTGGCCTTGGCCCATCAGGTCGATGAGGCGGCCCGGGGTGGCGATGACGATGTCCGCGCCGGAGCGCAGTGCTTCGATCTGCGGGCGCTCGCCGACGCCGCCGAAAACCGTGGCGATGCGCAGGTTGAGGTGCTTGCCGTAGATCCGGATGTTTTCCTCGATCTGGACGACAAGCTCGCGGGTCGGGGCGAGGATGAGTGCGCGGGTCGCCTTCGGGCCGCCGCCGGAAGTCATTGCCGCCAGCCGGGAAAGGACCGGCAGGGTGAACGCCGCGGTCTTGCCGGTCCCGGTTTGGGCCACCCCGATGAGGTCCTTGCCGGCCAAAATTTTCGGAATCGCCCCGGCCTGGATCGGCGTCGGGGTGGTGTAGCCGGTCTCCTCAACGGCTTTGGCAATCAGGGGATCAAGGGCAAGGGCGCGAAACGGCATGCGGCCCGTGTGAACCCGAAACCCAACAAAAGCACGCCCGAAATGGAAATTTTCTCCATCCATATAAGCCCGATCAGGTCCGCCAAGTGACGAGGCCGATTCGTGAGACCCACTTCACCACCCGTCGTTACTCTTCATCGTGGTCGCTGCGGCCAATCCGTCGCTGCCATTTTTGCGGATTTTGGGAACCATGGAATACAGCATGGATATACACGCCGCGATCCCCGCTGACCTGATAGAATACCTCGTAGGGAAACCGCCGAATCGGAGCGTGGCGGATGTTTTCCACAGCGACGGGAAAAAGCTCAGGGAATTGCTGGATGATCACAACCGTGGCCTGCACGCACCCAAGGAACTCATCGCCAAGACCTTCTTGGCGGCTTTCGTACCAATGGAAGGCTTCAGTCAGATCAAGCGCCGCCTCAGGCGCAAACCGGATCGGCTCACTCACGGCCGCGGTGCACCTGCGAGATCACCTGCTCCCACGTCAGACCTCCAGCCGGGTCAGTCTGATACCGTGCGGCCCGGGCTTGGAGTTCATCAATTTTAGCAGCCGACACTGGCAGCGGTCCGACATCCTGAGCGATGCTGTCCCATAACGACTCAACCAAACGGAGGCGTTCCGCCAACCCCAGCTTGAAGAGTTCCGAAAATCCTGTGTCCATTTCTTTAAAGTAAACGCTAACGCCGCTAGCTCAAGGGCGAAGGATGGGTAACGGCAGCGAGAGCCGGGTTGGTTAGTGCAGACAGCGTAGACTGCCAAGGGTAAGGCTGGAAGGAGAGCGCGCGAAAAACGCCGCAACCGTCGCGCGCTGAGGTGGTTTGTCTTGGTGAGGCGCAGCGCGCTTGCTAAATCACCCAAGCCATGGAAACCAACAGCGAATGGACCCGCGCGCAGGCAGCGCACCTGCTCAACCGCGCGGGGTTTGGCGGGACGCCCGCGGAGGTCGCCAACCTTCAGCAGCTGGGGCGCGAGAAGGCGGTGGCTTACTTGCTCGATGCGGTCGACGCGCCGGGGAAATTTCCGCCGCCCGGGTGGGCCGCCGTCGATGGCCGGCGGGCGCTGCTGGCCGGTTCGCGCGGCGAGCCTGGCGAGATGATGGAGATGCGCGAGATGAGCGCCGCGGAGCGCGAGAAGCGCCGCAAGGAGATCCGCCGCGAGGCGGCCCAGGAGCAGCGCGGCCAAATCGACGAGCTGCGCAAGTGGTGGCTGGCGCGGATGTGCCAGACCCAGGCGCCGCTGCGCGAGAAGATGACGTTCTTCTGGCACGACCACTTCGCCACCAGCGTCCAGAAAGTCCGGCTGCCGTGGCTCATGTTCGACCAGAACGAGTTGTTCCGCACCCACGCGCTCGGCAACTTCAAGTCCCTCACCAAGGCGATCGTCAGGGACCCGGCGATGATGATCTTCCTCGACACCATCGGCTCGCGCCCAACCAAACCTAACGAGAACTTCGCCCGCGAGCTCATGGAGCTCTTCACCCTCGGCGAGGGCCACTACAGCGAGGCCGACATCAAACAGGCCGCCCTCGCGTTCACCGGATTCCAACTCGACAAGGCGACCGGCCGCGTCAACCAGTCGCCACGCCAGGCCGGCACCGCCACCACGTTGTTGGGCGAGACCGGCAAGTTCGACGCCGACGGCGTCGTCGACGTCATCTTCCGCCAGCCGCGCTGCGCGGTCTTTTTAACAGAAAAGCTGTGGGACTACTTCGCCGCGGTGCCGGCGCCCGCCGGGCTGATCGAGAAGCTCGCCGGCGTGTTGCGCGATGGCGGCTACGAGGTCGCGCCGGTGTTGAAGGCGATGTTCCTGAGTGGCGAGTTCAACGCCCCCGCGGTGGTCCGCACCAGGATCAAGAGCCCGGTCGAGTATCTGGTCCAGATCGTCCGCCAGTTGGAGATGGCGCCGCCGGCGGGCAGGGTGGCGGAGAAGGCGTTGTTAGAGATGGGGCAGGTGCCGTTTTTGCCGCCCAACGTGGCCGGTTGGGACTGGGGGCGTGGGTGGATCAACACCAACACGCTGTTGAGCCGGTATAGCGTGGCGGGGCTGCTGACGACGGGTGGCGAGCTGAGCCGCAACGAGCAGCGGAGGATGGACCAGGGCGGCGGGGCGGGGCCGGATTTTGCCAAGCTCGCGCCGGCGGCGTTGCGCGAGTCACCCGGGAAGCTGGTCGACGCGCTCTGCGAGCGCTTGTTCCACGGGCCGGTGGCGGCCAAGGAGCGCGAGGCGTTTGTCGCCTATGCGAGCGTCAAGCTGGGGCAGAGTTTCACCGACCGCGAGCTTGCCGAGCTCATCCACCTGATGATGAGCACCCCGCAGTATCAACTAAGCTAGCTAACACAATGAACGACTTTCTCAAGACCCGGCGGGAGTTCCTGCGGACCTCGTTGTTAGGTGCGTCGGCGGCCTGGACGGTGCCGGGGTTTATCAACCGGACATTTACGGGGCTCGACGAAGCCAACCGCGACCTGGCGGTGCAGGGGACGACCGGCAAGGACGGGCGGATTCTGGTGGTGCTGCAACTTGCGGGTGGCAACGACGGGCTCAACACGCTCGTCCCGTATGCCGACGACGCCTATCACCGGTTGCGGCCGCGGCTCGCGCTCAAGCCGGCGGCGGTGCGCAAGCTTGACGACTACTGCGGGCTCAACCCGGCGATGCCGTATTTCGGCGAGTTGTTTGCCGCGGGCGATCTTGCCGTCGTCCAGGGGGTCGGCTATCCGAACCCCAACAGGTCGCACTTTGTCTCGACCTCGGTGTGGGAGACCGGCAGTCCGGATGGCCGGTCGAACACCGGGTGGTTAGGGAGGTATTTCGACAACACCTGCAGCGGCAGCGACCCGCTGGCGGGGGTGAGTCTAACCAAGACCCAGCCCGAGGCGTTCGGCGCGGAGAAGAACCCGGGGATCTGCATGACGACGCCGGAACTCTACCGGTGGATCCACGGCGGCGGCGACCGCGATGAGGCCCAGGCGTTCTTTGCCGGGCTCAACCGGCCAGGGGGCGAGGGCGGGCCAGTTGGGCCGCCAGCCGCGGACCAGAGCAACCTCGCGTTCCTTGAACGCGTCGCGCTCGACGCCCAGGTCAGCTCGCGGAAGATCCTGGAAATCGCCTCGAAGCACAAAAGCAAGGTCGCCTACGACGGCTCGCCGGTCGCCCGCAGTTTGAACCTGGTCGGCCGGATGATCGCCGGCGGCCTGCCGACGCGCGTCTACTATGTTAGCCATGGCGGGTTCGACACCCACAACGGCCAGGGCGGAAACCACGACCGGCTGTTGGCCACGCTTGACGCGGCGCTCAAGTCGTTCTTCGGCGACCTCAAGGACCAGGGCAACTACGAGCGGGTCAGCGTGATGACCTTCAGCGAGTTTGGCCGACGCGCCGGGGAGAACGCGAGTGCCGGGACCGACCACGGGAAGGGGTCCTGCCTGTTTGTCGCTGGCGGCGGGGTAAAGAGCGGGCTCTATGGCAAGGCCCCGAGCCTCGAGGACCTCGACGCGGGCGACCTGAAATTCACCACCGACTTCCGCAGCGTCTACGCGACGGTGTTGGATGAATGGCTCCAGACGAAGTCCGCGCCGGTGTTAGGCGCGGCCTATCCGAAGCTCGGGTTCATCTCGTAGCGAAGCTTCTCGTAGCGAAGCTTCTCGTAGCGAAGCTCGTGAGAGCTTCGGCTGGGGGAGGCGGGAAGTCCCTTGGGTGTTTCCGGCGTTCGTAGCGAAGCTCGTGAGAGCTTCGGCTGGGGGAGGCGGGAGGTTCTTGGCGGGTTCGAGCGTTCTGGCGGCAGGCGGTTGACCCCGCGGAACTTTTCACAAAGTTCGCTACGCGGGGCGTTCGCTACACGGGCTAAACCAGGCCGTCCTTGCGGGCCTGCTTCCAGTAGGCGTATTCGGAGCGGTTGAAGTCGATGTACTCCGGGGAGAGGTCGGAGGTGTAGATGGAGTAGTCGGCCTCGCCGAGGTGGAGGTTGATGTCGATGGTGAAGGCGGGTTTGGCGACGAGGTCGCGCAGGAGCGGCATCGGGGTCGGCGCCTGGAGGCCGCCGAGGCAGGCGGGTTTGCCGTCGATGAGGATGTCGATGAGTTCCTCGCGGATGCGCGCGCCGGAGTAGCCGACGGCATGGATGATGCGTCCCCAGTTCGGGTCGCCGCCGTTCCATGATGCCTTGACCAGAGCGGACTTGGCGACGGCCTCAGCGACCCGCTTGGCGTCCAGGTAGGTGCGCGCGCCGTTGACGCGGACGGTGACGAACTTGGTGACGCGCTCGCCATCGCGGACAACGGCCATCGCGAGCTCGAGCATGACGAACTCGAGAGCACTGCGGAACTGTTTGCATCCGGGCGAGTTGCGTTTCAACTCCGGGGCCCCGCTGGCGCCGTTGGCGAGCATCAGGACGGTGTCGTTGGTGCTCATGTCCCCGTCGATGGTGATCCGGTTGAACGACTGCTCGACGGATTCGAGGAGCGCCTTCTGGAGGCAGAGGCGCTCGAGGTTGGCGTCGGTGGTGATGAAGCAGAGCATGGTGGCCATGCTCGGGGAGATCATCCCGGCGCCCTTGACGCAGCCGCCGATGCGCACCCGGTGGCCGCCGAGGTCAAACGAGATGGCGATCTCCTTCGGGCGGGTGTCGCTGGTCATGATCGCGCGGGCGACGTCCTCGCCGCGGCCACGGGCCAACCCGGCGACGAGCCCGTCCATGTGCGGAAGCACCCGGGTCATGGGCATCGGCAGGCCGATGACGCCCGTCGAGCAGACGCCGACCTCGCTCGGGCGCAGGCCCAGCGGGGCGGCGACCGCGGCGGCCATCGCCTTGGCGTCGGTGAGCCCCTGGATGCCGGTGCAGGCGTTGGCGTTGCCCGAGTTGGCGACGATGGCGCGGAGGTTGCCGGCACGCAGGTGGTTCTGGCTGACGCGCACCGGGGCGGCCTTGACCCGGTTGGTGGTGAAGGTGCCCGCGGCGCTGCACGGGTGCTGGGAGGAAATCAGCGCAAGGTCGAGGCGCTCGGCGGCGGGATTTTTGATCCCGCAGGCCATCGCGCTGGCGAGGAAGCCCTTCGGCGCGGCGACCCCGCCGGTGATGCGTTTGATGGGAAAGTCCATGAGCGTGAGTAATAGATCAGGCGCGGAGCAAGCCTGCGGTTTCCGGGAGGTCGAAGGCGAGGTTCAAACACTGGATCGCCTGGCCACCGGCGCCCTTGCCGAGGTTGTCCTCGGCGCTGAGCAGCAGGACCCGCCCGGTGCGCGGGTCGTAGTTCCAGCCGATGTCGAGGAAGTTGGTGCGGGTGACGTGCTTGGTGTCCGGACAGCCGCCCATCCCCAACAACCGGACAAACGGGGCGGCGCCGTAGGCCTGTTGGAGCGCGGCGCCTATCTGTTCGGGGGTGGCCCCCGGGGCTAGCAGCGCCGAGGAAGTCGTGCAGATGCCGCTGAGGACCGGGACGAGGTGGGGGGTGAAGGAGATGGTCACCGGCCTGCCGGCGGCGATGCCGAGTTCCTGTTCGATTTCCGCGAGGTGGCGGTGCTTCGGCACCCCGTAGGCGCGCAGGCTTTCCTGGCACTCACAGAACATGAGAGTCGGCTCGGCCTTCTTGCCCGCGCCGCTGACCCCGGACATCGAGCAGGTGACGATCGAGCAGGGGTCCAACAATCCGGCGCGCAGCAGCGGGATGAGCGGCAGCGAGATGCTTGTTGGATAACACCCGGGCGCGGCAATTAGGCGCGCCGCGCGGATTTCCTCCGCACGCACTTCCGGGAACCCGTAGACCGCCTCGGCGAGCAACTCCGGCGCCGGATGGGCCGCGCCGTAGAACTCCGCATAGAGCGCCGGATCGCGCAGCCGGAAGTCGGCGCTCAGGTCGATGACCCGGATCCCCGCGTCCAACAGCCCGGGCGCGTAGTCAACCGCCACCCCGTGCGGCAGCGCCAAAAACGCCACCTCCGCGCCCGCCGCCACCAGCGCCGCGGTCGTCGGCTCGACAAACTCAAGCGCACTCCCAGGCAGCCCGCGGAAGCGCGGGAAAACTTCGCCAAGCCGCTGGCCGGCATACTGGCGCGAAGTCACCGCAACGAGCTCGGCGTGCGGGTGGCCCAGCAGGATGCGCAGCAATTCGGCGCCGGTGTAGCCGCTGGCCCCAACAACGGCCGCCCGGATAGTTCTTTCTGACATGGATTGGCGTCGAAATCTTGTTAGCCCGCGGCCTGATTGGCCCGGAACTCCCCGCGGGAAATCCCGCGCGAGCCGCCGGAGGGCCGAGAATGCAGGAAATTCCGGGCTTGCCAATTCTGTTTTCCCCGCCTTTCCTTCCCCCGGCTTTTACGGGATGTGGCGCAGTTTGGTAGCGCGCCTGCATGGGGTGCAGGAGGTCGCAGGTTCGAATCCTGTCATCCCGACCATCCGCCGCCGTGGGGCGACTCAGGCTGTGGTCAAGGGAGTGGCCAGGCCTTCGGCGGAGGCGAGGGCGGCTTGGTTGGCATCGAAGGTGAGAAACTCCGCGGCACCGAGACTCAGGGCGGTGGCAACGTGGAGGATGTCGAAACTGCGGTGGCCGCCGGCGAAGGTGCGGGCTTTGGAGATCCGCTCGGCGGTGAAGAGGACGTCGAGGTAATCCGCCTCCAGAGCAATCACGACGCCATTCGCGAGATCCTCCTCCAGGTCGGCGATCATTTTTTTCGCCTCATGCAGCGGGTAGCCGACCTGACGGTTGTTCGAGTGACGGTAGGCCTGGAAACGAACCGACTGGCGAAACTCCCACAACAGGAGGCGGGTGACAGGGAGCGGTCCGGGCATGGCCGTGCGCCAAGCCAAGGCTTGCGCTGAGTTGTCCTGCGTCCGGTAGAGGGCGCAGAGGAAGGAGGTGTCCGGGTAGGAGTTCAACTGCGGTCTCCGTGTTCGGCCTCCCGCATTTCCCTCACTTCCTCGGCGGTGAACACCCGCTCGCCCCACGTTTCCTTCATTCGGCGCAGATGGGCTTCCGGATCAAACCTAGCCCCAGAGCCAGCGCCGCGCGGCGGGGAGAGCCGCGCAACCGGCCTCCCGTGCTTGGTGATCTCGATCTCCTGCCCATCCGCCAACCACGCCTCAACCTTGGCGAAATCATAGCGCAAATCTCTAACAGTGAGGGTCTTCATCCAATGTGATGGTTTGTTTCATCACAAGTTACCGGAGTTTCGAGCATTTGCAATGAGGATGGCGCGGGGTTGGCGGGATCGGGCGAAGCTGAGCGCAGGTGCGAGTCTTGGTATCCCGACCATCCACCGCTCCACCGCCCAGGCGCGGGCGCAACACCGACGGATGGGCCTGGGAGGCGGTCGCGCGTGAATCGACCGGTTCGTCTGAAACAAGCCCGAAGATCTAGTCCTGATTTAGCCCGAAATTAGCCCGAAATTAGCCCGAAATTAGCCCGAAATTAGCCCGAAATTAGCCCGAAATTAGCCCGAAATTAGCCCGAAATTAGCCCGAAATTAGCCCGAATTAATAATGGAAGACGGGCGCTTGGGAAGTATCATCGCACCCTCCGCGAGGCGGGAAGGAAAGCAGAGGATGATGATTTCGGCCGATCAAAATACGATAGGATTGCCAGCGGCGATCCGACTTGCCATCATTGAGGACAACCCGGTGATGAGGCGGTTATTGACCGAGGTTCTCAGCGCGGCAGGGGGCATCGAGGTTGTCCGGAGCTTTGGATCGGCCGAGGAGGCGGTTCGCGACGAGTCCTGGGCAGGTGTTGACATGTTACTGGCTGATTTGGAGTTGCCGGGGATGTCGGGGGTGAGGTTCATCGGATGGTTGCAAAGCCGTCACCCGCGCGTCCAAGCAGTTGCGTATACGGGACACAATAACGAAGAGGTGTTTTTCGGGGCACTGCGCGCCGGGGCGGTCGGGTTCATCCTTAAAGAGGGCGCGATCCACGAGTTGCCTGGGCAGTTGCGCTCGATCAGGCGAGGTGGCGCGGTACTTAGTCCGCCGGTGGCCGCCTCGCTGGTGCGAGCGATGGTCGGGTCGCCCCAAGGGATCCAAGTCGAGCCGCTCTCTCAACGTGAGATCGACTTGCTCAGGCTGTTTGCCGACGGACTGCGCTACAAGGAGGCGGCGGAGGTCTTAGCGATAAGCCCCAACACGGTGCATGCCCATGCGAGCCGAATTTACGCCAAGTTGAACGTTGCCAAACGCCAGGAAGCGATCCGGGTCGCCCGGCTCGTCGGATTAATTTAGCCGAGTTTGAGGCGGGTGGCAGTGGACAATCTGGCAAGGGTGGCGCGCACCAGCGCGGGTTGGACCGGAGATTTAAGTCGGGCGGCGATTTCCCAGTCCTTCAGCTCGGCAGCAATCGCCACACATCCGAGACTCGCCGCGGCCCCGCGCAACCCATGACAAATGTTAGCCGCTCCCTCATGGTCATCCGACTCAGACGCCTGTGCGTACTTGTCGGGGAAGGCGGCACAGCATTCAAAAAAGCCGGTGAAATGCTCGGCCAAGTCGTCGCCAAGAAACTCTCGGAGTTGCGCAAGTTGGTCGACGTCGACGAGCAGGACGGACGTGCTTGGGTGCTTCATTACTTTAAATTTGGTAGTGTAAATCTTTGTCTGTAAAAGTCCCGCAGCCCCAGTCCGCCGGTCAGGCAGAGGATGGAGCGTAGCGGAATCGTCTGCCTGACTGGCGGCGCGCCGCCCCCACCCCGGGGGTTGTAGTGTC
>JBILQE010000067.1:0-13055 GCA_044373465.1 Akkermansiaceae bacterium | reverse complement strand
TTGGTTACGCCGCTAATATTCATGAGTGAGCTATTCAAAGAGATTTTTTATTCGTGGGTAGGCATATGGGTACTTCTTCTTTTTTCATTCAACCTATGGGTCGCCTATAGCCTTCTCATAGACAGAAGTGTCCGAAACTACTTCACTGGGATGCCTGAAAATACAGCTCGATAATGTGGGCCGATTCGCCCGTAAGATAATGACCGAGTGAGCATTCAGAAACAAATCAGGAAGCGGGTACCCACGCGCAGCCCCCGGGAAAAAATGAACTTCTTAAAAGTCGCATCAATTTGCTTCGCGGTGATCTTTGGCGCTTCGTGCGGAAAGAGAGCGACCACCCCGTTTGAGGTTGCGGAATCGGCTGTGCACCGTCGCGACCTCCCGGCCTTGCAAGTTGTCGTGGCTGCTAATCCATTCGTTGTTACCCAAGGCTCGGGCTTCGACGGAGCCACCCTCCTTCATAAGGCTCTGGTGAATCGGCCGAGCTTTGAATGTGCCGAATTCCTCCTCACGCATGGCGCGAATCCCAACCAGCCAGACATTACGGGCGAGTATCCGATTCATGTGATCTGCCGATTTAATGGTGACATCGACTGCCTTGAGTTGCTTTTGAAACACGGCGCGGATCCGACCATCAAATGGAAAAATGGCATGTCCCCTGTTCAACTTGCCAGAGAGAGGAGCCATGAAGAAGCAGCGTTGGCTTTGGAGGCCGCAATAGCCAAGCCGTAAATTGCCCTCGAGCTGCCGAGGACTTCTCGCCACCCCCAGCCGAAGCTCTCACAAACGATGATCCCACACCTTGGCTCACATGAATATCTCTTCGTAACGGCGGTAGGCGCTGCCGTCGGAGTAGCATTCAGCCTGCTGCGGCGCTTTGACCAAAAAAAGCCGGCCGATATGTTAGTCGCTCTTGGCACTTCCTGTGGATTGCTGGGTGCTGTCGGCTTGGTGGTTCTATTGTTCGATGACCTTGCGGCGATGAATCAATTGCCATTTGTGATGATGCTCGGCGGTGGCCCATCCGTGCTTCTTGGCACGCCACTGTCATTGGCCATCTGGTTCGTTCTTACGCGGCATCGACGATCATGAGTGGGTCATCCCCCTGACGAGGCTGCCCGCAGCGCCGTCCTTGCTCGGTCCCACCATGGCGGGCCCCCCCCCCCCGAACCCGGCGGCCTGGCCAACCCGCGGTAAATTCCTTTCGCTGGGCCGGCGCGGTCTGCATGTTAGGCGCATGCCCGAGCGGGAATTTCGACTGCAGATGCGGCTTATGTGGACCTCGCTGGGAGTGGCGGTGGTCCTGTTGGTCGCGAAGGTGTTCGCCGCGGCGCTCACCGACTCGGCCGCGATCTACAGCGATGCAGCCGAGTCGGTGGTCCACGTCCTGGCGGTGGGATTCGCCTGTTACAGCCTGCGCCTGGCGCGCAAGCCAGCCGATGCCGAGCACCACTTTGGCCACGACAAGATCAGCTACCTGTCGGCCGGCTTCGAGGGGGCAATGATCTCGGTGGCGGCGCTGTTGATTTTCTACGAGGCGTCGCGCTCGTTTTTCCATGGTGCCGCAATCAACCAGTTAGGGATAGGGGCCGCGCTCACCGGCATGGCGGCCGCCATCAACGTGATCCTTGGCCTCGCCCTCATCCGCATCGGCCGCAAGCAGCGTTCGCTGATCCTCGAGTCCAACGGCAAACACGTGCTAACAGACGTGTGGACCAGCGCCGGGGTCCTCGTCGCCCTTGGCCTCATCCACCTAACCGGCTGGGTCTGGTGGGATCCGCTGGTCGCCATCCTGCTTGCCCTGAACATCCTCGTCACCGGCTGGAACCTGATGCGCCGGAGCCTCTCGGGGCTCATGGACGAGGCCGACCCGGCCGCCCAACAACGCCTCGTCGCGGTCCTCGACCAAGCCGCCAGCGAGGAGAACATCGGCTACCACCAGCTGCGCCACCGCCACTCCGGCCGGACCCACTGGGCGGAAGTCCACCTGGTCTTCCCCGACCAGACCACCGTGCGCGACGCCCACCGCGCCGCCACCCGCATCGAAGGGAAGATGGCCGAGGCCCTCGAGCACGATGCCCGGATCATCTCCCACCTCGAACCCCGCTCCGAGGAGGCACGCAACGAACCCTGGGAACGCAGCCACGAGGACCCGCCCGCCTAACCGGTCAACCCGGTCAACCCGGTCAACCCGGTCAACCCGGTCAACCCGGTCAACCCGGTCAACCCGGTCAACCCGGTCAACCCGGTCAACCCGGTCAACCCGGTCAACCTGGTCAATGGCGGATGCTCCGGTCCGAGGGCACCGCCAACAACAGCAGGAAGGACAGCCCGGTGATCCCCGCCGCCACAAACAGCGCCGTGGTCCCGAAGGACTTGTCGATCACCGGCGCTCCTGGCCGGCTCACCACGATGAGCGCCCCGGAAATCAGCGGCCCTAACACTCGGCCCAAACTCCCCGCGCTGCTGATGAACCCCATCGCCCGCCCCTGGTGGTGGTCGTAGGCGAAGCGCGAGGCAATCGTGTTGAGCGCCGGCTGCATCAACCCGTTGCCCAGCGCCACCCCGGAAATCCACACCAGCATCGCCGGCAGCGTCTGCGCCACGGCCAGCATCAACAACGAGCCGATCAGCAGGATGCTCCCCACTGAGGCGAGCTTCTTGCTCCCCACCCGCGGTTCGATCCGCCGCACCACCCCGCCTTGGACCAGCGCACCAATGACCCCGATCATCGCAAAGGTGTACCCAACATGCGACACGTCGAAACCAAACCGGTTTGTCAGATAGAGCGGGAACAACGGCGTCGTCATCACCGAGAACCCGCAGACCGCCAGAAAGTATGCCACTAACAGCAGCGGAAACCGCGACTCCGCCGGCCACGCCGCGCCGCCCACCGCGCGCTGCGCCATCTGCTCGGCCCGGCGTTCCGGTGTCAGGCTCTCCGGCAGACCGAGGGCCACCCAGGCAAGATTCACCAGCGCCAACCCCGTGGCCGCCCAGAACGGCGCCGCCATGTCGATGTGCGACATCACCCCGGCGAGCGCCGGCCCTAACACGAAGCCGATCCCGAACGCCGCGCCTATCAGCCCCATCGCCCCCGCGCGCTTCTCGCGCGGGGTCACGTCGGCCAGATACGCTTGGGCGGCGGTGATGTTGGCCGCGGAGATCCCGCTGATGAAGCGCGCCAGGAACAACATCCACAGGCTCCCCGCGGTGGCCAACAACGAGTAGGCCACCACGTTGCCCAAAATACTGATCACCAGGACCGGACGGCGCCCGACCCGGTCCGAGAGCCGGCCGAGCATCGGGCTGACGATGAACTGCATCGCGCTGTGGATCGCCAGCAGCATGCCGAGCTGGATCCCGCTTGCGCCAAACTTCACCCCGTAACTTGGCAGCAGCGGAATGATGATCCCAAAGCCTATCAGGTCGACGAGGACCGTGAGAAAAATGAGGAGCTTGGGCGAGAGCGATTTCATGCGAGCGCGGCCAGCGTTTGCTAAATCAACCAACCGCGCAAGGGCGGCGTCCGCAACTTTGATGGTCCGGGGGCTGAAAACGGCCAGATCCATCCTCCTCCTAGCAGATCACGCGATAGAGTTGGCCAGGGAGATGATTTCATCGCGGGCGGCAAGCGTGGCGACCCACGATCCAGGGATGGGCGCGGGCTGGGGGACCGAGCCGAAGACGAGTCCAAGGAGCAACCCGCGGGCAGCAGAGTCGCCGCCGGCCATCGCGTTCTCGCAAAGCGCGCTGGCCGGATCGTCCGGAAAGCGCAGCAGCAGATGGCAGACTGCGGGAAACGCATCGCCGACATCGCAGGTCAGCCCGTGCTGGCTCAGGGCGGCCCGGTCGGACATCGGCGACTTGCTGGTGGCCAACGCGGCGGCAAGCCAGCGCGGGGCGTCGTCGGCAGTCGGCTGGGTGGCCGCGGCAGCAAGGGCGGCGGCGATCGGCGAGCCGTGGCCAACCGCGTGGGCGACCCGTGCGAAAAACTCGGCGGCGGCACCCACGGCAGGGTCGGCGTGGGTGAAGGAGGTCTGCGCGCGGGCGGCGGCGAACAGCTCGGCTGGGTCGCCCCAGTCGAGCAGGAACAATGGCGCGATCCGCGAGGCGCCGCCCATGTCGCTTGAGGGTGAGCCAGCGGCATTCACCGGGCGACCGCCCTGCAGGTTCCCCAAGGTGGCCCGGGTGGCGGCATCCCGGTAGCCCGGTGCCGCCGGGTCCTCCCAAAAAGCCCGCCACCGGCTGGCAAAGTCATTCAGATCAAACGCCCCGCAGCCGGCAACCGAGCGCAGCAGGAGCATCGTCTGGTCACCATAATGGGTGAAATCACCGGCCTGCTTGCCCGGGTGGTAGCCACTCAGCGGTGCGTGATAGCCGCCGATGCGCCCGAGCTTGGCGCCGATCTCGCCTTGGTCGTAGATCCAGTGCGGCCCAAGGCTCAGCGCGTCGCCCACCAACGAATACCAAACAACGTCACACTTCATCCCGGCGCAGCATAGCCCAGCCGCACCCCGCAGTCCACCGGACGAATGGACCATCGCCCAACAGAGCGGCCTAACGGCGCGGCCGCCCCGCTCACCCGCCGCGGACCAGGCGCATTGCCGAGTGCTGCGGCAGGCCGGCGTCCATCACCGCCTGGGCCGCCGCCTGGGCATCGTAGGGGGTTTGCATCATCCTAACAGTGAAAGCGTCCGGATCGAAGATCGCCCACTGCGCGGCCGGATCGCCGTTGCGCGGCTGGCCGACCGAGCCGACGACCACCGCGGTGCGCCCTTCCCGGTGGAGTTGGACAAGGTCGCGCTCGACCCGCACCGCCTTCGGATACCGCTGGTGGGTGAACACCGTCGGCTGGTGGGTGTGGCCGAAAAATCCCACCGGCGTCTTCAGCAGCCCCAGCGTCGGCATCGCGTCGCGCGCACGAATCAAATACGGCCACTCGCCATGCTCGTGGAGCGACGCGTGCGCCAACGTCACCCCCTCAAACTCAACCTCAAACGGCGTGTCGCGAAACTTCAGGCAGCGCTCCACCCCAAGCTCGCGAATCGAGTGGCGCACGCCCGCCCACACCGGATTCTGCATCGCCTCGTCATGCCGCTCGATCATCTCCAGCATCTCCGCGCCCCCCGCGGCAAACTCGTCATGATTGCCTAACACATACGGGCCGCCGAGCTCCTGGACGAGGTCAAGGCACTCGCGCGGAAACGCGTTGTACCCGACCGTGTCGCCCAGGCAGGCGAAGCGCTCAATCCCGCGGTCCCGTGCCTCCGCCACCGCCGCCTTGAGAGCGTGCAGGTTGGAGTGGATATCAGTGAAGATGGCGATGCAGGACATGGATGGTTCCTCGACTCCAAAAAGCTCCGGGGACGGCGCCCAGATAGCAAGGTTTCGTTGCAGAAAATGCAGGCCAGGGTCCCCTCAGCCGCCCGCCCCGCCACCCAAGAGCGCCTCAAACCCCTCCTCGTCGAGCACCGCCACCCCCAACTTCTCAGCCTTGTCGCGTTTCGACCCGCCACCCTCCCCGGCTAACACATAGCTGGTGTTCTTCGACACCGAGCCGCTCACTTTCCCCCCCAGCCCCTCGATGCGCTCCTGCATCACCCCGCGCTCGACGCTCAGCGTTCCTGTTAGAACAAAGGTCTTTCCGGTTAGTGGATAGACCGCGGGGTCCATGGCGGCCGGCTGGGGGAGGAAATTGTCCGAGCGCGGATTGATTGCGAGCGCGGCCATGCGGGCGAGGACGTGGGCGCCGGCCTCGGAGGAGAAGAAAGTGGTGACGCTTTCGGCCACCGCGGGGCCGACATCCCCGCTGATGGCGAAGGGTGCCAGGGCGGGGTTTTTCTTTTTCGCCTCGGCACGCGGGTCGCGGGCGAGCTCGGCGAGGACCGGCGAGCCGGCAAGCTCGCCGAGGTCGGCATGCAGCCGCGCCAGCTCCTTGGCCGCAGACTCCCCGACCTGCCGGATCCCCATGGCAAACAACCACCGGTGCAGCGGCTTGGCGCGCGCCGCGGCAAGCGCCGCGACCACCTTGGCGGCATTCTTCTCGCCGAACCGGCGCGGCTCCGCGTCGCTCCCGAGGTTGAGCCCAGCCAGCCGCGCCTCGTCCAGGCCAAACAGGTCCAAGGCACTCCGGCACATCCCGCGGCGCACCAGCGCCTCCGCCACCGTCTCACCAAGCCCCTCAAGATCAAGCGCCTTGCGCGCCGCAAAGTGGCGCATCCGGGTGACCGCCTGGGCCGGGCACTCGAAGTTGCTGCACCGCCACGCCACAAAACCCTCCTCCTGCGCAATCGGCCCGTGGCACGACGGACACATCCCGCCCACATGCTCATAGAGCGAAAACGGCCGCGCCCCGGGGTCCGGATCAACCACCCGGACGACCGCCGGAATCACCTCGCCCGCCTTCTCGATGAGAACCCGCGCCCCGATGTAGAGCTTCTTGCGAGTGATCTCCTCCTGGTTGTGCAGCGTCGCCCGCCCAATCGTCGACCCGGAAACCAACACCGGCGCCAACTCCGCCACCGGCGTCAACACCCCCGTGCGCCCGACCTGGATGGTGATCGCCTCCAACGTCGTCTCCCGCTGCTCGGGCAAAAACTTGTACGCCGCCGCCCACCGCGGCGCCCGCGACGTGAACCCTAACCGCTCCCGCTCCCCGCGGTCCAACACCTTCACCACCGCCCCGTCGGTGCCAAATCCCAGCCCGTGGCGGTCCATGTTGATTTGGCTAACAGCCTCTAGCAGCTCCGCGAGGTTCCCCGCCTCCACCACCGGCCGGTTGCGTGGAATCCCGAGCTTGTCCAACAACGCGTGGAACTCGTGCTCGCTCGCCAGCTCCGGCCCGTCGTAGGCCCCAAGACCGTGCGCCAGGAACGCCAGCGGCCGCCGGGCGACGACCTTCGGGTCTAACTGTTTGAGCGTCCCCGCGGTGGCGTTGCGCGGGTTGGCGAAGCTCGGCAGCCCGGCCTCGTCGCGCTCGGCGTTCATCGCCGCGAACGCCTCGTTGGGCATGAAGATCTCCCCGCGGACCTCCAGCAGCGGCGGCGCCCCATCTGCTAGCTTAAGCGGCACGCTGCGGATCGTGCGGACATTGTTGGTGATGTCGTCGCCGCGGGTCCCGTCGCCGCGGGTCGCGGCGTAGGCGAGCTTGCCGTGGCGGTAGACGAGCGCCACCGCCACCCCGTCGATCTTCGGCTCAACGGTGACCCGCACCGCCTCCTTGCCGAGGTTCTTCACCAGCCGCGCGTAGAATTCGATCAACTCCACCTGCGCAGCCTCAACCCGGCTTTTCTCCGGGGGTTTGCGGGCGTTCTCCTTACGCAGCTCTTTGAGCTGCTCTTCGTTCAACTCGAAAACATCATCAATGCTCAACATCGGCAGCAGGTGCTCGACCGGGCGGAAATGACTGATCGGCTCGCCACCAACCCGCTGGGTCGGCGAGTTCGCGTCGGCCAGCTGCGGGTGGGCCGCCTCCAACATCTCGAGCTCGCGGAACAGCGCGTCATACTCCGCGTCGCTGATCTCCGGCTTCGCCTCGGTGTAGTAGAGCCGGTTGTGCCGCTCAAGCGCGGCCCGCAACTCACCCGCCCGCCGCTCCGGGGCCACCGCGCCAAACAAGTCATCCATGCCGGAAATCCTACACGTCCGCGCCCGAGCGGGAATCGCGTTTTACTCGTCCCGCGGGTTTTTCCACCCCGGCTAACAACCGCTAACGATCGCTAACAACCCTGCTCCGCCCGCAGCCACGCGACCGCCACCAGCCCCGCCGGCGTGCGCCGGCTGATCCGCAGCTGGGCGCCCGGCCCCGCGAGCACGCTCGCCTCCAACACCGCCAGCGGCTCCGCTCCCTGCAGCGCCGAAAGGAAACACCCAAGCACCCGGCGCGCGAGCAGCCCGCGCACGCAGCTGATCTTGACCTTCTCAACCCGCCCCCATTCGAGCGCCACGCCGGCAACCCGCGCCTCGGTCCGCAGCAGCTCGAAAAAATCCTCAACCAGCTCACCAAGGTCAACGACCTCCTGCTCGCCCCCGCCGCCATCCCCAAGCGCCAGCGACCGCCACACCCCGGCCTGCCGCGCAAACTTCCGGCTCAACTCGAGCGCCGTGCCGATCGTCGTGCTCGCGTCCGCTCCCGCCGCGATCTGCCGCGCCGCCACCTCCAGGCGCAAGCGCGCCAGCGCCAGCCGCTGCACCATGTCCTGGCGCAAGCGCTCCATCACCGGCTCGCCCGCCCCCGCCGCCGCCGCCAACCACCTGCCCAACATCTCGCACTCCGCCGCCTCCGAGGCGCAGAACAGAATATCCCTCACCCGGTCAGCCGTCTCCAACCGGCGCACCGACATGCTCAACACCCCCGCAAGCCCGCCCGGTCCCTCGAGCGGAACCCCCTGGCAGGTGAAACAATGGAATCCCTGGATGTAATGCTCCGGCCCGACCAGCTCGACATAGCCGCGCTCTGCGAGCGCCGTGCCCACCCCGTTGGCCCCCGCGTGTGACTCGGCCAAGAGCGAGCCCGCCCGCGGAAACCCCTCGTCCGCCAAGGTTAACTCGTCCCCAACAACCCGGAGCAGCCGCCCGTCCGCGTCACCTAGCATCGCCGCGTGCCGGTCCAGGCCCGCCGCGCGCGAAAGCGCGGCTAGAAACGGCCCGGCCACTTCCAGCAGCTCGCGGCGTTGCTCCATGAGTGCCGCCGTCTCAAGCTCGCTCAACTGCTGCGCGCGCGCCAGCCGCGCATCACACCCAGCCGCCCGCGAGCGCTCCCACGCCTTCAGGACATACGGCCGGACCACCCCCGCCGCCAGCCGCCCACCCCCAACATACTCGCGCCACGCCTCCCCCACCTGCGCGACGTCAGGATGCCGGATGTTTGTTAGGAACCGCACCTTGTTTCTTTTGTTAGTGAGCTGAGTTGCCAAGCAGCGCGTAGACCAGCGCGACGAGAGCATCGACGGCGAACGGCTTGGCAAGCGCCGCATCGAAGCCGTCCGCGGCGGCGGTCTCATGGAGATTGTGGCGCGCGGAGA
Source organism: Akkermansiaceae bacterium (assembly GCA_044373465.1). GTDB lineage: Bacteria > Verrucomicrobiota > Verrucomicrobiia > Verrucomicrobiales > Akkermansiaceae > JBILQA01. The sequence continues at coordinate 4,029 of JBILQE010000067.1, read as the reverse complement.
CGAGGACCGCGGGGCTGCGGACCCCGGAGGCGCGCAGCCGCGCCAAGGTCTCGCTGCCAGTCAACCCGGGCATCCGGTGGTCGAGCAAGACCAGGTCGGGCATGACTCCCCCGCGCACCAGCACCAGCGCCTCTTCGCCGCTCATCGCCGTGGTGACCGCGAACCCCTCGCTCTCAAGCAACAACCGGGTGATGACGACGAAGTCTTGTTCGTCGTCAACCAGCAGCAGGCTGAAATTCGGTGCCATCATCGGGGGGGATGATTACCAAACCACACTCTCTCGAAGCTGCAACCCAATCTTGGCCTTCAGCCGGCGATCGGCTCCGCCACCCGGCTTGCCCGGGCGGGGGCCAGCGTGTCCGCCCGCGGGCGGGCGAGGACCACCGCGCTGGCCACCGCCACCCAGTGGGCGATGAACTCAAAGTTGCCGGTGAGGCGCAACACGCTGCTGCGGTCAAAGGTGATCGCCGCGAGCACCGCAACCAACAAGATCGCCGGCCACCGCCGGCCGCCACGCCATTGCCCCAGCGCCCCCCACCCGGCCGCCGCCAGCACCAGCACGTGGCCGGCAAGCGCGAACATGCCACCCGCGCGCAGGGTCGCGAGAATGCTCGAGTGCTCATGGAGCAGCTCGCCAACCGGCTTGCCGGTTGCCTCCAATCCTTTCCCGACCGCCCGGTGATGGGCCAAATCGTCCCACATGACCGCGTAGCCCTCAAACCGCCCCGCGCTCCCACGCGAGATCAACCCCGCCAAGTGGCGCTCCCCGGGGTTCTTCCGGCTCGTCTCCGTGGTCGCTATCTTGATCGCCAACCCGCACCAGCCCAGCAAGATCGCCGCCCCCAGCACCCCCGCAAGCATCCCGCCAAACCGCCACCGCCGCCCGACAACCACCAGCGGCAGGCTCGCACCCACCATCAGCCAGGCGGCCCGCGAGCCGGTTAGAAAAACCGCCGCCAGCAGCAGCACCAACAACAACCACCACCAGCACCCGCCGCGCCCCGGCCGGCGCCCGGCCGCGAGCCACTCGCTGACAAGCACCGCGGCGAGCGCGAAATAGAACCCGGCATACACCGTGTTGTCCCACGCGAGCTGGCCGCGACTGGCTAACAACATCCGGGTCGGCCAGATCAGCGCGATCCGGAACGAGTCGAAATAGATCCGGTTGTCGCCCAACTCGATGAACCGCTCGATGCCGATGAAGTATCCAACATAGGACCCTAGCAGGATCAGGAGCACCACCCCGAGACCAACCGCGCCAAGCCGCCGCGGCCACGGGCCGGTGGCGAGCACGGCGACGAGCACCGCGAGGCCAATGACCCCGATGATTCCTTGGATGGCCAGCCACCCGGCGGTTCCGGGGTCGGCCGCGTTTGCCACCCCGCCGAAAAACGCCGCCAGCTGGGCGACCACCACACCGATGCCCACCGTGACCGCCGCACCCGCCCGGCCGCGCAACCCGCGCCCCAGCACCGGCCAGAAAAACCAGCTGGCCGCCAAACAGCCCAACAACAACGGTGCCGCCCGGTATTCCGGAGAAGAATACAGCAAGCGCGGCAACACCAGAAACACGAGCACGATCCCGAACATCAGGCCGCCGACCCTGCCGTTGTGCCCGACCTTGCTCACGCCGGTTGTTGTTGGGAAATACAGTGCAGCGAGCCACCCTCCTCGACGAGCTCAAGGCAGTTGATGACCACGATCTCGCGCCCCGGAAATTGCTCCGCCAACACTGCCGCGGCGCGCGCGTCGTTGGCCTGCTGGCCAAACCCGGGCATCAAAACCGCGCCATTGATGATCAGGAAGTTCACATAGGACGCCGGGAGCTGCGGCAGCCGCCACCCGGGGACCTCGCAGGCCGCCGGCAGCGGCATCTCGATGAGCTCAAACGGTCGTCCCGCGGGAGTCCGGAATTCTCCCAAGCACCGGAGGTTGTCGGCGAGCACCCGCTCGTTTGCCCCTCCCGGATCGGTGGCGGCTAGAATGGTGGTGTCGCTAACAAAACGCGCCAGGTCGTCGATGTGGCCATCGGTGTCGTCCCCCGCGATGCCGTCCTTGAGCCAGAGGATCTCGCTCACCCCGAGATGGGTCCGCAGCCGCGCCTCGATCCCGGCGCGGTCCATCGCGGGATTCCGGTTGGGGTTGAGCAGGACCGCCTCGGTCGTCAGCAACTGGCCGCAGCCGTTGACCTCGATCGACCCACCTTCAAGAATCATCCCACCCTCGATGCGCTCCAGCCCGAGCGCGGTGGCAATTCGCTCCGGAATCCGGTTGTCCAGATCATAGGGTCCGAACTTGTCCCCCCAACCGTTGAACCCCCAGTCGGTCACCGCAAGCTCCCCGCTTCCGCGCCGCTTCACGAAGATCGGCCCATGGTCGCGGCACCAGACGTCATTGTTGGGGTGGTCAAACAGCTCGCAGCGCCCAAGCTCCGCCCCGGCCTCGCGCAAGGCAGCCAGAATCCCCCCGTGGGCCGCCGCCGGCGCGTTGATCCTCAACCCTTCATAGCGCGAGATCGCCGCCCCGATCTCGGCAAACTTCGCCACCAGCTGCGGCATCCGCTTGCCCCCCCAGTGGGCCGGGTTGCCCGGCCACGACAGCCACACCGCCGTCTGCCGCGCCCATTCTGGTGGCATCATGTAGTCGCTCATCATCAATCATCGCGCTCGCCGCGCCCTGCTTCTCTCACCCCGGCGCCCACACATCAAAGGCAAATCCAACCCTCCACGCTCCGCGCCGGAAAAATTCTCGACCCCCGCCGGATTTTCCGGGAATTTCCCGATTCCCTCATTCCTCCAAGCCCAGATGACCACCCGTTCCTACCCTCGCCCAGCTGCCCGGCCGCGCCTTGCCGCACTCGTCGCCTTGGTCCTCGCCGCGGTCATCCCGCTCGCCGCCGCCGACTCCCAGCCACCCGTCGCCGGACTTATCCTCACCTGGAAGCAGGATCCCACCACCACCATGATCGTCGACTGGCACGAGGACGCCCCACTCGACAAGCCCGTCCTCCTCCACCGCCAGAAAGGCGCCACCGACTGGACAACCACCACCCCCCAACAAATCGACTTCCCCCACAGCCCGACACGGAAAATCTACCGCACCGAGCTGACCGGCCTGAAGCCCGGCACCGCCTACGAGTTCCGCCCCAACGGCCGCGACGAGCCCTATCACTTTATAACAATGCCGGCCAAGCTCGACCGGCCGCTGCGCATCGTGGCCGGCGGCGACACCGCGTGGAACGCCACGTTTGTCAAAACCAACAAGGTGGTTGCCGGCCTCAAACCCGATCTCATCATCTGGGGCGGCGACTACGCCTACTCTGACGGCTCGCCCGACCTTCTGAACAAAGAGCTCGAGTGGCACGCCAACGTCCGCGACCACCTCGTCGGCCCCGACCGCCGCGTCACCCCGGTGGTTGCCGCCATCGGCAACCATGAAGTCCGCAGCGTGGTCGCCCCCTACTATCGCGCGGTCTTCGCTTTCCCCGGCGAGGCCAACTTCGGCATCCTCGACTTCGGCGACTACCTCAGCATCTGGCTGCTCGACACCAACCACATGGCCAAGATCGTCGGCAAGCAGACCGAATGGCTCGCCGAATCGCTCGCCACCCGCGCCAAGGACCCTAACCGCGCCCTGTTTCCGGTCTATCATGTGCCGGCCTATCCGTCAGTTAGGAGCGACGAGAAAACCACCCTTGAGGTCCGCGAGCACTGGGTGCCGCTGTTTGAGAAGCACAGCGTGAGTGTGGCCTTCGAGCACCACGACCACGCCTACAAGCGGACCCACCCGCTGCTGGCGGGCAAACCGCAGGACCATGCGTCCAAGGGAGTGACCTATCTCGGCGACGGCGCCTGGGGCGCGAGCGTCCGCAAGATCCGCCCGCTCGCTGACAATCCCCACATCGCCAAGGCGGAAGCGACCAACCACGTCTACTTCATCGAGATGCCCGCCGTGGGACCGCTGAAGTTCCAGGCCATCGACCCGACCGGCAAGGTCTTCGACGAGTTCGAGCTCCCGCGCCGCCGCTAG
>JBILQE010000024.1:0-47421 GCA_044373465.1 Akkermansiaceae bacterium | reverse complement strand
GGAAATTCTTGTCCCGCTTCTCCGCCGCCGAGCTCCCCTGGTGAAGATAGACGCCATTCCCGTCGACCTGCCAGATTTCCACCACCGCGTTGCGGATCGGCTCGCCCTTCACATCGGTCAAGCGCCCCGACAAGTGGGTGATCTGCCCCACCCCGGCCGTCAGGCTGTCGTTGACGATGATCAGGTCGTTGTCGGTGTCCAACGGCAGCTGGCTCGGGTAAAATGGCCCCTCCATCTGCTTCGGCGTCAACCCGAGCTGCTCGGCAAACGCCCCAGGCACCGCCAAACTCGCCGCCAACCCAAACAGCACCCGCCGCCGCGTCCACACCTGCCCCAATCCCGACTCACGCGCCTGCTCTCTCATCCTCCAACCATGCCCCAACTCGCCCAGCCAGAGCAAGCCACCTTTTCCCCGCCCCCGTAGCGCCCTCCCTGTAGCGAACTTTGTGAAAAGTTCGGCGGGGCCAACCGCCTGCCGCCAGAACGCGCCAACCCGCTAAAAACTCCCCGCCTCCCCCCGCCGAAGCTCTCACGAGCTTCGCTACATCCCCGTAGCGCCCTCCCTGTAGCGAACTTTGTGAAAAGTTCGGCGGGGCCAACCGCCTGCCGCCAGAACGCGCCAACCCGCTAAAACTCCCCGCCTCCCCCGCCGAAGCTCTCACGAGCTTCGCTACACCCCGTAGCGGCATTTCATTGGCGGTGCATGCGCGGGCGCTGCGGGGACGCATCGCCCTACCGGACGCATCGCCCTACCGGACGGATCGCCCTACCGGGCGCGCGTCCGCCGACGCCCGAGCATTTCATGCTTCTCAGGGGTGGGGGTGGGCTGCTTGATGGGAGGAGTGAAAGCGCACGAGATTTACCAGGAGATGGATGCAGCGGTGGTCGAGCAGATGCTGGACTGGTTTCGGGCGAACGACCGGAACGTGTATAAGAGTGCGGTGGCGAGCTTGGCGGCGAACCGGAAGTTGCGGCCGGTGTTTGTCCAGAAGAAGACTTTGCCGGAGCAGTATGCGTGGATCCAGAAGACGTTGCAGATGAAGAGCTGCGACATGATCGGCGAGCATTTGCTGCAGGTTTGGCTGATGGCGGGCAACCAGGACCTGCTGGTCGGGTTCTGCGATGCGCTGCAGATTCCCCACGACGGCAAGGGAGCGGTCGAGGGCGAGCTGCCGGAAACATTTGACGACGAGGCGCTCAAGGCGGCGGTCGAGGGCTTGCTGGCGACCCACGACGCGCGGATCGTGACGCTTTACCTGCATGTGTTCAACCTGCAGCGGGCCGGCGGGTGGCCGCAGATCGCGGCGGTGATCGAGTCCAACCCGTTGCTGGCGCTGGCGGCGGCGTGAGCTGGCGGGGCCGGCCGGCGGGTCAGTTGGCGGCTTGAGCTTGGTGGCGGGATCGGCCATGATCGGAATTCGTGAAGCCGATCCTTTCCTCCCACCTGACGCCGCGGGGTGCGGCGTTGCTGGCGGGTGCGCTGGCGCTGGTGGTCATCGGCCTGGTGATGGTTGACGGGATCCTGCTGACCTTGGGAGTCAGCGGGCTGTTGGTGATGGTGACGGCCTACGTGGCCGGGCGGGCGAACCTTCGGCAGGTGCGGGTGGTGATGGATGCGCCGGCGTGCGTGTTTGCCGGGGCGATCTTTCCGCTCACGGTCACCCTGCAGAACCGCCGCGGGTTGCTCGATGGCTTTGGTCTTCAGGTGGATATCAACCTCCCGGGGGAATCGCGGGTGAGCGCCTACGCCGGGTGGATCCCGGCCGGGTCGGCGGCCGACCTGCGGGTGCGCACCGCGATTCCGCGGCGCGGGACGAGCGCCGAGCACTTTTGCCAGCTCCAGTCGCACGCGCCGCTCGGGTTGCTGCGGTGCACGTGCGGGTTCCGGGCGCGGCATGAATTTCTCGTTTTCCCGCGGCCGATCGTCCCGGTGGAACTCCAGCAGGCCGGCAATTCCCACGAGGCGCGGCCGGTGGCAGGTGCCTCGCCGGGCGACTCGCCGGGCTTGCCGCGCGGGGTGCGCCCGTACCAGAGCGGCGACGCGGCGAAGCGGATCCACTGGCCGGCCTCGGCGCGGGCGCTGGTCCGCGGCCAGCCGTTGATGACCCGCGAGAGCGACCCGCCGGGTGCGCTGCCGCGGGCGGCGACGGTGATTTTCCATTCGTTCGGGAGCGATGGCGAGCTGATCCGGGTCGACCGGTTCGAGCGCGCGCTGTCGCTCGCCGTCGGGACGCTGCGCCACCTCCACGCGCTCGGGCTGCCAGCCACCCTGGTCGCCGATTTTAACAACTGGGAGGAACATCCGGCCGCCACCCGGACCCAGCTGGCAAGCTGCAACACGCTGCTGGCGTTGGCCCAGCGGGCGCCGGCGACGGAGGCCCACGAGCTCCAGGCGGCGGTCGCGCGGGCGCCTGCCGAGCAGATGCTGGTGATCATTTCCGACATTCCGGTGGAAAACTGGAAACCCTCGCTGCCGGCCACGCTGTTGCCGCCGGTGCTTCTGCAGATCCGCCAGCACCGGATCACGCGGCGCCGGACGCTCGCCTCGGACAAGCCGTTCATCCCTCACCACCAACGGCCAAAGGTCAAATAACGTGCGCTCGCTGGTCCTCATCAGTTTCCTGGCGATCGCCTACGCGCTGTTGCGCGGCTGGCCGGAGGATGCCGCACCGCTGCTGCGTGCCTGCGCGGCGGTGTTGGTGTTGGTCGCCGGGCTCGGGTTGTGGGGCCGGCCCAGCGGGCCGGTTGGCGGGCGGGCGGCGAGCCGGCGGCGGCCGCGTGCCTTGGACTTCCTGACGATGGCGGCGCTGGTGTTGGCGATTGAGTGTTTGTTTTTGCTGTTGATTGTTTCCGCGCCGGAGCCAGCGGCGGAGCTCGCCTACCGCGCCCATGTGGCGATCGCGCCGGAGGGCGAAACGGCGACCCGCCACCGGATCGAGGCGGCGACGGCGGTGCCGAGCGGCGGGAACTGGCTGTGGACCCGTGAGACGCGCCGCGACCTGCCGCGGCGGAGCGACTTCAAGCCGGGGAACAAGCCGGAGTTGTTCCTGCGCTTGGAAAACCCGGCCGACGCCAAGGCGCTCATCGCCGCACGCCCGTATGTGAGTGCCTTCAGCCTCGGGAGCTACCGGAATGCCGGGTGGTCGCAGGTCGCAGGGCCGGTGGTCGAGCTGGTTCCCGGGCCCGACGGGCTGATCCATTTCCCGGACCGGCCGGGACCGGGGATCCGCCACCAGGTTTTCCACGGGTATTCGCGCGACGGCAGCAACCCGTTCACCGCGCTGCAAGGGGCGGTCTCGACCCGGCTTCCGGCGCTGACTCAGCTGGCTGACGGGTTGGCTATCCTTCCGCCCCCGGTGAAGGACCCGGACGGGTATCAATACACGGCGGTGTCAAAATCGATCCGGCTGGATGATCTGGCGGCGACCGCGGAGGTCCACAGCGGCAGTGGCATGCCAGCGGCTTTGCTGGCGCTGCCGTCCGACCCGGCGCTGCGCACGGCGCTCACCCGGATGGCGGCCGATGCGGCCGGCAACGGTCCGCTGCTCAAGCGGCTCCTCAACATCCAGAACCAGCTCCGGACGACCATCGACTACTCGCTGGCCATCAGCAACCCGGACAACCGCGACCCGGTCGACAACTTCCTCTTCCACGAGCGCCGCGGGCATTGCGAGATGTTTGCCACCTCCGCGGCGTTGCTTGCCCGGGCGCTCGGAGTCCCGGCGCGGGTCACCTACGGGTGGGCCGGCGGGAGCTACCTTGAGGCTCAGAACCTGTTTGTTTTTCGGGCGTTCGAGGCGCACGCGTGGACCGAGGTGTGGCTTGAACCCTACGGTTGGGTGATCCTCGATGCGACGCCGCCCGCGGCCATCGCCGCACGCCCGCCGGCGAACCTGGCGGAGCTCGACAAGCCCGCGCCGCTCGAGGATCCCGCGGAGGTCGTCAATCCGGCGGTCAACCGGGCAAGCCTCGCCCAGCAACCGCAGCGCGCCGCCTTGCTGCTGAGCGGGATTTTCCTCCCGTCCACGCTCCTGCTGGTGGCGATGAGGTTTCGCCGCACCCGCCACGAGCGCGCCCACGGCGGTCGGCGCGAATCGCGCAAGCCGCCCGGCTACCTCCAGGCGTTCCGCACCGCAAGTGCCCGCCATGGGCTGCCGGTCCCGCCCGGACGCACGCTGCGCCAGCACATTGCGCGGTTGCGCGAGCTCGGCCAGGCGCCGCGGTTTGCAGCCGCGCTGCTCGATTACCACTACCGGACCTGCTACGGGGATGGCACCGCCGATCCGGGCGAGGAAGGGATGCTGCTGCGCGAGATCCGGTCCTGGGAAGCCGTCGCGGCTAACCGCGCGTCAATGGGTGGCCGCGCTTCGACTCGGAGATGAACGCATCGCGCAAATAGACCGGCTGCGGCGCCACCCCCAGCCAGCGCCCGCGCTCGCCATCATCCCACTCAGCCCACGCGTCCAACAACAACCCGGCACCCGGCCACGCCCGCTCGACACGCCCGGCGAGCTCCGCATCCAGCGCGAGTTGCTCAACCGGATCGACCGAAAACACCCCGGCGCCACCGGCCAACTCACCCGCCACCCGCGCGCGAAACTCATCCGCCGCGCACAGCACCGGGTCGTCAACCAGCCGGCCAGCGACAATCACCGCGACAAACCAGCTCCCGCGCCGCGCATCGCCAACCGCCAGCCAGCGCCCGCCACTCCGCGCCTGCGCGGTGCCCAGCAGCGACGGGACGCCCGCGACCGCGCACCCGTAGACCATCGCCACTCCCTGCGCCGCCGCGATCCCGATCCGCACCCCGCTGTAACTCCCCGGGCCGGTCCCGACGATCAGCGTGCCGACATCCCCGGCGCGCAGCGGCCCAAGCACCCGCCCCAGCGGTCCGAAAACCCCGGAATTGTGGCTCCGGTCGCTGCTGAACGGCTCCTCGCCGCCACCCGCGCCGGCCACCCGCCAAGCGACGCTCGCCTCACTCGTGCTCGTCTCGATGGCTATCTCAGTTGTCCCGCTCACCCCCGCACCCTACCCGACCTACTCCCCGCCAGGCAACCTCCGCGACACCCGCAACGAGCCCCGGTCTAACAATCCCGCGGGATCCGCATTTCCTGTTGGTTTCTCCCTTGCGCCGAGGTGGATACGCGGCTTTTCTCCTCGTGGTTCCAGAGCTGCATTGCAGAAATTTCCATCACCCGCGCCATGTCCGTGTATTCCAAAGGTCTCGAAGGAGTCATCGCCAATGAATCGGCGCTCAGCAATGTCGAGGGCGAGGAGGGCCGGCTCAGCTACCTTGGGTACTCGATCGACGAATTGGTGGAGCATTGCACGTTTGAGGAGGTGACCTACCTGCTGCACCGCGGGAAGTTGCCGAACCAGGCGGAGCTTGACGGGTTCACCACCCAGCTGCGGGCGGAGCGGAAGTTACCGGACGGGGTGCTGACATTTTTGCGCAGCGCGCCGCGTGACGCCTCGCCGATGGATGTGTTGCGCACCGCGGTGTCGATGCTCGGGTTGACCGACAAGCGTGCGGCGATCGGTGAGCCGGACATTGTCGCGGACAGCGCGGTGGCGTTGTCGATTGTGGCGCAGACGCCGCTGGTGGTTGCGGCGTTCCATCGGTTCCGCCAAGGGCTTGAGCTGCCGGAGTTCCGCGCCGACCTCGGCGAGGCGGCGCATTTCCTCTACCTGGTCAGCGGCGAGGTCCCGAGCGAGAACGCGGCGCGCACGCTGGACATCGCCTACGTCCTGCACGCCGACCACGGGATGAACGCCTCGACGTTCTCGGCGCGGGTGACGATTGCGACGCTTTCCGACATGTATTCAGCGATCACTTCGGCGATCGGCACCTTGAAAGGCCCGCTCCACGGCGGCGCCAACGAGGGGGTCATCCACATGCTCCAGGAAATCGGTGAACTCGAAAACGTCGACGCCTACATCGAGGACTGCCTGGTCCACAAACGCAAGATCATGGGGATCGGCCACCGGGTTTACAAAGTGCTCGACCCGCGCGCCCCGCACCTCCGGAAGATGGCCATCAAGCTCACCGAGGAGCTCGGGGAAACCAAGTGGATCGCGATGTCGGAGCGGATCGCGACCCTGATGAAGGAGCGCAAGGGGCTCAACGCCAACGTCGATTTCTACTCGGCGACGGTTTACTACTCGCTCGACATTCCGACCGACCTGTTCACGCCGATCTTCGCGATCGCGCGGACGGCCGGGTGGACGGCGCAAGTCCTTGAGCAGCTGCGCGACAACCGTCTCTACCGGCCGTTAACGCTGTATACCGGGCCGGCGGAACTCCAGCCGGTGCCGCCAATCGAGCAACGCTGAAGCCGGGGTTGCCGCGGATTCGGCGAAACGAAGACGGCGGATGCCCCGTAGTGTTCACCTTCGCGCACGCATCATGGCATCCACCTCGATCAAGCATGGGATTCAGGCCGGCGCACTTGCCTGGCTAACGCTGGCGGCCCCGGCGGCGGGTGCGCCCGAGTTGGCCGGTGAGCGGCTTGACCCGTTCTTGGCCAACCACTGCACCGAGTGCCATGACGCCGAAACCCAGAAGGGCGGGCTCAACCTTGAGGCGCTCCCGCGGGATCTGCGCGATCCGGCCGCCTTCGCCAGCTGGGTCAATGTCCACGACAAGCTGGCCAGCGGCGAAATGCCGCCGAAGAAAAGGGACCGGCCCGACCCGCAGGAAGCTGCGGCACTCCTTGAATACCTGCGCACTCCGCTGGCGGTCACCGACCAGGCGCGGACCGCCGCGGTCGGCCGGGCCACCCTCCGGCGGCTCAACCGCTACGAGTATGAGAACACCCTGCGCGACCTGCTCGGCGCGCCCTGGCTGGACCTCAAAGAGATGCTCCCGGAGGACGGCGAGGCGTTCCGGTTCAACAAGTCCGGTGGCGCGCTGGACATCTCCCACATCCACATGGCGCGCTACCTGCAGGCGGCCGACTTCGCCTTGCGCGAGGTGATTGCCAAGAACGCCGAGAAACCCGAGGCGCGCATCGTGCGCTACTATGCCCGCGACCAGAACTCGTTTATCCGCCGGATGTTTTTCGGCCCGTTCAACCAGGCCTCGGTGCGCTCGACCTTCCCGCTGCTCGGGACCGAGGCGCAACCGGGCGTCATCGACAAATCCCAGCCGGTCACCGCGCCGAAAGCCGATCTGAAAACCCGCGAGCTGGAAGCCGTCGGGGTCGTCTCCGGCCTCTACGAGCCGCTCAACGTGAGCTTCAACGAGTTCAGCGCGCCACTCTCCGGCCGCTACAAACTCCGGCTCAACGCGCTGACGTTCTGGGCCGGGCCCGGCCAAGGGAAGCGCTACTGGGACGCCGACCGGAACCACACGTTCCCCGGCCGCACCACCGAGCCGCTCACCCTGTATGCGGAAAAGTCCCGGTCGCAGCGTAAGCTCGGGTGGTTTGACGTCACCCCGGAGGCGCAGGTCCATGAGCTTGACGTCCTGCTGGTGGCCGGCGAGTCGGTCGCGCCGGATCCCGCGCGCTTGTTCCGCTCGCGGCCGCCGAATTTCCGCAACCCGCTGGCGACCCCCGAGGGCAGCCCCGGGGTCGCCTACCGCTGGCTGGAAGTGGAAGGGCCGATCTTTGAGCAATGGCCGCTGCCGGGCCACCAGCTGATGTTCGGCGACTTGCCGATCAACCCGCGCAAGGAGGCAGCCAGCAACGGGCTGATCGCCTCGAGTGCCCCGCTCGAGGACGCTGAACGGCTCCTCCGCGGGTTCATGGCCAAGGCGTACCGGGAGAAATTCGACGCCGCCGACGTCGCTCGCCACCTTGAGGTGTTCAAGTCCGCCACGGCCGCCGGCTACCATTTCACCGACGCAATGATCGCGACCTACACGGCGGTCCTGTGTTCGCCGAAGTTCCTCTTCCTCGAGGAACCCCCGGGCCGCCTCGACGACCACGCGCTGGCCACCCGGCTCGCGTATTTCCTCTGGAACTCGCCGCCCGACGAGATCCTCCGCGGGCTCGCCGACACCGGGAAACTCAACGACCCGGCGACCCTGCGCGCGCAGACCGAGCGGATGCTCAACGACCCGCGCGCCCAGCGGTTCATCACCGCGTTCCTCGACTACTGGCTCGACCTGCGCAACCTCAACGCCAACTCGCCCGACGCCTCGCTCTACCCAGACTACTACCTCGACGACCTCCTCGTGGAATCCGCTCAACAGGAAACCTACCTGTTCTTCAACGAGTTGGTGAAGAACGACCTGCCCGCCGGCCACCTGGTTTTCTCCGACTTCGCATTCCTCAACGAGCACCTTGCCAAGCACTACGACCTTCCGCCGGTCAAGGGCGTCGCGCTGCGCAAGGTGAAGCTCCCGGTCAACAGCCCGCGCGGCGGCCTGCTCACCCAGGCAAGCGTCTTGAAAGTCACCGCCAACGGGACGACCACCTCGCCGGTCCTGCGCGGCGTCTGGATCATGGAGCGGCTTCTGGATTTCCACTCGCCGCCACCGCCGCCCGGCACCCCGGGGATCGAGCCGGACACCCGCGGCGCGACCACCATCCGCGAGCAACTCGAAAAACACCGCGACTCCCCCTCCTGCGCATCCTGCCACGTCAAGATCGACCCGCCTGGATTCGCCCTGGAAAACTTCGATATCTTCGGCGGCTGGAGGGACAAATACCGCGCCATCGATCCGACGGTCCCGCCGATCCAGGGCATCGGCAAGAATGGCCAACCCTTCGCATTCCATGACAGCCTCCCGGTCGACGCCTCCGGAAACCTCCCGGGAGGGGCCAAGTTCACCGACATCAACGAGTTCAAGCGCCTCCTCCTGAACGACCAACGGCTGATCGCGCGCAACCTCGCCAAACAGCTCATCATCTTCGCCACCGGCACCCCGGTGAGCTTCGGCGACCGCCCGGAACTCGAGCGACTCCTCGACGCCACCGCCAAGAGCCGCTATGGAGTGCGCTCGATGATCCACGCGATTGTCCAGAGCAACATGTTCCGCAACAAGTAAGCCGCCACACCCATGTCCGACCCGCTTCCCATGCCATTCATTGCCACCCAGCGGGCATTCTCGCGGCGGAAATTCCTCCGCGGCGCCGGCGTGCTCCTCGGCCTGCCGATGCTTGAGGCGATGATCCCGTCGTTCGCCCGCGCCGCCCAACCGCCCGCCCCGCGCCGGATCTTCAGCATCTGCAACAACCTCGGGCTCCTCCCGGAAAAATTCTTCCCGACCGGCGCTGGCCGCGACTACACCCTCTCGCCCTACCTTGAGCTGCTCTCCGCCCACCGCAACCAGTTCACCGTGTTCAGCGGCGTCTCGCATCCGGACGTCGACGGCGGCCACCCGGCCGACAATTGCTTCCTGACCGCCGCCCCGCGCCCGGCCAGCGGCGGGTTCCGCAACACCATCTCGCTTGACCAGTTCGCCGCCGAACAAATCGGCCACCTCACCCGCTTCCCGTCGCTCACCCTCGGCGTCAACGTCCGCCAGGGCCAGCGCAGCCTCTCGTGGACCGGCAGCGGCGTCCTCATCCCCTGCGAGGAACGCGCCGCGGCCGTCTTCCAACGGCTCTTCCTCGAGGGCTCACCCGCGGAAATCGCCGCCCAGGAACGCCGCCTCAAACTCGGCAAAAGCATCATGGATTCCGTCGCCGGCCAGGTCAGCGGCCTCAAGCGCGACGTCGGCGAGCGCGACCGCGACCGCCTCGACCAGTATTTCACCGGCGTGCGCGAACTTGAGCAACGCCTCGACCAAGCCCGCGAGTGGGAACGCAAACCCAAGCCGAAGGTCAGCGCCAAAGTCCCCGAGGACCCCAACGACCCGTCCGCCTACATGGACAAGGTCAAAGTCATGTACGACCTCGCCCGCCTCGCCATCGAGACCGACTCCACCCGGATGATCACCCTGTTGTTGGACAGCGTCAGCTCCCCGGCCATCCAGGTCAACGGCCAGGCGGTTAGCGACGGCTACCACAACCTCTCACACCACGGGAAAAACCCGACCAAGATCGCCCAACTCGAACGCATCGACCACGAGCACATGAAGCTCCTCGACGGCCTCTACCGCGGCCTCGGCGAAATCAAGGAGGGCGAGTCAAACTTGTTGGACCGGACGATGGTCCTCTACGGCAGCAACCTCGGCAACGCCAACACCCACGTGACGACCAACCTCCCGGTCATCCTCGCCGGCGGCGGGTTCCGCCACGGCCAGCACCTCGCATTCGACCAGCAGCGGAACTACCCGCTCCCTAACTTGTTTGTCTCGATGCTCCAGCGCGCCGGCATCAACGCCGAGAAGTTCGCCTCGTCGACCGGCACCATGCGCGGCCTCGAACTCGCCTAACCGGCAGGTGCCGGCCGCGCCTTCGACGAACCTGTTATTTGTTAGTATCCCCCCCACCCTGCCCATCATGAAAAAGTCCACCTCCTGGCTCCTGCTCCTAACCGCGCTAACCATCGGATCGGCCGCGGCGGAACCCGCCCTGCCGGCGTTCTTCAGTGACCACGCCGTGCTCCAGCGCGACAAGCCGCTGCCGATCTGGGGAACCGCCGATCCCGGTGAAGCCATCGTCGTTTCCCTCGGCTCGGAAAAGGCGACGACCACCACCGCCGCCGATGGCCGCTGGAAAGTCACCTTGCCCGCCCAACCGCTCTCCAAGGACCCGCTCGTCCTCACCGTCAAAGGCAAGACGACCGTCACCCGGCAGGACATCCTGTTAGGCGATGTCTGGCTCTGCAGCGGCCAGTCGAACATGTCGATGCCGATGAGCACCTACAGGCAGCTGCCGGAGTATCCGGACGACGCGAAGCTGGCGGCCGGCACGCCGCTGGTCCGCCAGTTCGGCGCGAAGGACGTCTCGGCCATCGAGGAGCAAAGCGACATCGAGGGCGTCTGGTCGGTGGCGGGCGAGAAGTCGCTCGGTGGGTTCACCGCGGTCGGCTACCATTTTGCCCGCGCGGTGCATTCCCAGACGGGCGTGCCGATCGGCCTGCTGCGGGCAGCCAAGGGGAGCACCATCATCGAGATGTGGATGTCCCAGGAGACCATCCTCAACGACCCGGGAATCAAGCCGCTCGGCGACAAACTCCGCGCCGCCCTGAGCGCCTACGAGGAAGCCAAGAAACAAGCGCTCGCCGCCGGCAAACAACCCGACTCGCCCGACTTCCCGCCCCACCCGCTCAGCGAGCCAAGCACCCTGCGCCCGCGCTTCTCGACCCGCTACAACTCGATGATCGCCCCGTTCGCCGGCATGGCGCTGCGCGGCATCGTCTGGTACCAGGCGGAAACCAACTCGCTCAACCCGCAGCTAACAGCCGCGTATCCCGCCCAACAACGCGCGCTGGTCGCCTCATGGCGGAAGTTGTTCAACGACGAGAACCTCCCGTTCCTCTACGTCCAGCTGCCAAACTACCGGGAGGCGGCCACCGACCCGGCAGTCGTCGAAACCTGGGCGCTCATGCGCGAGAGCCAGACGAAATGTTTGGAGGTCCCTAACAGCCACATGGCGGTCACCATCGACATCGGCCAGGCCGAGGACATCCACCCGACCAACAAGTATGACGTTGGCGAGCGGCTCGGAGCGCTGGCGCTCCACCACGTTTACGGGAAGAAGGCGGTGGTGCCGAGCGGGCCGATGTTCAAGGCGATGGCCATCAAGGGCAGCAAGGCGGTCATCAGCTTCAGCGAGTTGGGCGGCGGGCTGATGGTCGGCGCCAAGGAGGGACGCAAGCCGGTCGTCGCCAACCCGGGCGCCAAGCTCGAGCGCTTCGCCATCGCCGGCGAGGACAAGAAGTGGGTCTGGGCCGAGGCGCTCATCGACGGCGACACGGTCGTCGTCTCCTCGCCCCAGGTCCCGAACCCGGTCGCTGTCCGCTACGCGTTCAGCGCCAACCCGGCCGGCGCCAACCTCTACAACAAGGCCGGCCTCCCCGCCGGACCGTTCCGCACCGATAGCTGGTGATCCGACCGATCCGACCGATCACTCCCATCTAACCCATCCATGAAGCCCACCATTTTGTTAGCCGCGATGGCGGCGCTTGTGTCGACCAGCGCGGTGGTCCGCGCGGAGGTCGCGCTGCCGGCGTTTTTCAGTGACCACGCCGTGCTCCAGCGCGACAAGCCGCTGCCGGTCTGGGGAACCGCCGCACCCGGCGAGGCCGTGAGCGTCTCGCTGGGCGCCGAGTCGGCAACCACCACCGCCGGCGCCGACGGCCGCTGGCTCGTCACCCTCAAGCCCCAGCCGCTCTCGAAAGCCCCGCTGACCCTCACCGTCAAAGGGACCAACACGCTAACGAAATCCGACATCCTGTTAGGCGACGTCTGGCTGTGCAGCGGCCAGTCGAACATGTCGATCGGGGTCGGGCACTTTTTTGCGATTCCGGAGTACAAGGACGACCTGAAGGCGGCGGGCGAGACGCCGCTGATCCGCCATTTCGGGGTGGTGGAGAATTTTGCGACCGAGGTGCAGAGCGACGTCCAAGGGAAATGGCTGGTGAGCAGCGCCGGCAGCGTCCCGCAGTTCACCGCGGTCGGATATTATTTCGCGCGCGCGGTCCACGCGGCGACCGGGGTGCCGATCGGGATCCTGCGCGCCGCCAAGGGGAGCACCAACATCGAAATGTGGATGACCCCGGAGGCCATCTATGCCACCCCGGAGATGGCCAAGCTTGCCCAACAGATGCGCGGCTCGCTGGCCGCCTGGGAGGAGGAGAAGAAGACCGCGGTGGCCGCCGGCAAACAACCCGGCGCCGACGACTTCCCGCCCCATCCGTTCGGCGAGAAGGCCCGCAAGCCGCGCTGCGTCACCCTCCACAACGGGATGATCCACCCGCTCGCCCCGATGGCCCTGCGCGGGATCCTCTGGTACCAGGGCGAGGGCAACGCCAACCCCGAGGGCATCGCGATGTATCCCGCCGCCAAGCGCGCGCTCGTCGAGTCATGGCGCACCGCCTTCGCCGACCCGGCGCTGCCGTTCCTGTTTGTCCAACTGCCAAACTACCAGCCGGTCAGCGAGGACCCGGCGAAGCTCGAAAACTGGGCGCTGATGCGCGAGGCCCAGGCGAAATGTTTGGAGATCCCCAACACCTTCATGGCCGTCACCCTCGACATCGGCCAACTCGAGGACATCCACCCGACAAACAAATATGACGTTGGAGAGCGGCTCGCAGCACTGGTGCTCCACCATGTCTATCAGCAGCCCGCGGTGGTCGCGCGCGGGCCGGTGTTCAAGGAGCTGAAGATTGCCGGTGACAAGGCGGTCGTGAGCTTCAGCGAGCTCGGCGGCGGGCTGATGGCCGCCGCCAAGGACGGGCGCAAGCCGGTCGTCGCCCAACCGGACGGGAAGCTCGCGCGCTTCGCCATCGCCGGGGAGGACCAGAAGTGGGTCTGGGCCGATGCCCGGATTCAAGGTGACACCGTGGTGGTCTCCTCGCCGCAGGTTCCCAAGCCGGTCGCTGTTAGGTACGGGTTCACCGCCAACCCGGCTGGCGCCAACCTTTACAACAAGGCCGGCCTCCCCGCCGCGCCGTTCCGCACCGACACCTCGAAGTAAGCCTCCTATCATGACCACGCAGAATCTATCAACCATGGCGGCCACGCTGCTGCTGTTGGGTGCCACCAGCGCGATGGCGGAGGTCAAGGTGGCCAACATTTTCAACGACCACATGGTCCTCCAGCGGGAGGTGGCTTTGCCGGTGTGGGGGACCGCGGAGCCGGGCGAGGAAGTCACGGTCACCTTTGCGGGCGCGACCGCGGGAGCGACCGGGGGCGCGGACGGCGCGTGGGAGGTCAAGCTTGCGCCGATGCCCGCCAGCGCGGAAGGGCGGACCCTGACGGTGAAGGGATCGAAGTCACCCGCGCCGGTGGAGATCAACGACGTGCTCGTCGGCGAGGTGTGGCTGGCCAGCGGCCAGTCGAACATGGCGACCTCCGGCGGCGCGCCGGCCGGCGCGGCGGACACGCCGTTGGTACGCATCGGCGGGGTGGCGTCGTTCTATCCGTTGGAGCCAGCCGGCGACCTTGGCCAGCGCAGCGGCTGGAAGGTGGCCGACGCCAAGAGTGCGCCAGGCTGTTCGGGTGCGGCGCTGTATTTTGCCCGCGGCCTGCACGCGGAGTTGAAAGTCCCCGTCGGGATTGTTGTCAGCGCCGTGGGCGGCACCCGGATCGAATCATGGCTGCGGCGCGGCGCGCTGGATGCCGCGACCCCGGCCAGCAAATACCGCGACAACATGCTCGCCGAGGTCGAGAAGGGGAAAGCCAACCCGCCGGCCAACCCGGAGAACAAGCCGGCGTCGTTCATCGCCGGCACGCCGGAGTGGGCCAGCGCCCGGCTCGGCGGCCGGCACAACGGGATGATCGCCCCGCTGGCGCGCTTCCCGGTCCGCGGGTTCATCTGGTACCAGGGCGAGGACAACGCCCGCGACCACGCCGAATACGCCAAACTGTTACCCGCGCTGATCAACGATTGGCGGGCGATGTGGGGCAAACCGCTGCCGTTCCTCATCGTCCAGCTGCCCTCCTACAACGCCGACAAGAAACCCGACGGCACCGACTGGGCCGCCATGCGCGAGGTCCAGGAGCGCGTCGCAAAATCCGTCCCCAATTGCGGCATCGCCATCACCCTCGACAACCCGGACCCGGGCGAACTCCACCCGAAAAACAAACCAAGCGTCGGCGACCGGCTTGCCCGCGTCGCTCTCAACCAAGTCTACGGGCTAACCAAGATTGTCGCCACCGGCCCAACATTCGTCGGGATGCAGCTCACCGGCCCGCGCGCGGTCATCAGCTTCAAGGACGACGGCCACGGGCTCGTCTCGACCAGCGGCGACGGGCTCACCGGGTTCCAGATCGCCGGCGCGGACAAGAAGTTTGTCCCGGCCGACGCCCGCATCGAGGGCAACAATGTCATCGTCTCCTCCGCCCAGGTCCCCGAGCCGGTCGCCGTCCGCTACGCCTGGACGAACGTCCCGGCTGTTAGCCTGACCAACAGCGCGGGCCTCCCGGCCGCCCCGTTCCGCACCGACGCCTGGTAGACCGTGGGCCTGCGGGAACTCACAACGATGCTGCTGGCCCTGACCACCATGGCAACCGCCACCCCGAGTGCCACGGCCGCCGAAGGCGTCATCCTCCTCCATGGGATGTGCCGGACGCCGGCGAGCATGGCGCGGATGGAGCGCGCGCTGGTGGCCGACGGGTTCAAGGTCGCCAACGTCGGCTATCCATCGCGCACCGCCGGCATTGAGGCGCTCAGCGAGGCGGCCGTCGGCGCCGCGCTCGACCGCCCGGAGCTGCGTGATTGTTCAACGATCCACTTCGTCACCCACTCGCTGGGCGGGATTTTGGTCCGCAGTTATTTCTCCCGCCATGCGCCCGGCCGGCTCGGGCGGGTCGTCATGCTCGGTCCGCCTAACCAAGGCAGCGAGCTCGTCGATCGGCTTGGCCACTGGTGGTTGTTTCGCCGGCTCAACGGGCCGGCGGGTGGCGAGCTCGGGACCGGCGCGGGTTCGACGCCGAACCGGCTCGGTCCGGTTGATTTCCCGTGCGGGGTGATTGCCGGGGACCGGACCATCAACTGGATCAACAGCACGATGATTTCCGGCAAGGATGACGGCAAAGTCTCGGTCTCCCGCACCCGGGTCGCCGGAATGCGCGACCACCTCACGGTCCACTCCGCCCATCCGTTCCTCGCCGCCAACCGCGCCGCCATCGCTGCCATCCTGCGGTTCCTCCGCCACGGCAAGTTCTAGCGGACTTCTGACCGGGTTGACCGGGTTGACCTTGCGACCTTCGACCTTCCGACCTTCCGACCTTCGACTCCCCGATTAAGTTTGTGCATCGGCGCCCACCTGCGGCTATATCCCCGGCATGAGCGAGACGCCCGCCGCCGCAAATCCCCCACGGAAACGTGTCAATGTCCGCCGCCCGGAGGTCATGGAGATGGTCCAGGCCGAGGTGGCGCGCCATTACCAGTCGTCGGTCGTCGAACACATCAAGGACCTCGGCGGGCGGCTAAATGTTGGAACCACCAGCGTGCGCCTCGCCCAACAGTTCGGGTTTTGCTACGGGGTTGAGCGTGCGATCGACCTTGCGTATGCGTCGCGGCGGGTGTTTCCGGAGAACCGGATATTTTTGATTGGGGAGATCATCCACAACCAGGAGGTCAACCGGCAGCTTGTCGACATGGGGATTGTTTCGCTGCCGTGGCAGGAGATGAACGCTGAATACGATGCACTCAATGGTGACGACGTCGTCATTGTCCCGGCGTTCGGTGCGCCGACCGAGTTCATGGACAAGATCGAGGCGCGCGGATGCATCATTGTCGACACGACCTGCGGCGATGTGATGAAGGTCTGGCGGCGGGTCCGCGGGTACGCCAAGGATGGAGCCACCTCGATCATCCACGGCAAGGCCGGGCACGAGGAGACCCGCGCGACCGCGTCGCGCGCCCAGGGCGAGGATGGCCGCGGCCATTACCTGGTCATCCTCACCCTGGCCGACACCGACTACGTTTGCGACTTCATCGCCAAGGGCGGCGATCGCGAGGAGTTCCTCGCCCGCTTCGCCGGCGCCCATTCCCCCGGATTCGATCCCGACCGCGACTTGGCCAGCATCGGCGTCGCCAACCAGACGACGATGCTCAAGAGCGAGACCGAGGAGATCCAGCGCCGGCTGCGCCGCGCGATCGAGGCGCGCGATGGCACCGCGGCGAGCTTCCAGGTCTTCGACACGATTTGCGGGGCGACCCAGGAGCGCCAGGACGCGTTGTTTGATTTGTTGGACGAGCCGATGGACATGTTGCTGGTGGTTGGCGGCTACAACAGCTCCAACACCACCCACCTGGTCGAGATCGGCAACGAGCACCTGCCGACATTCTTCATCCACAACGCCGCCTGCCTCCACTCGTTGGAGGAGATTGTCCACTTTGACCTCCACGAGAAGCGCGAGATCGCCGGCGACTACTCCGGGGTATTGATGAGTGACAAGCCGATCGTCGTCGGCATCACCGCTGGCGCCTCGTGCCCGAACAATCTCATCGAGGACACCATCCTCAAGGTCTTCGAGCTGCGCGGCGTGCCTGCTGAGCATGTCAGGCCGGCGCGTGGGTGAGCCACCGCGGCACCAGCGGCGGCCGCATCGGTGAAGGGAATTATTTGGTTGTCAGGGACCTGAGCGCACCTGAGGCTGGTTGGCGGATGAATCTCCTAGCCGAGTATGGTCCTGTCGGGCTGTTTTTTGCGTTCACGATCGGCCATGCATTGGCGGATTATCCGCTGCAGGGAGACTACCTTGCGCGGGAGAAAGTCCGCAGCCAGGCGGCATGCCTGACCAGCTGGGTGATGGCGCTCAGCGCCCACGCGCTGGTCCACGCGGGAGCCGTGTGGCTGATCTCCGGGAGCATGGGGTTGGCGGCCGCCGAGTTGGCGCTCCACTGGCTGATCGATCTCGCCAAGGGCGAGCGGCGCATCGGCATGCTGACCGACCAGCTCTTGCACTTGGCGTGCAAGGCTGGCTACGTCTTGGCCCTCAGTTGCGGCTAAGGCGGGCCTTGGCCACCCTCAGCCGGGCGGGTGGCGGCGGCGCGGGTGGCGGCCATGGCGGTGGCTTGGCGCTTGCCGGGTCCGGTGAGGATCGGATTGCAGGGAACCAGATTGCCGTTGCGCTTTGCTTCCTTTTGAGTCTCGACGGTCAATTGGATTGCGGCGAGGGCATCGGCCGGGAGCGGGCCGAAGAGGTCGCTACCGGCCAGCGGCGAGGTTTTCAGGATGGTGGCGATGTCGACATCGACCAGCTGGGGCGGGAATTTGCCGGTCGGATCAATGATGAGCATCTTGCCGGCCGGGACGGCGACCGGCTCGGCTTGGCCGGGGACCCGCAGGTGCTGGGTTCCTTCCAGGGTGAGCAGCTTGATCCAGTTCCCCGGGCTATACTCGAACAGCAAGGTCGTTCCCGTGATCGCCGCCGTCACCGTGGCCGTGCGGATCGTCGCTCCCCCGGCATCCTTCGGCACTTGCAGAAGCACCGTGCCTTGCTTCAGCTCGATGTCGCGGCCGCCGGAGCGGAAGCTGAACTCGGAGTTTTGCCCGATCCGGGTCAGCGTCTTGTCCGGAAAGGTGAACTCGGCACGCGATTGCCGGCCGGTCTGGACCGAGGACGGCGCGCTGACGACCTCGCCGCGAACCGCCGGATAGGCCGGCTTGGCGACCGGGAAAACCTGCACGTTATTGACCGCCTGGGTCAGGGTGGCCGAGCGCAGGGTGTCTGCGCCGGCGCTGCTGGCAACCGCCAGGAGAATGGGGATGATGAGTTTGGTCATAGGATTAGAAAGTCAGCTTGCATCCAAAGCCCATCCCGGTTTGCCAGGCCTCGAAATCGTTCACCCCACCCCAGCCAGCGTCCGAGTTGTGGTTGGTGTAGAACAAGCTCCCGGTCACGGTGACCGACTCGCTGAGCCGGTACGCGAGCCCGAGCCCGACGAGGTGGTGCCAGTCTTCCCGGTCCTCGTTGCGGAAGTCCCAAAACGACGCCGACCACGCCAGCGAACCGGTCAGCCGGTCGCTGAGCCACCATGCGTAGCTGAGCTCGGCAGAAAAACTGTTGCGCTCGAGCAGGCCCGGAGTGGCGTGCAGGTCGAAGGTCGCATCCAGCGAGCCGGAGAGCTGCTGGCGGGCGGTGAGGAAAAGTGGCTTTTGCACCCCGGTGCGGATCCGCCCGGCGGTGTAGTCGTCGTTCGCCCAGCTCGATCCGGTGATCCGCTGATATTCGTAACGGGAAAAGAAGACCATGTCGCCGAGATCCGCGAAGGCCTTGGCCACCCCGAGGTGGCCTTGGAGGTTTTCAAAATTCTCGGCGTTGGAGTTTTCGAAGCGGACGATATCCGCCCCGGCGCCGAGGTCGGCAAACCACCCGCGCGCCAGCCGCGGTTGCCAGCCTGCCGCAAGCCGGGTGCTCAGGAAGAAGGAGTTAACGTCACCACCCGGAAACGTCCCGGGGGCGTTGTCGGTGTAGTTGCCGGTCAGGTCGAAGGAGAAATTCACCGGCGGAAGTCCCGAATAGGCGCCGAGGATTTGTTGGAACCCAAGATCGGAATCGCCCGGGGAATAGGGGGTCAGCGACGGCGCGCCGATCGCCTCGCGATGTTCCCGGGTGTAATCCGGCGCGGGATCACTCAGAAACGGGCTCAGGCTGGTGAGCAGATCCGCACTGGCCGCTGCGGGAAGAAGAACAATCGCAAAAGCAACGAGTTTCATGGATGGGGCTGGGCTGGACTTTGAATGGCAGGCTAGGTTCAATCCTTCCCGATGGCAAGGATCCCTTCCACCGCCCGCGCCCGCCTGGCCAAGGGGCTCATCGCAGCCCTCGGGATGGCCATGGTGGCCGCCAGCTGCGGGTGGTTCAGCGCCGGCCGGCTGCTCTGCGACCGGGCCGACCGGGCGATCGGCGACTGGATTGTCCGCTACAGCGGCGGGCCTGCGGAACGCAGCGACTTCGTGATGCTCGGGATTGACGACGCGAGCCTGGAGCTGAGCATGGTCGCGCCCGAGGAGATCGCCGGAAGCCCGGTGCTCGCCCGGATGGCCGAGCGCTTCCCGTGGGACCGGCGGGTCTGGGCGGCGGTGATCGACCGGCTGGCGGAGGCCGGCGCGCGGGTGATCGTTTTTGACCTGCTCTTCTCCGAGCCGAGTGGCAGTCCCGAGGCCGACGCGGAGTTGGCCGCGGCGATCGCCCGGCACCGCGATGTGGTGGTGCTCGCCTCGGCATTCAGCCGGGTCGAGGGCGAAGACAACCGGGTGATGCTCGCCGAGCCACTTGAATTGTTCCTTGGCGAAAACTGGGACACCCGCGCCGGCTATGTCACGTTCCCGGTCGACCCGCTCGACGGGGTCGTGCGCAGCGCGCGCTTCACCAGTTCGCTCGGCATCGAGAACGATGGCCGCAAGCGGCAAGGCGAGACCGAGTTCACCTCGCTGGCCGGCGAAGTCATCGGCAAGCTCGGACAGGCGCCGCCAACCGGCGAGCACCTGCTGCGCCTCGCCAGCCGCGGGGCCACCGGCGGCGCGGAAATCTACCCGCCGCAGAGCATCGCGGCGATCTTCATCGACTCGCATTGGCGGCAGAACTTCGCCAATGGCGACTACTTCCGCGGCAAAGTGGTCATGATCGGCCCAACCGCCGGGCGCTTCCATGATGTGGTCAATACCCCGGTGGGCCCAGTGAGTGGCCCGCAAATGCACTTGCAGGCGATCGCCTGCGGGCTGGAACAGGCGTTCATGCAGCGGGTTGGCACACCATGGTGGGCAATCGGGCTGCTCGGGATGCTCGGCATCGGTTGGTCCCAGGCGGTCCGTCGGCCGATCGTCAACGCGTTTGGCATGCTCGGCCTGCTTGCCGCGGTGGCCGCCACCGTCGTCTGGCTCGGGGTGGCCCGCGCGGAATTGGTTCCAGTCACCTCCGGGGTGCTTGCGATGGTCCTCAGCTGGGTGTTGGCCCAGTCGTACGAGCTGGTCAACGAGCGGCTCGAGAAGCAACGGCTGCGCCACGACTTCCGCCGGTTTGTTTCCCGCGACCTTGCCGATGCCCTGGTTGCCAACCCGCAAGAATGGCGGCATGCGTCGATGGGGGTGAAGCGCCACGTCGTCGTGTTGTTCTCCGACATCCGCGGGTTCACCAACCGCGCCGAACGCGCCGATGCCCAAGACCTCGTCAGGCAGCTCAACGAATACCTCACCGCCATGGTCGAGATCGTCTTCCGCCACGGCGGGACGCTCGATAAGTTCATTGGCGACGCGATCATGGCCCACTGGGGCGCGCTTGGCGGCGGCAGCGATGAAGCGCACGCGGCGAAGGCCTTGCAGGCGGCTCAAGAAATGCTCGCCGGGGTTGCGCGCCTCAACGAGGGCTGGCAACCGATCGGCAAGGAGCCCTTCAAGATCGGCATCGGCGTGCACCTCGGCGAAGTCATCGCCGGGGAAATCGGCTCCCCCCAGCGGACCGAATTCGGCGTCATCGGCGACGCCGTCAATGTCGCTTCGCGCCTCGAGGGCCTCTCCAAGCCAATGGCCATGGAGTTGATCTTCTCCAAGGAGGTCATGCTGGCCGCCGGCATGGACCCAACGACCGCGGTGGACCTTGGCGAAGTCTCCGTCAAAGGCCGCTCAGCTCCCATCTCAGTCTTCGGCATCAGCCCCACCACCGACCCCACCCCCCCAGCCCCGGGGGTCAGTCCTCGCATTTCAACATCGGCGCCCTGAGAACGGGCCGAACTGTAAAACTCGACTGGCCCAAATGGAGTCGCGTCGTTGCGATAGCTGCCCATGGCGCGACTGATTCGTACCGGCAACGCCAACCGGCGTTCCGCCCTCCAGCCCAGAGTTGGTCGATTGAAATGAGGCCTACTCTGGGAATGCCCGGGAGCAGGATCGAACCGCAAAGCGGTTCCGTCCGGCGGCTAGCGGGCACAGGGTCAGAAGCTTGATCCAGCTCTGGGGAACTTCGCGTAGGGGAGCCGGGCGCGGCCGTAGACCATGTCGTCGGCGCGGCTGCCGTTGGGTGGTGGGAAGGATTGAGCGCCGGCGGCGGCGATCATGTCGTCCTGCTCGATGCCATCGCCGGATACGCCGATGGCGCCGATGAGGACGCCGTTGCGGAACAACGGGAAGCCGCCAGCGAAGATGGTGATCCCGTTGGGGACGTTGAGGTTGATCGGCGCGGAGGGGATCTGGGGGCCGATTGCGCCGCCGAAATCTTTGACAGAGAAGAGGACCTGGAAATCCTCGAGGGGACCTTCGGCGGTTCCGTCGATCCCGGGCGGGTACATCGACTGGGCGAGGAAGCCAACCGCCCGCGACGAGAACGCGCGCGGGGTGCCACGCTCAAGGCCGCGCGAGAAGAACACGCAGGTGCGGGCCTTTTGGACCGAGACATCCCAGCTGAACATGGTGGCGTCCGGGGTGCGGTAGGTGCCGAGGACAGCGGGTTCCACCCCGGCGGCGGCCGGGTTGTTGACCACCGAGATCCAGACGCGGGCGATCCGGCCACGCGGCAGGCGGATCCCGGCACGGGTGATCTCGGCGCGCGCGGCCGCGAGCCGGAGGATGCTGTCGACCTCCGCGGCGCTCAGCCGTGCGGCGCCATTGATCGTGCCGGGAAGCGGATCGGCGCGGATCGCCGAGCGGAGCTGCCCGGGGGTCGAGCCGACGCCGACGAGGCCAAACGGGTTCGGATAGGTGACCGGCGCGGGCGACGCCTTGGGTGAATAATCAACCGGGCTGTCGTCCGCCGAGCCGGCCATCCCGTCGATGTCGGCAAGCATCACGGCCTGGCCGTTGGCCGGGTTGGCGAGGAAGGCGGCTGGATTGGCGACCGTCAGGTTCGATCCGGAGTTGACCAGATAGGCCAGGCGGATGCCGTCGATGAGCACGTTGCTGCCGGCCAGCGGCGCGGCGGGCCGGAACCCGGCTTGGCCGCTCAAGGCGATTCGCTCGTTGTCACTGGCAAGGAAGCTGGTGTCCAAGCCGGTGATGACCGGATCGGCATAGCCGACGACGCCGATGCCGCCGACGAGAACGCCATTCTTGAAAAGCGACACGCCGCCGGGATTACCGGAAAGTGCCAGCGCCGTGAACGGGACGCTGCGGAAGGCATCGGCCGGCGTCGCGCTGCCAAGGTCATCCACCCCTGGAACCGGCGGGGTCGCAAACGTGTTGGCGGGTCCGGGAGCCTTGTACTTGTTCGTGTCGGAAAACGCCAGGTTCGAAAAGTTCACCCCGACAAGCGGACCATTCGGCCGGTTGGCCACCCCGGGCGGGAAATGCTGCTGGATGATGAACCCCGCGGTCCGGGTGGTGAACGCATGCTCGTTGCTGCTCAAGAATGCAGCCGCCCCCGCGGTGGCCACCGCCCTGGCGATATCGGTCGCCGCTGGCTGCGCGCCGCCGTTGACATCCCACACCGCCAGCACGAACCCTTCGCGGTCGACCACCGCCACCAAGCGGTCGGGCGAAACCCCGAGCGACTCCTGGACCGCCTGCGCCACCACCGTCTGTACCTCCACCTGACTCATCCCCTGCCCCGCCGCCCACGTCGTCGGCCAAAGCAGCAAGGCTGTAAGCATCCCACGCATCTTCAATCCAGATTCCCCTCCATCCCTTCGCCCTTGGCAAGAAAATTGGGCCTCGGCGCTAGCGGCACGGGTCGGTGCGCCACAGCTCAGAGGGCAATCAAATGCTTACCTCTGCGAATCCACCAGGAGGCAAACCATCGATCGCCACCGCCACCTCCAGAATCTTCTGTCGTATTCGTGGCCACGATGTGGTCGTCAGCACCACCACAGCAATCTTCCTCTGCGCAAGATTCTGCTGGTAGCGCAGGTTCTGGTCGGTCGTCACCAGAATCGCGAAGCCAGCCTGCTCAGCCGCTGCCAGAAGGTCTCCGTTGCCCAATGTCGCCCATCCCATCTCGGCCGCAGTGTCCACAGGCC
Source organism: Akkermansiaceae bacterium (assembly GCA_044373465.1). Taxonomy (GTDB): domain Bacteria; phylum Verrucomicrobiota; class Verrucomicrobiia; order Verrucomicrobiales; family Akkermansiaceae; genus JBILQA01. The sequence goes on along the minus strand of JBILQE010000024.1, from coordinate 23,959 downwards.
GGGGGTGAAGGTGACGGCGAAGAGGAACCGGCGTCCCCTGGTCAAACAGGATCTTCTTCCCCCTCACGCCGGTTCAAGGCCGGCTGCCGCAAAATCAAGAACGGCCTCCACTTGACGCCGCGAAACCCCCGGAAACCACTCCAGAAAATCGTCCACCGTGGCCCCGTCCTCGAGATTCTCGAACAGGGCCTTCACCGGCACACGCGTCCCTTGGAACAGCCAGACTCCGCTAACCTTCCCGGCGGCACGCTCCACCTCTAGGCATTCTCCCCAATCTCTCATGCGCGTCACCCTATACCAGTTCCGGCCTCCCTTCAACCCCGCGCGCGGCCTGCGGCTCGCTACGACGCCAGAAGACTCCGAACCGAGATGTCTTCATCGATGTCCTCCCAATGGATTCCGACGCCCTGGCCGATGAGTCGCCAGTTGCCGCGTTGCACTGGGGTCGCCGCCAACAATCGCGGAAACCACCCCAGCGGCATCGAAACGCGACGCGCGTCGGCCAGCGTGACGATGAGTTCATCGTCAGTGAACGAAACGTCCACGGCGACGGCAACAGGCTTACTGGCTAAAGTGCTCATCCCAAGATATGATAAAGGTTTCGCGGTGTTCCGAGATTGTTCAGCTCGCGTAGTTCAGAGCTACGGAAGCCGTGCGACTCGACGAGGGAGATATGAGCCAAAACTTCGCGTAGCGCCCGGCCTGCTCGACGTGAATGTGATGAGGCTCTGTTCCCTCTCGGCTGAAAAAGAAAAAGCGGTACCCGCGGGTACGAAGCACCTCCGGCATTTTCCATTGTAGGATGCGAACCCGCGATGGCAACTCCGGCTGGGAAACTCAGAATCCCAGCAGCACAATCCGGTAAAGGGTGGAAGGATTGGCAGGCAGCGGGAACGTCAGGGTGGAGAGCGTTCCGGTGGCGCGCACCGGTGGAGTCGACGCGTTGGTCCAGCCGGTTGGGGTGAGCAGCTGAAGTTGGTAGTCGCGGCCGGCGAGGCTGTCCCACGTCAGGGTCATTTGCTTGGCGAGCCCGGCTGGAGCCGAGAGGGTGATGCCGAACTTGGCGATGACCATGCGGAGCTCCTGGTTGAACGTGTCGGCAACGAAGACGTTGCCAAGCGCGTCACACACCGCGGAGCTCGGGTTGGCAAGGGTGGCGGTTTGCGCGCTTGGCGTGGTCTCGCCGGAGAAGATCCCGACCATGCCATTGGCGTCGATGCGGAATAGCATGCTGGCGAACGAGTCGCAGACGATAAACCCGCCGTCCGGGTGGACGCAGATATCGACCGGCGCGCAGTAGCGGGCATCCAGCCGCGGGCCCGCTTTCCGCCCATGCTCGGCGGCGCTGCCCGAGTAGGTGGTCACCGCGCCCTGCGGAGTCATGCGGCGGATCGTGTGGTTTTCCGAGTCGGCGATATAGACGTTTCCATCCGCGCCGATGCAGATGCCCATCGGGGCATTGAAACGCGCCGCCGCGCCGGTGCCATCGGCAGCGCCCCAGGCACCCGCCTTGCCAGCCAGGGTGGTCACCGCGTTGTTGAGATCGATCCGGCGGATGAGGTGGTTGCCGGTATCGCTGACGTAGAGGAAGCCACCGGCGTAGGCGATGCCACACGGGCCATTGAAGCGCGCGGCGCTCCCCTTGCCGTCGAGGGCCGGGGCGACGACGGAGTAAGCGGTGGTGCCATAGTCGGCGGTGATGTCGTTGGCGCTGCCGAGCTTGCCGGCGACGGTCGACACGGTGCCGTCAGGTTTCACCTTGCGGATGCAGTGATTGCCGCTATCCGCGACGTAGAGGTCGCCCGCGGGGGAAACGGCGATGTCAGCCGGGAAGCGGAACCGGGCATTTCCGCCCTTGGCGTCGATGGCACCTTCCACGCCCGCTTGGCCCGCCACGGTGGAGACGACGCCAGCGGGAGAAATTTTCCGGATCACATGGTTGCGCGCATCGCAGAGGAACACGTTGCCCTGGGAATCGCGCGCCAGCCCCATCGGGTCGTTGAAGATCGCGGTGGCTCCCTTCCCGTCCTGAAAGCCCGCCGTGCCATTTGCACCGGAGACGGGCGCAACCACCCCCGCGGCGCTCAGCACCGCGGGGGCCGCCAGAAACAGCGAAATCACTAAAAGGCCGGCTTTCATCGCTGGAGATCCTCGGGAGCGCGCCGCTGGCGGAGCCGGCCGGTGTACGGCAGCTCCTTGTCCTCAGCGGGCTGCGGGGCGACAAATTCCTCGGTGGGGGCGAGTGGATTGCCGCGGGAGTTGAAAAGCTGCCCATCCTTGCCGGTCATCACATCGGCGACCGAGTAGACCGGGCCGTTGCGCACGAGCGAGCCGGTGCCGTATTCGCCGGAGCTCGCCTTGCGGTAGAACGGCTTCATTTCATCAAGCGTGAACGGCCGCGAGCCGCGCCGGCCGAAGACCACCGTCTGGTTGCCGCTTTCATCCACGACGCGGTCGCGGTCAAGCCCGCGCGAGACGCTCACCGCGGCGCCCTCGGTCGGGTAGCTGGCAATGAGTTTCGGATTCGGGACCGGCGAGAAGCCCATATGGCCAGGAACGTTCTCGGGGGAAATCATCTGGATGACCCGCAGGCCATTTTTCCCATCGGCGACCAGCGCGTACATCGAGGCGCTCACCGAGCCGATCTGCACATCGCGGGCGTCGTTGATTTGGCCCTCGGCATCGAAGTGCTTGAGGAAATGCGGCTCCGCGGGGTTCTTGATGTCGATCAGCGCCAAGCCCTTCGCGCCGTTGGCGACATACAGGTAGGTGCGCGCCGCGTAGAGGCCGTTCGCCTGACCAAGCGCCACGGTGGCTCCGGCGATCGGCCGCGGGTTGGCGGGTTCGGAAACGTCGAAAACCTTCACGCCGTCCGCGTCGGTGACGAAAAGATAGCGCCACTGCAGAGTGGACTGGCGCGCCTCGCGCAGCGCCGGCCCCGAGTAGCCACCCGCGAGCACCGGGGCGAGCGGGTTGGCGACATCGACGACCGCCAGCCCCTGCGGCGTGGTGATGTAGATCCACTGGCCGGCCATGAAAGCATGCTGGGCACCGGTCAGTGCGCCGCCCGGGTTGAAGACGACATCCTTCTTGATGAAGTTGTTGTCCGGATTGCCGTCAAGCAGCGTGGCGACGTTGGTGACGATGAGTCCTTCCTCAAGGTCGGTCACAAAGGCGAAGCCGTGGTAGCGGGCGATCGGCTGCTCCTCGTTCTCCGGCAGGTGGTTGCGGTTCGGGTCGTTGATCAGCGTGCTGGGCAGCGCCACCGAGGTGGCAAACGGCGTGGCAAAAAACGTGTCGTGCCCAAGCGGCGAGAACGGGGTCGCAACGATGCGCTCGGAGAAGTTCTTGTTGTCGATGTTGGCGATGTCGAAGATCCCGAAGCCGTTCTTCCCGAGGGCAGCGTAGAGGTACTCGCCGCGGTGCTGGAGGTCGGTCACCCCGCCGCCCTTGGCCGGATGGTGGTGGGCGGTCTTCAGGATCGAGTGGTTGGCCAGGTGCTCCTTGAAGAAATCCGGATAAGCAAAGCGCTGCAGGTGGCTGCCGATGACCGCCTGCGGTTCGGTCCGCTCGGTCCAAACCACCCCGCTCAGCCCGTGGCGGTCGGTTCCCACATAGGCGAAGCGGCCGAAGAAATTCACCGTCCCGGTGCCGAATCCGAGCAGCTGGGACATGATCGCGTTGTTGTCGCCCGCGTCGGAAACATGGCAGTCGGTGCAATTTTTCGTCGTCCCGACGCCGCTGGTCGTGTGGGCGAAATGCGGGTTGAACGCCTGCCCGGAATAGCCTTCCGCCGAAACCGTCTGCTGCTGGGTGTAGAACCACTCACGGTTGGCCCCCTGGGAGCCGACCAGCATCGCACTGGATGAGCGCAAGACCGCCAAGCGCTTGCCCTTCACCGTGCTGTCCTTGCCGAGCATGAACACATCGTCGCGCACCACCTGCGGGTTGTAGGAGGAAAAGTTCTTCGTCGTCGTCCCCTCGAACTTGTTGCCGGCCATCTTGTAGTTGGCCTCCATCGGGATGTGGCAGCCAAAGCAGCTCGTTGCCCAGGCGGTGTGGCAGGTCTGGCAGTCCATGTCCTCATTGCTGTGGGCCAGCTGCTTGCGGCAATTCTTCGGATCCTCCGGCAGCGCGCCCCAGTTTTTCCCGTCGCGCTTGAGGGTTTTCGCGTAGGCGCTCATGGCGTTGTAGTGTTCGGACCCGGGCGTGACCGTGTCGAGTGTCTGCGGGACCTCCCAGACCAGGCCCTTCTCCATCGCTGATTGTTGGTAAAGCCGTTTGCCATCCGGGCTCCAACGGAACCGCGGGCCAAACGGCGTGTTGCTTTCCCGCAGGTCGATCGGCGTGACCTTCCGGTCCTTGAGCTCGCCGCCGGTGCCCGCGGTGACCAGCGTGGGTCGCGAGTTGGCGGTCCCGTGGCAATCGATGCAGGTGATCGCCGTGGCGGCGCGCGGCTCGACATACAGCAAGCCGTTGCCGTGGACATCGTTGAGGAAATGGCAGTCGACGCACTGCATGCCGAGCGCCAGGTGGACGTCCTTCAGGTGCACGGCCTTCTTGAACTTGTCCTTGTCGTCGTGGGCGATTTTCTCGCCGTTCGCGGTGAGGAGGTTCCCTTCGCGGTCTTTCTTGAAGATCGCCCGGAACACCCAGCCGTGACCGTGGTAGTCGGCGAACTGCGTCTCCTTGAGCTTCGGGTTGAGCTCGGCGACTTTCTCGAGAAAATTCACATCCCCCCACAGGCCGCGGGCGGCGGCGGCTTCCGGGTTGCGCCGCAGCGACTCGGCCATCTCCTCGTCGGTCGGGTATTTTTGCTGCGCCGGATACATGTGCTCGGCGTCCGACTCCTGGTCCCACCACGTGTAGCCCAGGTACGGGTTCACGAACAAGTTCCCCTGGTGCATGTGGCAGGTCATGCACTGGCTCGACGGGATGCTGCGGGTGAACTTGTGCTCAATCGGGTGGCCTTTCTCCTTCTTGGAGATCATCGGATCCGGATTGAACGACAGCCCTTGGTTCCCGTAGGCGCTGTACCAGCCGGAGTTCGTCGGCGACCGGTCGTTGGCATAGACGACATGGCACGCGGTGCAACCGCTTGACCGGTAGTCGCCCGGCCGGTCGTTGGAGCCGAAGAAATCCAGCAGCGGGTCATGCAGGCGGGTCTTGTGCGCGCCGATGACGACCGGATCGACCCGCAGGAGCGTCCCGAGGCCGCGCTCGCCGAGGCGCCGCAATGGCCGCCCGGGCGGCTCAAGCGGGTCCGGATTGCCGATCTCGGGCAACTTGGTGCCGCCCTTCTCGAAGATGCGGAAAATGTTGCCCGCCTGCCCGACGTTGAACCGCGGCAGCGGGAAGATCGCCTCCACGATGCCGAGTTTCTGCCTTTCCTCCTTGGAGAACTCCAAGGGGCTTTTCAGGGCCAGCGGCACGCCATTGGCCCCATACGCCTGACCGAAGATCGAGTCCTTCACCGGGTAGGCGCCGTTGTTGTAGGCGGCTGCGCCCCAGAGCATCGCCCCGTGGCGCATCATGCTGTGGCCGACGTTGGCGACTTCCTTGGCGTGGCAGTCGCCGCAGGATTTCTGCGCCACCCGCAGGTCGCCCGGGTTGACGAACTGGATGAACTCGGCGCTCTCGTGGTTGAGCAGCACCGTGCTGTCGCTCGGGTTCGCCGAGCTCTCAAAGAACACCGGGTTGCGCGGCGCCACGTGCGCCTGGCGCATCGTCAGCCCAGGCGTCGGATCGCCACCATGGCAGTCGGTGCAACCAAGCCGGACAAACTCGCTGCCGTGCGGGTCATGCGAGTTCTCATGGCAATCGATGCACCCACGGCTCTTGGCCAGCTGCGTCGCCTTGCTTTGGTCCACCCGGTTCGCCTTCGGGATCGCCACCGGTGCCGGCGCGTCCTCCCGCGCCGCCGTCCGCGGCCCAAACATGCTCCGGACCTCCGCCTCCTGCCCATCGCTGGCCACGGTCATGCCCGCCGCCATCCAAATGGCCGCGATCCAAATCCGTTTGCCTTGCCCGATCATTGATCCACCAAAGCCCCACTCAATATCAGCATAACCCTCAACTTCAAGCCGATAGCCGCATACCAGCCCGAGGTGAAGCCCTCCCCGCCCCAAAGGGGCAACCGCATACCAGCCCGGGGTGAAGCCCCGGGAAATCGGAATCCAAAACCAATGCGTTCTGAAGGAACGCCGCATCGCTGGAGCGCACTTCATCGGCCCCACGATATCCGGCGTTCCTTCAGCCTCACCGCCACTTGACCGACCGCACGTGGCGCCGACCTCAGCGCTAAGAGAGTAGACGAAGATCAAGTCCAGCAACTTCGTAGCGCTGAAAGGCACCATCGAGCGTCGCGAAAGAAAGACCCGCGCGGATCGCGAAGGCGGCGAGATAAGCGTCCATCCAAGCCTTGGGCGACGAGGTAGGTAGAGCGGCGAGCTTGAGCCACTGGTTGTGGGGATGGCCAGCAAAGTTCAAGGCAACCCAAACATTCGTATCACTAAAATAGCCCAGCACGGCGTAAATCCTCCTCCTCGTCGGCCCGCTCAATGATGGCCGCGGACTCCTCCGCGGTGGGTGGCACGAATCCTGGGATCGTCAGCGTGCGGGAGACAAGAAAGCCAATCGCGGGGTGCCGGTGGTACGGCAAATCCCCTTCCGGCAGCGTCAGCGCAGGCCGCGTTGCTTCCTCCAGAACCCCAGGACTCCCGCCACCACTTGACTCGGCCCCGGATTCATCCCCAGATCCACCGCCCTCCAACTTGAGAGCGGCAAGGAAGGCGGCCAACTCCCTTTGATCCTCGGGCGGCAAGGCGGCACTTCTCAGCTTGAGTTCGGCCAATGACATCGCGGAAGCATCGCATCAGAGCCAGATCTTGGCAACCGGGATCCAATCCCCGCCCCAAAGGGGCAGTCGCATACCAGCCCGGGGTGAAACCCCGGGAACTCGGGATTCAAAACCAATGCGTTCTGAAGGAACGCCGCACCGCCGGAGCGCACTTCATCGGCCCCACGACATCCGGCGTTCCTTCAGCACGCGAAAATTGCTTCAAACATGTCCAAGGTCATTGCCCTTGGCTGATATGCGTTGTCCCTTCGGGGCGCAGCACGAGGCAAATCGCCTCCAGCAAAGCAAACGGCTAAACCGCAGCCGAGGCCGCGGCAACGATCAAAAACTGGATGAAACTCAGCAGCAGGCCAAGCAGCGTGGTCAGCGCAACCTGCCCCCATCGCCAGCCCCTTACAGAACGCAGCAGCACGCATCCAGCGATGGACGCGATGGGCAGAACCAGACAGCAAAACACGAGATACCCCTGCGAGATCAACCCCATCGATGACCTCGCCACGATGAATGCGATAAGATGAATCGCCAAAAGAACCCCAGCGAAAATAAGCACCTCGATGAACTGAGCGGTTTGCGGATCCTTTTTCATGAGAGCATCACTTGACTTGATCGTTCAGGCTTCCACCGACTACACAACCTCGAGTCATCCTACGCGGGTAAGCCATCTGGAGGCTCATTCTTGTCACCATTCAGACCGGCGTCCGGTTCGCGTTGCGGTTCCTTCTTCGGATCAGGCTGATGGAAAGTAAGTTAGTACCGTAAAGAACGCCAAGACTGAGAATGAAAGCGAGGCGACCGAAGCAGCGATTGAGGGACGCATCGTCTTCCTAAACGCACACACTAGCAACCAAATCAAGGAACCTAAGCCACTCGCTGCGGTCGCGAATAGGAACACAGGCCAAAGGTCGACCCAGGTCGACCAGGCACTCATTCGTGACGAGCTCCCCACATTGAACTGCACCGTCGTCGCGCCACCGACAATCAGGAATAGGTACGTCATCGAAACCGCCACAGTCACGGGAACCCCGCCTGCAAAAATAAACTTCGCGGCAGGATGGAACGAATCAGGGCTTCCCGCGCCGCCTCCATGGCGCAGTTCGCGACGGACCGCTGCGATCGCAAACACGACGTATCCAAGGGCTGCTAGGATCAGTAAGGGCAAAAGCATAGGTTGCGTCGTCTTGCTGATTCAGCGGAAAAATGCCAACCAAATACCACCAATCGCGATCATGATTAGCCCCAGAGAAAACTGACCTACAACTGCAATACGGTAGAGCAGTGGGTTCTCTGTCTTGTTCACGTTCCACCACAAGGAATCCATCCAGAATAAGATGTCCGATTCTTCACGACGGATGTCCCAAATGGTGAAGGCGATCAGAACCATTCCGAATACAACGAGTAGGACTGGTGTCATCTTTGGGTTTGGATTGGAGCGGTACTTCTACTGCGAGCAAATGATCGCCGTGCCCACAAGCGAGCACCCGGTCCATACCACCTACGCTTCTGGGCGTGAAGCCCGAAGCGCACGCGCGACTTCTGCCAAAGTTGCTCAACCACCATCCTGATCCCCTGACGGATCGCGTTCGGCGATGTCTTGCGCCCTAAAAAGTCTCTCGGCTCGCATAACATCTGGCTCAGTCCAAATCAGTCGAGCCATCGCGACATGCGGGATTTGGCATCCTGGTGGGATATGACACGTCCCTCAAAGATCGCCTTCTCGCCTTTGGCGATGCCTTCAAGCAGGGCGATTCGCGCCTCCATGGATTCGTAGGTGACGGCATCGACGAGATAGGCGGCAGGCAGACCGTGCTGAGTGATCAAGAGCGGCTCGCGGGCGTTTGACACCTCCAAGATCAGCTCGGTAGCCTTCCTTTTCAGAGTGGTAACAAGTTCCGTGCGCATACCTGTGACACTAAAGTATGACCTGCCGACAGCAAGCGATTTGCAGAACGATGGAATCTGGGTCGGACCGCAGGGGGAACGGAGGCTTCAAAACGTCAGGGTTGCGCCGAGGAAGCCACTGATGAGGACCTTGTCGATATCCCCGGATGCCCCGGAGGTGAAGCCGGGGACCGCGGGCGTGGTGGTGCGGTAGATGTCCTTCAGGCCATCGCCGGGGAGAAGCATCCCGAGACCGCCGACGAGCTTCAGGTTGTCAGTGAGGAACGGCCGGCATTCGACGCCGAAGCTCAGGTCCCAGCCGATCTCGCGGTCGATCTCGGCAGTGTGGAGGGCCGTGGAGATCGGGTTGGTCTCCATGAACATGAGGTAGTTGAGGTTGGCAAACAGGCGCATCTTCGGGCTTATCTCCCATTCCTCGCCAAGTCCGGCGATGAAGATCCCCGGGTTGACGAAGCTCGACTGGCCGAGAAACTTGTTAGACCGGAGGTTTGGGATCAGGCTGAGGCGCTGCTTGAGGGCGACCGCGGTGCCGCCGAGGTTGGGCCCTTGCCGCTGCCAGTAGCTGAACGGTCCGCCGCCGAAGTTGGAATTGTCGACAATCGAGTCCCAGCCGGTGGCGGTACCGTCGGTGGCATCGTCATCGCCGGATCCCCAGAAGAACGTGAGCTTGTGGCGCATCCAGTCGGTGTCCAGGGAGAGCTCCACCGCGGCCATCCACGCATCGATGTCGACCGCCTTGCCGGCCAGGCCGTTGAGGTCGTCCTCGCCAAAGACATGGTAGAGGGAATGGCTGATGTTGAGGCGGCCGAGATGCCCCTCGCCGTTCCAGCCAAGATAATAGGCGTTGAGATCGTGCGGGGCGACGGTGCCCAGCGGAGTTGGGCGGACGATGTTGCCGGCGCTGTCGTAGGTCAGGCCGGCATCGCTGCCGTTGTCCCAGTTGGCGAGGAAGCTGACTTGGGCGGTGTACCCGTCGACGCCGAAATCCTGGCAATAGAGGTTGGCGACGAAGACCATCTGGTCGCGGTCGTCCCAGCTGTTGAGTTCGGAAAAGGACTCCTTTTCGAACAAGTCGAACAGGGCGATGTTATACTGGAGACGGTTTTTCCCGAGGTTGCCAAACAGCCGGTAGCCCCAGTTGGAATCCATGAACACGTGGCCGCGGAAATCCGCATTGAACGTCTGCGTGCCCACCCGCAGCGCCGCGAAGTCGTAGTTGTCCGACAGATCCAGCAGGTGGGATTCAAAGAAGAACTGCTGCAAGGCGGCGTGGGTCTCGAACCGCTCGGTCGCCCGGCCGCGCCGGTATTTCCCGTTGATCGGGAAAAGCAGCGGATCGAGGTAGAAGTCGATGTCGCCGGGGTCGATGTCGCCCGGGTCGCCAAAGAAGAACCCGGGCGGGCTGCCAGTCGACTGGCCAAAGCCGCGCGGGTCGGGCGAGATGAGCGTCCCCTCGCTGACCGAGACATAGTTGGTGTTGAACACCGGCTGGATGCGGAACAGCCATTCGACCGGCTTGAAGGCGGTTTCCCCCTTGAACAGGTCGAAGATCAGGCTGGTGTTGGTGATGACCCCGGACTGCTCGCCGCGGCCGTAGAATTCCACGCTTCCCGGGCGCACGGTGCTGACCCCGGCGGGCGTCGGAATGGTGCGCACCTCGATGTCCGAAGAGTTCTGCAGGGTGATGGAGGCGAAGATGTCCTGTCCATAGATCGGCACATCGCCCTTGAGTTTGCTTTGGTAATACGGATGCCAGAGATACGGGGTCGCGCGCTCGTAGGGAGTCTCGGCCACGCTGTCGTCAAGGTAGCGCTGCCATCTCCCGGTTGGGATGTTCCACCGGTCCTCGATGGCGGTCGTGTCCGGCGGATCCACGGCGGGCTCGTACGGGCCGGCGTGCCAGTGTTCGTAGATGCGATCTTCGTAGCGCACCCCGGCGCGCGGCAACCGCAGTGCTTCAGGGATCTCCGGGCGGAACCGCTCAAGCGGCTCAAGCCCGACGACCTCGACGTTGAACCGGTCTTGCTCGACGCTGCGGCGTGGCAGGACCATCGCCTCGGGGATGTCCGGGGCGAACCGGGCACCGGTTCCGGCCACTCCTGCATCCCGCCCGAAGAACCGCCCATCATCCACACCCGCATCCTGCGCGAAGAACGGCCGCTTCCTTAAGCCGCTCTCGTTGAAGAACGGATTGCCATCGGCTGGCGGCGCGGCGGTTTCGCCCTGCGCGGGCATCTCGCGGCCGCCCTGCCCCGGGTCTGGATTGAACTGTGCCGGAGCGAGCGGTGGCTCGTCGCTGAGGATCGTTTCCGGTTCGATCTGCAGCAGCGGGAGTCGCCGCGGAAGCGCTGGTTGGCCAACTCCGGAGTCCGGGGAGAACTCCTCAGGCGCACGCGGCACCGTGGTGGCCGCCTCCTGCTGGGCCGTCAGCCGGTCGGGTCGTGACTCGCCAGCGCGCAGATCCCACTCCGGAGTCCGCCGGTGCGGCGGATGGTAGCAGGTGGTCAAGAGCGCCACCCCCATCCCCGTCAGCCAGCCGCTGGTCCATCGAGAGCCCGTGCTCATGGGTGGTTGCTTGCCATGGATCAGGGTGCGGCGCGTAGAGATCCGGCAACAACCTCAAGTTTCCGGACAAAGGTGGTGGCAACCTCGGCATCGAATGCCTTAGGCGGCTTGGCGGCATCAAACAACTCGTTGAGCGCCACCGCGGGAATCGGCTTGTCGAGCGCCTGGTTGAGCCGGTCGAGCGCCAAGGCAAGGCGCTCCGCGTAGTGGCCACGCGCCCACATCCGGAAATCCTGCGCCACCGCGCCGAACGCATCCGCCTGAAACGCATCGCGATTGGCGACCAGCTTCGTCAGGATCATCCGCGCTTGCGCCTGGTCGACCGGTTGGCCCGCCACCCGCTGCGCGTAGTCATCTGCCTCGCGAACAAGGTTTTCCCCCGTCGCGGCAAACACCGCTCCGCAGCCGCGGAGCAACTCCTTGATTGCCTCAATCTCCGCCGTCCGCCGGTCGCCCGGCTCGCGCACCGCCAACGCAGCCGCCTCGCGCAACGCGACCGCTTGACCGACCAGCCATGTCTGGGCGCTGGAAAAATCCTTCTCTTCCCGCCAATGCTTCGGCTGGGCGACCAGCAACCCGTCGAGCTCAAAGACCAGCGGTGGATGCTTGGCCGCCACCAGCTCGTCACTCAAGTTCTGGTGACAGCCGACGCAGTTGTTCGCCCGCTGGTAGGCGCTGCCAAGCGGGCGCATCCCGAGGTGGGCGAGTGCCTCGCGCGGGAATTCCGGGCGCGTGTGGGAGAGGATCCAGTTTTCCTCGGCGCCGTGGCAGTTTGCGCAGCTCACGCTTTTCACCTCCTCGTCACGCTTCGCGGGATCTGCGAACATCGAGGCATCCAACTGCCGGTTCGGCGCATGGCAGACCGTGCAGCTTTGCGCCGCCGCCGGATCGGCAAGCCCCAATTGCTCGGCCATCGCCTTGGACCTTCCATTGCTCAACGTGGCCGCCGAGCTGCGGTGTGGATCATGGGTTTCCCACAAGCTGTGGGCGCCACGGTTCGGCCCGGCCCCGCCATGGCACCCGCTGGTGCTGCACGAGTCGGCGCCGAGGATCTTGGGGCTCGCGGCGGGGTCTGCAGAAACCACGGCGGAAAGGGCCAAGGACACCGACAGCAACCACAGGTGCGTAACCCTTATCATCCGCCAAACCTTGGAACTTTTGCCATTGGCGTGGCAAGCCATTTGATGGCTTGCCCTCGCTGCGCGCTCTGCCCTAATTAGGCAGCTTCCTATAGCGGTTCGTGCATGGATCTTGTTAGCTTCGCCCAATCCAGCCCGTTGCTTGCCATCGGCTCGGCCGGAGGCGTGGCGATGGTCGGATATCTCACCACCCAATGGTGGACGGTCACACGCCGGGCGCTCACCGAGCGAAAGCGCAGTCGGCTGGAACTCGAGATCCTCAAGAAGCGGATCGAGGCGCTCGATAAGCAGGCGGCCGCGGGACCCGAGGTGGCCTGGAACGGGTTTCGGAAATTCACCGTGGCGCGCAAGGTGGCCGAGTCGGACGACACGTATTCATTTTACCTCAAGCCGCACGACGGGAAGCGGCTGCCACCGTTCAAGCCCGGGCAGTATTTGACGTTCCAGTTTCACCTTCCGGGGAGGCCGAAGCCGGAGATCCGCTGCTACTCGCTCTCCGACGGGGCCATCAGCGACGAGCACTACCGGGTCACGATCAAGCGCGCGCTGCCGGACAAGAACCACCGGAGCTACGACCCGGCGAAGGTGGGCCTGATTTCCAGCCACTTCTGCGATGCGGTCAAGGAGGGCGACATTATCGACACCAAGGCGCCGTCCGGGAAATTCTATCTCGATGTGGAGGTTGAACGGCCGGTGGTGTTGATTTCCGGAGGCATCGGGGTCACCCCGATGCTGGCGATGGCGCGCTTCCTGACCCACCTGAAGGACCCGCGGGAAATTTTCTTCTTTTTCGGCTGCCGCAGCGGGCACGACCACATGTTCCGCGACGAGATGCTCGACCTGCAGCGGAAAAATCCGAAGATGCGCCTGCACGTCTGCTACAGCCGCCCGGAGACCGCCGACGAGCCGGGGAAGGCATTCAACCACGAGAGCCGCGTGACGGTGGCGTTGCTGAAGGAGATATTGCCGTCGAGCAACTTTGAATACTACCTGTGCGGGCCGGGCCCGTTCATGGACAGCCTGGTCAGCGGCCTCTACGACTGGGGGGTGCCGAAGAAGGACGTGAAGTTCGAGGCGTTCGGCCCGTCGACGGTCAAGACCGTTGCCGCGCCGCCCGCCTCGCCCGGTGCTCGGGAGAGCACCCAGGCGGCCATCGAGGTGGTATTTGCGCGCAGCGGGAAAACGCTCAGATGGGATTCCGGTTTCGGCAACCTGAGGGATTTCGGAACCGACCACGGGATCGACATGGGCGGGTTTTGCGGCGCCGGAAGTTGCACCGAGTGCATGGTCGCCATTAAGGATGGCGAGGTCGACTACCCGGACGGCGCCGCCGACGTCGAGGACGGGTGCTGCCTGCCCTGCCTGTGCCGCCCGAAAGGGAAACTCGTCATCGACGCCTGAAACATCCGTATGGCGCCACCCGACATCTCCCTGGCTGAGCTCACCCGCAAGGCGGCCAAGCCGGATCGCTGGGACGACCCGCTCGACCCGAGCATGACCGATGCGGACGTCGCTGGGCTCATGGCCGTCGAGCCGTTCGCCAGCATGGATGAAAAGGCGTTCCCGGCGAGCATGCCGCTGCGCGACATCCTCAAGCTCGACACCGCCATCCGCAGCTACCAACCGGGCCAGATCGTCGTGCGCCGCGACGACTATGGGACGTCGGCCTATCTGGTCCTCAGCGGCGAGGTCGAGGTGGTCCTCAAGCCGCACCTCGACCCGCGGCTGCTTGGCCGCGCGGCGACCGGAAGGAAAAAAGGCTTCGTCGCCCGGCTTGCGCAACTTTGGTCAAACAACCCGGAGCCGGAGGGCTGGAATGAGGCCTCGCTGCGGGTCAGCGACAAGTTCCAGAACTCAGTCAACGCGGACCAGCACTCCGTGTTTCTCCAGGACTTTCCGAAGGTCATCTCGACGGTCGAAACCGCCAAGCTGCGCGAAGGCCAGATGTTCGGCGAAATCTCCGCCCTCAGCCGGATGCCGCGCACCGCCACGGTCCTCGCCTCCCAACCCGGCACCCGCCTGCTCGAGTTCACCTGGCAAGGGCTGCGCGACCTGATGAAGTATGACGCCGCTCTTAAGGCGCAGATCGACGCGAACTACCGGAAATACTCGCTCAGCTCATTCCTGGCGAAGATCCCGCTGCTCACGCACCTCGAGGTCAACAGCGCGGAGTTCCAAGCGCTCTGCACTGAGGCGCAACTCCTCACCTTTGGCGACTACGGGTGGTCGGGCGAATACAAGAAGCTGGCTCATGACGGCGACCCGACAACCAAGCCCAACGAGCCGCTCGTCGTCAAAGAAGGCGAGTATTGCAACGGGATCTTCCTGGTCCGCGCCGGGTTCTGCCGGGTGAGCCAGAAATACGGCGGCGGCGACCGGACGCTCAAATACATCGGCGCGGGCAAGATGTTCGGCTTCGAGGACGTCATGCGCCAGCGCGCCAACCCGGATGGCGACGCGCCGTCCCAGCTGACCCTGCGCGCCATGGGCTACGCGGACTTGATTTTCATCCCGACTGGCACGCTGGTCAAATATGTTCCGGCTCGAGCGCTCGACGAGGCGTTGGCCAGCATCGCCGGCGAGGCACCGCGGCCGCAAAAGCTGGGTGCGCGGCTCGCGGCGGCGGGCATCCAGCCGTCGACGAACCTGATGGAGTTTGTCGCCGAGCAGCGGTTTTTCAACGGCACCCAGTCGATGGTCATCGACATGGACCGCTGCACCCGCTGCGACGACTGCGTGCGCGCCTGCGCCGCCACCCACGACGGCAACCCGCGCTTCCTGCGGCACGGCCCGATGATTGACAACCTGATGGTGGCCAACGCCTGCATGCACTGCGTCGACCCGGTGTGCATGATCGGCTGCCCGACCGGCGCGATCCACCGCACCAGCCATGGCGGTGAGGTGGTCATCAACCCGGCGAGCTGCATCGGCTGCACCATCTGCGCCAACAACTGTCCGTATGATGCCATCCGGATGGTCGAGGTGCGCACCACCAAGGGCCAATTCTGGGTCGACGAGTTCCAGCGGCCGCTCCTGAAAGCGACCAAGTGCGACCTGTGCATCGAGCAAACCAGCGGCCCCGCCTGCCAGAACGCCTGCCCGCATGCCGCCCTCACCCGCGCCGACCTTTCCCAGGAAAACTCACTCACCGAACTGCTCAGGAGAAGATGACGGCAACCCGGAACATCTCCGCCGCCCTCGTGGTCACCATGCTCGCCTGCCTCGGGCTGGCGGCCGGATCGTTCTGGCTCATCCGCGCGGTCCCGCAACATGCCTACCTCAGCGGGTGGGTCCTGTTTGTGCTGATGTTGGTCCTGACGTTCTTTAACCTGAGGAAGAAAGTCCCCTTCCTGCGCATGGGGAAAGCGAGCACCTGGCTGAAGCTCCACGTCTGGCTGGGGATTTTCTCCGGGGTTTTGTTCTTTGTCCACATGGCATGGTCGTGGCCGGTCGGGATTTTCAACCAGCTCTTCGCGGGCTGTTTCCTTGGCGTGTTCCTCTCCGGCCTCGTCGGCTGGTGGATGAGCCGGACGTTCCCGCGGCGGCTCACGGTCGCCGGCTACGAGACACCGTTTGAGAAGCTCGCCGAGGCGCGCAACAGCCTGCGCAAGAAGGCCGAGACCCTGGTGCTCGAAAATGGCCAGGGCAAAAGCCCATCACTCGCCGCGGTGCGCTATGCCGACCAGTTCGGCCTGTTCTTCACCAAGCCGACGAACTTCTGGGCGCACCTTGCGGAGTCGCGCTCACCGCAGGCGGCGCACACCTCGCAGTTCGACGAGATGGAAAGGTACATCGAGAAGAGCGAGCTGAAGATGTTCGCGGAGTTGCGCGACCTCGTCGCCCAGAAGCACCTGCTCGACTACCAATACTCGCTGCAGCTGGCGCTGCGGCTTTGGCTATTCATCCACATTCCGCTGAGCTACTCGCTGCTGATTTTTTCGGTGTTGCACCTTGTGCTCGTCCACTCGTTTTCCGCCGCGGTCGCATGAAGGACAAGCAAACATCCTCGGCCTTCTCCAGGAAGGACTACGTCCGCCCCAACCAGGACTGGATCTGCGGCCACCAGTGCCGCGGCGAGGCGTGCCGGATCGGCCCATCGCCAAACGGGAAATGCCGCGCCAGCTACGAGTGCGTCCCGCTGCTCGACGTGAAACCCGGCGAGGCGAAAGGGCAATTCAAATGCACCCGCCCGGCGTCCGCCGGCGGCAAGTGCGACCGCGGGCCACTGCCGGACGGGACATGCTGCAACGCGATCCCAAAATGCCAGCCACGCCGGACCTTGCGCAACATCCGCAAACGGGTCGTCGTCTTCACCGTGCTGGCCACCTTGCTGGCCCTCTTCATTGGCCTCGACCGTCAGGTGCGCGACGAGTTCATCAATCCCGGCGCGCTCTCAAGCCCGCACGCCAGCCAGCATTTCTCCGAGCTCAGCATGGCGATGACCAAGGAGGAGAGCAATTGCGCGGCATGCCACCAGAGCGCCCGCCAGAACGCCGAATCATGGCCGGCGAAAATCGGCGAAGCCCTCAACGGCGGACTCAGCCCGCGGCGACTCGTCAAGACCGGCCCCGCCCCCCCGTCCGGGATGGACGACAACTGCCTCGCCTGCCACGCGGGCAAGGACTTCCACCAGCCGAACATGCCGGTCGGCTTCGCCTGCCACACCTGCCACGTCGAACATGCCGGCAGCGGGTTCATGCCCGAGGTGACCAGCGACTCATGCCTTGCCTGCCATGGCTCGGCCGAGTTGATGCGCCAGTCGCGTGAGATGGCCGTCAATCCGCATGCCTTCCCCGCCTCGGCAACCGCCGCCGCCCAGCAGCATCCATCGCTGGCCAGACCCAAAGACGGCTACACCCAAATCATCCGCGCCTTCCACGATGGCCACCCGGAATTCCGCGTCATCCGCGACCAGCTGGCCGACGAAAATTCCCTCAAGTTCAACCACAAGCTCCACCTGGAATCCGGGGAAATCCCGAAACTCCACGGCAAGGCGCTCAGCTGCAACGATTGCCACGAATCTGACGCGACCGGCGAATACCAGCTGCCAATCACCTACGAGAAAAACTGCGCCCAGTGCCACGTTTTGCAGTTCGACAAGAACACCCCGGAGCTTTCCCTGCCCCACGGCGATCCGTTCTACGTCCGCTCGTTCCTGCGCAGCCTGAGCATCCAGTACGAGGAGCACGCCAAGACCCGCGAGGGCATCACCCTCAGGGAGCCGCTGCGCGAATATGTGCAGAAGAAGGGCGCCGGCGTCGAGGCCCTCTACCAGACCGGCGAGTACATGGAGCGCGCGGTGTTCTTCGCCGACATGAAGGGCGAGGTCCCCGGCGGGCGCCGCGCACCCTTTGCCGGTTGCGCCACTTGCCACGTCGTCTCCGAGCCGCTCGTCGACAACGGCGCTCCCGTCATCGCCAAGGTCGCCGCTCCCAACCGCTGGATGCAGGTCGGCAAGTTCAACCACTCGATGCACCAAAAGGGCATGTCCTGCACCGACTGCCACAACGTCACCGGCAGCGAGCTGACCAGCGACGTCAACCTCCCTTCTATCAAGAGCTGCGTCGATTGCCACAGCCCCAAGGGCGGCATCGACCACCGCTGCGTCCGCTGCCACTCCTACCACAACTCCCGGCCCTCCTCGCTCTTCGACAAAGCCGCCGCGCCAGGGAAGTGACCGGGTAGCGCCAAAGCCGCGTAGCGAACTTCGTGAGAAGTTCGGCGGGGAGAACCGACTGCCGTCAGAACGCCCGGACACACCAAGGACTTCCCGGTTCCCCCCGCCGAAGCTCTCACGAGCTTCGCTACGTGGCGAGATGGCCCTTGACCGGCGGCGGGCATCGCGGGAACCTCCGATTGCCCCTAATTGATGAGAACGCCCGGCATCTCTCTGGTAATCCTATGCACAGTTGCGTTGCATGGGTGCAACGATGAGGAGATCCGGACCTACCGGGTGGCGGGGGATGAGCCACCGGCTGCGGCCATCGCGGATCCGGCGGCACGCAATCACGCGGAGCCGGCGCTTGCTGGTGGGTCCGGGGCGCTGCGCTGGGAGGTTCCGGGTGGTTGGCAGGTGGGGACGCCGGGGGAGTTTCAGACGGCGTTGTACGTTCTTCCAGGTGGGGCGAAGGTGGCGGTCTCGAGCTTGCCGGGGGATGCGGGCGGGGAGGCGGCGAATGTCAACCGGTGGCGGCGTCAGATTGGTCTGCCGGCGGTGGAGGATGTTGGGGGTGAGTCGCTGGCGGCCGAGGGCGCGGGGATCTCGGCGAAATGGTTCGAGCTCAAGGGGGAGACCGACAGCATCCTGGCGGCAATTCTCTCCCTGCCCGACGCGACCTGGTTCTTCAAGCTCACTGCCCCGACCGCGGGGATGGATGCAAACCGGCAGGCATTCATGACCTTGCTGGGAAGTATTCACATGGAATCGGCAACCTCAGCCCCGGTGGCCGCCCCGGTGGCGCCCCCCGCGGCGAGCGCGCCGGCGGCGGATGGCAAGCCGCAGATCGCCCTGGAGATTCCGGCCGACTGGGTGAAAAGCCAGGGCAGCGCCATGCGGGTGGCCAGTTTCAGCATTCCGGGCGAAGGTGTGCCGGATGGTGACGTCTCGGTCATCCCGCTCGCCGGCGAATCAGGCAGCACGCTGGCCAACGTCAACCGCTGGCGCGCCCAGCTGCGGCTTCCGGCGCTGGCCTCCGAGGAGGATCCCGCCCTCGGCACAACAGCGTCCGGGGCCGCCGGAGAGGTGCTCATCACCCACATGGTCAGCGAGGAGGCCATTCTCGATGGCGGCCGCAAAGGGGCCATCAGCAGCGCGATCCTGAAAAGTGGCAGCCACACGTGGTTCTTCAAGCTCACCGGCGAGGCGGAGCTTGTCGCGCGCCACCGCGCGGCCTTCGAAGCCTTGGTCCTCTCCGCGAAGTTCCCGTGAGCCGCCCATCGCACAGGTCCGGGGTACTCGGCGCGGCGCTTGCGCTGTTCAGCTCGCTGCGGCTCACGGTGGTGCTGCTCGGGCTGTGCATGATCCTGATTTTTGCGGCGACGCTGTTGCAGGTCGAGTTGGGGATCCATGAAGTCCAGTTGCGGTATTTCCGCGCATGGATCGGGTGGTTTGACGTGGTCCCTGGCGGCCCTCGGTTCGCGATCCCGTTTCCAGGCGGGATGACCCTGGGGACCTTGCTGATGCTCAACCTGCTCGCGGCGCACATCCGGCGCTTCTCGCTGCGCTGGGAAAAGGCCGGGCTCATCCTGGTCCACACCGGGATCGTGCTGATGCTGCTCGGCGAGCTGTTCACCGCGGTGCTTTCCGAGGAATCGCAAATGCGCCTCAGCGAAGGAGCGACCACGAACTTCTCAGTCAGCCCGCGAGAAACCGAGTTGGCGCTGAGCACCGCGGAGGGCGACGGCACCCAGCGGGTGAGCGCGATTCCGTTGAGTCGGCTCAAGGACGGGGCGGATTTCCCTTTTGATGGCTTCCGGCTGCGGATCGTCCGGTTTTTCCCCAACAGCGAGATCGAGAACGCGGAGGCCGCCGGCGCCGGCTTCGACCCGCTGCGCGCCGACCGCGGCATGGGCGAGCACCTGGCGGTGCGGGAAAAACCGCGCGAGACCGCGATGGATCGCCGCGACCTGACCTCCGCGTTTGTGGAAGTCCGCCTGCCCGACGGCACGCCGGTCGGCCGCTGGCTGCTCTCCAACGCCCTTGCTGGCGCGGAGGGTTTCGAGGTCGCTGGCAAGCGGTGGGAAATGGCGATCCGCCAGCGGCGGTTCTACCATCCGTTTTCCCTGCGCTTGGTCGACTTCACCCATGAGCGCTATCTCGGCACCCAGATCCCGAAAAATTTCTCGAGCCGGATCCGCCTGCGCAACCCGGCGACCGGCGAGGACCGCGAGACGCTCATCTACATGAACCACCCGCTGCGCTACGGCGGCCTGACGTTCTACCAGGCGGGCTTCGAGAACAACGACACGACCAGCATCCTCCAGGTCGTGCGCAATCCGGCGTGGACGATGCCCTATCTCTCCTGCGCGCTGGTTGGCCTCGGCCTCCTGTGGATCTTTTCCCAACACCTCAGCAAGGCGGTCGCCCGCCGCCGCCCGACCGTCGGATGAACTCCCCTCGACTCATCCCCTGGCTGATCCCGGCGCTTTGCCTCGCAGCCCTTGCTGCGTGGTCATGGATGGCCATGCGCCCGAACCACGGGGCATTTGACCTCGATGGCTTCGGGACGCTCCCGGTGGTCTCCAACGGGCGGATCCAGCCGCTCGACTCGCTTGCCCGGAACCAACTCCTCGCCATCCAGGGAAAGCAGCGGGTCCCGGGCGAAAATCCCCCGGCCTCCCCGGTCGGCTGGCTTGCCGAGCTCGCGTTCACCCCGCAGGACGCCGACAAGCGCCCGGTATTCCAGATCCACCACGACGAGGTGCTTGGGCAATTCCGGCTGACCCAGGCGGACGGGAAGTCGTTCTCGTTTGTCCAACTGGTCCCGCGGCTCGGGGACCTGGCTGAGGAGGTCTCCCGCATCGCCGCCAAGGAGTCCCAAACGTGGAGTCCCTATGAAAAGGCGCTCATGAAACTCTGGCGCAACCTGGGCAACTACCAGCAGCTCAAGTTCGCCATCGCCCACCCGGAGTCCGGCGGACTCGAGGCCGATCTCACCCTGCTCCTCGCCAAGGCCCATGAGGCCCAGGCCGAAGCCGCCAAGCGCGCCCGCGGCGAACCGGCCGACGCCGGCTTGCTCGAGGCGGCCGAGGCGCGCGTCGGGGTGCTTTCCGAGTGGTCGGCGCAGACCGAGGTGTTCATTGCCCCGCCATCCATCGGCGCGGGCGACTCGGAATGGCGGAAGCTTCCGGACGCCGCCATCGAGGCGATCGACCGCGGCGCGCTCGACCCATCGACGCTGGCTGTGGCCCGCCTCGGCGACGCGTGGCGCAAAGGCGATGCCGCCTCATTCAACACCACCCTGGCCGCGCATCTCACCTGGCTGGAAAAACATGGGTCCAAAGAGCTCCGCAAGGCCCGCGCGGAAGCCGCTTTCAACCACCTTGCCCCGTTCTATGTCTGCATGGTCGTCTATGTGCTCGCCTTCCTGTGCGCGCTCCTCTCATGGCTGGGACCCGGCCGCGGCCTGCGCAGCGCCGGATTCCGGGTCCTGCTCATCGGCCTGGCGATCCACACCGTTGGGCTGATCGTCCGGATGACACTCGAAGGCCGCCCGCCGGTGACCAACCTCTACTCGTCGGCCATCTTCATCGGCTGGGGCGCCATTGTCCTCAGCGTGGCGCTCGAACTCTTCTACAAGAACGCCATCGGCACCGCCATCGCCGCCGTCACCGGCTTCGCCACCCTGATCATCGCCCACCACCTCTCGCTCTCCGGCGATACCCTCGAGATGATGCGCGCGGTGCTCGACACCAACTTCTGGCTCGCCACCCACGTGGTCATCATCACCCTCGGGTATTCCGCCACCTTTCTGGCCGGCGCCATCGCCATCTCTTCCATCCTCTGGCGCACCTCCGGGACGATCCCACCAGCCACCGCCGCCTCAATGCGCGGCATGGTCTACGGCGTGATCTGTTTTGCCACCCTCGCGAGCTTCGTCGGCACCGTCCTCGGCGGCATCTGGGCCGACCAATCGTGGGGCCGCTTCTGGGGATGGGACCCGAAGGAAAATGGCGCGCTCCTGATTGTCCTTTGGAACGCCATGATCCTCCACGCTCGCTGGGGCGGGATGATCAAGGATCGCGGCCTCATGGTCATGGCCGTCTTCGGCAATGTCGTCACCAGCTGGTCGTGGTTCGGCACCAACATGCTCGGCATCGGCCTCCACTCCTACGGCTTCACCGACTCCGCCTTCTTCTGGCTCAGCGTCTTCATCGTCTCCCAGCTCGCCATCATGGTCATTGGGGTTTGGGAGAGTCGAAGGTCGGAAAGTCGCATGACAAATGTCGGTTAGGGCTGACGAGCCGCCGAAGGTCCGCCTCCGGCGCAAGTAGCCGATTACAAGCCGCGGGCGCCGTCGACCCAGACATGCGGAAACCCCGGCGGGTCCTCGCGGCAGGTCGCCAGGTAGGCGCCCCACGCAGCCAGCTTCGCGGCATCCCGCGGCTCGCCGCGGGTGACGAGGCGGGCGCGGCGAACGTCCGCCGGCGCGTGGACAAAATAGATGGTCACCGTGGTCTTGAACCGCTCGGCGAGCCATGCCGACCACCCGGGGTCGGCGCACTCGCGGGTGAACGGGCCGGCGACGACCACCGGGAGGTGGTCGAGGTTGGCCTCCGCCAGATCAAACAAGGTGGCGTAAACCGGCTCCCGGAAGGCCGCTTTGTACCCGGCCGAGTCACGGTCGTCCGGCGAAATCCCCATCGCCGCCAGGCCCACCCGGACAAGCCGCTCGGTGGCCGTGTCGCTGTCGACCACCATCGCCCCCAGTCGTGCCCCCAAGGCGCGCGCATACGTCGACTTGCCGCTGGCGGGCGGCCCGCAGACGAGGTGGAGTGGCTGGCGCACCGGCGCAGCGTGAGCGACGCGCTACTCTTTTGGAAGCCGGTAAAGGACCGGATCCTCCTCGCCGCCCTCCTTCACCTCAAGCCGACCGGTGCGCGCCAACCAATTCGCCAGCCGCTGGGTCCGCTCGCCGCTGGTCCCCCAGAGGTCAGCAAGTTGGGTAAGCGTTCGCCACGGCTGGGGACCCGTTGCCACCCGCCGGTGTCTGGAATCTTTATCGGACATGGTTTCCCCTCTCATCAATGAGACTCCAAACTGCATGAATTTCATCCGCTTTTTTTCCCCCGCAGCCGCGGCAGCCACACCGCGCACAGCGCAAATCCCCCGCGGCACCGATTGTTGTAGCCAATTTCTTTGACACTGGGTTCCTAACCCATAGAACTAGAAAGCCTTTTCTATGACCACCGCCCTAAACTCCGCACGCAGCCTCGCTGTCAGCCTCCTTGCTCTTGGGTTCCTCGCCGGAGGCGCAAACGCAGCGGTCGTCCAACTCGGCGGCACCTCGAGTGCGAACTACTGGCCATTTTCCGCCGACGAGGGCGATGATTTCGGCTCAGGATTGGATCGTCGCTATCAGGTCAGCTACGACACTACACTGTTCACCGGGATTACCGGGCCGATCCAGATCACGGGGATCTCCTTCATTGCAGGGAATCAATTCGGATTCCCGTTTTCTTATTCAAACACCTCACTGTCGCTGACCCTGTCATCGTCGCCGCTGGATACGCTGAACCAGAGTTTTACGTTTGGGAACAACGTCGGGGCCGACGCCACGGTGGTTTTTGATGGGGCAATCTCAGGAAGCGCAGCCGCCCTTGGTGACCTCTTGGTTTTCAATTTTTCGACCAACTTCATCTACGATCCAACTGAGCTGGCCCCCAAAGTTCGGCCACTGATGGGCTAAACTAAGCTATGGTGTGGGGATGCGGGAGATTGGTAGGTGAGCATGGATTCTGAATCAAGGGTGGAGTGGCGAGGGATCGAAATCGTGAA
>JBILQE010000066.1:0-13481 GCA_044373465.1 Akkermansiaceae bacterium | reverse complement strand
GCCGCCGCCGCGCCGAGCGATGACCACGGCCACGCCCACTGATACCTGCTCCCATGTTCGATCGAATCATCCGCTTTTCCGTCAAGAACCGCCTGCTCACGGTGGCCGCCGCGGCGTTGGTCATCGTTGCCGGCGGCTGGGTCCTGCGGGATCTGGTCATCGATGTCTTCCCGGACCTCAACCGCCCCACGGTGACGATTTTCACCGAAGCGCCCGGGCTTTCTCCCGAAGAGGTCGAAGCGATGGTCAACCTGCCGATCGAGCGCGCCGTCAACGGGGCGGCCGGCATCGAGCGGATGCGCTCCAGCGCGGGCATCGGCTTGTCGCTCGTGCATGTGGAATTCGGCTGGGACACCGAGGTCCTCAAGGCGCGCCAGATTGTCGCCGAACGCCTTCAGGAAGCACGCGATGCGGTGCCTGAGGGGCTCAACCCGACGCTTGCCCCGGTGACCTCGATCATGGGCCAGATCATGATCGTCGGGCTCACTTCGGAAAACCCGGATGTCACTCCGCAGGAACTCCGTGAGCTCGCCGAGTGGGAGGTGCGCCCGCAGTTGTTGGCCGTCCCCGGAGTTTCAAAAATCGGCGTCATCGGTGGCGATGAGAAGCAATACCAGGTGCTGGTCGATCCATTCAAACTGCAACGCCACAACGTCACCCTGATGGACGTCGAGGCGGCGCTTGAGGGGGCGACCCGGAATGCCTCGGGCGGGTTCCAGAACGATGGCTACAGCGAGAACCTGATCCGCATCCTTGCCCGCAGCCGCTCGGTGGAAGACATCCGCCGGA
This sequence comes from Akkermansiaceae bacterium, assembly GCA_044373465.1. Lineage (GTDB taxonomy): Bacteria > Verrucomicrobiota > Verrucomicrobiia > Verrucomicrobiales > Akkermansiaceae > JBILQA01. Next base: position 12,692 of record JBILQE010000066.1, on the reverse strand, counting down.
TCGTCGTGCGCCCCGGCGAGCATGGCGACCACCTGTTGATTGAACAAGTTGCCGAGGTCCGAACCGGTGCCGCCCTCAGCAAGCGCGGCGATGCCGGCATCGACGGCCAAGCGGCCGTCATCCTCAGCATCCAGAAGCAACCCGGCGTCGACACCGTGAAGCTCACCCGCCTGCTGGAGGAAAACCTCGCCGGAATCTCCGCCAGCCTCCCGCAAGGCGTGCGCCTGCACACCGACATTTTCCGCCAGAGCGACTTCATCGAGCGCGCGGTCCACAACGTCGTGGAGGCCTTGCGCGACGGCAGCATCCTGGTGGCCATCGTGTTGGCGATCTTCCTGCTGAACTTCCGGACCACCTTCATCACCCTCACCGCGATCCCGCTCTCGTTGTTGATCACGTTTTTAATCTTCCGCTGGTTTGGCCTGGGCATCAACACGATGACCCTCGGTGGCCTGGCCGTGGCGATCGGCGAGCTTGTCGATGACGCGATCGTTGACGTGGAAAATGTCTACCGCCGGCTGCGCGAAAACCGCCAGCGGGCGAACCCGCAACCGGCCATCCGCGTGGTCATCAAGGCTTCCTGCGAGGTGCGCAACTCGATCGTGTTCGCGACCATCATCGTGGTGCTGGTGTTCCTGCCGCTGTTTGCCCTCGAGGGGGTGGAAGGGCGGATTTTTGCGCCGCTTGGGTTGGCCTACATCGTCGCCATTCTCGCCTCGCTCTTGGTTTCGCTGACGGTCACGCCGGCGCTGTGCCTGTTGTTGCTACCGAAGATGCGCCGGATGAAGCATGACCGACCCGGGCCGGTGGTGCGGGGCGTCCAGGCGGTCCAGCAGGTTGCGCTGGCGGCGGGGAACAAGGTCCCGTGGCTGGTGGCTGTGGTGGTCGCGGCGATGTTCGGCTGGGCCGGTTGGACCGCGAGCGGGTTTGGCCGCGAGTTCCTCCCGGCGTTCAACGAAGGGGCCGTCACCGCATTCCTCAACTCGCCGCCGGGGACCTCGCTCGCCGAATCGAACCGGATCGGGCGCATCGCCGAGAACGCCCTCAACGAGATCCCCGAGGTGAAGACGGTCGCCCGCGTCACCGGCCGCGCGGAAAACGACGAGCATGTCCTCGAGGTCAACGCCGCGGAGCTTGAGTTCGAGCTCGAGGATTTCGGCCGCCCGCGCGCCGAGGTGCTCGCCGACGTGCGCGAGAAACTCTCCAGCATCCCCGGGGTTGGCAGCGGCGTCGGCCAGCCGATTTCCCACCGCATCGACCACGTCCTCTCCGGTGTCCAGGCGCAGATTGCGGTGAAGGTTTTCGGCGACGACCTCGCCGTCCTGCGCGACAAGGCGGAGCAAATCCGCACGATTCTCGCCGCCACCGAGGGGATCGTCGACGCCCAGGTCGAGACGGTCACCGAGATCCCGCAAATCCACATCCGCGTCGACCCGCAGCGCGCCGCCGAGCAAGGGCTGCGGCCCGGCGAGATCGCCCGCCACGCCGAAGCCGCCCTCCACGGCCGGCTTCTCGGGACCATCCACGAGGATGGACACGTCCATGACTTTGTCCTGCGCCTCGACGAAAGCGCCCGCGCCGACCTCGATGCCATCCGCGCCATCCCGCTCAAAACCATCGACGGCAAACTCGTCCCGCTCTCCCGCGTCGCCGACGTCGACCGCGCGATGGGGCCCAACATGATCAACCGCGAAAATGCCAAGCGCCGGATCGTCATCTCCGCCAACGCCGCCGGCCGCGACCTCGTCGGCGTCGTCGCCGAGGCAAGGGAGCGCATCGCCACCGAAGTGGCCATGCCCGCCGGCTACCACGTCGCCTATGACGGCCAGTTCGCCAGTCAGGCGCGCGCCCAACACCGCATCCTGATCCTCGCCTGTGTCTCGCTGGTCGCGATGTTCATCGTGCTGCTCAGCCACTTCCGCAGCACCGCCATCGCCCTGCAGGTGATGCTCAACATTCCGCTCTCGTTCATCGGCGCGGTCGCCGGGGTCAAATTCCTCGGCGGCTCGGTGTTCTCCATCGCCACCATGGTCGGCTTCATCACCCTGACCGGCATCTCGTCGCGCAACGGGATCATGATGATCAGCCACTACCTCCACCTCATGAAATCCGAGGGCGAAAAGTTCTCCTGGCCGATGATCCAGCGCGGCACCCGCGAGCGGATCGTCCCGGTCCTCATGACCGCCATCACCGCCGCCCTTGCCCTCACCCCGCTCGTCATGGGCGCTGGCCAACCAGGCCGCGAAATCCTCCACCCCGTCGCCGTCGTCATCTTCTGCGGGCTGTTCTCCAGCACCCTCCTCGATGTCGTCGTCACCCCGCTCGTCTTCTGGCGCTTCGGCAGGCGCGCCGTGGCCAAACTGCTGCCGGAGGCGGTGGCAGGGAAGCCGGCGCCCGCCGCTGATCCAGTCCCAAACTAATCCAATCTAATCTACCCTAACCCAACTCCATGAACCCCACCCGACCCGTCCTGCTGAATTCCGCGCTCCTCTCGCTCCTCTCCCTCCTCGCCGCCGCGCGCCTGTTCGCCGCCGACGGCCATGCCCACGGCGATGACCATGCCCACGGTGACGCCCACTCGGTGACCATCGAGTTGCCGGCTGCGGTTGATGCCCAGTGGGCGCAAATCAACCACCTTGCCGCCGGGCTGGGCGGGCACTTGGCGGCCGGCGCGCATGCCGCGCTTGCCAGCGATGCGGCCAACCTTGATGCGCTCTTGGGAGAGCTCCTGCATGCGATCGAGAAGCTCCCCGGCGACGCGCAGAAGCGCGCCACCGGGATGCACGCCAATGCGCTGCGCGCCACCGATGCGCTCATCCATGCCGCCGAGGATGGGGACGCCGCTGCCTCGGAGAAGGCGCTCAAGCAACTCAGCGGGGTGCTCACCCTGCTCAAGTCCTCCTTTCCGAAAGAGCTCACCGCCGGAAACCAAGCACCCACCTGGACCAGCGGCCCGCACACCGGCCGCCTCGCCCCGCTCCAGGATGCGTCCGGCACCACCGTCGCCTGGGCCGAACTCAAACTCCACGACGACAAGGGTGACCTCGAACTCTGGCTCGGCACCGACCCGCGCCTTGCCACACCCTTCGACCTCCCACTCGCCACCGTCGCCACCGTGGCCTTTCCGAAGCTCAACAAGTCCGTCACCCTCAAGGTGCGCAACTCCCAGGCCAACGAGGACGAGGACGCCAAACCCAACATCCGCGACGCCAAAACCAACTACTTCATCTTCCCCGGCGACACCGGCGCCGACGCCTCATGGCTCATGGGCGCAACCTTCTCCTCCGAGGCGAAAATCACCCTCGGCGAACTCACCACCCCGGTCTTCAAACTCATCCCCCACACCCACGCCGCCGGCAGCGACCACCCGCACTGAGCCGCCACCCGCCGCCTAGCAAACGTAACGTAGCGAACCCAACGTAGCGAACTTTGTGAAAAGTTCGGCGGGGTCAACCTCACTGCCGCCAGGGCACCCGAACCCGTCAAAGACCCTCCCACCTCCCCCCGCCGCAGCTCTCACGAGCCTGGAACGCGACTGAAGTCGCGACTCCTTGAGCGAATTCTCCGCTTCCCGTGGCCAAAATGCGAGATGGTGACGGACGATTTGTCAGAGATCCATTTTGCGCGCGCGCACGGCATGGAAATGCGAGATGGTGACGGACGATTTGTCAGAGATCCATTTTGCGCGCGCGCACGGCATGGCGTAGACTGAAGGGTGGATCCCTCGGGACGAGGGTCGGGAAAGTGAACAACGAGAAGGGGGCAAGCCATGAGACGAGCACGATTTTTGGCGCCGTGGAAAGGCTCACGCGAGAAGCCGGTAATCTATCACCTGATAGGGCGTGTTGTGGGGCGCGAGTATTTGCTCGGCGACATTGAGCGCGAGCAATTTCGCAAGTTCATGCGGATGCAGGAAGGGTTCAGCGGCTGCATCCTGTTGGCCTATGTCATCATGTCCAACCACTTCCATTTGTTGTTGGAAGTGCCGCCATTCCCGGAGGGTGGGATCTCCGACGAGGAACTTCTGGTGCGGTTGAGGTCGGTGTATGCGCCCGGGCAAGTCGATGCGCTCGCGCGCGAGTTGGCGGCGGCGCGAGCGGCGGGCGATGTCGCGCAGGTGGCGACCATCCACTCGCACTTCACGTATCGCATGCACGACCTGAGCGAGTTCATGAAGACGCTCGTGCAACGGTTCAGCCGCTGGTACAACCGCGAGCACAATCGTCACGGGACCCTGTGGGAAGAGCGTTTCAAGAGTGTGATTGTGGAAAGCGGGGCGGCCGCGCGCACGATGGCCGCCTATATTGATCTGAACCCCGTGCGCGCAGGAATGGTGGATGATCCCGGCGATTATCGATGGAGCAGTTACGGCGAGGCTGTGGGCCGCGGGGCGCGCGGCAACGGGAAGAAAGCGCGGGCCGGCTTGGTTCGGGCATGCCTGAGCCACCAAGGCGCGGGGCTTGAGCCGAAGAAATGGCCCGAGGGCTCCAGGATCTACCGTCATGCACTTGGCCTGGCGCTCGGGCGCAAGAGCGGCCGCGCGGTGGTGGATAAACGCCTCATCAAGAAGGGCCAGAGCCAAGCCGAAGCGCTCGCCACCAGCGGCGGCGACAATGGCACCGTCCTGCCCGACCCAAGTCCAGCCGACGCCTTGCGGCGACGGATCAGGTATTTCTCCGATGGTTTGGTCATCGGCACCAAGCAGTTCGTCAACGAGATATTCACCGTGGCACGCGACCGGTTCTCGGCCAAACGCAAGGATGGCGCCCGGCCGATCCGCAGCGGCAGCAGCCAATACCCGCCGCCCGAGGGCCTCTGGAGCATGCGCGACCTGCGAACGAACCTGTAGAGGTCGCGTTGCGCCTGAGCAATTTGTTCGGCCCTGCTCGCCCTCGCGTGAGGGATTTCGGCCGTGTAAGAACGGCCCGAGAAACCGCGGGAGGCGGCGCGGCGTGAGGTCAGGCGGGAGCCAGCAGTCCTTGTCGCCCCAGCGCGTGGATCCGCAGCAAAGCAGCTTGAATCAGGCGTGCCTTCCCGCTTTGATTGGTTTGCTCTGCAATCCCCATGCCGCCTTCCACCGCTTTGCCACCCATCCAACACTGCTCACCTACTAGCTCCCCTACAGTTCGTCTGTCACCATGTCCGTGTCCCCCACCAAGTAGGCTAACAAGACGTCACTCCTAACGCCTAGCCCGCCGCCAGTTCCAGTCGTCATGACCACTACAACCTCAACCCTGTGTTCGATCCTCGCCCCCGGTCAGGCGTAGGAGGACTCGACGTAGGCGCATTCCACCCACACCATGTCCTTCATCCTTTCAGCCCAACGAGACGACAACGTCACTCAGGCATTTGAGCAGTATCGAGCCTACTTGGAGAGCGTCCGCGGTTCAATGCCGGAGTCGGCCTTTGCCTTGGCATCTTCCGATTGGTATTTCTCATTTACTGATCACCGCTGCCCTCACGACGCCTGGTTGGAGAGCGTTACCATTTCCGAGCCTTCTTCCGGGGATCGCCACGAGGTTCGTTCCACCTCTATTCGCATCCGTCTCTTGGGGGCATACCACGACGGGTTCATCGAGTTCTTCTACCCCAGCGTTGTTCGCTATCGTCTCGATGCTTCGGACTGTGCCGACGGGCACCAAGATTGGCGTTACGATGAGTTCCGCCTCTCCGAAAGCGGCCACGTCGTCCACGAGATTGAGTGGCGCGGCTTGCATGACGATGTGCGTTGGATCATCGAGTCTTCAGAAGTTCAATTCCAGTGGTACCCGAATGAATGCGCCTAACCATGCGGTGGAGCTAACCCCCTCCGCGCGTCATGCCGGCTGCTGGCTCGCGGACTCGCTGGCACCCGTCACGCCGCGCTCCAGCGGTAGCTCACCATGGGGTCGTTCGGCAGAGGTTCAACCGAGCCAGGTGGCGCCCATCTAACATAAGCACATGAAAATCAGATCATTTATGATCCTCGCCTTGCTCGCAATCCTTGCTTGCTCATGCGCAACGGAGCCAGCTGAGCCAATAGTTGCGCGTCACCAATACTTACCGCTGCAATTGGAGATGCATTATTTGCCATCGTCATTCTTCGGCGGGCGAACGGAGCTCGTCTTTAAGGACGGATATCTTGTTCGACAACAGTATGCTCGGAAAGAGCAGGGTGGCAGCTACAAGAATGTAATTTCGAAGACGGAATATTTTGTCCCAACAGAAGACCAGTGGCAGGCATTCTGGATCGAAATGGAGCAGCTTGGTATCTGGCAGTGGAAAGCACGCTACCGCCCCGAAGATATTGGTGCGGAAGTCTACGAAGGTGGAGGATGGCATTTGTTATTAGCATTCCAAGGAAAAGCGGTAGATACATCAGGCAACAATGCTGGGCCTGAGCCTGAGGATCCCAGCAAAACGGCAATCGGCCCGGATAGCTGGGATCGGCAACTGGAGAGCGCCATTTCACGCCTTATCGAAGAGCGCAGCTAACAAATCGCGCCTCTCCCCTAAATGAATCCGAGCCATCTATGCTCCGTACTAGCATGATTAAGCCGACGCCAAAGGTGTCGTTGCGCCGCGTCACGTGCGCGGCAAGTCCGATCCCGTTGTGGTAGGCTCCTTGAATGCTTCGCTGCCCGTGGCGAGAATCGCCGGCGCGCAAAAAAGCCTGCCCCGGCGGACCGGGGCAGGCTGGTGAATTCAGCACGGTGAGGCTGCGCTATTCGAGCGGGCCGCCGGTTTGGCCGCTCCAGCGCAGGAACTGCGGGGTGTCCAGGCTGGTGCTGGTGCGGTTGCGGGTCTTGAGCGAGCCGGCGTCGAAGAAATACGTCAGGCCGACATAAGCCATGTGCTCGGTGACGGTATCGTTCTCATCACCCTGGTCATATTCGGCGCCCGCATAGCCAAGCTCGGCACTGAACCGGTCGTTGAGTTGCTTTTCGAGCTTCAGCCCCCAGGTGAGGATGTCGGCATCGTCGCTGTCGCTGTCCATCTCGCCCGCGGCGGCGGCCAGTTCGGCTTCGAGCATCAGCGTCTCACTGAAGAAGTGCTGCACGCCGACGCGGACGAATCCCGCCTCGCGCACCGAGTCTAGCCCGTCATCATCATCGCCGCTGCTGCCGTCAAAGTAGCCGACTTGGCCGAAATACGTCGTGTTGGCTTGATACAGCTGCCCCTCGAGGCCGCCAAAGTAGCGCTCCGAGGTGTCGGTGCGGTCGTCGTCCTGCACGGTGCGCAGCAAGCCGCCAAACAACCCGAGGCCAAAGGTGTCGTTGCGCCGCATCACGTGGGCGGCAAGTCCGAGCCCGTTGTCATAGCTGCTATTGTTGTTGGCGTCGGTGAACTCACCGAACAAGTCGACCTGCGCAAAATAATCAGGCGTCAGGTCCATCCCGAGTTGCAACTCGGCACCGCCCGACAACAGGCTGTCGGCTTCGCTGCTGTCGACCGCGTCACCATCCAGCCAGCTATGGCCAAGCGTCAGGTTGAAGTCGCCGCGCAGGGCGCTGGCCGCCGCTGCGGGCGTCACGGGAACTTGCTCACCTGCGTTGGCTGTGGCAACCAGCAGTCCAGCTGCCAGCACGGTCATTGATTTGGGCGATCTCATTGCTCGGTTTTTTGGGCTTGGGTTTTTCTCCCGCAGAATAGGGAAGATTAGGAACTTAATCGCCAAGCGCGGGGTCGCCTGTCAACCGGGAAGTGCTGGCCGGCCGACCGCCGGCAGGCTTGTCGGGTTGACCCGCCGCCGGCAATCCTCGAGGCTAACCGGTGATGCGAACTCTAATCATCTCTATCTGGTTGTTGGCCGGGTGCGCCGCCGCCGCCATGGCGGCCGAGCGCAAGCCTAACATCCTGGTCATCCTAACCGACGACCAGGGGTTCGGCGACGTTGGCTGTTACGGGGGCAAGGACCTGGTGACTCCCAACATCGACCGGTTGGTGGGCGAGGGGATGCGCTTTGACCGGTTCCGGGCGAACTCGCCGGTCTGTTCGCCGACGCGCGCGGCGCTGTTGACCGGGAAGTTTCCCGACCGGGTCGGCGTCCCCGGGGTGATCCGGACCGACCCGAAGAACTCGTGGGGGCTGCTGGCACCCACCGCGGTGCTGCTCCCGCAGGCGCTCAAGCCGGCCGGCTACCAGTCGGCGCTCATCGGCAAGTGGCACCTCGGGCTAACCGCTCCTAACACCCCGAACGCCCGCGGGTTTGATTTCTTCCATGGGTTTCTCGGCGACATGATGGACGACTACGTCACCCACCAGCGCCACGGTCAGGCATACATGTTCCGCAACGCCGATCCGGTCGTGCCGGTCGGCCACGCCACCGAGGTGTTCACCGGCTGGGCGTGCGACTACCTGCGCGAGCGGGCCACCGTGGACGCCCCGTTTTTTCTGTATCTTGCCTACAACGCGCCGCACGACCCGATCCAGCCGCCGGCCGAATGGCTCGCCAAGGTGCGCGCGCGCGACCCGTCGCTCACCGAGAAGCGGGCCAAGCTTGTGGCGCTCATCGAGCACCTCGACGCGGGGATCGGGCAGGTGTTGGAGACGCTCAAACAGACCGGGTTGGAGGACAACACCCTGGTGATCTTCACCAGCGACAACGGCGGCGCGCTCCAGTTTGGCGCCTCTAACGGCGCAACCCGCGACGGCAAGGGGAGCATGTTCGAGGGTGGGCTGCGGGTCCCGTGCGCGGTCCGCTGGCCGGGGAAGATCGCCCCGGGCTCGCAGACCAACGCGCCCGCCACCACCATGGACATCTTCGCCACCGCCCTGGACGTCGCCGGGATCGCCCCGGCCGCCGACCTCGATGCGCTCAGCCTGCTGCCGCTGCTCACCGGCAAGACCGACCAGCTCCCCGCGCGCGACCTCTACTTTGTCCGCCGCGAGGGCGGCGGGTTCAAGGGGCTAACCACCCAAGCGCTCATCCGCGGCCCGTGGAAGCTCCTCCGCAACACCCCGAGCGGACCGCTGGAACTCTACAACCTCGAGAGCGACGCGCTCGAGAAGGACAACCAGCCGGCCGCCGCCGAGCGCGCCACGCTCGGCGAGGCGCTTGACCAACAGACCGGCCGCGCGGTCCCGTGGCAATAGCCGCGGCGCCGCTGAAACGCCGGAAGTCACCGCGCCGCTTGCCGGGGTTGCGTTGAATGTGAATGGCCAGTGGAGCGGGTCCCCGACCTTCGACTTTCGACCTTCAGACTTGCGACTCAAATCATGTGCCGCGCGCAACGTCCGGCTCGCCGCCGGCGCTCGCCAGCGCGCGCAGCGCCGGGGCGGCGGCCAACTGCGGGTCGGCGGCGAGCACCGCGTCGGCCAGCGCGCGCGCGTCGCGGACCAGCTGCGGGTCGCTGAGAAACTCGGCGAAGCGCGCGTCGACGAGGCCGCTCTGCGCCGTGCCCAACACATCGCCGGGGCCGCGCAGGCGCAGGTCCTCCTCGGCGATCCGGAACCCGTCGGTGGATTGCTCAAGGACCCGGAGTTTCTCGAGGGCCTCCGGGTTTTTTCCATCAGTTAGCAGGACGCAGTAGCTTTTGTGGGCGCCGCGGCCGATCCGCCCGCGCAGCTGGTGGAGCTGGGCGAGGCCGAAGCGTTCGGCGTGGTGGATGACCATCAGGTTGGCGTTGGGGACATCCACCCCAACCTCGATGACCGTGGTGGCCACCAGCACGTGGATCTCCCCGGCGCGGAAGCGCGCCATCACCGCCTCCTTCTCGTCGGCTGTTAGCTTCCCGTGGAGCAACCCGACCTGGTGGCGCGGCAAGCGCTTCACCCAGCGCGCGTGCTCCTCGGTGGCCGCTCCCGCCTTCATCGTCCCGCTCTCCTCGACGAGCGGATAGACAAGATACGCCTGGCGGCCGGCCGCGAGCTGCTCTTTCACAAATGCTGTTAGCTCGGCCAGCTTCGCGCCGGTCCGGATGGCGGTGACGATTTTCCCGCGGCCGGCGGGCAGTTCGTCGACGAGCGAGACATCGAGGTCGCCGTAGAGTGTTAGTGTTAGTGTCCGCGGGATTGGCGTGGCGGTCATCACCAGCACGTCGGGGGTGACTCCTTGGCGGACCAGCCCGGCGCGCTGGGCGACGCCGAACTTGTGTTGTTCATCGATGACGACCAGCCCGAGGTCGTGGAAGTCGCCGGCCTCGAACAACAACGCGTGGGTCCCGATGACGATCTGCGGCTCGCCGGCCAGCTCAAGCTCGCTCGTCTCGCGCCGCGCTCCGGTCCGCAGCGCCACCCGGACTCCGAGCGGCTCGAGCCACTTTTTGAATGTTAGGAAGTGTTGTTCGGCGAGGATCTGGGTGGGGGCCATGAGCGCCGCCTGGCAGCCGGAATCGACGGCCAACAACATCGCGCACAGCGCGACGAACGTCTTGCCGGAGCCGACGTCGCCCTGGAGCAGCCGGTGCATCGGGCGCGGGCTGCGCATGTCGGCGATGATCTCGCGCACCGAGCGCTTCTGCGCGCCGGTTAGGTCGAACGGCAGGCTTTGATAGAACGCCGTCAGCAGGGTGGTCCGGCGCCCGAGGACCCGCCCGCTTTGTTCGGCATAGCGGGCGCGCCGCCACGCGACCCGCAGCTGGATGGCAAAAAACGCCTCAAGCGCAAACCGCCGCCGCGCCGCCGCCGCCTCCTCGAGCGACCCGGGAAAGTGCAGCTCGCCGAACGCCTCCGCCCGCGGGTAGCTCGGGTCGACGTCATACACCGGCACCAAGGTCGCCGGGTCGACCCGGGCTAACAGGGTGTGGAGGATCTCGCGGAGCCGCCGCGGGGTGACCCCGCCGGCGCTGCGATAGATCGGGACGATCCGCTCGAGGTGGATCGAGCTGGCCGGCGAGTCGCCGCGGACGACCTCGAACTCGGGGTGGTCGATGACGAGCCGGCCGTTTTGGTCCTTTGGCTTGCCGAACAGGACGACCTCCTGGCCGGCGGCCAGCGCCTTGGAGACAAACGGCATGTTGAACCACCGGCAGGTGATCCTGCCCGACGAGAAAACCCCGCCGCCGGCATCCTCGACGACCGCCTCGTAAAACCCGCGCCCGCCGCCAAGCCGCCGCTGGACGCTGTCGACGACCGTCCCGCGCAGGCACACCGGCGTCCCGCCCGCTTGCGCCGGAAACGCGTCAAACCGCCGCCGGTCCTCGTAGCGGCGCGGCAACCAGTCTAGCAGGTCCGCCGCGGTTAGGATCCCGGCGGCCGCCAGCCCGGCCGCCTCCCGGCCGCTGACCCCGGGGATCTCGGCGACGCCGGCGTCCGCCGGGAGTAGGTCCGGAGCGCGCATCGGGGTTGTTAGGATTGGCTGCCTGCGGCGCGGACGTCCTGGACGATGATCTGGAGGGTGGTGCGGCCGCGGAAGGTGTTGCGGTCGATGGTGAAGGCGACGTCCCATGGCGGCTCGGGGAGGGCGCGCTCGCCGCCGCCGAAGAAGATCGCGTCGCGCTCGACGTACCCCTGGCGCAGGAAGAACCGAAGGTGGTTGTTTTTGAGCTTCTGCGGCGCCTCGCTCAGATAGACTTGGCGGCTCATGAAGATCGGCTGCGGGTTGCTGCTGCCGAACGGTTGGAGAAGGTCGTAGCTGTCGAGGAACTCGAGCGAGAGGTCGTCGAAGTCGACCTCGGCGTCGACATACAGCCGCGGGAGCCGTTGTTCGGTGTTGGTGGCGGTGCGGACATACTCGCCAAACATCTCGCGGAACGCCGGGATCTGGTCCTCGGCGATGCTCAGCCCGGCGGCCATCGCGTGGCCGCCGCCGGCGATGAGGCTCGGCTGGCACGCGTGGATCGCCTCGACGAGCGAGACGCCCTCGATGCTGCGGCCGCTGCCCTTGCCGACGCCGTTAGGGTCAATGGCGATGACAAACGTCGGCTTGTGGAACTGGCGCATCAGCCGCGAGGCGACGATCCCAACAACCCCCGGGTGCCACGCGCGCGAACCAAGGACGATCACCGGATCCTTGCCCGGATCAAAGCCGGCGGTTAGCATCTCGAGCGCCTCGGCGCGCATCCGTTGCTCGTGCCCCTGGCGGTCGCGGTTGTAGCCGTCGAGCTTCTCGGCAAGCCGCGCGGCGTGGGCGCCGTCATCGGTTAGGAGCATCTCGAGCGCGTCCTCGGGCCGGTCCATCCGCCCGGCCGCGTTGAGCCGCGGGCCGATCCGGAACCCGACGTCCATCGAGGTCGCCGCGCCGTGCATCCCGGTGACCTTCTGGAGCGCCCACAGGCCGGCGTTGAGGGTGTTAGGCAGGCGCCGCAGCCCGTGGCAGACGAGGATCCGGTTTTCGCCGACGAGCGGGACGATGTCGGCAATGGTGGCCACCGCGACGAGGTCGATGACGTCGCGCAGGTCGAAATCGGTGAGCGGGCGGGTCTTGAGCAGCGCGTGGGCAAGCTTGAAGACCACCCCGGCGGCGCACAGGTAGGTTAGGTCGACCCCGCACTTCGGGTTGACGACCGCGGCGCAGGCCGGCAGTCCGTTAGGTCCGGGCTCGTGGTGGTCGACGATGACGACGTCGACGCCGTCGGCGGCAAGGCCCTTGACCTCGGCCAGGGCGGCGGTCCCGCAGTCGACGGTGATCATCAGATCAGGGCGCGGGCCCTCGCGCATGCAGCGCTCCAGGGCCGCGGCGCTGAGGCTGTAGCCCTCGCTGCTGCGCTTCGGGATGAACACCCGCGGGTCCCCGCCGTAGGCGCGCAACACCCGGCGCATCAACGCAATCG
>JBILQE010000003.1:0-138509 GCA_044373465.1 Akkermansiaceae bacterium | reverse complement strand
TGGCCGTCGGGGTGAATGGTTGCGGCGTGCGCAGCCCGCTGGACGGCTTGGTCGCCTAAGCGATCAAGCATCGATGGGAACCGTGACCGGATGGGACGCAACCCCGTTGGGGTTGGGGAACTTTTTTTCGGGGGTGTTCCCGGGGTAGGCGGGTACGCCAACCCCGGGCTTTGGGGCGGAACCGCGTGGCGGTTCAGGGGGGCGTCGCGACCCGAAGAGGCGGTTTAGCGACTTGAAGGGGCGGTTTAGCGACCTGAAGAGGCGGTTTAGCGACTTGAAGGGGCGGTTTAGCGACCTGAAGAGGCGGTTTAGCGGCTTGAAGGGGCGGTTTAGCGACCCGAAGAGGCAGTTTAGCGACCCGAAGAGGCAGTTTAGCGACCTGAAGAGGCGGTTTAGCGACCTGAAGAGGCGGTTTAGCGACCTGAAGGGGCGGTTTAGCGGCTTGAAGGGGCGGTTTAGCGGCTTGAAGGGGCGGTTTAGCGACCTGAAGAGGCGGTTTAGCGGCTTGAAGGGAAGATATTGGTGTCAACGAAGATGCGTTCCCATGCCATGGATCAGCGACCGTGGAGTTCGTCCCGGTTCAGGGCTCCCCGGAGCTTCCGGCAAGTGAGATCTGCGCAACGAGCGAGTCGGCGTCGAAAGTGATGAGTTCCGCGCCGTGGTGGACGATGAGATCGAGCGCTCCAGCACTGAATCCAGCGGCGCGGCATTGGATAGTGAGAGCAGCCTTGCATTCTTAGCCAAGATGGCGAAAGTTACCGAGATGCATCTTGCCGTTGAAACCGAACAGGAGTCCGACGGTCGCTGGCTCGCTGAGATTCCTCAGGTTCCGGGCGTCATGGCTTATGGTGGCACCCGGAGTGAGGCGATTTTTCGTGCTCAAGCACTCGCTCTACGGGTCTTTGCGGATCGACTCGAAGGTGGTGAGGCCCCGCCCGAATTAGAGGAAGTTTTCTCGGTCTCGGTATGAGCCAGTGGGGTTCGGCAAAGGCCAGACTGGTGCTTGCTGCTCTACTAAAGATTGGGTGGAGCATTAAACGGGAAACGGGCGGTTCCCACCGAATTCTAGCGCGTTCAGGATGGCCTGATTTTTCGTGTTCGCTTTCCACGAAGGGGAGGAAGTCGGCCCTAGGATGCTTTCTCGAATCGCGAAGCGCACTGGGCTTACTCCAAATGACCTGTGATCACTGCGGCCGAACCCGCGGATTTTGAACGCTAGATGTACGCCTACTGGCGCGGTTTGAGGGGCATCGGCGGCGAGAGGTGGGAGGTCCTCTTTGACGGGTTCGGGCGTTGTTGCGTTCGGGGGTGAACCCGCCGAACTTTTCACAAAGTTCGCTACGTGGGACGCAAAAAAAAGGGAGCGCGTGGTGACACGCGCTCCCTGGGGATGGATTGGGCGACTAGGTGCCGGGGAGTTCGATGAACCCTTCGAGTTTGCGGATGCGGGTCGGGTGGCGCATTTTCCGGAGGGCCTTGGCTTCGATCTGGCGGATGCGTTCGCGGGTGACCTGGAACTGGCGGCCGACTTCCTCGAGGGTGCGTGAGTAGCCGTCCTTGAGGCCGAAGCGTTGTTCGAGGACTTCGCGTTCGCGCTCGGTCAGGGTGTCGAGGACGTCGCGGATCTTCTCCTTGAGCATCGCGAAGCCGGCTTCCTCCATTGGGTTTTCCGCGGCCTTGTCTTCGATGAAGTCACCGAAGGAGGTGTCGTCGGAATCGCCAACCGGGGCCTGCAGCGAGATCGGCTGCTGGGCCATCTTGAGGACCGCGCGGACGCGCTCGACGGGCAAGTGGATTTCCTCGGCGATTTCCTCCGGGGACGGCTCGCGGCCGTACTCCTGGACGAGCTGCTTTTGGACGCGCATCAACTTGTTGATCGTCTCGATCATGTGGACCGGGATGCGGATCGTGCGCGCCTGGTCGGCGATCGAGCGGGTGATCGCCTGGCGGATCCACCAGGTCGCGTAGGTCGAGAACTTGTAGCCGCGGCGGTATTCGAATTTTTCGACGGCCTTCATGAGGCCCATGTTCCCTTCCTGGATGAGGTCGAGGAACGAGAGTCCGCGGTTGGTGTATTTCTTGGCGATCGAGATGACGAGGCGCAGGTTGGCCTCGACCATCTCGGTCTTCGCCTTGAGCGCTTCCTTGAGCCAGTGGCGGAGGTCCTGGTTGGTTGCGTCGAAGCTTTCCGGGGTGTGCCAGGCGCGCTGCTGGAGTTCGCGCAGCTTGGTTTCAAACTCCTTGTCGGGAGTCGTCGCCTGCTTGCGGGTGTATTTCCAGAATTTCTGCTGGTACTCCTCGACGAGCTCGCAGAAATCCTCGGTCACCTTCTGCTTGTAGTAGAAGCGCGTGTAAAGGCGGCCAAGCGACTGCTGG
The DNA here is from genome assembly GCA_044373465.1 of Akkermansiaceae bacterium. GTDB lineage: Bacteria > Verrucomicrobiota > Verrucomicrobiia > Verrucomicrobiales > Akkermansiaceae > JBILQA01. The sequence goes on along the minus strand of JBILQE010000003.1, from coordinate 136,133 downwards.
TTTTTCTCGAAGTCGGCCTCGAGCTTCTTTCGGCCGCGGACGTTCTTCGACGAGAGCTGCTTGAAGATCCGGTCATTTTCCTCGTGGAGCTGGCGCAACTGGTCGCACTGCTTCGGGAGGATCTTCATGTAGCGTTCGCGGGACTCGATTTTTTTGTCGAGGATGACGCGGTCGAAGCGCTCCTTGCCCTTGATGAGCTTGTCGGCGAGGTCGAGGTAGCACTCGGCGGTGAACCCGAAGAGGTGGAGGTACTTCTGGACCTTGATCTCGGCGCTTTCGATGCGCTTGGAGATTTCGACCTCCTGCTCGCGGGTGAGCAGCGGGACCTGGCCCATCTGCTTAAGGTACATGCGGACCGGGTCGTCGAGGATGTCGAGTTTCTGGTCGGCCTTGGCGTCCTCGGGGCTTTCGTCGTCGTCGCGCTTTTTATCCTTAACGCGGTCGACCTCGGAAGCGTCGATGATGTCGAACTCCATGTTGCGGAGCCGCTCCATGATCGCCTCGACGTCCTCGGGGTCAACCAGGTCGTTTGGCAGGACCTCGTTGATGTCGTCGTAGGTCAGGTATTCCTGCTCCTTGGCGAGCTTGATGAGCTCGCGGATCTTCTCCTGGATTTCCGGGGTGTCGATCCGGCGGCGCTCTTCGACTGGCGGCGGGGTGGTCTTTTTCCCGCTGGACTTCTTTGCCTCGACGACCGCGGCTTCCGCTACGGGCGCGTCGGCCTTCGGGCGCGGCCGGCTTGCCGCTTTTGGCGCGGCGACTTCCGGCTCGGCCGGCTTGGCGGCCGGCTTCTTCGCGGCGGCTGGTTTGGCGGCGGGCGCCGGTTTGGCGGCGGCCTTCGGTTGGGGCGCCGCGGTTGGCTTCTTGGCGGCGGTGGCCGGCTTGGCGGCGGTGGCCGGCTTGGCGGTGGCGATCGGCCTGGATGGCTTGGTGCTGGCTTGGGCGATCGGCTTGGACGGCTTGGTGAGGGGCTTTGAGGGCTTAGTCAATGGTTTGGAGGCTTTAGTGAGGGGCTTGGGTGCTTTGGAAAGCGGCTTTGAAAGGGGTTTGGCCACCGGCTTGGTTTTCGCCACCGGCTTCTTCGCCACGGGCTTTTTCGCCACGGGCTTCTTCAGCGCCGGCGCTGGCTTTTTCGCCGTCGGCTTGGGTGCTGGCTTCTTGGGTGCCGGCTTGGGCGCGGGCTTCTTGGTTGCCGGCTTGGGTGCTGGCTTCTTGGGTGCTGGCTTGGCCGGGGATTTTTTTGCGGCCGGGGTGGCGGACTTCCCTGCGGATTTAGCAAGTGGCTTTGAGGGCGCCTTGGGAGCGGGCTTGCTGGTCTTGGAGGCGTGTGCAGGTGTCTTTTTGGCCATAAGAACGTGAGCGGGTGAGAAATCCGGGCACAAGTCGCCTATTATAGCAACACGCAGGGGGAACCCCCGGGGGCGCGGAATATTTGCCCTGCTACCGGGGCGGTCAAGAAAATCTTTCAGGGCGGTAATCCTCCAAGCCCCAATGATTTTTTTGTTGGGATGGGGTTACTGGGTGGTTGGCTGGGCGCCGCCGAGGAGCCGCTTGATTTCCTTGGTTTCCTCCATGAGGGCGACGAGGCGCTCGGGTGGCAGCGAGGGGTCGCGCAAGGCGGCGCGGACGCGTGCGTCGCGGATTTTCAGGGCGCGCAGGCTGACTTGGTTGATGGCGGCCGCGGCGGCCTCGAGCGGGTGTTCTGGGAGCTGGGTGAGGTGGGTGAGGTCGCGGCGCAGCGCCTTGAGGTCGGCGTCGGGGAGGGTGGCGGTGAAGGCGTTGATGGCGTTCGGATTGCCGGCCTCCGGGCGGCGCGCGAGGATTTTCCGGAGGATCTCGGTGCCCTCGACGAACGGGCTGATCTCGATGAGCGTTTCGACCTGCTCGGCAAGCCACGCTTGGGCCTCAGGCGATTGGAGGGCGAGGAAGCACAGGTAGGCGAGGGTGTTGTCGAGCGGGGTGGGGGCGACTGGCGGGGCGGCGGCGGTGTCGTCGCTGGTGGCGGCGGGTTTCCGGCGGTTGCGGAGTGCCTGGTCGACGGCGGAGCGGAACTCGGCGGCGCCGATCTGGAGGCGGGTGGCGAGGTGGTTGATGAGCGCGTCACGGCTGACCGCGTCGCTGATGGCGGCGACGAGTTCAGCGAGCTCGCGGGCAAATTTTGCCCGGTCGGTGACATTGGCGAGGGAGTTTTCCCGGTTGGCGCGGTCGACCATGTAGTCGAAAAACCCGCGCGCCTCGGTCAGGCGGGTGCGGAACGCTTCAACCCCCTCGCGGCGAATGAACGCGTCCGGGTCATCGCCGCCCGGCAGCTCGGCGACGCGCACCGCAAGCCCTTCGGCGGCAAGCTCCCCGAAGGCCCGCTGGGTTGCCTTGACCCCGGCGGCATCCGAATCGAAGCACAGCACGACCGTGTCGGTGTAGCGGCGCAGCAGCCGCGCGTGGTGCGGGGTGAAGGCGGTCCCCAGCGGCGCAATCGCGTTCTCCAAGCCGGCCTCGTGGCAGGAGATTGCGTCGATCTGGCCCTCGCAGAGCAGCGCGAAGCCGGCCTTGAGCATGTGCTTGCGGGCGCGGTCGAGGGCGAAGATGACCTTTGACTTGTTGAAGAGCGGGGTTTCCGGCGAGTTGATGTATTTTCCGCTCCGCGGGTCGTCGCGCAACTGGCGGGCGCTGAAGGCGATGACGTCGCCGTAGTCGTTCCGGATCGGGAACATCAGGCGGTCGCGGAAGCGCAGGTAGAGGCCGGAGCTGGCATTGTTCTCCTGGCGCTGGGCGGCGAGCCCGGAATCAGCGAGTTCGCGGCCGCTGAACCCCTTTTCGCGGGCAAAATCGAGGAAACTCTTGGGCGATTCCGGGGCCCAGCCGATCGTCCAGCGCTCGGCCATCTCCCGGCCAAACCCGCGGCTTTTCAGGTAGTCGCGCGCGTGCTTGGCGGCCGGGTCGCTGAGCAGCAACCGGTGGAAGAACCCGGCGGCCTCCCGGTGGAGGTCGATCAGGCGCGAGCGCGAGCGGCGCGAGCGCTCGGCGGCCGGGTCGAGCGCCTCTTCGATGATCGGGATGCCGGCGCGGGCGGCGAGCTTGCGGACCGCGTCGGGAAACGGCAAATTCTCGTATTTCATCACGAATCCGACCGCGCTGCCGCTCTCGCCGCAGCCAAAACAATGGAAATGCTGGGTCGCGGCGTTGATGTGGAACGACGGCGACTTCTCGTTGTGGAACGGGCACAAGGCCTTGAAGCTCGATCCGGCGCGCTTGACCGGAAAGTACGAGCCGATGAGGTCCACGATGTCCGTGGCGGCCAGGACTTGTTCAACGGTCTCTTCGGGAATCCGGGGCATGGGGCGCGCCAGCGTATGCCAGGAAAGTGGCCGGTTCCAATCATCGATTTTGAATCTCCGCAAAAGTCTGTCTAGAGTCCCGTCAATGACCTGGTCGACGATTTTGCCGCCGAGGATGTCTCCCGCGGCCTCGGCCACGGGATCATGGCCGCCATCGCCTGGCCGTCGATCAGCCTGGCAATCGGGCTGGCCGGCGGGATGACGCTGATTCTCCTGATGATGCGCTATCTTCCCGATCTCCCGATGTTCCGCGCCTTCATCCTCAACACCGCCTCCGGACCCATGCCCCCGGTCGACACCGCCGCCTCACCCGACGCCATCGGCATCGGCCACTCGGGGACCGCCACCACCGACCTCCGCCCGGCCGGCAAGGCGCAGATCGGCCCCCGCGACCACAGCGTCGTCACCCGCGGCGAGTTCATTGAGGCCGGCGCCCGCATCCGGGTCATTGAAATCGGGAGCTTCCGGACGGTGGTCGAAAAGATAGACAAAGAGCCGTGATCCATTCGCTTTTTCCATGATCCGGGTGATCGTTCCCCAACTTTTTAACCCCACCACCGCAGTCCCATGAAAGTCGCACGGAAGAATGCCGCCGGTCAGACCAAGGAAACGCTCCTCAAGGAGTACTTCCTTAATGCCTATCTCATCGCCTTGCTCAAGAAGGTCGGCGAGGAGACCGCCCGCCTCGGGCGTGGCCGGCCGGAGCGCTCCGCGGCACCGGTGGCGCGGGTTCGGATCTAGTCACTTTGTTGTTGCAGGTTGGTTTCACCCGGGTTCTCCGCTTCGGCGGGGTTCCCGGGTGTTTTTTGTTTCGATGCTGGGTGCTGCGCAGGAGGTTGATCGTTGGCATTTGTTAACCAAGGGGCTTGCCTTGCTGGGGGATTTTGCGGCAGGCTTGCCGGGTGGTTGCCAACGGATTGGGGATGAATTTCCAGCAGGTTCTGCAGCAGGCGGAGGGCTGGATCGAGCTGGGGCTTGGGGGTGAGGCGTTGGAGTTGTTGCAAGGGCTGCCGGCGCGCGAGCGGTTCCGGCCCGCGGCGCTCGAGGTGAAATTGGACGCCGAGATGAGCCGCGAGCACTGGAACCAGGCAGCGGACACCGCGCGCTTGCTGTGCGTGAAGCTGCCGCACCGGCCGGACTATTTTTTGCGAGCGGCCCGCTGCCTGCACGCGACGGGCGACACCCAGGCGGCGAAGGACTGGTTGATGAGCGGGCCGCGGGAATTGATCCGCAGCTCGGTATTCCACTACCATATGGGCTGCTACTCCGCCGCGCTTGGCGAGGAGCAGGAAGCCCGGCGCTTCCTTGCGCGGGCGTTTGATATGGATGTGGTCTTGCGGGAGCTGGCGGCGGAGAATGAGGATCTAGCGGCGCTTGGGGCGCTGCCGTGAGGGGGAGCGGCCTTTCAGGGCTTGGGATTGCTTTCTGGCCTACCTAGGGCTGCGCTGCGCTTGCCCTAGGCTATCACCCTGTGCCCCGTTGGGGCGGGCGCCCGGAAGTCACAACGTTGGACGTTGGACATTCTACGTTGGCGATGCGGTGGCGGCTAGTCTGCGGCGGGGGGGGTGATGATGGGGGAGAAGGAGTCGAGGATGAGTTTTTTTGCTTTGTCCCAGCGCCACGGGAAGCTGTCGAGGAACAACGATTGGGCCGCGGTAACGGTGATGGCGGCATACGCCGGGTCCGGGAATTCCTCGCGCAACTGGTTGAGCAGGCCGAGCTGGTCGCCGATGTCCGGCTCGTTGGCGGCGATCCTGAGGTCCGGCGCGTTGGCCCGCATGGTCGTCAGCCAGGCACTGGCAAACCCGCGCTCGGCGCTGCGCAGCGGTTGATAGACCAAGCCGATGTCGGCGACCGGGATCGGGCCGCCGCGGACGCCGAGGTGGGTGCGCACCGAGACGTGGAGGACCTGGGTATCGCGCTTGAGCGCGTCGTTGATCCTTTGGCGCAGCGAGTTGAGGTACGGGACGAACTGCCGCTCGTGGAGTTGCTCGCGCTGCTGGGGGGTCAGGGTGGCGGCGATGTCGCTCCAGCGGCGCGGGTCGTCGGCGCGGCGGGAGACGTCGATGAGCAGGCGCGAGACATGGGCGTCGCACAAGGGAGTGCGGAACTTCATGGCCATTCCCTGCGCGAGGTTGAGGGAGCCAGGCTCCCAGCCATCGGCGGAGGTGAGCCGGTCAGGATGGTTGGCGAAAAGGGCGCGATGCTGCTCGGGAACCGCGCAGGTGGCGGCTTCACAGCTGAGGATGAGGGAAATCATGATCGAGGGGTGGTCAGAAGGCGACGCCAATGGAAAAATGGAACGCCCCGGTCGGCTCGCCGGGATCACGGGTCAGATTGCGCCCGTATTCAAGCCGGATCGGGCCAATCGGCAAATCAAGCCGCAGCCCGCCGCCAACGGCAAGTTCCACGTTGTCGACGCCAAAGCCATCAAAAGTTCGGCTCAAGGTGCCCACATCGGTGAACACCACTGTTTGGAGCGGCCCGATGAGCCGGTGGACGTACTCGCCATTGGCGGTCCAGTAGGCCTCGCCGCCGAGCGGGTCGTTGGACGCGGATTTTTCGCCCATGCGGCGCAGCGGGAAACTGCGGACGCTGTCGGGCCCGCCCTGGAAAAACCGCAGGTCGATCGGCAGGAGCCCGCCACTCGGGAGAATCACGCCGTTGCGCAGGCTGAGCGCGATGTGGTCGTCACTGCCGACTGGAATATAGTAGCTGGCGCGCGCCTCGCTGCTGAAATACCCGGTTGAATCGTCGCCGACGGCGCCACCGACCTCCAGGTCGAGCGAGCCGAAAAACCCGCTCCGCGGGCTCAGCGGGTTGTCGCGCGCCTCGAAGCGCTGGCCAACCCGGAGGTAGTTGTGCGAGTAGATCGGCTCCCCGGTCTGGAAGCGCGGGATGCCACCGGGGGTGATGGTGACGTAGGCGGTGCCGGCGCTCACGGCGATCTGATAGCGCTCGGTGACCTTCCAGGTGACGGTGGCCGAGAGGCCGGTTTCGGCTTTGTCGTAGCCATCGAAATCGCGGGTGATGCCGTAGAGGCGGGAGGTCCCGTGGAGGTCGGTGCCAAACAACCACGGGTTGGTCAGGCGCACCTCGCCGAGCAGCCCGCGTGAGGAGATCTCGCCGCCGACGTTGAGGTTGAGCAGCCTGCCGGTGAAATTCCGGTCGAAGTAGCCGGCGCCGACGATGAACCCCTCGAAGCTGCCGACCCCGGTGTAGCCTGAGAACCCGCGCGCCCGGCCTTCCTTGAACTCGAGCACCAGGTCCATGGCGCCATCCGCCTGCGGGACCTGGCTGGTGTGGATCGAGGCGAATGCGCCGGTCGCGAGCAACTCGGCGACCGGCTTGCTCAGCACGGACGGGTCAAACAGGGCGCCATCCAGCCCGGTGAAGCGTGCCCCGACCCGGTTCGGATCGGTCCGGTCGAGCCCGAGAAATGCCAGCTTCCCGACCCGGAACTGCTGGCCGGCGTCAATCTGGAACACCATCGTGTACAGGCTGCCGGCCCGCAGCGCGCCGACAACCACCTGGGCCCGCGCATACCCGCGGACTTGGAAAAATTTCTCCACCGCATCGCGTGCGCCATCGATCATGTTGGTATCCGCGACGAGGCCGGTGGACCCGGCGAGCAAGGCATTGATTGCGCTGGCATGGCCGTCGAGGTCGCCGGTGACGAGCGAGGTTCCAAGGACAAACAGCGGCCCGGAGTGCGCCTCGAGAACCAAGTTGACCTTGCCGGTTTGGGGAACCACCACGCGTTCGGCGATCTGGACCTCGGGTTCCCAATACCCGCGGGATTGGAACTCGGCGGTGACCCGCTGGATGGCGGCGTCGAGGTCTTGTTCAAGAAATGGCAGATCGCCGGCAAACCCGGACGGCCGGCGGCTCGCTGGCTGGCTGAATGCCTGCACGATCACCCGCCGGAATTCCTCGTCGGCGACTCCAACGACCTCGATCTCGCCCAGGCTCAAGCGGATCCCCTCGTTGACGCTCAGGACGATCACCCCGTTTTGGATGGCCCAGGACACTTGCGCGTTGGCGAACCCGTCGCGGACGAGGATCCTGCGGAGGAAGAACGCGGCGTCGTCGGCGCGGGCCGGGTTGGCGGGGCGGGCTTCGACGTAGGTCAGGCGGTCGCGCATCATCTCCAGCGCGCGGGACTCGGAGATCGACGTCAGCCCCTGGATGCGCACGTGGGCGGCCCAGGCGGGGAGCGCCGCAACCAGCAAGGAGAGGATGACTAGGGCGCGGGTCATTCAGCGGAAGCGGAAAAGATACATGACGAGCGCGCGGGTATTGCCATCCTCATCGATCGCCACGGAAATCAACACCCGGTCGGTCAGCGCGACGCTTGCCGAGGTCAAGCGCCGGCCGGTATACGGGTCGTCGGCACCGACCCGGATTTCGACCTCGTCGAGGATATCCACGAGCTGGCCGAGTTGCCGGCCGAACGGCAGCCGGCTGCGCCGCAGTTCCTCGATAAAGAGCTGGATCGCCTTCACGGTGAGGGTTTCGACGCCGAGGTCGCGGGTCGTCGAGCCGGTTGCGAGGAGGGAAAGGATTTCGCTTTCAGGAAGTGGCGGGTCGGCGGTGAAGAGCAGGTCGGGGTTGGACGCGGTGCCGCTGACGAACACGGTGACGTCATACGGGCTGATCCGCGAGGTCCCGCGCAGGCTCAGCAACGGGTCAAACCCGCGTTCGGGGGTGAACGTCGCGGTTCCGCTGGCGATCTGCAAGGTGCTGAACGGCAGGCGCAGCTTTGCGTTGTTGAGCACCGCGGCGCCATCCAGCTGGGGGTTGCCGAGGGTCCCGCGGGCGCGGATGTTCGCGGCGATGCTGCCGCCGACCCGGTCGCCGCGCAACAGGACCGGGTCGCGGGTGGTGATGCCCAGGTCCAGCGTCCAGTTGTTGAACGGAGCGGGGATGTTCCAGCGCTCGGCGACCTCGTCGGGTTTCACGAGCTCGTCGACTTGGGCGACGACCGCCGGCTTGCGCGGTCCGCGGAATGGCGAGGTGGGGATGATCTCAAGATCCCGGTAATAGAGGGTCTCAACCATCGCGAGCGAGCCGGACAGCTCGGCCGCATCGAACGGGCCGGTCAGCCGCAGGGCGGCGTTGGCGCGGGCGTTCATCGAGTCATCGCGCCACAGCAGTGCCTGGTCGCCGGTCAGGGTGAGGTCGAGGACCGGGTTGTTCAGCACCGCAAAGTCGGCGCTGCCGCGCAGGGTGACGGTGCCGCCGGCGTGGGTCATCCGGAGGTTGTCGAGGGTCGCCTTCCGGCGATCAAAGCGCAGGGTCATCTGCAAGTTCGAGAGAGTGGGGAGCGAGTCGTTTTGCGGGCGCAGCTGCCCTTGGCGGGCGGTGATGGTGCCGCGCAGGTCGGGGTCGTTGAGGCGTCCGGTGGCGCTGAGGTTGGCGTCGATGAGCACCGAGAAGTCGGCAACCCCGGGGACTTTCTGGACAAACTGGCGGCCGTTGAGCCCCTGGATCTGGACTCCTAGGTCGATGGTTTCCTCGGCGATGAGTTGCGGGTTGTCCAGCCACCGCTGCGGGCGAAACCCGATGCTTCCGCTCAGGGTCGCCGGTGGGGCGTTCGGCTGGCGGGCCGTGCCGGTGACGATGAGCCGGCTGTCCGCGCTCGTCAGGGTCACGGCGAGGTCGGTCGGCGGCAGGGTGTTGCCAAGCGGCCCGCCGGTGAGCCCGGTGGCGTCGAGGGTGGCGGTGATGGCCGGTTTCCCGAAGGTCCCGCTGATGGCGATGTTGCTGGTCAGGTTGCCGGCATCCGGCAGCCGGGCGGTGGGAACCAGCGGGCGGACCTGCCCGATGGCGAGGCGCGCCGACTGGAGGTTGAAGGAAATCTCGCCCGGTTGGGCAACCAGGTCCTTGAGCGACCGGACCGCCGGTGAGAGCGGGATGCTCGCGTCCAGGTTGAAGATCGTCGCGTCCTGCTGGACGATGCGGCTTTCAAGCGCCAGGCGGCCGGCTGCGTAATCGAGATTGGCAGTGACATCCATCGGTGCGACCGCCTCGAGGCCGGTGGCCGCCAAGCCGCGAACCTCGACAAGCGCCTGCGCGGCGGGATCGGCGAATGTGCCTGAGACCGCCAGCGATCCGAAGATCGCCCCGGTTCCGGGAAATTCAAAGCCGGGAACCAGATCGCGCAGCTGGGCGAGGGTCAGCGCGTCGGCCTTGAGGTTGGCGGTGACCGCTCCCGGTTGGGCAAGGAAATCAGCAAGCGTGCGCACCTTTGGATCAAGTGGCACCACGGCCGCCCCGCTGAGCAGCACGGCGGGCCCGGCATTTAGCAGCATCTCGTTGACCGTCAGGATCCCGTCCTTCCAGGATGCTTGTCCGGCGAGGGTGTGGTCGCCCTGGGTGACCTGCAGCCGGGCGATCTCGATGTTCCCCGGCCACGCGTAGCTCGCTTGGATATCGCCGCTTAACGGCGGGCGGTTCGGGAATGCGAGGGTGGATTCGCCAAGGGCCAGGGTCCCGCGGTGGCGGCGCTCGGCACCGAGCAACCCGTCGCCCTGCCAGGTCCCGTTGAGCGTGCCGGCCGGCAGGGTGACGCCGAAGGGCACCAGGAAATCGGCCAGCGGCCCAAGGTCATAGCCGCGCGCCGTCGCCGAGGCACGATACCCGTTGGTCTGGAAATCCCAGCCGATGCTCACCGCCAGACCGGCCGGGTCCGCGCCGGCCGGGTGGCGGGCGGTGGCGTCGAGTTGGTTCCCCGGGACGTTCCATGTCAGCTCGCCGGCGACCGGGGTGAGCGACCGGCCGTCGATCGCCAACTCGCTGAGCTGGTAGGCGGCGGCGATCTTTGCCAATTGGTTCGCCTGCAGGGTGGCGGTGAAATCTGCCGCGAGGTTCGCCCGGGGGATTGGCAGGGTCGGCGGGTCAGGAGTCAAGCGGCTGCGGAACTCGGCGACGGCCGGCTGCAGGTTCTCCGTCACCACGGTTCCGGTGATGACCGCGTCGTGCCACCAGCGGACCGGGTCGATCACCCGGTCGGCCGGAAACTCCGCCTTGCTCGTCAAGGTGAACCGCGTGCCAAAGATCCCCGCGCGCAGGTCCAGCGCCGCATTCCCCGGGTCCTTGGCCAGCGTTAGCGCCACCTCGTCAAGCGACCACTCGCGGAACCGGACGACCGGCCCGCTGGCCGTCGCCCGCACCCGCCAATTCCCGCGGGTCGCAAAAATGTCCTCGATGCTGACCTCCATGGCGGCGAGCGATCCGGCCAGCACGGTGTCGGCGTCGAACCGGCGGGCCAGGCTGGCCAAATCCAGCGGTCCGCGTTCCAGGGTGAAGCGGGCGTTGCGCAGGTCGTCGCCGAGCCGGACCCGGACCTGGGCGCCGTCGATGGCGATGAGCGTCTCGGTGGCAAGCGGTTGCCCGGCGGCGTGGTCGAGTTTGAGGTTCTCGAGGACGATCCCCGGGAGAATCTCGAGCCGGTCGATGAGCAGCCCCGCGGCCGACCAGATGATCTCAACCTCCTGGCCGGGAACCAGCTCGGTGGATTTCCCGACATCCTGGACGAACATCGCCAGCGGCGCGGCCCCATCCACGCTTCCCTGGTCAGGCGGCGGTGGTTCGTCCTCCGGCGCGAGCTTCTCGGTCTGGATGATGTTGCGGAACTTCAGGGTGAACCTGTCGGTCCCGGGGACGTGGTGGAGATCGGCCCCCTCGATGATCGCGACCGGCTGATTGCCGCGGGTGATGTTGAGCGTCATGTTCTTCGCATCCAGCGCGATCGGCCCGAGCTTCCCCTGCACGGCCCGCAGCGTCTCACCGAGCGCATTGGCATCGAAGGGGATCGTCGGGTCCTCGGCGCGCTCAGGCGCCGCTTCCAAGTCGAGCGCGATGGTCAGGTTGGTCGCGTCAAACGCGCGGATCCGGCCGTCGCGCAGCTCGTTGACCCGGAATTCCACCTTGAGCGAATCGCCGCGGATCGAGCGGACCAATCCCAGCCCTTCCAGGTTGACGTCGCGCAGGGTGACGCCGTTTGGACCAATGTCCTCGATTCTGAAATCACCGCTCAGCCCGGCCTTCTCCAGCTGGTTGCGCAGGACATGGCTGCCGATCACCCGCTTCCCGGGGCCCGCCAGCCAGATCCCCGCCGCCACCACCACCAGCCCGACGATCACCAGCGCCCGCAGCCAGCGCCGCGGACGCTTCCCCGTGGAATCGCCGGGGGCATTGCTGGGGTCGTCGGTGGCCATTGCAAAAATCGGTGAGGATGCGAGCGGGCGCGTCTACCCCGCCTAACATGGGGCATGCGCCCCAAAGGTCAAACCGCGTGACGCTCCAGACCCCTTGAGCTTTTGGCTGACTCTCTGAGGTTGCGGAGCTAACCTCGCGGCGTGGACAGTCAACCGAGCCCTCATAAGACCCGCCGCGAGCGCTGGCGGAACATCATTTTCGAGTCAGACACGCCCGCCGGCCGGTTGTTCGACATCATTCTGCTGTGGGTCATCGGCCTGAGTATCGCGGTGGTGATGCTCGAGAGCATCGCCGCGGTGCGGCTCCGATATTTGCCGACCCTGCGGGTGCTCGAGTGGATCTTCACCGGCATCTTCTTCATCGAATACCTCGCGCGGCTCTGGAGCAGCGAGCGGCCGCTGCGTTACGCGCGGAGTTTTTTCGGGCTCGTCGACCTGCTCGCGGTGCTGCCGAGTTTTCTCACCATCGTCCTCCCCGGCGCCCACCAGCTGGCGGTCATCCGGGTGCTGCGGCTGTTGCGGGTGTTTCGGATTCTCAAGATGGTCCGCCACATCAGCGGCGCCGACTTGCTCCTGCGCGGGCTCATCGCCAGCCGTGCCCGGATCACCGTGTTCTTCATGGTCATCCTGATGTTCACCATCGTCGCCGGCACCATCATGTATCTCATTGAAGGTCCGCCGTCCGGCTTCACCAGCATCCCGATGAGCGTCTACTGGTCGATCACCACCATCACCACCGTCGGCTTCGGCGATATTGCCCCGGTCACCCCGCTTGGCCGCACCGTCGCCTCCCTCTGCATGCTCATGGGCTACGCCATCATCGCCGTGCCCGCCGGCATCGTCACCGCCGAAATCATGCGCCCCGAGCCAGCCACCGCCAGTGCCTGCCCGTCCTGCGGCGTCCAAGGCCACCTTCCCGATGCCCGCTATTGCCGCCGCTGCGGCAGTGCGATGGAAAACCTCTGACCGGCGCCACCGGGCCGCCGCGCGAGCACCCCCGCCGACCCCGGTTCGACACGTCCAGCCAAGCACCCGTGGGCAATTTCGTGATTGACGCATCAAGTGAACTAACGGAAGCAGGTGGCGTGGAATGAGAAAAAGATTTCCACTGCGGCGGCATGAGCCACCGGGCCGAGAATTGAAGTGAGTTGCTGAGCAATTCAGGGAAGAATTCGAGGACCGTGGGCGATGTGGCGCAAAATATCGGCCAGTCGCTCGGAGCGGGATGGTCCGCCAGCGATCCCCAGTGCCTCAAGTAGCCGAAGAATCCAAGCCAATCCCCCCAGACAGAACCTGAAAAACCCGATGAAGCTAACTGCCTGTTTTCTCTCAATCGCTCTCGCACTGAGTTGCGGGATCACCGCGAATGCGCAAATCTCGGTGCGTCCGCCAGCGACCGGTGTGCCGGGCAAGGTCGCTCGGTTCACGCTGCAAAACTGGAGCTTCGCGGGTCCGTTTGACGTCCGTTCGGTGGCGGTTCAGCCGGACCGTAAGGTGGTCATCGCGGGGAAGTTCAGAGTGAACGTTCCGGTCAGCGTCGACGGGTTGAAGATCCTAGTCCTCAACAACATCATCCGGCTCAACGAGAACGGTAGCCTGGACCCGACGTTCATCATTCCCGAGGCCCTGGAGACGCTCGATGAGGCCGGGACATTTGACTCGGTGGATGTCGTCGAGTGGGGACCGAACGCCACCGTCCACTCGGCGGTGGTCAACAGCAGCGACGGGGATTTTGACTTGGTGTTCGGGGGTGATTTCACCGCTTACGGGAAGATCAACCCGGCGGACGCACCGAGTGCGGAGATCCGCAACCGGATGTTGAGCCTCACCCGCGATGGTGAGTTGGGCGACACGATTCCCTCCGAGGAAGGGTTCAACGGAGCAGTCCGGCATTTGTTCCGCAATGACGCCAACGACATCATCGCCACCGGTGACTTCACGACCTACGACGGGGCAGCAGCCGGCTTCGGCGGGCGCTTTTCGACCGCTGGAAGCATCTCGATGACCTGGCCAGCGAATGCCGATGCCTCGATCAATTCCGCGATCCGCAGCGGCGATGGCACCTCAGTCTACGTGGGTGGTAATTTCACCATCATCGGCGGATTTCCTGCGACACGACTGGCGCGGCTGGCGCTGGTCGACGGAACGCCGGACAACACATTCGACGTCATCGGGGCGGGAACCGCGCCGAATGACGAGGTGCTGGCTCTGGCAGGTGGCGGAGTTGGCTCCGACCTGGTCCTTGTCGGCAAGTTCACCCAAATGGGCGCGACTGCAAAAGGGCGCATCGCGGCATTGACGGCAACTGGCACGCTGGACGCAACCTTCCCGGCGGCCAACAACGGCAACAGCAATGGCGCCCTCGGCGGCGACATCAAGAGCATCACCCGCCTGCCGGACGGCCGCTACGTCATCGCTGGCTCGTTTACCTCCTACAATGGCATCACCGCCTTTGGACTGGCACGGCTTGAGCCGGACGGCAGCCTTGATACGACCTTCGCGACCCCGCTTGAGCCAACGACCGGTGGCGACATTCGCCACGTGAGCACGAGCTACTCAGGTGACCCGTTTGCGAGCATCGTGTTTGCGCGCTATTATGTCTCCGGGAGCTTCACGAAGTTCTCCGGTGCCGGTGGCATCGCGGCAATCAACGGTGGCCGCTATCCGGTGATCCTGACCCAGCCGACCAACACGGTCAGCGCGCTTGGCGACCCGACGAACCTCAATGCGGTTGCCTCGGACAACTTCGCCGGGCTGACGCCGATGGACACGCTGTCCTACCAGTGGCAGAAGAACGGGAAGGACATCTACGGAGCCAACGCGGCGTTCCTGAACATCCCGTTCACCTCGGCGAGCGATGCCGGGACCTACCGGGTGGTCATCAGCAACACGCTTTACTCGGTTGTCTCCAATCCGGTCACCCTGTCGGTGGTCAACCCATTTGTCGGGATCATCCCGAGCTCAGGGTTCCGCGCCTCCGGACGGATTGACTCGGCCGCCATCAACTTCGACCTCGGCGGCAACATCGCCATCACCGTCAACAGCCTCGGAACGGCCAGCGGCACCCTGACGATGGCCGGCCCGGGCGGTCGCGCGGTGAAGCACAAGTTCACCGGCCAATTCAACTCGTCCGGGCAGCTGATGACGACCATCGCGCGGCGCAACATGAGTCCGCTCTACTTGGAACTCAACATGGACTTCACCGGGGCACCGACCGATTTCGACCTCAGCGACGGGACGAGCACGATTTCCGACGGGGTGAGCACCGCAGTGATCAGCGCCTGGAACAACCGGTGGAACTCAACGACGCTTTCGACGGCGTTCGCGGGTAGCTACAACATCGGCCTGGAGACCTCGGCCCTGGATCTGGCAGCCACGGTTCCGGTGGGGATGCAGGTGCGCCCAGTGGTTTCCCAGGGGTTTGGGTTCATCCGGATGACGGTGGGCACAAGCAAGGGCGACGTCCGGATGTCCGGCACGCTTGCCGACGGATCGACCTTCAGCGCCAGCAGCGTGATCTGGGGCGACGCGAATGGCACGGTGCCGCTGTGGATCCCGATCTACAAGAGCAAGGGATCGCTCAACGGCGAACTGACGATCAACACCGCCCTGCCCGACAATCCGGTCGGCGGCAACCTCGAGTGGAACAAGCCGTCGGGTCTCACGAAGATCCCAGACTTCTTCGGGTTCATGGGCGTGCAGATGACGACCTCGGCCTCCAGCGGCCGCTACAACCCGCTGTTGGCAATCGTCGCCGCTCCTCCCGGCAACCTGCTTCTCACGTTTGATGACGGGATCTGGACGCCTGCGCAGGCTGGTCTGAGCGCGCCGCCGCTGGCCCAGGCATTTTCGGTGGTCGGTTCGAGCACGGTGCCGGACGCCCCGGTGTTGCTCGGGATGTCTGCGAAAACCTCGACCTCGAGCGGATTGATCACCGGGAAGTTCACCGACGGGCTCCGCCCAGTGAAGTTCCAGGCTCTCATCCTGACCCAGGGAGCGACGGCGATCCGCGGCAACTTCCAGATGCCCAACACCAAGGATGACGCACAGTACTGGATTGGCGGAAGCGTCCAGTAGAGCCAGGCGACCGCGGTGAGCAGTGCAGCCAGCCATGGGACCAATCCGCGACGCGGTCGCGGGTTGATGTTTCTCGGGCTGGCGGTCCTTGTGGTGGCGCTCGCGATGGTCATCTGGACACCCGGCTCAGCGCCTAGCACCGATGCCGGCGAACCAGACCGGAACGCCCGGCAACCACGCACTGGAGCGGTCGATGAGTCGTTCAGTCCGCGGACCTCGACCGGTCCGCGGGCGGGTGGCGGCCAGCCGCTGAGTCCGGCAGAGCAAGCCGCTCTGGAACAGCAACAGACGCTCGCCATCTCGACCGTGCTAAGCTCCGAGCAACAAGTCGGCGAGAAGGCGGACGAAATCATCCGAATGTTGCCCGATTTGCGCGGCGACGTCCAGACGCTCGCCGCGGCACATGTCGCGGACCTTGCTGAAAGCGCCCAGCTGCATGAGGCGGCCAAGCTTATCAACGACCCGCGGATCAACCCCGAGGCTCGGGAGAAGCTGTTCAACAGTTTTTTTGATGCAGAGCCGCTCGATGCTGCGGAGTTGCTTGTCGAAGTCCTGCAGAGTGGTTCGATTGCGTTTTCCGACGAGGCGCAGACGACCCTGGCAATCCTCCTCAAGGTCGACTACGGCAGCGACATCGCCGCGTGGAAACGCGAGATCGCATCGCAGCGGGCCGCCGCTGGAAGTGCCGAACCCTAACGGTGAGCGTTGGGGGCGATGATCTGGACGGAGGCGATCGCCGCCTTGAGGCGCGCGGCCGACCACTGGCCCGGCGCGGTTTCGGTCTCGCCGAGAAACCCGTAGTTGAGCACCGATCCGAGTTGCGCGAGGAGCAGCCGGGAGGCGGCCGCCATCGGCCCCATGCCCATGAGCGCGAGGGGCAACCCGTGGTCCTCGGCGAGCAACCCGGCGAGCCGCGCCAAGTCGTCCGGGGTGTTGAGCCAGCAGGCGATTTTCGCCGCGTTGGCGCCAAGGTCGCGGGCCCGGGCGATCGTGTCGCGCAGCGCCGCGGTTGCGGGGGTCCGCTGGAAATCATGCGCCGAAAGAATCACGGAAATCCCGCGCAGTTGCGCTATGCTCAGCAGGTCGCCGAGCTCGTTGGCCGAGCCAACCTCCACGTCAATGAAGTCCGCATCGTCCATGACTGTCTGGAGCATTCCGTGGCGTGCCGCCGAGTCGAGCATGCCGATGCCGCCCTCGGTCGGGCGGCGCGCGGTGAAAAGAAGTGGCAGCTCGCATTTTTGCCAGAGGCCCCGTTGCTCGGCGATCGGACCGGTCAAGGAATCGAGGCGGATCTCGACGATGTCGCACTGCTCTTTGAGGCTTGACGACCCGGGGTGCGGGGCGAGCAGCGCGAGGGCGGCGGAGGCGCCCACACAGCCCACGGTGAGCGGGTGTGACGGGTTGAGCGGCAGGGAAAGTCGGGTCATCGGCGGGAATTTTTTCGCGGGTGTCACTGAGTTCACCGGGCAACCGCTCCATAGCTGGCATGGGTGGCAATGAACGATCTCAAAACGCGGCGCTACGCAAAAAAATCCATTTTCTGTCGTGAATTTCTCTCGTCAAGGTCGGCGCTGCTCTCCTAGCGTTCATAAAACACCCGCCATAGATGAAAACCCGAAATTGTTCCGTTCTCCCCATCGCTGCGGCCATGCTTGTGGTGTTTGCTCCGCTTGGCGGCCATGCCCAAGTTGACCCGGCCACCAGGGCGACAGTCGAGAAAATCGCCTTCGAGGCGCTCCCGTCGCCCGACATCAGCTTGGCCAAGAGCAAGAGCTTCAAAGCCAAAGATTGGCTCGAGGTGGAGGCGAAGGTGCGCGTCCAGGCAGCGCCGGTTCCGGAGAGCGGGTTTGTCGACCAGATCACCGTGAAGTGGTTCATGGCGGTTGAGAACAAGGGCGCCGGTGGGAATGCCACGGCCTTGATCACCAAGGAGATCACCTATGTCAACGTGCCTGTTGAAGAGGATTTCTACGTCTCCGCCTACCTGTCGCCCGCCTCGGTCAAGCGCATCAGTGGCGCCGACCGCGCCAGCGAGCGGGTCGTCAAGGCGGTCGCCGTGCAGATCCTCCGGAATGGCAAGCTCATCGGGGTCCAGAACAGCGGGCCAACTGGCGAGTGGTGGGACCAGCCGACGCTTGGACAGATGACCGGGGTGCTGCTGCTCGACAAGAACGAGACACCGTTCAAGACTTTCTGGTGGGATCGCTACGGCGAGATCCAAGAGGCGGGCAAGTAAGCGCGCGCAGGAATCCCATTTTGCCGCGGGGCGGCGAGTTGCCCCACTTCTTTAAAATCATTCAATCATGGCTGAAACCCAAGTTTCCGTTGCGCTCAACATCGGCTCCCAGCGAATTTCCATGGCCGTCTTCGAGCCAGGCAAGAACGGGGGACTCCTCCTCAGGGCCTACGAAGCGACTTCGATCCTCGCAGACCCGGCAACCGAAGCCTCGCGCATTCCGCAGATCCGCCTTGCCGTCAGCGAGCTGGCGCAGCGGCTCGAGGTTGTCAAAGCGAAGGTGAGCTATGCGGTGTCAGGGCAGGCGGTGTTCACCCGCTTTGTCAAACTGCCGCCGCTCGAGGACGACAACATTGAGCAGTTGGTGACCTTTGAGGCCCAGCAGCATGTCCCGTTTCCGATCAACGAGGTCGTGTGGGACTACCAGTTGCTTGAGGGCGAGGGCGAGAAGGAGGTGGTGCTCGTCGCCATCAAGGGCGACTCGCTCGACGACCTCAACGAGGCGGTCAACGACGCCGGGGTGCTCACCGCGGAAGTCGACGTGGCGCCGATGGCGTTGTACAACGCGTTTCGCTACAACTACGCGGACGTTAGCGAGCCGGTCCTGATCATCGACATTGGGGCGAAGACGACCAACCTGCTCTATATTGAAGGTCGGAGGTTTTTCACCCGGAGCGTGGCGGTTGGCGGGGTGTCGCTCTCGACGTCGATCGCCAAGGAATACGGGGTCGGGTTTTCGGAAGCCGAGGCGCAGAAAGTCTCCAACGGGCTCGTCACCCTGGGTGGCGGCCACAGCAACCAGCTTGATGAGAGCATTGCGGCGCTCGGGATGGTTTTGCGCAACGCGCTGATGCGGATCCCCGCAGAGATCGCGCGCACGACCAACTACTTCCGCAGCCAGCATGGTGGCAGCGCGCCGACCCGGGTGCTGCTCGCCGGGGGTGGGTCGAATCTTCCGTACATCAAGGAGTTTTTTGAAGAGAAGCTCAACCTGCCGGTCGAGTTCTTCAACCCGCTGCAGCGCATCACGGTGGGCAAGAAGGTTGATGTTGAGCGGCTTTCCCGCGAGGCCCACCTGATGGGCGAACTCATCGGCCTGGGAGTGCGGGGGATTGGCAAGTCGATCGTCAACATTGACCTCGTCCCCGCATCCGTCGTCCAAGAGCGGGCCGAGGAACGGCGCAAGCCGTATCTGATGGCCAGCGCTGCGGTGTTGCTGCTCGGGTTTGCCGCATGGGGTGCCTTCCACCAGATGGCCAGCACCAAGGCGCAGGAACGCGCAGACAAGCTCAAGGAGCAGGTCGTCTCACTGAGCCAGTTCAATGCGCCAATCCAGCGGCTGCTTACCCACGAGGACCAGGTCCGCGAGGTGGTCGGCCATTACGTCAAGTCCGAGCAAGAGCGCGTCTACTGGATGGATGTGCTCATCGAGCTCAAGACCCGGCTTGCCCATGACTCGGTCTGGGTCGTCGACTTCGAGCCGCTGGTCAACTATGACCCGAACCTGACCAGTCCTGCCGCCACCGAGGTTGCGCCTGGCGCGGGTGCGCCCGCGGCCCCTGCGCCGCCAGCCGCCAAGCAACCCGGGACCGCAGTGGTGAGCCCGACGTTTGCGACGACCGCCTACGGGATGTCCTCGCTGGCGTTGCCGCTCGACAGTGACGCCCCGCCGGTGGTCGAGACCCGCCGCCCGGGACCTGCCGCCAAGCCGGTTGCTCCGCCGATGGTCAACGCGGTGCGGATCCGCGGGCTCTGGCGCGACAACCAGGACGGCGGCCACGGGGTGGTCTACAAGCTCCTTGAAAACCTCCGGGCCGGAGAAAACTCGATGTTCAACTTCAACGGCACCGTCAAGGGCAAGCCCGCCCGCCTCTCCGACGAGCAAATCATCCGCCAGCTCCAAACCGCCCGCAAAGACGGCGAGTTGGCATGGACGTTTGAGATGGTCCTGCCGCTGGCCGACCCGCTGCCGCTTCAATAAATCATTATTTTCACCCTCATGAGTTGGATTCAGGAAAACAAGTTTGCGGCCGGATTGGCTGCCGTGACCATGGTTGGCGTCGGCGGCCTGTGGTATTGGGGCAATGGCAACAAGGAGAAAACGGCCGATGCCCACGACCAGTTCCAGGACGCCGCCAACCAGATCGTCCGCTTCGAAGCCGGTCGGCTCTACCCGAGCGAGCAAAACCGCGACATGAAGAACAAGGCCGTCAGCGACTACGTTGAACAGGCCGGCCGCCTGCGTGAGCGGATGACCGAGTTCCGCCCGAAGACGCTCGAACCAGTCGCGCCGAACGTTTTCAGCGAGCAGCTCCAGGCAGCCAGTGGCCGCGCCCGCAGCGCGTTTGAGACCTCGCAGACGACGCTGCCGCCGAGCTTCATGCTTGGGTTTGAAACCTACTCGAACAGCGTCGCCCAAGGCGAGGCAACCCCGCTGCTCACCTACCAGGTTGGCGCGCTCGAATGGCTCTTCACGACGCTCGCCGAGGCGCGCCCGGTGAGTTTGATCAACGTTTACCGCAAGCCGCTTCCCGAGGAAAAAGGCCGCGAATTCAGCTATGCCAAGGGGCAGGTGGCGCGCGACCTTCCAGTGGAGGTGACGTTTTCGGGAACCTCGAAGTCGCTGCGCGAGTTCATGAGCGCGCTGGTCGATTCGAAGGACTATTACTTCATCCCGCGCGTCGTGCGCATCGAGAACGAAAAGCAGCTCGGCCCGACCCGCAGCGACGCCCAGTTCAAGACCGCGTCGACCGCCCCGGCCGAGGGTGGCTTTGACATCGCCAACTTCACCGCGGGTGCGGATGTTGTTCCGCCAGCTGATGGGGCTGCGGCACCGGTGCTGCCAAGTGCCCCGGCAAGCGAGGAGATCCTCAAGCAAGTGCTTGGCAACGAGAAGATCACGGTGTTCCTGCGGCTCGACTTGAGGCTGTTCCGCGAGGCCTCCAGCGTCCCGCTTCCGGAGCTTCCGAAGCGCCCATAACCCCCCGAGGAATTTTTTTATGTCTTGGATTTCCAAAAACTACGAGAAGGCGGCGATTGCCGGCGCGGTGGCCGTCGGCCTTGGCTGCGGCTACTTTGGCTTCCAGAGCTACGCGTCTATCGATGACCGGTTCACCCACACCCTGAGCGGCCCGCGGCCGAGCAACAGCGACCCGTCCGTGGCCCAGGCCGAGGACGTCCCTGGCGCACTCAACTCACGCTCGATGAGCCATGTCTGGGAGCAGCACCAGTTCGAAGACCGGCCGGTGAACCTGTTCACCGGGGTCGCGTTGTTTGTCCGGCGTGATTCCGCCGAGCCAGTCGACCTGCTCAAGAGCAAGAATCCGGTTCACCCGCCGATCACCAACGATTGGTGGTTGACCTACGAGCTCGATCCGAGCTTCGCGGATTCTCCCAAGCGGGATTCCGACGGCGACGGGTTTTCCGAGCTTGAGGAGTTCAACGCCAAGACCAAGCCAACCGATCCGCGCGACCATCCGCCACTCATCACCAAGCTGACCTACGTCGCCGACGAGTCGCGCACCTGGCGCCTGGAGTTCAGCAGCGATATCGGCGCCGGCCAGTACCAGTTCAAATACGTCGACCGCGATGCCACCGGACGGGCCGGCGCCAACCGGACCGACTTCATCGCCGCCGGGGCGAAGTTCTTTGTCGACGGCACCGCCGCGGTCAACCGCTTCGAACTTGTCGAGGTCACCGATGTCCAGAAGGAGAACCCAACCACCGGAACCGTCGAAACCGTCAAAATCGCCCGCGTCCGCGACCTCAAGCCTAACAAAAACAACGAGGTCTTCGAGGTCCCGCGGCAAATGCGCAACAGGGGCGCCTATGACCGCCAGGACCGCAGCGCCGTGCTTGTCCTCAAGGCCGTCAAGGAGGGTGCCAACCAGTTCAAGGTCGAGGAAAACACCAGCTTCTCGCTGCCATCCGGACAAACCGAAAAGCCCTACAAGCTCATCAAGGTCACCCCGGAATCCATCGAGGTCGAATACCCCGCCGCCGATGGCTCACGCGCCACCATCGTCATCCCCAAGGGCGACGCGGCTCCCGCCTCCAATCCCTGAGACCATTCCTCACCCTTCCACGCCTCCTTGGTCCTCCGGCCATGGGGGCTTTTTCTTGCCCGTTGCGCACCTCCATCCCACTCGCCAAAACCATTCCGGTTGGTGTTAGATGACGATCTAACATGGCGGCCTAGCAACGCCATCTTGTTAGCCCTGCGGTCCCGTCCTTGCGGGTTGGATAGTTGATTTTCAGCGACCTGCGGATGACGTTGGTTAGTCATCGGTTGACCGGCGAGTTGCCTGTGGGGCTGGCAGCGCGCTGTGATTGTTGGATGCAGGTTGGTTAACAGTCAGATCCCCGGAAAAAAGGCTTCCCAAACCCAACAAAACGCTCCAGAACCTAAGTCCAACCATGGAAAAAACATCCAAGAATCGCGTCACCAATACCGCGGCCATGCTCATGGCTGCCGCTTCCGTCATGCCGCTGGTGGTGACGGTGGCGAATGCTGGTGAGACCGGGGGAGCAGGAGAGACTGTCGGGCAGGTTCCTGGCCAGAGTGCCCTTGCGCAGCGTGAGATCATCCGGCGTCAGCAGGACTCGCGTGAGGCCGACGAGTTTTTCATTTCCGGGCGCAAGGCCTACGCGGAGAAGAATTACGAGAAGGCAGTGGCCGACTACAACAGGGCTATAAATAAGCTCCCTGACGCTCCGCTTACTGAGGATCGAAGGAAAGCATATATTCAGCACCTCGTGGATGCGAGCGTGGCGCTGGCCGGCGAGTATGCGAAGGTTGGCAACTATCCGGGTGCGCGCGACCTGCTTGACGGGGTGCTGAGCCCTGGGATGGATCCGGACAGCGAGATGGCCAAGCAGGCGCTAGCCGAGCTTGATGACCCGATCCGGAACAACCCGGCGTTGACCCCGGGTCACGTGGCGAACGTCGACGAAGTTCGCCGTGCGCTCTACATGGGTGAGGGATACTATAACCTTGGTAAGTTTGACGACGCGAAGCGCGAGTTCGAGAAGGTCCTGCGCATCGACCAACACAACACCGCGGCGCGCCGCTGGATGGAGAAGGTCGCCACGGTGAAGGCCGACTACTACCGCGCCGCCTACGACCAGATGCGCGCGGAGTTGCTCATGGAAGTCGACCGCGCCTGGGAACTGGCGGTGCCGCTGGAAACCCCGGTGGTGGCCCAGGAGACCGCCCAGCCGATGGACACGAGCGGGACGAGCTACATCCTCAACAAGCTGCGGACGATCATCATCCCCCGCATCGATTTTGAGAACACGACCCTTGAGGAGGCCATCGACTTCCTGCGCCAGCGCTCGGTCGAGCTCGATACCGTCGAGCAGAATCCGGAGCGCCGCGGGATCAGCTTCGTCATCCGCAAGCCGCGGGCCGCGGCGGGTGCCGGTGCCGGCCTCGAGGAAACCGGACTTCCCGGCGCCGCCCTGGGTGGCGACACCGGGCCGGGATCGATCATCATTCCCGAGTTGAAGCTCAACAACGTGCCATTGGCCACCGCGTTGAAGTACATCACCGACGAGACCAAGATGCGCTACCGGGTCGACGACTTCGCCGTCACCCTGGTGCCAGCCACCGAGCCGGACGAAGACCTCTTCAACCGCAGCTTCCGCGTTCCGCCGGATTTCACATCGTCGCTTGAAGCCGGCAGCACCGGCACCCCTGAAGCCGCTCCGGATCCGTTTGATCCAACCCCGGCGGGTGGTGGCCAGCTCAAGCCGCGGGTTCCGGTCCAGGATCTTCTTGCCCAGCGCGGCGTGACCTTCCCTCCGGGATCGAGCGCCACCTTCGTGGCCTCCTCCTCGACGCTGGTGGTGCGCAACACCCCGACAAACATCGACTTCATCGAGCAGATCGTCGAGTCGACCGTCGACCAGGTGCCGAAGCAGATCCGGATCCTGACGAAGTTCATTGAAATTTCCCAGGAGAACAACGACGAGCTTGGCTTCGACTGGGTCATCACCCCGTTCTCGCTCGGCGCTGACTCGTTCCTCGGCGGCGGCTCGGTCGGCAATCAGGTGGATCTCACGAATGCGGACTTCAGCAATGTTCCGGGGTTCAACCCGTTGCTTAGCAACCAGAGTCGTCCAGTCACCGCGGGCACCCGCTCCGGCGATTATGCGATCGGCCGCAACAACATCGACGCGCTGCTCAACAACCCGGACCGCAGCTCCCAGCAGCCAAGGCTTGCGCCTGGGATCCTGTCGCTCACCGGACTGTTCAACGAAGGCCAGGTCCAGGTGATCATGCGCGGGCTGGCCCAAAAGAAGGGCGCCGACGTCATGAACGCTCCCAGCGTGCTGGCTCGCTCCGGCCAAAAGGCGACCATCGAGATCATCCGCGAATTTATCTACCCGACCGAGTACGATCCGCCGGAACTTCCCAACCAGGTTGGTGGCGGCTTCGGCGGCGGTGGCGGCGGCGGGATCCTCGATCCGGACGGCCTTGGCCAAGCGCCGCAGGGATTCCCGGTCACTCCGGCGAACCCGACCGCCTGGGAAACCCGCAACGTCGGCGTCCTGCTCGAAATCGAACCGACCATCGGCGCGACCGACTACGTCATCGACTTGCGCTTCGCCCCGGAAATCGTCGAGTTTGAAGGGTTCATCAACTACGGCAGCCCGATTCTCGCACCCGGCAGCGATGCCCTGGGCAACCCGGTCTCGGTGACCATCACCGAGAACCGGATTGAGATGCCGGTATTCTCGACCCGCAAGGTCAACACCGCGCTTTCGATCTATGACGGTCACACCGTCTCGGTCGGTGGCCTGATGCGCGAGGATGTCCAGAAGGTTGAAGACCGGGTGCCGATCCTCGGGGATATCCCGATCATTGGCCGCCTGTTCCAGAGCAACGCGGAAAACCGGATCAAGAGCAACCTCATCGTCTTCGTCACTGCCCAGATCATCGATGCCACCGGCCGCCCATTGCGTGCCAGCGGTAGCGCTGACCTGCTCAGCACGGTGGCGGGTGGCGGTGTCGCTCCGATCGAGCAACCACCGCTCATCGAAGCTGGCGGCGTGCTTCCGCTGCCGGTCCGTTAAGCGGCCCGAACAATCATGTGCGGAGGGGGGCCGGAAGGACCCCCTCCGTTTTTTTATGCCTGCATCCCCGTCAACCGGGCCCGAGGTCTGGGTGGTCACCGGTGGCATTGCCACCGGGAAGTCGAGCGCGTGCGCTGTGCTGCGCGAGTGTTGCCCGGAGGCCGGGTTTTTCGATGCGGACGCAGCGGTCCACCGGCTGCTGGCGACCTCCGCGGTGATCAGCGAGCTTTCCGCAGCATTCGGACCGGAGGTTCTGCGGCCCGACGGAGTGGTTGACCGCCCGCACCTGCGGACCCGCATCCATGCCGATCCCGCTGCCAAGGCGCTCCTCGAGGAAATCCTCCACCCCCGGGTGCGCGCCGAATTTGCCGCCATGCTCGCCGCGCAAGGTCACGGGCTGCTCATCGCCGATGTTCCGTTGTTCTTCGAAACCGGCGCGAACTATCCGGCCGACCGGGTCATCGTCGTCGCCGTCGCCCCGGCGACCCAGCGGACCCGCCTGGTGCTGCGCAGCGGCTGGCCGGAGACCGCCGTCGAGCAGGCGCTCGCCAGCCAGTGGCCGGTTTCCGCCAAGCTCGCCATCGCCGATACCGTCTGGTGGAACGAGGGTCCGCCCGGCGTGCTGGCCCGCCAGATCCGCCGCTGTTGCGCCGCCTGGCACCCCCGCCGCTGAGCCCCCCGGGCCGCTCGCCGCGCAAAGATTGTCTTGCCACAAGATGCTGGCGGGCTATGGATTACCCCGTCGTTGCAGCCCCCACGGAGCTGCGCGGCCACTTGTCGGCGATCTTCGGGTCGCCTCTCCCTGGCGGGTTGCCGAAATGCCCTGCAGATTCAGGCCGCCGCGGCCGCTGTGTGGGACCGCTGTCGGACCCATGGTCTGATCAGGCCCCGGCAAGCTCCCAATCCTCCGTGGTTCTTTTTATCATCATGACCGAAGACGTTCCCCAGACGCCCCCAGTGGCTCCGCCTCAGGTTCCGGCCCGCTTGTCTATCAACGAGTTCCGTGAGCGCCCGTTGAGCGAGCTGCACACCATGGCCGAGGCCTTGCCGATCCGGATCCCGGGCAACGTTTCCAAGAGCCAGTTGATTTTTGAAATGCTCTCCTACATGGCCAAGGAGGGCACCCTGATCGAAGGGGAGGGGGTCATCGAACAGGCCAAGGAAAACTATGCCATGCTGCGCGACCCGAAGCGCAGCTTCCGCACCTCCCCGGACGACCTGTACCTCCAGGGCAACCTGTTGCGCGACCACAACCTCAAGGTCGGCCAGCGCATCAAGGTCCTCGTGCGCGCCCCGCGCGACCACGACAAGTACCTGTCCGCCATGGAGGTCATTGAGATCGAGGGGCTTCCAGCCGACCAGCACGAGCCGGCGAAGGATTTCGACAAGCTCACCCCGCTGTTTCCCGACGAGCGCCTGATCCTCGAGGGCCCGGGGCCGGAGAACATCCCGGTCCGGGTCGTCGATATCGTCGCCCCTCTCGGCAAGGGCCAGCGCGGGCTGATCGTCGCCCCGCCGCGCGGCGGCAAGACGATCCTCCTCAAACAGATCGCCAAGGCCATCAAGCGTAACCACCCGGAGGTGGAGCTCATCATCCTGCTGCTCGACGAGCGCCCCGAGGAAGTCACCGACTTCGAGGAAACCGTGGGCGCGGAAGTCTACAGCTCAACCTTCGACGAGGCACCCAAGCGCCACGCCCAGGTCGCCGACCTGGTCATCGAGCGCGCCAAGCGCCTCGTGGAAATGAAAAAGGACGTCGTCCTGCTCCTCGACAGCCTCACCCGGCTCGCCCGCGGCCACAATTCCGCCCTCCAGGGCGGCCCGATCGGCTCCGGCGGGATCAGCCCGGTGGCACTCCAAAAAAGCCGGAAATTCTTCGGCACCGCCCGCAACGTCGAGGAAGGCGGCAGCTTGACCATCCTTGCCACCGCCCTCATCGAAACCGAAAGTAAGATGGACGAGGTCATCTTCGAGGAATTCAAGGGCACCGGCAACATGGAGATCCGCCTCGACCGCGAACTCGCCGAACGCCGGATCTACCCGGCCATCCACATCCCCCAAAGCGGCACCCGCAACGATGAGCGCCTCTATCATGAGGCTGAGGTCGTCAAGGTCCTCGACATCCGCCGGCAACTCGCCCAGCTCCCGGTCGGCGATGCCATCGCCCTGCTGCTGAAGAATCTCGCCAAAACCGACACCAACGCCGAGCTTTTGCTCCGCGGGCTCCGCTAACCACTTGTCCGGCTCACCACGCCACCACCCGTCTCCTTGATGAATTCTCCCGGTAATCCGACTCCCGAGCCCGCTTGCGCCAACGACGCATGGGTCGCCACCACCGCCGCCGTTGCCGAGCTCGTTGCCAAACTCGAGCGCAACCGGACCACCGTCGTGGCCATCGACACCGAGGCTGACAGCCTTCACCGCTACCGCGAAAGCCTCTGCCTCATCCAGTTCACCGACGGCCAGGACCACTGTCTCGTCGATCCTCTCGGCGCCGACGACCTCTCCGCTCTCGCCGCCTTCCTCGAAAAGTCCGTCGTCTGGATGCACGGCGCCGACTACGACATGACCATGCTCAAGCGCGAGTTCGGCATCCTCCCGCGCCAGGTCCCCGACACCCAGATCGGCGCTCGCCTCCTCGGGCTGCGCCAGTTCGGCCTCGCCAACCTCGTCGAACATTATTTCGGTGAGACCCTCTCGAAATCCTCCCAGAAGGCCGATTGGGGCAAGCGCCCGCTCACCCCGAAAATGTTGGAGTATGCGATCAATGACGTCCGTTTCCTCCTGCCGATGGGGGAGATGATCGTCACCGAGCTCAAGGAGAAGTCCCGCTACGAGTGGTTCCTTGAAAGCTGCGACGCCGCCCGCGAGAAGGTCCTCCAGCGCGATGACTCCCGCGAGGAACCATGGCGCATCTCCGGCAGCGGCAAGCTCGACGGCCTCGGGCTGGCCCTGTTGCGCGAAATCTGGCAGTGGCGCGACTACGAGGCCAGCTGTTGGGACCGCCCGTCGTTCATGGTCGCCACCAACAGGCAGCTGCTGGAATGGTGCGAGCTCCTGTTAGCCGGAAAGTCCGTGAAGCTCCCGGGCCACTACCGTAGTGACCGGCGCGAGCGCTTTGACGCGGCGCTGGCCAAGGCGCGCGGGCTTGAGCGCGACGACTGGCCGGTCAAGCCGCGCGGGCTGCGCCGCCGCCGCGACAACAGCTTCGAGGAAAAATACCAGAAACTCGCCAGCCGGCGTGACAAGGTGGCCGCCGAGCTCGGGATCGACCCGTCGATCATCGCCTCGCGCGCGGTCCTCGAGGGCATCGTCGACGCGGAAACCACCCCGGAGCAGGCGCTGCTGCGCTGGCAGCGCGAGGTCCTCGACCTCTAGGTGCGCGCCCCCCCGCGAAAGGCTGACTTTTTCCGCTTCAGTCTTGTCTGTGGCAGCGGATTATCCGACTTTTG
The DNA here is from genome assembly GCA_044373465.1 of Akkermansiaceae bacterium. Classification (GTDB taxonomy): domain Bacteria; phylum Verrucomicrobiota; class Verrucomicrobiia; order Verrucomicrobiales; family Akkermansiaceae; genus JBILQA01. Next base: position 107,734 of record JBILQE010000003.1, on the reverse strand, counting down.
GCCTGCCTATGTCCGCAGCCCCGCAAGACCCTCAAGAGCCCAATACCAATGTTGCCGCCGCGCAGGCCTATGGAGCCGCGCAGATCGACAAGCTCGAGGGCCTCGATGCGGTGCGCAAGCGTCCTGGCATGTACATCGGCGACCCCGACGAGCGCGGGTTGCACCACTGCGTTTTCGAGGTTCTCGACAACTCGATCGACGAACACCTCGCCGGCTACTGCCAGAAAATCCGCGTCGTCATCCATGTCGACGGCTCGGTCTCGGTCGCCGACGATGGCCGCGGGATCCCGGTCGACATGCACCCGAAGTTCGGCGTCCCCGCCATCGAACTGGTCCTCACCAACCTCCACGCCGGCGGCAAGTTCGGCCAGGGCGCCTACAAGTACTCCGGCGGCCTCCACGGGGTCGGCGCCAAGTGCGTCAACGCCCTATCCGACTGGTTCAAGGCCGAGGTCTTCCGCGACGGCAAGGTCTACGCGATCAGCTTCGAACGCGGCAAGACCGTCCAACCGTTGGAGGTCATCGGCAACGTCAGCTCCGGGCGCACCGGCACGACCATCACCTTCTTCCCGGACGCCACGATCTTCGTCGACACCATCGAGTTCAAGTTCGAGCGGCTCTCCACCCGCCTGCGCGAACTCGCGTTCCTCAATCCGGGCCTAACCATCGAGCTGGAGGACGAGCGGCCCGAGAGCGCGCGCAAGACATCGTTTTTCTATGCCAAGGGGATCGTCGAGTTCGTCGCCCAGTTAGGCGAGAACAAGACCCTCATCCACGAGGAGCCGGTGGTCCTGCGCGGCACCCGCCCGGTCGAGGTCGACTACGACGGCAAGGTCACCAAGGACGATGTCTTCTGCGACGTGGTTCTCCAATACAACGATTCCTACAACGACCAGATCCTCTGCTTCGCCAACTCGATCCCTAACGGCGACGGCGGCACCCACCTGACGGGCTTCCGGACCGCCCTGACGCGCGCCCTCAACCAGTACGCCAAGGTCAACAAGATCCTCAAGGACAAGGACGCCAACCTGTCCGGCGACGACGCCCGCGAGGGCATCGTCTGCGTCATCTCGGTGAAGATGCCCAACCCGCGCTTCAGCGCCCAGACCAAGGACAAGCTGGTCAACACCGAGATCGAAGGGGTTGTTAGCTCGATCGTCTACGAGGGGCTGATGGTCTTCTTCGAGGAAAACCCTAACACCGCTCGGAAAATCATCGAAAAGGCGGTCAACGCCGCCCGCGCCCGCGAGGCCGCGCGCAAGGCCCGCGAGACGGTGCGCAAGTCGGCCCTCTCGGGCGGCGGCCTTCCCGGGAAACTAGCGGACTGTTCGGAACGCGACCCGGCAAAGTCCGAGCTCTATATTGTGGAAGGTGACTCGGCCGGTGGCTCGGCCAAGCAGGGCCGCGACCGGCGCACCCAGGCGATCCTCCCGCTGCGCGGCAAGCTCATCAACGTGGAAAAGGCGCGGCTCCACAAGGCGCTGCAGAACAAGGAAATCCAGAGCATGATCACGGCCATCGGGGCGGGCATCGGCGATGGCGACCAAGAGGGAAGCTTCAACATCGCCAAGGTCCGCTACCACAAGATCATCATCATGACCGACGCCGATGTGGACGGCTCCCATATCCGCACGCTGCTGCTAACATTCTTCTGCCGCCAGATGACCGAGTTGGTCAAAAGCGGCTACCTCTACATCGGCCAGCCGCCGCTCTATCTGGTGACCCGCAAGAAGCGCCAGGAATACGTCCAGGATGACGCGTCGCTCAACCGGATCCTCATCGACCTCGGCGCCGAGGAAGTCGTCCTGCGCGAGGCCAACGGCGGGCGCAGCTTTGACTCGGTCGAGCTCAAGGCGATCCTCGAGACCCTCGCAGGCCTCTCGCGCTACTCGGAAAGCATCCGCGGCAATGGCGGGGACTTCGGCAACTATCTAGCAGCCGCGAAGAACGGCCACCTGCCGGTGCACATGGTCAAGATCCGCGTCGGCAACGAGGAGTCGATCCATTATTTCACCAGTGACCAGGAGCTGCGCGAGTTCGCGGATGCCAATCCGGACTTGCGCTTGTTTGGCACCATCCATGTCGACGGGCCGGCGGAAACCGCCGAGGCCGCACCGGCCGCCGCGGCCATCAGCCGCCGCGCGGTCCTTTACGAGCTCCATGAAACCCACGCGGTTTCCAAACTCATGGAGCGGCTTGCCGAGCGCGGCATCCGCACCGACGAGTTCTTCTCCCCGGACAAACCGATCTACGAGTTCGCCGAGGGCGATGGCGCCAAGGGCGAGGTCATCCCGATCTTCTCGGTGCCGGAAATCTTCACCCGGGTGCTCGAAATCGGCCGCCGCGGCGTCGCCATCAAGCGCTTCAAGGGCCTCGGCGAAATGAACGCCAAGGAACTCTACACCACCACCATGGATCCGGAGACCCGCCAGCTCCTGCGCGTCCGCCTCGATGACGACAACGCCCTGGAGGCCGACAAAATGTTGGACACCCTGATGGGCGACGTCGTCGAACCGCGGAAGCGCTTCATCGAGGACAACGCCCTGAACGTCCGCAACCTCGACGTCTAACCGGCACCCGGCCCCCGCCATCCTTTCCTAACCGGCGTGATCCGCCCCGCGCATCCGCCAACCGCCAAGCCCACTTTCCATGTCCGACGAAATCAAGCCCATCAACGTCGCCGACGAGCTGTCCAAGTCGTTCCTCGACTACTCGATGTCCGTCATCGTCTCGCGCGCGCTGCCCGACGCCCGCGACGGTCTCAAGCCGTCCCAGCGGCGGATTCTCTTCGCGATGAACGACCTTGGCCTCGCACCCAACAAGGCCCACCGGAAATGCGCCAAGATCTGCGGTGACACGTCCGGCAACTATCACCCGCACGGCGAAGGGGTCATCTATCCGACGCTGGTCAACATGGCCCAGGACTGGTCGATGCGCGAGCCGCTCGTCGACGGCCAGGGGAACTTCGGCTCCTGCGAAGGCGACCCGCCAGCCGCCATGCGATACACCGAGGCGCGTCTAACCCACCTCGGGATGCTCATGCTCGAGGATATCGAGAAGCGCACCGTCGACTTCGTCCCTAACTACGACGAGACCCGCACCGAGCCGACGGTTTTCCCGGCCGCCTTCCCTAACTTGTTGGTCAACGGCGGCACCGGCATCGCCGTCGGGATGGCCACCACGATCCCGCCGCACAACCTCGGCGAGGTCGTCGACGCGATCTGCGCCCAGGTCGACAACCCGGAGATCACCATCGAGGAACTCATGAAGATTGTTAAGGGGCCCGACTTCCCGGTCTCCTGCGAGATCCGCGGGATCCGCGGCATCGAGTCATACCTCCGGACCGGCCGCGGGTCGATCCGCATGCGCGGCCGCGTCGAAATCGAGGAGCAAGCCAACGGCAAGTCGATCATCACCATCCGCGAGGTCCCCTACGGCGTCAACCGCGCCACCCTCCAGGTCCGCATCGCCGAGCTGGTCAACCAGAAGCTGTTGTTGGGCATCTCCGGGATGCGCGACCTTTCCGACGAAAACACCCGCATCGAAATCGAGCTCAAGCGCGACGCCCGCGCGCAGGTCGTCGTCAACCAGCTCTTCAAGCTCACGGCGATGGAAACATCGTTCTCGGCCAACATGCTCGCGATCCACCAGCGGCGGCCGAAGATGCTCTCGCTCAAGGACGCGCTCGACTGCTACATCGAGCACCGCCGCCAGGTCGTCATCCGCCGGACCCGCTTCCTGTTGGAGAAGGCCGAGGACCGCGCCGAGAACCTCGAGGCGTTCCTGTTAGCCCTGGGCCACCTCGATGACTTCATCGACATGATCCGCAGTTCCAAGAACCGCGACGAGGCCCGCGCCAAGCTCAAGGACTACACCTTTGCCGTCGAGGCCGCGCAGGCCCTCGGGGTGCTCATCCGCAGCCAGCCGAGCGTCCATGCCGACCGCTACGTCTTCACCGACCGGCAGGTCAACTCGATCCTCGAGCTGCGCCTCTATCAACTAACCGCCCTTGAGCGCGACAAGATCAAGGCCGACTACGACGGGGTGATTGCCGAGATCACCGACTACATCGACATCCTGGCGCGCGAGTCGCGGGTGCTGGCGATCATCAAGGACGAGCTCCAGGCGATCAAAACCAAGTACGGCACCCCGCGCAAGTGCGAGATCCTTCCCGACGCCGGCGAGATCGCCATCGAGGACCTCATCGCCAACGAGGGAGTCATCGTCACTCTAACTCACCGCGGGTATATCAAGCGCACGCTTGCCAGCGAGTACCGGGTCCAGGCGCGCGGCGGCAAGGGAGTCCGCGGGATGGAGACCCGCACCGCGGCCGGACGCGTCGAGGAGGAACTCGACTTTGTCGAGCACCTGTTTGCCGCCCAGGCGCATGACTATCTGATGTTCTTCACCAACACCGGCCGCGTCTACGTCGAGCGCGTCTATGAACTCCCCGAGGGCGCACGCTCCGCCAAGGGCCGCAGCATCCGCAACGTCCTCAACCTCCAAGCCGACGAGAAGGTCGCCGCCACCCTGCGGCTGGAGCGCCGGCTCGATGACGAGGGCAACGACGTGACCTTCGGCGAGGACGCCGGGTTTGTCTTCTTCGCAACCAAGAACGGCCGGATCAAGAAAACCAGCCTCAACGACTTCCGCAACTACCGCAAGGACGGCATCATCGCCATCCGCCTCGAGGATGACAACCAGCTCATCGGCGTCCGCCTAACCGGTGGATCCGACGAAATCGTCCTCGTCACCCGCAAGGGGATGAGCCTGCGCTTCCACGAGGAGCAGGCGCGCCCGCTCGGCCGCGCGACGGCCGGCATGCGCGGGATCCGCCCGGGTGACGGCGACGAGGTTGTTGGACTCGCCCTGGTCAACCCGGAGATGAAATTGTTGGTCGCCTCCGAGAAGGGCATCGGCAAGCGCACCGACTTCGCCGAATACCGCGCCCAATCCCGCGGCGGCAAGGGGATCATCACCATGAAGTGCAGCGACAAGACCGGCCCGGTCATCGGCGCGCTCGCCGTCAGCGAAACTGACGAACTCATGCTCATGACCTCCGGCAGCCAGAGCGTGCGCATCCGGATCGCCGAAATCCGCGAAACCGGCCGCAACGCCCAAGGCGTCAAACTCGTTTCCCTCAAGGACGGCGAGGCGCTCAGCGAGATGGCCTTGGTCATCGCCGATGACGATGAGGCCTACAAGGCCGCCGCCGGACTCCCGGACGATCCCGAGGGCGTCCCGGCCATCAGCCTCGAGGACCTCGAGGAGGAAATCGACGCCGCCAGCGAGGAGGAGTAAGCCTATCACCTAACACCCACATCTAGCAGACAGCGGGCGGCGACGCCCGCGGCGGTTAGATCGTGAGGAAGTTCCCGAGGAGTTTTTTCCCCTCCTGGGTGAGGATCGACTCAGGGTGGAACTGGACGCCGTGGACCGGGTGCTGCTTGTGGCGCAGGCCCATGATCTCGCCCTCCTCGGTCCAAGCGGTGATCTCGAGGCACTCCGGGAGTGACTCGCGCCTGACGATGAGCGAGTGGTAGCGGGTCGCGGTGAACGGGCTGGGGAGCCCGGCAAACACGCTCTGGCCGTTGTGGAGGATCGGCGAGGTCTTGCCGTGCATCAGCCGGTCGGCCCGGACGACCTCGCCGCCGTACACCTGGCCGATGCTCTGGTGGCCGAGGCACACCCCGAGGATCGGAATCCTCGACCCTAATTGTTCGATCACCGCGCAGCTGATCCCCGCCTCGTTGGGAGTGCATGGTCCCGGCGAGATGCAGATCCGCTCGGGGGCAAGGGCGCGCACCTCGGCGATGCTCAGCGCGTCATTGCGGACCACCTTGATCTGCGCGCCGAGTTCGCCGAAATACTGGACCAGGTTGTAGGTGAACGAATCGTAGTTATCGATGACGAGCAGCATGGCGGCAGCGGGCTAGTGGGAGGTGGACGCGGCGGGGCCGAGGGTCTTGGCGAGCGCGACGGCGCGCAGCATCCCCTTGGCCTTGTTGAGCGTCTCGGTGTATTCGTAGGTCGCGTCCGAGTCAGCCACCACTCCGGCACCCGCCTGGACGTAAACTTTCCCGTCCTTGACCAGGCAGGTCCGCAGCGTGATGCACGAGTCGTGGTTGCCATCCCAACCGAAATACCCGACCGCCCCGGCATACGCGCAGCGCTTGTGCTTCTCGAGCTCGTTGATCAACTGCATCGCCCGGATCTTCGGCGCACCGCTCACCGTGCCCGCCGGAAATGTCGCACGCAGCACGTCATACGCGCTGTGCCCGTCCTCTAGCAGCCCGCTGACATTCGACACAATGTGCATCACGTGGCTGTAGCGCTCGACGATCATGAAATCCTCCACCCTCACCGAGCCGTGGCGTGCGATCCGCCCAACATCGTTGCGCGCCAGGTCCACCAACATCAGGTGCTCGGCCCGCTCCTTCGCGTCGCCTAACAAGTCCGCGGCCAGCGCGTCGTCCTCCTCCGGGGTGGCGCCGCGCCAGCGGGTGCCGGCGATCGGGCGGATGTCGATGCGCCCGGCGATTGATTTCACGTGGACTTCCGGGGAACTGCCGACCAGGGCGAAGCCGTCCAACTCGAGGATGAACATGTAGGGCGACGGGTTGACGTGGCGCAGCGCCCGGTACAGGTCGGTTGGAGACCCATGGTAGTCGGTCTCGAACCGCTGGCTCGGGACGACCTGGAAGATGTCGCCCGCGGCGATGTACTCCTTGGCGCGGCGGACCATCTCCTCGTATTCCGCCTGGCTCGTGTTGCTTGCGTGGGCCGGCACCTGCAGCTCCGCCAGCCCGTTGAGCGCCGGCACGTGCAGCGGCCGGTTGAGCATCTCGACCATCGCCGCAACCTGCCCGCACGCCGCCCCGTACGCCTCGCGCACGTCGCCATGCTCGTCGACAAACGCGTTGGCCACCACCAGCAGCCGCCGCAGCTTGTGGTCAAACATTAACAAAGTGTCTGCTAGCAGGAACACCGCGTCGGGCAGCCCGAGCGGGTCGGCCGGCGCCTCGCCCAGCGACGGCTCGAACTGGCGCACCGCGTCATACGACAGGTAGCCGACCGCGCCGCCGTAAAATGGCGGCGCCGCCCCGTGGGCCACCGGCCGGTACGGCGCCATGAGCTGCTCAAGGGTCGCGAGCACGTCGCCCTCCGCCTCGTGCTCCTCGACCTGCGACCCGCGCCGGACGCTCACTTTCCGGCCCCGCGCCGTGAACACCGCCCGCGGCCGGCTCCCGACAATCGACCACCTCCCGCTCGCGTCGGTGCTCTCCGCACTCTCTAGCAGAAAGCTGTGGTTCCCGTCGCGGATCTTCAGATAGGCCGAGAGCGGCGTTTCAAAATCCGCCGCCAGCTGGGCATAGACCGGGACAACATTGCCCCGCTCCGCAAGCTCGCGGAACTCTTCCAGACTCGGTTTGACCGGGATCTCCTTCACGTCGCGCTGAGATTGGCCGCACAAGAGCGTTGTGCAAGCCGCGTTTTTTGCGCAGGCTGCGCCGTGCCCCGGCGGATCCCGGCGGCGGCCCGTCCCAGCGAATTTCCCGCGCGCCTGCGATTATGTCCAACGATGTCCTTTCCCGCGCGAACGATGAGCTCGATGAAGCCATCGCGGCCAAGGATCCCAGCGCCCTGTTGCACCTCGCCTCCTCGCTCCACTACGCCGACCTCGCTGCCCACTACGCCGACCTCGACGACTCCGAGCGCGACTTCTTCCTCAAATCCATCGGCCCGAAACTCGCCACCGACGTCATCGGCGAGCTCCCCGGCTCCCTCGTCGAGGACGCCCTCAACCATTTCCGCCCCTCCGAGCTGCGCGTCATCTTCAAAAACCTCAGCGATGATGACCGCGTCGATATCCTCCAGGGCGTCGGCACCGAGGCCCGCCAGCGGTATTTCGCGCTGTTAGGCCCGGACGACCAGAAGATCACCCGCAGCCTGCTGCGCTACGACGAGGACACCGCCGGCGGGCGGATGACGACCCACATCGGGCGGATCACCGCGGACATGACGGTGCGCGACGCGGTCGAGGCGCTCCGCGCCGAGGAGGAAAACACCGAAACCCTCGCGCGGATTTTCGTCATCGACCATGACGGACGGCTGTTGGGGAAAATCCGCCTTCGCGACCTCGCCTTCCACGCGCGGGCCACCCCGGTGCGCGACATCATGCAGCCCGTCGAACACACGGTGCTGGCCACCGTCGACCAGGAAGAGGCCGCCCACCGCTTGTCGAAGTATGACATGATCGTCCTGCCGGTCGTCGACGAGTTCGACCACCTGTTAGGGGTGCTGACCTACGATGACGCGCTGGAGATCCTCGAGGAGGAATCCACCGAGGACTTGGAAAAGCTCGCCGGGATTGCCTTTGAGCAGTCCGAGACGACCTACCTCAACACCTCGATCGTCAACCACTTTCGCCGCCGGTCGTTTTGGCTCATCGGGCTGGCGTTTCTATCGATCGGCTCGGGCTACGTGATGTTCCGCTTCGCGGCGGTGTTGGAGAGCGCGTTCACGCTGGCGTTGTTTTTGCCGATGGTCGTCGCCGCGGGCGGCAACTCGGGCGGCCAGGCGGCCACGATGATCATCCGCGCGATGACCCTCGGCGAGGTCGGCACCAGCCAGGCGCTGCAGATCGCCTGGCGCGAGCTGCGCGTCGGCGCCCTGTTGGGCATGGCGCTGGGACTGGCCATGGGCGGGTTTATCTTGTTTGTCCTGCCGTTGCTGACCCAGGCGGGGGACGGGATCACCTATCCGCTGTTGGCTGCGGCTGTTGGATTGGCGCTAACCGCCCAGGTGACCTCCAGCACGATGCTCGGGTGCTTGCTGCCGCTCGCGGCGCGGCTGGCGCGGCTGGATCCGGCGGTGGTCTCCTCGCCGTCGCTGGCATCGATCGTGGATGTCACCGGGATGATTTTGTATTTCAACGTGGCGCGGCTGATCCTCGGGCTCTGACGCTCTTGACAAGTGGCGTGTGGCCGACTGGTTTGCGGCATGCACCATTTCCACTACCGCGACGGCTCGCTGTTCTGTGAGGACGTTGAGCTTGCCCAGCTGGCCGCCGCCCACGGCACGCCGCTGTATGTCTATTCGGCCTCGACCCTGTTGGACCACTACCGGCGGCTCGACCAGGCGCTGGCGCCCATCGACCACGAGATCGAATACGCGGTGAAGGCCAATTCGAACCTGGCGGTGCTACGGCTGTTAGCCGAGGAGGGCAGCGGCTTTGACATTGTTAGCGGCGGCGAGCTGTTCCGGGTCATCCAGGCCGGCGGCGATCCGGGGAAGTGCACGTTTGCCGGGGTCGGCAAGACCCGTGAGGAGATCATCTACGCCCTCCAGCAGGGGATCTACTCGTTCAACGTCGAGAGCGAGGAGGAGCTGCGCTACCTCAACGCGGTCGCCGGCGAGCTCGGCGTGAGCGCGCCCGCCGCGGTGCGGGTCAACCCGAACGTCGACGCCCAGACCCACAAGTACATCTCGACGGGCAAGTCGGAGAACAAGTTCGGCATCGACTTTGAAAGCATCGAGGGCGTCTACGCCCGCGCCGCGGCCGAGTTGCCCAACATCCGGCTGCGCGGCCTGCAGATGCACATCGGCTCACAGCTCACCTCGGTGAGCCCGTTCATCGAGGCCGTCGAAAAGGTCGCCCCGCTGGCGCTGCGCCTCAAGGAGGCCTACGGGATCGAGTTCTGGTCGGTCGGCGGCGGGATCGGGATCGTCTATCAGTATGCGCTCCACTCCGGCCACGACGCATGGTGGACGGCCCAGGGCCCCGAGGCGACGCCGCTAACAGTCGCGCAGTATGCCGCGGAGATCGTCCCGCGGTTGCGCGGGCTGGGGTTGAAGATTCTGCTGGAGCCGGGGCGCTTCATTGCCGGCAACGCCGGGGTGCTCATCACCCGCTGCCTTTATGAGAAAAAAGGCAATGCGAAGACCTTCAAGGTCGTCGACGCGGGCATGAACGACCTGATCCGGCCAGCCCTCTACGAGGGCCACCACGAGATCGTCCCGCTGCGCGAGCCGGCCGCCGACGCGCAGTGGCGCAAGCTCGATGTCGTCGGGCCGGTGTGCGAGTCGGGGGATTTTTTCTGCCAGGACCGCGAGTTGCCCGATTTCCAGCCCGGCGAGCTCGTCGCCCTGATGAGTGCGGGCGCCTACGGGTTTGTGATGTCGTCCAACTACAACTCGCGGCCGCTGCTCGCCGAGGTGCTCGTCGAGGGTGACCAGGCGCGGGTCGTGCGCAAGCGCCAGACCTATCAGGACCTGATCGCCGGCGAGGGCTGAGCGTGGTGGTTAGCCACGGGTGAGCTCGCAGGCATGGGCGGCGAACCCGGCGCCAAAAGCGGTTAGCCAGAGCCGTTGGTCGGTGGTGACGCTGGCGAGGCGGCGTTCCAGAGCGATGAGCACCGACGGGCTGCTGCAGTTGCCAAAGTCATTGAGCACCCCGCGGGTCTCGCCCAGCTCGAAGGGCAACACCGCCTCGAGGGCCACGACCACCTCGCGCCCGCCCGAGTGGGCGATGACCTGGTCGGGCTCGCCGCGGCGTTGCCCGTAGAGCTCGGCGACGGCCGCCGCGGCCAGCCCGGGGACGCTCCGATGGAGCTGGTTGCGGAGTTTTCCCGCGGCGTTGACGAAGCGGATTTTCTCCCGGTGCTGCGGCTGGTGGACGGTGGTGAACCCGTCCGCGCGCCACTGGTCCGGGGTCCCGCGGCCGCTCCAGATCGACGCGCTCGCCGCATCGCCAAACAGGCACAGCGAGATCAACACCCCGGGGTCGTCGTCGGCAAAAAATGCCGCCGAACAAATCTCCACCGCCACCACCGCCACCCGCGCGTCCGGCTGCGCTGAGAGAAATCCCTGCGCCGCTCGCAGCGCCGGAATCGCCGCCCCGCAGCCGAGCCCAACAAGGTCCTGCAGATAGGCATCGGGCCGCATCCCCAGCCGCTCCGCGACGTGGCTGCTCACCCCGGGGCACAGGTACCCGGTGCAGGTGCAGATGATCAACCCGTCAAGCTCGCCGGCCGCAAGCTGCGCCTGCGCCAGCGCCCGCTCCAGTGCCCTGGCGGCCAGCGCGGGGGCTTCCTGTTCGAACATCGCGTTGAGCTCGCCCGCGTCCCGCCCGAACACCTCGCTGACGTCCGCCACCGGAAAATACCGCCGCGCTATCCCGGAATCGCCGCTGAGCACCTTGCCTAGCAGCTCAAGCGACCGCGGCCGCAGCCCGCCGGCCACCGCCGCGCCGCGCAGTGCCTCCCAGCATTCATGCTGGCTGTGTGGGAAGTCGGGGACTGCGTGGGCGAGAGCGTCGAGGTACATGATCTTTGTGGCTATCTAACGGACAAGCCCCATCAGCGTCTGGAACGGCAGCAGGCCGCCGCGCGCGGCAAGCCCGAGGACCCTGCGGCCGGCGCTGGCTGTTAGAAACGGGTGCATCGCGCCGGCGGCGGCGAGGCGGCGGCGGAAGCGGCGGCGCAGGCCGGTGCGGATCGCCTCGAGGGTTTGGTCCCATGATTGGCGCTCCTCGGCGTAGGCGACGAGCTGGGTCAGGGCGGTGTCGGCGGACTCGAAGGCCATGCTCATGCCGTTGCCGGTGAATGGCGGGATCATCGATTCGGCGTCGCCGATGGCCACCAGCCCGGGAAGCGGGGGCTGGCGGCCGAGGGCGAAGCCTGCGACCGCGCAGAACGAGGATTCGTCGCGGGCGCGCTGGTCGAGGGTTTCGGCGAGTTGCCAGAGTTTGGCGTGGCGCAGGTAGGCGCCAAGCAGGTCGCTGCCGGTGCCTTTGACCGCGCGGTTGACCCGGAAGAGCCCGCACACGTTGACCCGGTTGTCCTCAACTCCCGCGAGCCCAACATATCCACCGTGGCCAAGATGCATCTCAAGGTCGGCCTGCATCGGAACGTCGAGGAAGTGGCATTTCAACCCGAGCCAGCCGCCGCGGCGCGGCCGCCGGCCCGCGGCCCAGACCCGGCCGTCGCCGGCTAACGGTTTTTCCCGGGTGCCGGTTACCAACACCCCGCCAAGCGCGCCGAAGCGCTCGGCAAGCCGGACATCCAACTGCCAGCGGGAGATCCCGCGGGCCGGCTCCGGCAGCGGGTCGCGGCGCAGCCACTGGTCGCCCTCAAACCAGGCGACGCTGCGCTGGAGCCGCGCGTCGGCGAGCTCGGCGGCAATCCCCAGCCGCTCAAGCGTCTCCTGGTCAACCCCGGAGATGAACTCGCCGCAGACCCGGTGGCGCGGGTAGCTGCCAGCCTCATGGACCACCACCGGGACCTCGGCGCGGCGCAGGCCGATGCCAAGCGCCAGCCCCGCAAGGCCTCCTCCAGTGATGGTGATGTTCCGCTTCAAGCGCGGCACGCTACCATCCTTTGCGCCCCGCGCCATGTGCAACTCTCGGAAACATTCCAACATAACGGGTCTAACATCAGCAGCTTCGCCAGCTCGCCGCTTCTGAACCCGGCGCGGATGCTCACCGGCATGTCATGGCGGGTCACCCGGTTGACCAGCGGCAGCAGCGGCAGGGAGGCGGCCAGGGCGGCGCGGCTGCGCCGCGGTTCGCAGACGACCAGCAGGGCGAACCGGTCTAGCAGCCCGGCGAGCCGCCCGAGCGCGTCGGCCTCGAAGTGGTGGAGGAACAAGTTGGCGACTAACACCCCGGCGGTGAGCGTGCCGAGCTCGGCGAAGACATCGCCCTGGTGCCAGCGGATGCGCGGGTCGATCCGTGGCGGCGGGCCGACGAGGTCGATGGCCGCCACCGGTGCCTCGGGAAACCGGCGGGCGAGCCGGCTGATGAGCCGGCCGGTGCCGGCGCCGATCTCGACGATCCCGCGACTGGCCGCGGCGGGGTTCTCCGCGACCGCGCGGCAAACCCAGCGCTCGTTGCCCATCAGCGCGTTGATCATCGCAAGGTCGCGCCGCGAGCGGACCGCCGCCGGGTCGTCGGCTGCCAGTTCATCGAGAATCTCCGGGACCACCACGCGGCGCATGCGCCCTAACATAGACACCGCGGCCCGCGGCGCAACCCGCCGGGTGTTCTATCTGGTTTTGCGTGGCTTCCCGCCGCGGCGCAGGCTAAGCATGGCGCCGTGATCGAGAAGGCCTTCATCCTTGGTGCCGGGTTGGGCACGCGCTTGCGCCCACTAACCGACCTGCTGCCCAAGCCGCTGATTCCGGTGTTCCATCGCCCGCTTGTTAGTTATGCCCTCGACGGGTGCCTCGGCGCCGGAGTCCGCGCGTTCGCGCTCAACACCCACCACCTGGCGCAGGCCTGGGGCGCGGCGTTTCCGGCGGGCGCCACCGGCGAGCATAGCTACCGTGGAGCACCGCTGCGGCTGTTCCACGAGCCGGTGTTGTTGGAGACCGGCGGGGGCCTGAAGAACATCGCCGCCTGGATCGGTTCCGAGCCGCTTTTGATCTACAACGCCGACATCCTAACAACCATCGACCTTGCGCAGCTCATCGAGCGCCACGCGGCCTCCGGGGATGTTGCGACGCTGGCGTTGCGCAGCGATGGCCCGGCGCGGCACATTGCGCTGGATCCGGCCAGCGGGAAGGTGGCGGACATCCGCGGGCTGCTAGGGCGGGCGCCGGGGACCCACCAGTTCACCGGGATTTACTGTGTGAATCCGGCGATTCTCGAGCTGATTCCGCCGGCCGAGAAAGTCTCGATCATCCCGGCGTTCCTCGAGCTGGCGCGCCGCGGGCAGCTCGGCGCGGTGGTCCTGGATGGCGGGCTGTGGGCCGACATCGGCACTCCGGAGGCCTATTTCGAGATCCACCGGCGCCGCGACCTCGGCCCGCGGATCCATCCGGAGGCGCGCATCGATCCAAGCGCGGTGGTTGACGACGAGTCGGTCGTGGGGCCCGGCGCGGCCATCGGCGCGGGCGCGGTGGTGGTTGATTCGATCCTCTGGCCGGGCGCGCGGGTGGCCGCCGGCGCGCGGGTGGTGCGCGAGGTCGTCACTGGCTGAACCCTTGCGTTCGGCCCGATCCCCTCTAAACGTGGGAAGATCATGATGAACATTCACGGAGCCGACTCCCACCTGTTAGCCAGCGATGTTGTCGAGTTGGCGGTCACCGCGCAAGGCGGCCACATGGCGCCGGTTAGTTTCCAACTGGGAGATGGGCGCAAGGTGATGCCCTACGCGCTGGCGCCGTGGTTGCCCGACGAGTTGGACGAGGAGATGCCGGTGTTGTTGAGGCAGCTGCGCGGGGATTTTTTTTGTTTTCCGTTTGGCCCGCAGGCTGACGGCCCGCCGCACGGCGAGACCGCCAACGGGATCTGGGAGCTCGTCGAGCGGCGCGACGGGAGCATGCTCAAGCTCGCGCTGGATGCCGAGGACACCCGCGGGCGGATCGTCAAGACACTGAGCTTGAGGCCCGGGCAGACAGCGGTCTACATCGAGCATGGGATCTCCGGGGTCGAGGGCAGCTTCAACTATGGCACCCATCCGATCCTCGACCTCTCGGCCGTTGCCGAGCGCGAGGCGCGCATTTCGACAAGTCCGCTGCGTTGGAGCTCGGTCTATCCGGGGATGTTCTCCGACCCTAACCATGGTGCCTTCGGTGCGCTCCAGCCCGGGGCGGCCTTCGACCTGCTAGATGCGGTGCCGCTGGCCAGCGGGGGTGCCACTGACGTGTCGCGCTATCCGGCGCGTGCCGGCAGCGATGACCTGGTGATGTTGGTCAACGACCCTGGCCACGGGCCGTTTGCCTGGACGGCGGTGGCCGTCGACGGGTTTGTTTGGTTTGCCCTGAAGAACGTGGTGGATTTTCCCGCCACCTTGCTGTGGCTCTCTAACGGCGGACGCCTGGCCGCGCCGTGGAGCGGCCGCCACCGCGGGCGGCTCGGGCTTGAGGAGGTGTGCTCGCATTTTTGCGACGGGGTGGCGACCTCGCGCGAGGACCGGCTTGGAGGGCAGGGAATTGCGACGTGCCGGAAATTCCGCGCCGAGGAGACGGTGCGCCTGGCGGTCATCCAGGGCGCGGCCGGAATTCCGGGCGGCTTTGGCAAGGTGGTGGCGATCACCGCCGGTAGCGGGTCGGTGACTCTCCATGGCGAGTTCGGCGCCGCCGTCGAGGTCCCGCTCGACTGGCAATTCGTCGGGTAGCGCGGCGAATTTTGCCGGCGGATGAAGTCCTTGCTTGCCGAGCGTGCGGCTGAAAACCAACCTTGCGGCGGATTAACCCACAAATAGCCACCACTTCCCACATTTTTTGCCTGCCATGAGCACCCCGCGCATCACCGAAGATCTGAAGACGACCGCGAGCAATTTGCGGGCGCTGGTTGACGGCCACCTTGAGGAAACCGGCGGGCTGTTGCGGCTCGCGCCGACCTGGGTGCCGCGTTCGTTTCTCCAGCCTGGGTTGCGGATCAAGCTCCACCCGGCCGACACGTACGCGTACGGGCTCAACCGCGGCGGGATCGACGAGCGCTGGTTTGGCTCGACGACCGAGACGGCCAACGAGGGCCGCGCCGCCGACGAGGGGCTCTCCTACGTCGTCGTCGGGCGCGAACGCTTCACCCTGCGCGACGCGATCGCCGAGTGCGGCGCGGACATCATCGGCAAGCCGATCTGGGAGAAGTATAACAAGTGGCCGGTCTACTCGAAGTTCTTCGACAACATGGGGCCGATCCCGCACCACATGCACCAGAGCGCCGCCCAGGCCGCGCTCGTCGGCCAGGAAGGGAAGCCGGAGAGCTACTACTTCCCGCCCCAACATAACAACGTGGGCAACAACTTCCCATACACCTTCATGGGCTTCGAGCCGGGGACGACCCGCGACCAGGTCCGCCGCTGCATCGAGAACTGGAACAAGGGCGACAACGGCATCCTCGATCTATCAAAAGCCTATCGGCTCAAGGTCGGCAGCGGCTGGCTCATCGACCCGTGCATCCTCCACGCCCCCGGATCGCTGTGCACCTACGAGCCGCAGTGGGGCAGCGATGTCTTCGGGATGTACCAGAACCTCGTCGAGGGCCGCGAGGTCCCGTGGTCGTTGTTAGTAAAAGACATGCCCAAGGACAAGCACGCCGACATCGACTTCATCATCGACCAGCTCGACTGGGAGAAGAACACCGACCCGAACTTCAAGGACAACCACTACCTCGAGCCGGTCACCGCCGCGCAGGGCGAGGGCTTCCACGACAAGTGGATCGTCTACGGCAAGGTCGACGGGTTCCAGTATTTCACCGCCAAGGAGCTCACCGTCGAGCCGGGCCACACCGCCACCATCAAGGACAACGGCGCCTACTCGCTCATCGTCGTCCAGGGCCAGGGGCGGGCCAACAAGTTGCCGCTCGAATGCCCGAAGCTGCTGCGCTTCAACGAACTCTCCCAGGACGAGTTCTTCTGCACCGAGGCCGCCGCGCGCGCCGGGGTGAGCTTCACCAACACCTCGGCCACCGAACCGTTGGTTGCGCTCCGCTACTTCGGCCCCGAAGTCAACCTAGACGCCCCAGCGATGGGCGCCTATAAGCACGCCCTGTGAATCCGCCTTCCCGGCGCCCGAAAATTAACCGCTAGATAGAGAGACAAGATATTCCAATGAAGCTTCACAACGCCATGTGGCCCGGGCTGGTCGGCAAGGAGCCGGGCAGCGACAACCCGCCGATCTCGTTTGAGCGGATGCTCGACCTAACAGCCGCGGCGGATGTCGGCGGGCGGAAGTTTGACGGGATCGACATGTTTTTGTTCCACCCGCACATGGATCCGGACATCAGCGAGGACGAGCTCAAGCGGCTGGCCGACGAGGTGGCGGGGCGCGGGCTGAGCGTCGGGTCGGTGGTGGCGCCGATCTGGCCGGGGACGGTGGGCGGGCCGGCGATGGGGACCGCCGAGGACCAGCAGAAGTTTTTGCTCGCGGTGCGCAAGGCGTGCCGGATCACCAAGCTGCTCAACGACCACGGGGTGCGCCGCTACGGCGTGATCCGGATCGACTCGGCCACCCCGGTGGCCGATTGGATGAGTGATCCAACCGGGAACACCGCGAAGATCGCCGCCACCTTCCGCGAGGCCGGCAAGATCGCCGCCGACCATGGCGAGCGGCTCGCCGCGGAGGGCGAGATCTGCTGGGCCGGGATGCACTCGTGGCGCGCGATGCTCGACACCCTCGAGGCCGTCGGCATGCCAGGGACCGTCGGATTCCAGGCCGACCTCGCCCACACCTACCTCTATCTGCTAGGCTACAACGCGCCTGAGTGCGCGCTGCTGGGGCCGGATTACACGGCCGCGGAGTTTGCTGCGGCGTTTGCGACGATGACTGCGGCGCTGCGGCCATGGACGATTGATTTCCATGTGGCGCAAAACGACGGGACGGTCCACGGGACCGGCTCGCACGACAAGACCGGCCGCCACTGCCCGGCTGACGATCCCAACGGCAAGGTAGACATCGTCGCCTGCTCGAAAGTTTGGCTAGAGGGTGCCGCGCAGCGCGGGATCGAGCACATCTGCTGGGACGGCTGCATGTTCCCCAACGCGGTGTTGGAAAACCCGCGGACCTGGAACACCATCCTGGCGACGATGATCAAGGTCGACGCGGCGCTGTAGAATCAGACCAGCTGCTAGAACCGCGCGGATGCCTCAGCCACTCCAGTTCACGCCCAGGTCGCGGGCCGCATCGGCGAGTCTGCGGTCGGCGGTCCAGAGTTTGGCGTGGGTGAGTTTGGCGGCTGCGAGGATGAGCACATCATTCCACTGCAGGCCGCGGCGCCAGAGCCGGTGGTATTCGATGAACCCGAGCGCTTCGGCAGGCTCAACCTCGCGGGCCTTGGGTAGCTGGGCGAAGAACTCGGCCATGAGCTCGCGGCGCGAGAGGGTCCCAACAAACAACTCGCCCATAACACCCGAGTGGGTGAGGACCTCGCCCGCCAACAGCAGCCTGCGCATTGCTCCGCTGTCGGCGCGCAGGAAATCGATCCAGATGCTGGTGTCTATTAGCACATGCCCAAGTTCACGGCTCATCCTCAGCGATGCGCATCGATCCCAAGGACGCCCGGCCCGACCGCGCCGAGCGCAAGGAGTCCTCCAGCTCCGGCATGCTGCCGCCCAACTCGGCGAGCCGGGCAGCCGCCTCCCGCTGGACAAACAGCCGCAAAACGTGGTTAAGCAGTTCCGACGTGGAGGCGATGCCAGACCAGTTGGCGGCACGCCCGAGTAAATCATCATCCAGAGTGACGATGGTCCTCATGCATCAAAACTAGCATCGATTGATGCCTTGATCCCATTTTTTTTCCCATCCCACCGAAAAACCTTATGAAAAAACCACTGCGCATTGGCCTGATCGGCTACGGCTTCATGGGCCGCACCCACTCGAACGCCTACTCCCAGGTCGGGCACTTTTTTGACACCGTCTACGAGCCGGTCCGGCAGGTCGTCTGCGGGCGCGACGAGGCGAAGGTGAAGGAGTTTGCCGCCAAGTGGGGGTATGCCGGCTACGTCACCGACTGGCGCGAGCTGGTCACGCGCGATGACATCGACGCGGTCGACATCTGCACGCCGAACGACTCGCACGCCGAGATCGCGCTCGCTTGCATCGCCAACGGGAAGATGATCCTCTGCGAGAAGCCGCTGGCGCTCAACGGCGACCAAGGCGAGCGGATGGTCGAGGCGGTCGAGAAGTCGGGGCTGCCGAACTTCGTCTGGTACAACTACCGGTTTCTCCCGGCGGTCACCCTGGCGAAGAACATCGTCGCCGCCGGCGAGCTCGGGCGGATCTTCCATTACCGCGCCAACTTCCTCCAGGACTGGACAATCTCCGCGGAACTCCCGCAGGGCGGCGCCGGCCTCTGGCGGCTCGACGCCGCGGCGGCCGGCTCCGGGGTGACCGGCGACCTGTTAGCCCACTGCATCGACACCGCGCGCTGGATCAACGGTGAGATTGTCTCGGTCTCGGCGATGACCGAAACCTTCATCAAGGAGCGGGTCCACACCGCCACCGGGGAGAAGCAGGCGGTGACCATCGACGACGCCTGCGCGTTTCTTGCGCGCTTTGCCAACGGCTCGCTGGCGATCTTCGAGAGCACCCGCTACGCGCGCGGCCACAAGGCGCTCTACACCTTCGAGATCAACGGCGAGAAGAAGTCCCTCGCATGGGACCTCCACGACCTCAACCGGCTCGGGTACTTCGACCACGGCGTCCCGGGCGACCGCCGCGGCTGGAACAGCATCCACGTCAGCGATGGCGACCACCCGTACGCCGGCAACTGGTGGGTCCCGGGGCTCTGCCTCGGCTACGAGCACTCGTTCACCCACGGGCTCTATCAATTCCTCAAGTCCCTCGAAAACCCGGCCGCCCCCAAGGAGTTCCCCGACTTCCGCCACGCCCTCGGGACCCAGTATGTCTGCGACGCGGTCCTCGAGTCGGCCCGCACCGGCCAGTGGGTCACGGTGAAGGCAAGCCAGGTCTAACTCCAATATCTAGCAGCTGGCAGCTAACCGCCGGCCGGCGCGGTGATGTCCACCGACAGGTCGTCGCCGAGGTTTTCGATCGCCTCGCGCAGCGCCTCCTCGGAGACGCCCGCGGCGAGGCTCACCGTGCCGGTGGCGCGGAACAGCGGGTGGCCGGCCATCGGCGCGCTCTCCAGCCCGGTGGTCAGCTCCTCGACGTTGCCGCCGGCCGCGGCGATCGCCGCGGCCAACTGACGGACGATCCCCGGACGGTCATGGCTGACGACCTCGATCCGCAGAACCTGCCCCGCCGCCGCTGCCGCCGCCGCCTTCGCGTCAACGACATGGACATGCAGCCCGTGGCGCTCCAGGTCCCGCAGCGCCGCCGCCAACTCCGCCGCGACCGCACTCTCGCACTCGATCCGCAAAATCCCCGCAAACTGCCCCGCCAACTGCGCCATCCGGCTCTCCAGCCAGTTGCCGCCGTGCTCGCTCACCGTCTGCGCCAGCGCCTGGACGAGCCCGGGCCGGTCCGGGCCTAGCAGGGTCATTGTTAGATAGGTCCTCATGGTTGGGGCAAGGGAAGCACTGGGCGGGAGGGACGGCAGTCTTTTTCTTGGGGAAAGTTTGCTTCGGCGTTGGCAAGGGAGGGACGCGCCGGTATGGGTGGGCGGGGCCGGCGGGCTCTAGCAGAGAGCAGCGACCCATGGCCCGAACCGGACTCATACTGAAGATCGACTGTCCGGACCGTCCCGGGATCGTGGCGAAGATTGCGTCGTATGTGAGCGACCTGCGGGGCAATTTGGTGGAGTTTCACCAGTTCACCGACCACCTGAACCGGAAGTTTTTCGCGCGGTTAGAGATCGACACGGCGTCGCTGGAGGTGGACGTGGAGGACTTCATCAGCGGGTTTGGGACCATCGGGCGGGCGCTGTTCGCGCGCTGGCACTTTCGGCGCTTGCCGTACCGGATGCGCACGGCGGTGTTGGTGACCAAGACCGACCATTGTTTGAACGACATCCTGTGGCGCGCGGAGATCGGCGAGATGCCGGTGGAGATCACCTCGGTGATCGGCAACCGCGACTTCTGCCGGGGGATCGCCGAACGCGCCGGGCTGCCGTTCCACCACATCGAGATGGACGGGTCAAAGGAGGACGGATTTCGCCGGATCGCGGAGATTTTCCAGGCCGAACAGGTCGAGCTCGGCGTGCTGGCGCGCTTCATGCAGATCCTCCCCGACTGGTTCTGCCGCGCCTACGGCGAACACCTCATCAACATCCACCACAGCTTCCTGCCCGCGTTTGTTGGGGCCAACCCGTACCGCCAGGCGTACGAGCGCGGGGTCAAACTGATAGGCGCGACCTGCCACTACGTCACCTCCGAGCTGGATGCCGGGCCGATCATCGAACAACAAGTCGAGCACGTGCAGCATTACCACACGCCCCAGGACCTCGCGCGGCTCGGGCGCAACTGCGAGCGCGCCGCGCTGGCCCGCGGGATCCGCTACCACGTCCACGACCGGACGATCATCGACGGCAACCGGGCGATCGTCTTCCCTGACTAAAGCCAGCGAGTTCTGCGAGGTCGGGATTGTCAAAGCCGGGCGGATTGGTGAGGGTGCGGGCGCTTGCCGCATGGATTCACCCTTACAACTGCCATTTTTCGTCATCGGTCACCGCAACCCGGACACCGATGCGATCTGCTCGGCGATCGGCCACGCGGCGTTGCTGCGGGTCACCGGCGAGCCAAACGCGGTGGCCGCGCGCTGCGGCGAGATCTCGCCGCGGGTCGCCTGGGTGTTGGAGCGTGCGGGTGTCCCGGTGCCGTTGTTGGTGACGGATGTTAGGGTGACCGCGGGGATGATTTGCCGGCGCAAAGTTGTCCAGGTGAGCACCGCGGACACGTTCTTGACCGCCTACCGGCGGATGGTGGCGGCGGGGGTGCGCAGCGTGCCGGTGCTTGACGCCGGCGGCGAGATCAGCGGCATCCTGCGCTACCTCGACTTGCTCCAGTTGTTGTTGCCCAGCGAGACCGAGGGGCTGGTGGTGCGCACGGTCAATGCGTCGCTCGCGAAGATTGCCGCCACCCTTGAGGCCGAGGTCGCCGGCGCGCCGGTGCCGACCGGCGACCACGAGGAGGAGCTCCATCTGCTAGTCGGGGCGTCCTCCAAGGAAACCGTGGCAAGCCGGCTGCAGAAGGCGAGCGCGGCGGGGTTGATCGGGCGCTTTGTGGTGGTGTGCGGCGACCGTCCGGTCGTCCAACGGCTGGCGATCGAGGCGGGTGCGCGGGCGTTGATCGTCACCGGCGGGTTCGGCATCGCGGCGGAGCTGCGCGCGCTGGCCAGCGCCCGGGGGGTGGTTCTGTTGTTAGTCTCGCAGGACACCGCGAGCACCGCGCAGTTGATCCGCTGCTCGCGGATGGTTAGCAGCGTGGTGTCCTCCGACCTGATGACCTTGGATGCCGACGAGCCGGTCTCGCGGTTGCGCAAGCGGCTGGCGGCGACCTCCCAGGAGTTGTTTCCGGTGACCCGCCCGGGGACCCGGCAGCTGCTCGGGGTGTTGGCCAAGTCTGACTTGATCGACCCGCCGCGGACCCGGCTGGCGCTCGTCGACCACAATGAATACGCCCAGGCGGTGACCGGCGTCGAGGAGGCCGAGGTCGTCGAGGTCATTGACCACCACCGGCTTGCCGGCGACCTGGTGTCGCGCGAGCCGATCCGCTACCTCAACGAGCCGGTCGGATCGACCTCGACGCTCGTCGCCCGCAAGTTCCGCCACCGCGGGCTCGATCCCGAGCCGGGCGTCGCGATGTGCCTGTGCGCCGGGATCATCTCGGACACGCTCAACCTAACATCGCCGACGACCGCCGAGCTGGACCGCGAGATGTTGGACTGGCTAACAGGGATCGCGGGGGTGTGCGCCAGCGAGTTCACCCGGGAGTTTTTCGCGATCGGGTCGATGCTGGCGACCGGGAGTGCGGAGGAGATCGTCGGCTCGGACCGGAAGGACTTCGGCGACGAGGGGTTGAGGATCTCGATCTCGCAGATCGAGGAACTCGGGCTCCACTCGTTTGCCGGGCGGCGGGACGAGCTCGAGAGCCAGCTGCGGGATCTCACCGCGTCGGGCTACGACTTGGCATTCCTGGTGGTGACCGACATTGCCAAGCATTTCAGCCTGATCCTCGCCTCGGGGCCTGAGCCGTTGCTGCGGGCGCTGCCGTTTGGGCGGCGCGACGAAACCTTGTTCGAGGCACCCGGGGTCGTCAGCCGCAAGAAGCAGGTCTTTCCCGCAGTCTCCCAGGCGATCCGCCGCAGCGGCAAATCCGAACGCGAACTCGAATGAGCGAAAAACTAACAGTGATCAAGGTGGGCACCGGGGTGCTGACGAAAGTGACGGACGGCACGCTGGACGGGGCGGCGCTGGTGCGGCTGGTGACGGCCCTTGCCGGGCTGATGGATGACGGGCACCGGTGTTTGCTGGTTTCCTCCGGGGCGGTGGGCGCCGGGGTTTCGGCGTTTGGCCTCGACGGGTACCCGCAGGACACCGAGACGCGCCAGGCGTGCGCCGCGGTTGGCCAGACGCGGCTGATGCACGCCTACGAGAACTTGTTCCGGAACTTCGGGATCAACGTCGCGCAGTTGTTGCTAACCGCCGCGGACCTCAACACCCCCGAGCGCGCCGCCTACGTCTCCAACACCCTGCGGCGGCTCCTCGCGGAGCGGACGATCCTGCCGATCATCAACGAGAACGACTCGGTCGCCGTCGAGGAACTCAAGGTGGGCGACAACGACATGCTCTCGGCCAAGGTTGCCGAGCTGTGCGGCGCGTCGCAGCTGATCCTGCTAACAAGTGTCGACGGGTTGTTGGATCCAGCGACCGGCGAGCGGGTCGAACAGGTAGATGATATCGGCGCGGTGCTCAACTTCGCCAACGGTGAGAGCGGGAGGTTTTCGATTGGCGGGATGGCCTCGAAGTTGAAGGCGGTGAAGCTTGCGGTCGACTCCGGGGTGCCGACGCTCATCGCCAACGGCCGCCATCCCGAGCGGTTGCGCGAGCTTGTCGCCGGCGGCGGAATCGCCACCAGGTTTGCCGCAGCGCCGCGCAGGTAAGCGGCCGCGCTGCGGTGGATTGGCGAAATGGCGGCTTTGCGCGCCCGCCGTGATCTGGCGTACTGGTGGCCAAATGAAGGATGTCATCGACGAGACCCCTGAAGTGGAGCCGACCCCGCGGGACTGGCGCTCGTTCTGGTCGCTGGTCGCGATGCAGGTCCAGAATGCCTTCAACGACAACATGGCGAAGTTCATCCTGGTGCCGCTTGGCGCCTGGCTGGTGGTCCAGGGGCAGGGGTTCAAGGGGGTCGAGCACGCGCTCTCGGCGCTGTTAGTCCTGCCGTTCATCCTGTTTGCACCGACTTCCGGATGGCTCGCCGACCGCTATCCGAAGAGCGCGATCATCCGCGGCGCGGCCTGGCTGCAGCTCGTCGTGCTTGGGTTGATGGCCGCGGCGCTCTTCGCCAAAAACCTGCCGCTGGCGATGGCGGCGTTTTTCCTGCTGGCGCTCCAGTCGACCTTGCTCAGCCCGGCGAAGATGGGGGTGGTCAAGGAGTTGTTAGGAACGCGCAAGCTTGCCTACGCGAGCGGGATGATGGAGGCGACGGTGATTCTGGCGATCCTGGGGGGGATGATTTTTGGAGGGGTGTGGTTTGACCGGTTGCTCAAGGGCAGCGGGGACGGTTGGAGTGCGGCGTTAGTTCCAGTGCTCTGCCTGTGGGCCGGCGGGCTGATCGCCATCATGCTCGCCTATCGGATCCAGGCGACCCGGGCGATGACCACGGAGCGGTTCTCGGCGGCGGTGGCGTTTCGGCATTTCAGCGACCTCAGGGATGTGTGGCGGCAGCGGAGGCTGCGCCAGGTGGTGTTAGGGGTGGCGTTTTTCTGGGGGTTTGCGGGGTTCATGAGTTTGGTGGTGGTGCAGATTGCCAAAGAGCTTCACCACGGGCGGGTAGGGACCGGGACGACCAACTCCGGGTTGATGGCCGCGGCGAGTGTTGGGATCGCGCTGGGCAGTGTGATTGCCGGGCGGCTGAGCCGGCGCGGGATCGAGTTGGGGCTTGCGCCGCTCGGCGCGCTGATCATGAGCGCGGCGGTGCTGAGTTTAGCGCTCACGGCGCCGGCGAGCATGGTTCAATACGCGCTGTTGCTAACGGCGGGGGCGGGAGCGGCGATCTTCCTGGTGCCGCTCAACGCGTGCGTGCTCGATTGGTCCGGGGAAGCGGAGCGGGGCAAGGTGGTGTCGGTCTCGAATTTGATGAACAACACCTTCGGCATCGCCGCGGTGGCGCTGCAGTTTGCGATGGGGCTCGCCGGGTTGGCGACGCGCTGGCAGTTTCTCATCTTCGGGCTGCTGACCGTGGCGGTGAGCGGCTATGTCATCCGGCGGCTGGCGCTGGAGCTCGCACGGCTGGTTGTCCATGGGCTGGTGCACACCCTCTACCGGGTGCGGGCGCTGGATGCGGAGCGGATGCCTGCGGCGGGGGCGGTGATGTTAGTGCCTAACCACGTCAGCTTCATCGATTCGTTGTTGGTCTCCGCGGCGAGTCCGCGGCCGGTGCGGTTTCTCATCGACGAGCGGTTCTACCATCGCTGGTGGGTGAGGTGGGTTGCGCGGCTTGCGGGGAGTGTGCCGATTGCGCGTGACAACCTGCGCACGGCCATCGGCCAGGTGAGCGCGGCGCTGAGCGCCGGGGAAGTCGTCTGCGTGTTTGCCGAGGGCCGTCTAACAAGGACCGGGTTCATGAGCGAGCTCAGGCGCGGCTGCGAGCTGATGGCCAGGACCAGCGGTGCGGTGGTCATGCCGGTCTACATCGACGGGGCCTGGGGTTCGGTGTTTTCGTTCGAGCGCGGGCGCTTCCTCGGCAAGCGTCCGTATCGGATTCCGTCGCGGATCACGGTGGCCTTCCAGCCGCCGGTTGCGCCGGGTGATGCGCAGGTCGGCGGGCTGCGCGCGGCGCTGTTGGATGGGGCGGCCGCGGCGCTCGAGGCGCGCGCCGAGGATGTGCGGCTGCTAGAGCGGCGGATCTTCGATGGCGGCGAGCCGGAGGTTCTGCGCGGAATCGATATGGAGCAGCGGCGGCGGCTGTGCCTGCATCTTCTGCAACTGGCGAGCGTGGCGGGCTGGAGCCGGCAGGCGCGGTTGTGGCTGTGCCCTGAGGTGGACGTGGCGGTGCAGCAGCTGGTCCATGGATTTGCGCGCGGGTTTGGCGGGCGGGTCGAGCACGGGCTGCCGGCAGGTGACGGCGAGCGATCCGAGGTGATCGGTGGCGCGGCGATGCGGGGGCGGCTGGTGGGGAGCGGTGGGGTGGTATTCTTTGACATCGATGCGGGCGCGGGCCCCGACCCGGCCCTCGGCGGGGGGATTGTCCACTGCCCGTGTTGGGTGGTGGGCGGGCGGATGGTGGCAATGTCGACGCCGGCGCCGCCGCCGGCTGTTGGGGAGACGGTCGGGCAACCGGGGTCGCGGGAAGGCAGCGCGGGGCGGTTGCTGCCCGGCTTTGTTGTTAGTGTCGACGGCGAGGCGCTGTTAGTGGGTGGGCCGTCGCTGGAGGCGGCGGTCCGGCTGCCGGCGGGGACGCGGGTGGACGCGGAGGGGTTTGTTTTTTTCGCCGGGTCGGCGGGCACGGCGGCGAGTGTGGAGCTTGCCAAGCGCGGGTGTTCGTGATGGGGTCCGGCACGATCATGACAGCGCATCGGATTGCTTGGCTGGGTAGGGGATGGATTATCGGGGTACTCGCCTGCGCCGGGTGCAGCGGGCTGGTCAGCCCGGACTACTGGCCGGTGGAGGTGGCGCCGACGGAGGCTGCCGAGCGCTCGCTCCACGGGGTCGTCAAGAGCACGCGCTCGATGAGCAGCCTGACCTATCAGGAGCGGGCGCTGCTGACATTTGTCGCCAATCCGGAGCACATCCGCGATGCGATCGGGCTGGCGGACAAGCACGGGACGCGCACCTGGGAGGTCATCGAGGTGTTCCTTGTCGAGCCGGGGCAGAAGGTGTCGGTGCTCGCCGAGGAGGGGCATGACCAGGAGGCGCTGTATTTCACCTACCGTGCGGACAAGAAGATCTGGTACCGGGTGAAGGACTTTGAGAGCAGCGGTCGGGGCGTGCCGGCGGTCCGGGTCAGGTAGCCGCCGAAATCGCGGGAATTGGCCCGGGGGCACGGGAATTGCGCGAATTTTCCCTGCGGGATCGCCCCGCGGGACCCTGGGGGGCTTGATAACCTGCTGGTTTGCAGGCGATTTTCTCCTCAACCGGGGGATTATTGGACATTTCGGGAAAGTCCGGAAAAGTTTTGCCTTTTGCGCTTGGCGTTCCCATGTTCCGCCGCATGCATCCGGATGTAGCGAAACTGGTCGAGGTAGGGCGAATCCCACAAGCGGTGGGGGAACGCCTGTCACAGCTCGCGCCAGGGAGCTTCTGCGAACACAAGGCGTGGGGGATCGGCAAGGTGACCGGGTGGGACCTGCTGGGAGGGAAGGTGACGATTGATTTTGAGAACCAGGCATCCCAGGTGATGGGGCTGAAGTTCGCCCTGCAGAAGACAGAGCCGATCCTGGCGGACAACTTCCGGGTCCAGAAGATCGAGCAGGCCGGCGATTTGCTCGACCTTGCGAGTGCCGATCCGGTCGAGCTGGTGGTGCGCACGCTCGAGAGCCACGGCGGATCGATGCGGATGGACGCGCTGGAGCGCGAGCTGAGCACGATGGTGCCGGCGAAGGATTTCAAGAAATGGTGGGACGCGGCGAAGCGGGCCTTGCGCGAGAGCATGCGGGTGGCGGTGCCGGCGAAGCGGACCGAGCAGATGGTGCTGCGGGACGCGGACCTGAGCCCGGCGGCGGCGCTGGTCAATGAGTTTGAGGAAGCGCGCGACCTGAAGGCGAAGGTCAAGGCGCTGGAGGCGATCATCAACGAGGCGCGCCATTTCGAGGGCGACCCGGATGCGCTGCGGCGGCTGTTGACCGACATCGACGAGGCGGCCCGCAACGGAATCCGCCGCAACCTCGGCGGCGCCTTGGAACTGCTGGTGGTGCGCGATGAACTTGTCGCCAGCGTGCGCGACCTGCAACTGGATGCCGCCGCGGTGCGGGTGATGGATGTCGTCGCCATGGAGGCGGCGCGGATCGCCCGTGAGATGACCGGGATTTCCGCAGCGCGGCAGCGGCGGATCTTCGAGGCGTTTCCGGAAGCATTTGGCGAGGAATGGGTCGAGCAGGTTCTCAGGGTCTTTGACGAAGTCGGTGCGCGCGGCGTCACCGAGATTGCCAAGCTCCTCCACGAGCGCGAAATGGCCGGACCGCTGCACGTCCACGTGAAGGCCTCGCTGACCCGCCGCAGCCTTGGGCCCGACGCGCTCATCTGGTTGGCGCGCGAGCGCAACAGCTTCGCCGCCGAGGTCTTCGGCCCGGAAGTCGGCGCCAGCATCTTGTCGCTTCTGGAAAGCGACCACCTTGACGAGGGGCCGCGCAAGACCTCGCGGCTCCAGTCGCTGGTGGTGACCGACCGCGAGTTGTTAGTCGACATTGTCCGGACGATGGACAGCAACGAGGCGCGCAACTTTGCCCGGCGTCTGATGGAGTGCCAGGTGTTTGGCGAGCTTGACCGGAAGTCGCTCATGGCGCGGGTCATCAAAGCCCGCCCGGAGACCGGCGACCTGGTCAGCGGCGAGGGATCGCGGAAGCGCGACGAGGCGTTGGTCGTCTCGTGGGAAAGCCTGGAACGCAAGAAGGCCGAGCTCGACGACATCACCCGCAACCGCATCCCGCAGAACACCAAGGAGATCGCCGTTGCCCGGTCCTACGGCGACCTGCGCGAGAACTTCGAATTCAAGGCTGCCAAGCAAATGCAGGCGGTCCTGATGCGGCGCAAGAGCGAGCTTGAGCGCGAGGTCGACAAGGCCCGCGGAACCGACTTTATCGGCGCGGACACCACCACGGTGAACATCGGCACCATCGTCACCCTTGCCGACCAGTCCGGCGCGCAATCGCGGGTCACCGTGCTGGGTGCATGGGACAGCGATCCGGAGAAGAACATCGTCGCCTATCTATCCGATCTCGGGGCCGCACTCCTCGGTGCCAAGGTCGGCCAAACCGTCGAAACCCGCGACCCGGAATCCGAAACCCCGCGCCGCGTCACGGTGAAGGCCATCGAGGCCTACAAGCCGGCCTGACCAACGCCCGCCAAACTAACATTCTATGTACGAAACGACCATTGCTGAGATCTTCGGCCGCGAAATCATCGATTCGCGCGGCAATCCAACCGTCGAGGTGGATGTCATCCTTGAGGGTGGCGCCATCGGCCGCGCCGCGGTGCCCAGCGGCGCCAGCACCGGCGAGCACGAGGCCCACGAGCTGCGCGACGGCGACAAGGGCCGCTACCTCGGCCGCGGCGTCCAAAAGGCGGTGGAGAACATCAACGAGCGGCTCGCCCCGATCCTCTGCGGGATGGATGCAACCGAACAGAGCCTGTTGGACCGGACGATGATCGAGATCGACGGGACCAAGAACAAAAAGGACATCGGCGCCAACGCGATCCTCGGCGTCTCCCTGGCCGCCGCCCACGCCGCTTCCAGCCAGCTCGGACTGAAGCTCTACAAGTATCTCGGCGGGCCCAACGCCAAGGTCCTGCCGATGCCGATGATGAACATCATCAACGGTGGCTCGCACTCGGACGCGCCGATCGACTTCCAGGAATTCATGATCGTGCCGGTTGGCGCGCCGAGTTTCCGCGAGGCCGTCCGCTATGGCGCGGAGGTTTTCCACGCGCTCAAGAAGGTCCTCCACGACCGCGGCCTGTCGACCGCGGTCGGCGACGAAGGCGGCTTCGCCCCGGTCCTGAACAGCGCCGATGACGCCCTCGGGGTCATCTGCCAGGCGATCGAAAAGGCCGGCTACAAGGTCGGCAGCGACATCGCCATCGCCCTGGACGTCGCCTCCTCCGAGTTCTACGACAAGGACAAGGGACTCTACGTCTTCAAGAAGTCCGACAAGTCCGAGCGCACCGCCGCCGACCTCGTCGCCTACTACGCCGAACTCCAAAGCAAGTACCCGATCATCTCGATCGAGGACGGTTGCGACGAGAACGACTGGGATGGGTGGAAGAAACTAACCGACAAGCTCGGCGCCACCACCCAGCTGGTCGGCGATGATTTGTTTGTCACCAACGTCGAGTTCCTCCGCAAGGGGATCGCCACCGGGACGGCCAACTCAATCCTCGTCAAGGTCAACCAGATCGGCTCGCTCACCGAGACCCTCGACGCCATCGAGCTGGCCAAGGAGAACAGCTACACCGCGGTCATCTCCCACCGCTCCGGTGAAACCGAGGATGCCACCATCGCCGACATCGCCGTGGCCACCAACGCCGGCCAGATCAAGACCGGCTCGATGAGCCGCTCCGACCGGGTCGCCAAATACAACCAACTCCTGCGCATCGAGGAGGAACTCGGCGGCGAGGCGGTCTTCGGCGGCAAGCTCAAGATCCGTTAGTGTTAGGCCGCGCCGGGCTCCGGCAACCATTCCCCAAAGCCCGGGCGCTGCGAGTGCCCGGGCTTTTTTTCCGCCGGCCGGGTGCGCTGGCGGAGTGGAAAATTGCTTTTGGCGGGCGCCGGATAATTTGTTAGCACGTGTTAACCATGGCGAGGATGAGCAATGTCGGCGGACGGGAGTTTTCCCGGATGCATGCGCGCACCGAGAGGATGCGTGCGCTCAACCGCTGGGCGCTGGCGGTGCTGGTGTTTGTCGGCTGCGCGGCGGTGTTTGCCTCGGCGGTGCCGCAGTGGCGCAAGCTCGATGCGATGGAGGCCGAGCTCGGGCGCAGCCGTGAGCGCGAGGAGTTGGTCATGGAGCAGCGCGACATTTTAACAATCGAACAGCGCGCGCTGCGCGAGGATCCCGCCTACCTTGAGCTGCGCGCCCGCGACCGGCTCGACTACTACCGCGAGGGTGAGCGGGTCTATCGGATCCAGCGCCAGCAGTAGTCCGATGGACCGGGACATCGAGCGGGTTCTCATCGACGAGGGGGAGATCGCCCGGCGGCTTGACGAGCTGGCGGCGGAGTTGTTGGAGGATTTCTGCCATGAGCCGATCCTGGTCATCGGGCTGCTCAAAGGGGCGCTGGTGTTCATGGCCGACCTGCTGCGGCGCTTGCCGGTGCCGCTCGAAATCGAATGCCTCAACGTCGCCAGCTACCATGGCGGGAGCGAGTCGAGCGGAGTCGTCGAGTTTCTTGACCGGGTGCTTCCCGAGGTGGCCGGCCGGCGGGTGCTGGTCATCGACGACATCCTCGACACCGGCCGTACCCTGGCCGCGGTGGGCGCATGGCTGCGCGCCGCGGGCGCGGCCGAGGTGCGCACCTGTGTCCTGTTAGCCAAGGACAAGCCGCGGGCGGCGGAGGTGGCCGCCGACTATGTTGGGTTTGGCATCGGCGACGAATTTGTCGTCGGCTACGGGCTCGACTACCGCGGGCGCTATCGGAATTTGCCGTTTGTCGGGGTGTTGCGCAGCGCTTGTCTTTAACAGCCGGCTCAGCGGGTGGCGGCGGCCTCGCGGAGCAGCGCGGCGGTGGTTGGCCAATCGATGCACGCGTCGGTGATCGACTGGCCGTAGGTCAGCTCGGCGAGCGGCTGGGGGAACTTCTGGGCGCCGCCGACGAGGTTGCTCTCCAACATCACCGAGGTGATCGGGGCGCCGGCGCGGCGCAGCCGGAGGATCTCGCGGAAGACCGCGGGCATGCGCGCGTGGTCCTTGCCGCAATTCGCATGGGACGCGTCGATCATCACCCGCGCGGGGAGCCCCGCGGCGGTTAGATTGGCGCATGCCCGGGCGATGCTTGGCTCGTCGTAGTTCGGGCCGTCGGCGCCGCCGCGGAGGATGACATGGCAGGCCGGGTTGCCGGTGGTTGAGACCGCGGAGGCGACGCCATCGTGGGAGACGCCGAGGAACGTCTGCGGGCGGGTGGCGGCGAGCACCGCGTTGACCGCGGCGGCGAGGTCGCCGGAGGTCGCGTTCTTGAATCCAACCGGCATTGATAGACCCGAGGCCATTTGCCGGTGGGTTTGGCTTTCGGTGGTGCGCGCGCCGATCGCCGACCAACAGATCAGGTCGGCGATGTATTGCGGGGTGATCGGGTCCAACAATTCCGTGGCGGTCGGCAGCCCGAGGTCGATGACCTCGCGCAGGAACTTGCGCGCCTCGCGGAGCCCGGCGGGGATGTCGTCGGACCCGTCGAGCCGCGGGTCCATGATCAGCCCCTTCCAGCCGGTCGTCGTCCGCGGCTTTTCGAAATAGACCCGCATCACCACCAGCACGTCGTCCTCAAGCTCGCGCGCAAGCTCGGCGAGCCGCCCGGCATACTCGAGCCCGGCGCCGGTATCGTGGATCGAGCAGGGGCCAACAATCGCTAACAGCCGCGGGTCGTCCCCGGCGAGCGCCGCGCTGATCGCCTCGCGCGAGGCGGCCACGCGTTCCGCCTGGGCGTCGGAGCGCGGGATCTCGCGCTGCAAGGCCAGCGGGGTGGGCAGCGGCAGATTGCGCAGGATGTGGAGGTCGTCGACTGGGCGGGTCATGGGCAGACCCAGGGTGGCGCAGGATGGCTCCCGCCGCCAGCTTCGAGTCACGCCACGGATCCCGTAGCGAACTTTGTGAAAAGTTCGGCGGGGTGAACCGCCTGCCGCCCGATCGTTCGGACACGGAAGAAACCCCCACGCGAGGGACTTCCCGCATCTCCCAGCCGAAGCTTTCACGAGCTTCGCTACCACGAGCTTCGCTGCAGGATTCGGGCTGGCGGGAGCGCGCGGCTTTGTTAGGTTGGCCGGCATGCGTGAGAAAGCACTGGAGTTGCTCAAGGAACTAACGGAAGCGCACGGGGTGCCCGGCTACGAGGACGAGGTGCGCGCGATCTTTGTCAACGAGCTCGAGGACGTCGGCGAGTTCTCGACCGACGGGCTCGGCTCGGTGTTCTGCGAGGTCGCCGGCGACGGGCCGCGGGTCATGCTTGCCGGGCACATGGACGAGGTCGGGTTCCGCGTCCAGAACATCACCCCCGACGGGTTCCTCCAGTTCGTCCCGATGGGCGGCTGGTGGGAGCACACGTTGTTAGCCCAGCGGGTCGAGGTTCTAACACGGTCGGGAAGGAAGATCACCGGGGTGGTCGGATCGCGTCCGCCGCACTTTCTTCCCGAGGCGCAGCGGCGGCAGTTGCTGAGCATTGACGACATGTTCATCGACATTGGTGCGGCGTCGCGGCGCGAGGTCGAGGAGCGGATGGGGATTGGGCTGGGAGACCCGATAGCGCCGTGGGCGCCATTCACCGTGTTGGAGAACCCCGACTGGCTGATGGGCAAGGCGTTTGACAACCGTGCGGGGATGGCGGCGACGATCCAGGCGGGCTTGCGGCTGGCGGCCGGGCCGCGGGAGAACACGCTGATTCTGGCGGGCACGGTGCAGGAGGAGGTGGGGCTGCGCGGGGCGAAGACCGCGGCGGCAAAGATGCGTCCGGACGTGGTGATTGTGTTGGAAGGTCCGCCGGCGGATGACACGCCGGGGTTCAACCGGACCGAGAGCCAGGGGCGTCTCGGCGGCGGCGCGCAAATCCGGATGCAGGACCCGAGCGCGGTGATGAGCCCGCGGCTTGTCGAGCTGGCGATCCAGGTGGCCCAGGACGAGGGGATCCCCTATCAGGTCACGGTGCGCCGCAGCGGCGGGACCGATGCCGGTTCGTTCCACGTTTCCGGCGAGGGGGTGCCGAGCATCGTCATCGGCGTGCCGGCGCGCTACATCCACTCGCACAACTCGATCATCGACCTCA
The DNA here is from genome assembly GCA_044373465.1 of Akkermansiaceae bacterium. Lineage (GTDB taxonomy): Bacteria > Verrucomicrobiota > Verrucomicrobiia > Verrucomicrobiales > Akkermansiaceae > JBILQA01. The sequence continues at coordinate 74,481 of JBILQE010000003.1, read as the reverse complement.
ACGACTATCAGCACTGCGTCGAGCTCGCGGTGGCGCTCGCCCGGCGGTTAGACAAGGTGGCGGTCGCCGGGCTGACGCGCTTCCTGTGACCGTTCGACGCGGTGCTTGCCGGTGCGGCGGCGATGGTGTCCTATCGCCGGGTGTTAGCCGTGTATGTCCATGATCTGAATCCGGTGGTCGTAAAGTTCACCGAGACGGTGATGATCCGCTGGTACGGGGTCGCCTATCTGTTGGCATTTTTCATCGGGTTCCTGCTGTTGCGCTGGCTCGGTGACCGGAAGCTGTGGGTGCTGCCGGGAAACAAGGCGGGGGACTTCATCAGCCTGTGCGCATTGGCCGGGGTGTTCCTTGGGGGGCGGCTCGGCTACGTGCTTTTCTATCTGATACCCGACCGCGGGTTTGCGACGGTGGCGAATGACCCGGCGATTGTCCTGCGGGTTTGGGATGGCGGGATGTCGAGCCACGGCGGGATCCTCGGGATCGCGGTGGTCACCTGGTTCTACGCCCGGCGCCACAAGATTTCCTGGCCCGGGCTGGGGGATGGGATCTGCGTGGTTGCGCCGCTCGGGCTGTTGTTTGGGCGGATCGCCAATTTCATCAATGGCGAGTTGTTTGGGCGGGAGACCCACAGTGTTAGCTGGGCGGTGAAGTTCCCGCAGGCGCTGATGAACGCGGATGTTGTCGAGGGCGAGCGGTTCTTCGCCGCCGCCCAGGCCGCCACCGTGGCGGATCCATCGCTGGTCCCGAGCTTCGTTGCCATGCAGGAACCCGGCGGCGGCTGGATCGAACAGCGCCACTTCTTCGAGGAGATGCTTGCCGCTGGGCGGGCGAATCCGGCGGTCAACGAGGCCATCGCGCCGTTCCTCGAGGCGCGCCACCCGTCGCAGCTCTACGAGGGAATGTTGGAAGGGGCGCTGTTGTTTGCGATCCTGTGGATCCTGCGGGTGCGCTTCCCGCGGCTGCCGCACGGGATGCTAACAGGAGCATTTTTCGCGCTCTACGCGGTGTTCCGGATCTTCGTCGAGGAGTACCGGATGCCGGACTCTGACCTGTTGTTTGGGATCACCAAGGGCCAGTTCCTGTCGCTGTTCATGCTCGCGGCAGGTGCCGGATTCATCATCGAGGCGCTGGTGCGGGCGCGCCGGGAGAAGCCGGCGGCGAGCGCGGCCGGCTAGTAGCGCGGGATGACGAGCTTCTGGCCGATTTGGATGTTGGACCCCTTCAGGCCGTTGGCCTTCTGGATGGCGGCCACCGGCGTCCCGTAGCGCTTGGAAAGTTCGTAGAGCGTGTCGCCCTTTTTCACGGTGTAGCGGGTCACCGTCGGCTTCGGCTTCGGCTTGCTGGCCGGTTTGGCGGCGGCCGGTTTCGGTTTCGGGGTGGTCACCGCGGCCACCGGCGGCGGGGTCGGGGTCGTGGGCGCCGGGGTGCTGGCGGCCGGGTTGCCGGCCGGATCGCTGGCCACCGGCGGCGGCAGTTGGACGAGTGCCGGCGACGGGTCGGCGGTCGGAATCTCAAGGCTCGGTGCCGGCGCGACGCTGCGCCGCGGCCACTTCTGCGGCGCATCCGCCCAGGCTTCCACGTAGTTGCCGCGGTGATCGAATGGCCCAGTCCCGGTCGGGTTGAATGACGTCGCCGGACCGCTGGTCACCGGACCACCGCCACCGGTCGTCGTGCAGCTCGGGGAAATCAGGGAGCCACTGAGCGCCAGTGGCAACATCCAAAGACGGCGCATGCCCGGAGTATGCAAACCCAACCGGCCATGGCAAAACATTGTTAAGATGTCCAAACGGATTTTTCCCCGCCCGCCCGCTCATTTGCGCCTTGATTTCCTCCCCCCAACCTGCGACTCAACCGGCGTCGCCGGAGAGGGGGCATTAGCTCAGTTGGTAGAGCGCTTCGTTCGCAATGAAGAGGTCAGCGGTTCGAATCCGCTATGCTCCACCATCCCTGCCGGTCGTGAAAAAAAGCCGGAGTGGTGGAATTGGTAGACACGCCTGACTTAGGATCAGGTGCCGCAAGGTTTGCAGGTTCGAGTCCTGTCTCCGGTACTTTTTCTTGGGAGTCGAAGGTCGGAAGGTCGGAAGGTCGAAGGTCGAAGGTCGAAGGTCGAAGGCCCCAGGACGACCCCGTCTACCGGCGAGCCAAGTAGGGGGAGATGGTTCGGGGAGTCAGCTGGGAGTTGGGATTCATGGAGATCCGCGGGTCCTCATTCTTCTTCGTCGTCCGGTTCCTCGGCGTCGCTCCACTCGTCAGCCTCGTCGGCGTCCTCGACGAATGGGCCGTAGCTTTCGTATTCGACTTCGGCGAAGGCGCGGGCATCGGCAACGCTCGGGAAGTAGCCGATGTCGTCGAACTCGTTTGCCTTGATCAGATAGACGGAGGCCGTGCCCTTGATCGTGATCGGAAAGTAGCCGAAGGAACCTTGGCCGTAGAAGGTGGCCTCGTCGTAACCGTTGAGGACCGCATCCGTCACGATCCCGTCGACGGTGGCATCCTCCTCGGGGGTGAGCGTTGCGGCGATCATTCGCGCGAGAACGCCCGGCGTCTTATGGCCGAAGGCGCGCTTCAGGTCGGCCTTGACGTCCTTGTCTTTTGCGAATTGGGGATAGAAGGATGCCAGTGGCAGCGGTTGTGGGTTGTTCGACATGGTGGTGAAGCATTGCAGGTGGACGCCGAAAAACCCAAATCCTGACAGCCGGGGTGAGACAATGACGGGGGCATGCACGAGGCGCCCGCAGGCTGGCGCACATCGGCCCCGAGCCGGCGCAGCGCCCTGCCGCAGGCAGCGTCCGTGGACTGCTGCAGCTCGCTGCCGCGGTAGGCTGTCTATCAGGATATTGCCCGGCGTCGTGAGCAGGAGAACCTTATCAAATCGGCTGCTTCCTCGCGACCGGCGCTGCGCCTGCGCCGCCGCAGGGAGGTCTCAGAAACTTCCCTTTCAATGAGGTTCACGTCAACTCGCCCACGAATCCAACTTGCAGCGGGTCAAATCCAACTTGATTTGGAGCGCGGAAGCCTTGATTTGGAGCGTCACGGGTTGGCGACGGACGGACTAGGCTTGATTTTGGCCGCTTCACGGTTGCTTCCCGACCAACCACGGCTGGATCGGCCTGAAGCGAGTTGTCGCTGAGGCGGACCAAGGCTGGTTTGCCCCAAACCAAGGTCGGTTTGGCCTAAATCAAGTTGGCGACGGCCCCAAGCAGGTTAGCGACAGCCCAAATCAAGTTGTCGACGGGGCAGATCAAGTTGTCGGCGTGGCAGATCAACCTGTCGCCGGAGCAAACCAAGTTGTCGACGTCGCAGATCAACCTGTCGACGGAGTAGATCAAGTTGTCGGCGTGGCAAAGCAGGTTGTCGGCATCGCCGAACCCCAGCCCGCGATGACCTGGCGATTCTCCGGGTGGTCGCGGAAGAAAATGGCAAAGGGAAACTTTGAAGCTAGGATCCGGGAGCAGCCCGCATGGGTTCTGGGTTCGCCAAAGTAACTGCCGAGTCGTTGGATGTCGGCAAGGATGCGGTCTCGGAAATGGTTCCCGGCCCCCTCCTCAATGGCGTTATAGAAATCCATGCCGCGCTGGATGTCGGCGGCAGCCTCGGCAAGGATCCGGATGGGCTTGTTCACCTCGTGCCGAGGCGCTCTTCGAGTTGCTCAAGGGTCAACCACTCGGCGGCCGCTGAATCGGCGATGACGAGGCGCTGGGCCAGGGCAGCGTCGTGCCAGGAGGGTGAGGGAAGCTCGGCGCCATCGCGCAGCAGCGAATCCCACAGTAGATCCATGGCCGCCAAGAGCGTTCCGCGGCGGACATGGCGGAAATCTCCTCCGGTGCAAACATGACCGAAGCTAGTTGCCCACCAGCAGGGAATCAAGAGGGCAATCCCGACAAATGGGGATCGATTGATGATTGCCGATTGTTGATTTTTGATTGTTGAGGTGGGCCCAGGGGCGCATCGCCTAGGCGAGTTCGAAGAGGAGTGCTTCGACGGGGTCGGAGGAGGCGGTGAGGGAGAAGGGGAGAGGGGATTCGGAGGAGGCGGCGTCGCCGGGGAGGAGGGATTGGCCGTTGATTTCGAGGGAGCCGGCGATGAGGTGGAGCCAGATGGCGTGTCCGGGTGCGGGGGAATGGGTGAGTTGCTGGCCGGGTTGCAGGGTGAGGCGCCAGATCCATGCGTCCTGGGCGATGGTGGCGGAGCCGTCGCGGCCGTCGGGCGAGATGAGGAGGGTTTTCGGGGAGCCGGTGGATCCGGGCGGTGGGGTGAACTCGGTGTAGCGGGGTGGCAGGCCGCGCTGGCGCGGTTGGATCCAGATTTGCAGGAAGTGGCCTGGCTCGGTTGGGGACGGGTTGAATTCCGAGTGGGTGACGCCTGAGCCGGCGCTCATGACCTGGATTTGCCCCGGGGCGAGGATTTTCGAGTTCCCCATGCTATCGCGGTGGGCGAGTTGGCCTTCGAGGACGTAGGAGAAGATCTCCATGTCGCGATGCGGGTGGGTCGGGAAGCCGGCCTGGGGGGCGATCCGGTCGTCATTGATGACGCGCAGCGAGCGGAACCCCATGTGGTCGGGGTCGTGATAGGTGGCGAACGAGAAGGTATGGTAGCTATCGAGCCAGCCGTGGTTGGCGTGGCCGCGCTCATCAGAGCGGCGGATCTTGAATGAGTTACCCATGGTCATGGGGCAAGGGTGGCACGGGTCGGCGGGTTTGCTAGTCCGGAGTGCGGAGGGCGTCGATCGGGTTGCCGGTGAGGGAGAATCCCGGGTCGGTGGGGGGCTTGAGGAGCTCGAGGACGTGGAAGCGTGCGCCGAGGTGGGCCGGGTGGGTGAGCGTTTGGAACTGGCGGATGAGCGCGGCGGGGAGCGTGGAGGAGGTTTCCATGGCGATGAGCCAATCGTGGGCGAGGGTGGTCAGGTAGCGCCCTTGGTCGGACCAGAGGTGGGGAGTGAGGCCGGCGGCGATGCCGGAATCCAGCAACGCGGAGAAGTCGACGTGGGCGGTGATGTCGAGTTCGCCGGGACGTTCGAGCGGGTCCTCGGCGGCGCGGTGGCGCGAAAAAGTCCGGAGGGTGCCGGTGGTCCGGTCCGGGTGGTAGTAGTCGCTGCGGGCAAAGCCGTAATCGATCAGGCAGACGAGCCCGTGGGTCAGGGTGGCGGCGAGCCGGCCGAGGAGCTTGTCGGTGCCGAGGCGGACCTCGGTGGTGTAGCCGTCGGGGAAACGCTGCCCGAGGGAGCAATCGCAGAAGGCGGCAAGCTGCGCGTGTGAGGGAGCGAGGTCGAGCCAGGCGAGCGAGCCGGACGGGTCGATGGTGACGTGGCGCTCGGCCCACGTGCCGGCATTGAATCGGACAAGGTGGAATGGCAGCGCATCGATGAGTTCGTTTGCAATGACGACGCCGGGGAGCGGCGCTGCGGCGAGCTCGGCCAGGCTGCTGGCGTGAAATTGGTTGGGAAACGCCGCGCCGACCCGCTGGTGCTGGATGGCGGCCAAGGCGGGGAGTGGCTCGGGGATGGCATACTCGAGCGCGGCAAACCCAGCCGGCTCGATTTCCTCCAGAGCGGCAAGGACATCGATGGCAAGTGAGCCATCGTGGGCGCCAAGCTCGACGATCCGCCAGCGCTCCGGGCGCTGGTTGGCCAGCCACCAGAGCCGGAACCGCTCGGCGAGCAGCCGGCCGAAGACCGGCCCGACGCTCACGCTGGTGAAGAAATCCCCGGCCTTCCCGACCGCGGTCGCGCCGCGGGCGTAATACCCGAGCTGCGGGTGGTAGAGGGCCAGTTGGAGGAAATCCGGGAGCGCCAGCGGGCCATCGCGGCGGATTTTGGCGCTGACCAGGTCCAGCAACGCCGGGGTTGCGCACCCATCGGCAACAGGGTAGGAATCCGGAGGTGCTGGAATTGGCGCTGAAGACAACGGTTCGGACATGGCGAGCGAGCGACCATACAAAGCATACAAGCGCCGGAAAAAGAAGCGCGGCTTCCTGAGGTGGATGGTCCGGCTGGCGGTCGTCGGAGTTTTCCTCGGGGCCATCGCCGCGGTCATCGGCTATTTCGTCTTCGAGAGCTACACGAAGCCCTACCGCGAACGGGCCGAGAAATATGACCTCGAGGCGATCAACGTGCTCGAGAAACCCAGCTTCATCCTCGACCGCAACGGCGAGGAGATCGGCCGGATCTTTGTCGAGAACCGCAGCGTGATCCCGCTCAGCGAGGTTTCCGACCTGGTGATGAACACCTTGGTCGCTGGCGAAGACAGCCGGTTCTGGTCCCACGACGGGGTCGACTACATCGGCGTCGTCCGCGCCGGCTACGAAAACTGGAAGGCCGACGGGGTCAACCAGGGGGCCAGCACGATCACCCAGCAGCTGGTCCGCAATGCCTACAACCTCAAAAAAGAAGCGGTCAAAAACGGGGAAAGCGCGATCCAGCGGAAGATGGTCGAGGCGTTCCTCGCCCAGCGCCTCGAGAAGCGTTTCAAGAAGCGCGAGATCATGGAGTTCTACTTGAACCGGATCTACTTCGGCAGCGGCTATTACGGGATCCGCTCCGCCGCGCTCGGGTATTTTGGCAAGGAGCCGAAGGACCTCTCCCAGGTGGAGGCCGCCTCGCTCATCGGCCTGATCAAGAACCCGAACAACCTCAACCCGCTGCGCAACCCGGAGGAGAACCGGCGGACGCGCGACAACGTCCTCTCGCGGCTGGCCGACGAGGGGATGATCACCCGCGCGGAGGCCAAGGCGTTCATGCTCGAGCCGGTGGTGACCAACCCGCGGCCGCTCCAGCGCGGGACGACCCAGCTGTACGAGCGGGTTGCGCGCGAGCTGCGGGAGAAAGTCGGCGAGGAGGCGTTGTCCCGCGGCGGATTCAAGATTTTCACGACGATCGACAAGTCGGTCCAGGACGCGGCGATGCGCACCCTCGAGCAATCGCTCGCCAAGGCGGAGGCCCAGCCAGGCTACATGCATCAGAAGATGGCCGATTTCCGGCGCGACGCGGGCAAGCCGCCAACGTTCCTGCAGGGGGCGGTCCTGATGATCGACCACAACACCGGCGAGGTCCTCGCGCATGTCGGCGGGCGCGATTTCACCCGCACCCAGTATGACTTCATCGAATCCGGCCGGCGGCCATTGGGGACGGCGTATTTCCCGTTCATCTACACGGCCGGCTTGCTCAAGGGGGTGACGCCGGCAAGCACGGTGAGCGACGAGGCGATGGACAACCGCTCGGTGATGGTCGGCGGGCGCGAGGGGATCCTCGGCGAGTGGGGGATGGAAACCAAGACGCCGAGCTACGAGGGCGACATCACCCTGCGCCGGGCGCTGGCCGCCTCCAAGATCGCCGCCACCGTGCGCTTTGGCAGCACGACCGGGCTGAAGTGGGTCCGCGACGTGGCGGCGGGCTTCGGATTCCATTTCAACTATTCCGACGAGATGCTCCCGCGCGAGCTCGTCGGGTGGGAGGAAGGGACGCTCACCGAGTTGGTGCGCGCCTATGCGGTCTTCGGCCGCGGCGGGCGCGAGGCGGCCCGCGAGCTGGTCTACCTGACCCGGATCGAGGACGAGAACGGGAAAGTCTTTCTCCAACAACGCCAGGTCAACCCCGAGGTCCGCGTCATCGATGAGGCCACCGCGTTCCAGATCCATTCGATCCTCAACGGGTCACTCAGCGATGGCAGCGCCGCCGGTGCCGACCGGATGCTCCTCCAGCAGCCGTTCCTGGGTGGCGGGAAGACCGGCACAACCCACGATTTTTCCGACAATTGGTTTGTCGGCTACGACCGGCGGGTCAGCTGCGGTGTCTGGGTTGGCTTCCTCCAGGGGACCGGCCAGCCGATCTACGAGGGCGCCTTCAGCCGTGACCTGGCGATGCCGGTGTGGGTGGCGGCGATGAATGCGGCGCTGCCAAGCTTTGGCGGCGAGGCGCTCGCCCAGCCGGCAACGATCAGCGAGCTGCCGGTCTGCAGCCGCTCCGGGAAGCGCGCGACGCGTTCTTGCTACGAGTCGATCGAGGATCCGGCGGCGGCGACGATCCACTACCAGCCGACGACCTACACCGAGTATTTCCGCAAGGGGACGGCGCCGACGGCATTTTGCGACGTCCACGGGGGCGATGGCGGCACGCTCGCGCTTGACCGGCCGACGGCGATGATGGACTCGCAGACCTTGCGGGTCGCGCCGATCCGGCCGACCAAGCCGGTGCTCATTGGCGATGATCCGTATTTCTCGGTGCGCCCCAACCTCGGGCCGCAGAGCGACGAGGCGGCGCAGACCTACGCTGGCCCGTCGCGCTCGTTGTTGGACCGGCCCGACCTCGGTGACGAGAAGGCTGCGATCACGCTGCCGCGGCCGAAGCGGCTGGTCATCGAAATCGATTGAGTGCGCGGCGGGCTTGCCTTGGGGATTGCAAAGCAACATGAATAGCGCCGTGCCAGAGGGAAGCCAGCAGCGGTGGAAAGGATTTGTGTGTACCGGGTGCCGATTGATTTTCCGTGTCCCGCGGGATCATCCGGGTGGTGCAGTCCAGTGCCCGTCGTGCCATGCAATGATGCGCCTGCCAATATCCATCGAGGCAAGCATCCCATGGAAACCCGAACCGGTGGCGAGCGTCGCCGGGGAGGCGCGGCCGCGCAGCCCGCGAGCCGGCCAGCCAGAATGGGAGCGGTCCGCCGATGAGCCGGCAGCGGCGGAGCCGGTGGATGTCGCCGCGGTGAACCACTCCAAGTCCCTGGTCATCGGGGTGGTGCTCGGCGTGCTGATGCTTGCGGGAATGTGCTTCTTGGTTTTCAGCCATGACGGCCAGCCGCCGGCGGGAGCCGCGGTGGCGGACGGCCAGCCCGCGGTGGCGGCCCCGCCGGCGCCAGCGGCTCCCCCGGTTGAATCATTCGAGAGCACCATCGAGCGCGCCCAACAGCTTGAGACAACTGGAGTGCCGGTGGTCAAACGCTTTCTTGCCGCGCGCACGGCCGAGGAGTTTGCCCCGCTGGTCAGGCACCCCGGGGTGACGCTGCCACGGATCCGGGAATTCCTGGCCGGGAAGCCGCCGAAGCTGGTCAACCTGCGCCAGTTCAAGGTGGTGCGCGGCACTGGCGGGTTCTACGCCGCGAATCTGAGCCTGGATGATTTTTCCACTCGCAGCATGAGCCTTGAGGACACCCCGGACGGTGTCCTGATTGACTGGGAAGCATGGGTCGGCTGGTCGGCAATGCCGTGGAAAAAGTTCAAGGCCGCCAAGCCGACTGAGCCGCAGTTGTTCCGGGTGACGATGAAGCCGGTGGACTATTTCAACTACACCTTCAGCGACGAGCAACAATGGTCGTCATGGCTGCTGACCTCCCCGGACCTTGATGACACGCTCTACGGATTTGTTGCGCGCGGGTCGGACGTCGAGCAGAGGCTCCTCAGCATGGTCGGCGACGCCGGCGGGGTGATGACCGTGATGCTGGCATTCCCCGCGAATGCAACCGCCGACAACATGTGCCAGATTACCAAGGTGGTTGCCCCCGGCTGGGCTGAGCTGCCCGCCGCCGCACCCGAAGCGCCGCAGAACCGATGAGCGAGCTCACTCCAGGGATCCCCAGCACCTATGACAAGGTGTTGCAGATCAACCTCGATCCGCAGATCTACGGGACCTTCGCCGAGATCGGCGCCGGCCAGGAGGTCGCCAACTGGTTTTTCCGCGCCTCGGCGACCGCCGGCACGGTGGCGAAGTCGATCTCGGCGTATGACATGACGATGAGCGACGCGATCTACGGCAAGGGCGATCGCTACGTCTCCCGCCAGCGGCTCCGGGCGATGCTCGACCACGAGTACAGCATTCTCACCGAGCGCTTGACCCCGGGGCGGGGGACGACGACGACATTTTTCGCCTTCTGCAACACGGTCCGCGCGCGCGCGTGGCGCGACTTCGACGAGTGCCACGGGTGGCTCGGGATCCGCTATCAAAGCCGCCCGGGCGAGGAGTTTGCCGACATTTTCATCCACGTGCGGCTCCTCGACCAGGAGAACACCGATCAAATGGAGGCGCTCGGAATCCTTGGCGTCAACCTGATCTATGCCGCCTTCTATCACCGCGGCCATCTCCGCCGGTTCGTCGAATCGCTCGTCGAAAACCTCACCCCGGGGCGCGTCGAGGTCGACATGCTGAAGTTCCACGGGTCGCGCTTCGAGTTTGTCGACAACCGGCTGTGCGCGCTCCAGTTGGTGGAAAGCGGGCTGACTCCGGCGGCGATGTTCCTGCCCGACGGCGACGTCGTCCAGCCGGCCGAGGCACTCTACAAGCGCTCGATCCTGCTGCTGCGCGGGTCGTTCAACCCGGTCATGCGCCTCCACCTCGACATGCTCGACCAGGCGCGCCGCAGCTTCGCCGAACAGGCCGGCCCGGCGGTCGCCGAAAACTGCATCGAGTTGTGCGAGATATCGACCCGCAACCTGCTCCGCGGCGGGGTGATCGACCACCTCGGGTTTCTCGACCGGGCCGACGCGCTCCAGGCGCTCGGCAAGACGGTGCTGGTCTCCAACCTCCCGGAGTTCCACCGCGTCGGGACCTTCCTGAGCCGCTATACGACCGCCCCGGTCGGGATTGTCCTGAGCATCGGCTTGCTCAATGAGCTCTTCAAAGAGAAGTGGTCCGAGGTGCTCCCCGGGGGCATCCTCGAGTCCTTCGGGCGGCTCTTCAAACACCGCCTGCGCTTGTTCGTCTATCCGTGGTGCCACCGCGGCAGCACCGAGCTCGTCACCGTCGAAAACTTCCGCTCACCCAAGGAGATGCGCCACCTCTACCAGCACCTGGTGGACAACGGCCTCATCGTCGGCACCGGGACTGGCGACCCCGAGCTGCTGCGCTTCACCGGCCGCGACCTTGCCGCAATGGTCCGCAGCGGGTCACACGAGTGGCAGCTATTCGTCCCGGAGATCGCCCACCAAGCGACCCGCCGGGCATTCGTCGCGGAGGCCGGAAGCGCCGGGTAGGCGGCCCGACCCCGACCCCCGACCCCCGACCCCCGCGATCAAGGCACCGGGGTCTGCTCCATGGCGGTGCGGATGAGGTCCTCGGGCGCGGTGCCATCCTCGGGGATGAGGCGGTGGCGCATGACCGCCTTGAAGATCGCCTGGACATCGTCCGGGTGAACCGCCGGTTGCGAATCGAGGACCGCGTGGGCCTGGGCGGCACGCATGATCGCCAGGGCGGCGCGCACCGAGACGGCGTGGTCGTTGCCGACGAGGCGCCGCAGCGAGTCGCACAGTTCGGTGATATAGCCGGCGACCGCCTCGGACACCGGCAGCGCCGCGACCCGCGCCCGCAGCGCCCGGATCTCGGCAAGACTCACCAATTCGCCGGGCGCCGCGGCGATCTCCCCGGCGGCGTGGGCTAACAAGACCTGCCGCTGGGTGTCGAGGTCGGGCAGGCCCATCGAGATGGATAACAAAAACCGGTCGAGCTGCGGTTCGGGCAGTGGGAAGGTGCCGGTCGCATAGGTATCGTTCTGGGTCGCGATGACCAGGAACGGGTCCTGCAGCGGCCGGCTCTCGCCATCGATGGTCACCTGGCGCTCGTTCATGCACTCCAACAAGGCCGACTGGATCCGCGGCGAGGTCCGGTTGATCTCATCGGCTAACAGACAGTTGGCAAACACCGGCCCTGGAATGAACTCGAAGACCCCCTGGTTCTGGCGAAACAAATGATAGCCGAGAATGTCGGACGGCAGCAGGTCCGGGGTGAACTGGACTCGCTTGAACGTCCCGCCGATCGATCTCGCCATCGCCTGGGCCAGCGAGGTCTTGCCGATCCCCGGCGCCCCCTCAATCAACACGTGCCCGCCGGCCAGCAGCGCCGTGACCAACATCGTCGCCGCCTCGCTCGCACCCAGCACGCAGCGGGTCAGGTGCGCGTGCAGCGCGGCAAGCGGCGCCACCTCGGCGGTGCGGTCGGTCATGATGTTAGGCATGGTTGGTCTGGCTGACTTCGCCGACGATCACCCGCCGAGGCGCGCCGCGGCGAGTGAAATCGCCGCCGGATAGAGGCGGTGCTCGACCTGTTGGATCCGCGCGTGGAGGGTCGCCGGTGAGTCATCCGGCAAGACCGGGACGGCTTCCTGGAGGATCACCGGCCCGGTATCCATCCCCGAATCGACATAGTGGACCGTGCACCCAGACTCGCTCACTCCCGCGGCAACCGCCTGCTCCCACGCCCGCAGCCCGGGAAAGGCCGGCAGCAGCGACGGGTGGATGTTGAGGATCCGCCCGGGGAACGCATCTAACAACGGCTGCTTGACCAGCCGCATGAACCCGGCGAGGCAGACGAGCTCGGCGCCGGCGGCACTGAGGGCGGCGGCGGTTTCGCGCTGGGCGTCGTCTGGGAAGCGCAGCGCGTGGCCGCGGCAATCGATGACGCCATTCGGGATGCCGGCGGCGCGCGCCCGCTCGAGGATCAACGCCCCGGGGACATCGGAGAGGACCAGGACGATCTCCGCGTCGAGCGAACCGGCGGCGATCGCGTCGAGGATCGCCTGCATGTTAGAGCCGGAGCCGGAGCCGAGGATCCCGAGACGGAGGCGTGACATGCGAGTGGTTTAGGCCATCGGGGCGCGGAGGACAGGGAAAAATCCGGGGTGCTGGTTAGTTGGTGTTGAGAATCGGGCTTGGCCGCGGGCGGGAGCGGCTGGTAGCCTGCGGCCATGATGGACCCGAGGATTGATGAACTGGCGCGGCAGTTGGTGCGGTACTCGACGAGTGTGAAGCGCGGCGAGCGGGTGTTGGTCGATCTGGCCGATGTTCCCGACGAGGTCGGGATCGCGCTGCTGCGCGAGATTCGCGAGCGTGGGGCGCTGCCATTTTTGCGGGTCAACCACTCGCGGTTGAGCCGCGAGATGCTCCGCGGCGCGACCGACGACCAGTATGAGATCGTCGCCAACCACCTGCTCGCCGAGATGCGCGACATGCACGCCTACATCGCCATCCGCGGGAGCCACAACATCTGTGAGACCAGCGACGTCGACTCGAAGCGGATGCGCGTGGCGATGAAGCACCTCCGGCCGGTCATGGACCACCGGGTAAAGAAGACCAAGTGGTGCGTCCTCCGTTGGCCGAATCCGGCGATGGCCCAACAGGCGGGGATGAGCACCGAGGCGTTCGAGGATTTCTACTTCAAGGTCTGCCTGTTGGATTACCGGAGCTTCCTGCCCAGCGCGCGGGCGCTGAAGAAGCTCATGGACCGGACCGACCGGGTGAGGATCGTCGGCCCGGGGACCGAGCTGAATTTCTCGATCAAGGGAATCGGCGCGATCGTGTGCGCCGGCAACTACAACATTCCCGACGGCGAGGTGTTCACCGCCCCGGTGCGCGACTCGGTCAACGGGGTCATCAGCCACAACGCCCCGACGATCTATCAGGGAGTCGCGTTCGACGCGGTGCGGCTGGAGTTCTCCAACGGGAAAGTTGTTGGCGCCGAGGCCGGAGCGAAAACCAAGGAGCTCAACCGGATCTTGGACAGCGACGAAGGCGCGCGCTACGTCGGCGAGTTCGCCCTCGGGTTCAACCCGGTCATCCGCGAGCCGATGCGCGACATCCTGTTTGACGAGAAGATCGCCGGGTCGTTCCACTTCACCCCGGGCCAGGCCTACGAGGAGGCCGACAACGGCAACCGCTCGCAAGTCCACTGGGACATGGTCAGCATCCAGCGCCCGGACTACGGCGGCGGCGAAATCTGGTTCGACGACAAACTCGTCCGCCGCAACGGCGAGTTCCTTCCCGAGGCGCTCGCCGGCTTGAACGGGTGAGCGTCAAAGAAGTCCTTGGACTGTTGCAGCCCGCTGCCGCTTTCCTGCCCGCAGCCTGCTGCGGCATGCCCGGGGTGGACATGTCATCTGCGGTTAGAAAATCCCCATCTCGCAAAGCCGGCTACCGGACGAATATTGACTTTCCGGCAAATTGCCGGAGTTTAGGGCATGCCTGCCACGTCATCGAAACGGAGTGCGAAACCGCCAACCGAGCGGCTTGAAGCGCGGGTGCCAGCGTCGATCAAAGAGCTCATCGGGCGTGCGGCATCGCTGGAAGGCGTGACTTTGACCGATTTTGTCATCGCCACCTTGCAGCGCCGCGCCGCTGAAGTGGTTCGCGAGCACGAGGTTCTGAACCTGAGCGTCAGGGACAGCGCGGCATTCGCCAGAACCATGCTCGCGCCACCCAAACCCAAGCGGAAGCTCACCGAGGCAATTGCCCGCCACCGGCAGGGTGTCACTGTGAAATGACTGGTCTGCGCTCCGAAGCCCTGAGTCCCGCTCACGGCCGCGAGGGATTTTCCTGTGGCGTTGCCGCGCTGGACACTTACCTGCAGCGGCAGGCCTCACAGGACATACGGCGGCGTGTGGCGGCGGTGTTTGTCATGGTCAGGGAAGACCAGCCACGGACGATCCTCGGATATTACACGCTTGCCTCCTATGGGGTTGTGACAAGCGGCCTGCCTGATGAAACTGCCAAGAAGTTGCCGCGCTATCCGACCACTCCCGCAACGCTGATCGGCAGACTGGCGCGAGCCATTGATCAACCCGGCGTTGGCAGCCTTCTTCTGGCCGACGCGCTTGGCCGAATTCTGGCGAACACACGGGAGGTCGCCTCTGCTCTAGTGGTGGTCGATGCCAAGGACGATAGCGCCGAGGCTTTCTATCAGAAGCACGGCTTCATTCGGTTCGGCGATTCCACTCGGAAATTGTTTCTTCCGATGAAGACGATCGCCGATGCAGCGCAACGAGCCGCTCAATGACATAGTGCAAGTCTCCCTCAGCCGGGCGCCGCGGGTGGACCTGCCGTTCTCCCCGGTCTACCCGGCGCTGGTCGCCTCGTGGGGGGATTCTTTTTCTAGCGGTTCTTGCGTGTGTTAGGTGCGGTCCGCTAGGGTTAGGGCATGAGATGGGTAGCGTGGTTATGGATGGGGGTTGGGCTCAGCGCGGTGGCGGCGGGGCAGGGATACCGTGCGAGTGGTGAGCAGGTGCCGATGGCCAACCGTGAGTTCCGCGCGGCGTGGGTGGCGACGATCTACAACATCGACTGGCCGAGTGCGCCGGGGCTGCCGGCGGCGACCCAGAAGGCGCAGCTGTGCAGCCTGCTGGACAAGCTGGCGGAGCTGAATGTGAATGCGATTTTCTTCCAGGTGAGGCCGCACGGGGATGCGGTGTATGCGTCGTCGCTGGAGCCGTGGAGCCATTGGTTGAGCGGGACGATGGGCCAGTCGCCGGGGTATGACCCGCTGGCGTATTGCATCCAGCAGGCGCATGCGCGGGGGATCGAGGTGCATGCGTGGTTCAACCCGTTCCGGGCGCTGGCCAATGCGGCGTTGCCGACGTGCCCGAGCCACATTTGCCGGGTGCAGCCGCGCTTGACGAAGCGTTTCGGGTCGCTGGTGTGGATGGATCCGGGATTTCCGGAGACGCGCAGTCGCACGCTGGCGGTGATGCTCGACGTGGTGCGCCGCTACGACATCGACGGGTTGCACATTGACGATTATTTTTACCCGTATCCGGTGGCCGGCGGGGCGAAGTTCCCGGACGGGAAAACCCCGGCGCAGCGGCGCGCGTATGTCGACGAGTTCGTCCGCACGATGTATTCGAGCGTCAAGCAGGCGAAGCCGTGGGTGCGGGTCGGGATCAGCCCGTTCGGGATCTGGCGGCCGGGCGTGCCGGCGGGCACCACCGCGGGGATCGACGCGTGCGAGGACCTTGCCGCGGACGCGCGCAAGTGGCTTGCCCAAGGGTGGTGCGACTACCTGGCGCCGCAGCTCTACTGGCGGATCGCGCCGCAGAAGCAGAGTTTCACGCTGCTGTTGGAGTGGTGGCGCCAGCAGGGGAGCCGGCCGGTGTGGCCGGGGATCGCGACCCAGCGGATCCAGAGCAGCGACGACCCGGGCCGCCCGGCGAGCGAGATCATCAACCAGATTGCCGCCACCCGCCAGATCGGCCGCAACTGGGCCGGGCACTGCCACTGGAGCGCGAAGTCGTTGGTTGAAAATCGCGGCGGCATCAGCACCCTGCTCAAGCGCGGCCCCTATGCCGAGCCGGCGCTGGTCCCGCCGATGCCGTGGAGCAGCACTGCGGCTCCCAAGGCTCCGAGCGTTTCCGCCACCCTCCGCGGCAACGCCACCATCGTCTCCTGGGCGGGCGCCGCCGATGTCTCCCGCTGGGCAATCCAGGCCCGCTACGGCAACCGTTGGGTCACCGCCAAGGTGCTCCCAGGACCCGCCAATTCCATCACCCTCGGACCCGTCAATGGCCGCCCGGCCGACGCCGTCGCCGTCACCGCCGCCAACCGCTTCGGCAACACCAGCCGCCCGGTCGTCCTCGCACGCTAACTGGCTCGTTGAACCGCCTGCCTTGTTGGGCTAACCTACCCGCGAGCGACGTGGATCCGGTAGCCCGAAAAACTACACATTCCCTGATATTCAATGCCGATCCCGCTTTACAGGCGGCCCGCGGCATGGTTAAGACGCGGCGGCAGCGGATTTCTAACAGGAATAGCGCGGCCCTTCCAAATTAGCATGAACGTTAGAAATTTCGTGGCGCTGAGCGCCGTCCTGTTAGCCTGTTGGCTGGGTGTGAGCTACCTTCGGCCGGTGTCGGAGAAGCATTATCCGTTGATTGGCAAGCCGGCGGGAGCGGAGAGCAGCGCCGGGTTAGGCGCGGCGGGTGGTGAGCAGCGTGAGACGGCGCAGGCGGTGGGATCGGGAGCGGCGTTGGTTGCCGGCCACTAAGGGTGAGAGCCGGGTTGTTGGCGCCCCGGATGATGGGGACGCCCATCGGGAAGTGCCCGCAAGCGCGTTCCGGCGGCGGTTGCGCCCTGTCAGGGCGCGGGAAATGATCCATCCAATTACCCAGGGCTGCGCTGCGCTGGCTGGGCTATCACCCTGTGCGCCGTCGGGGCGCGCTTTGGGGCGGTCAGGGCTGCCGGCGGCGGGCACAAAAAAAGAGACCGCAGCAAAAGCCGCGGTCCCTTCGAGAGAGATTGTCAGGGGAATTAGGCAACCGCCGGCTCGTCGGCTTCTTCGCCGTCCTTTTCCTTGCACTTGCCGCCGTCCTTGCACTTGCCGTCAGCGATGAGTGCCGGCTCGTCGGCTTCTTCGCCGTCCTTTTCCTTGCACTTGCCGTCCTTGCACTTGCCATCAGCGATGAGTGCCGGCTCGTCGGCTTCTTCGCCGTCCTTTTCCTTGCACTTGCCGTCCTTGCACTTGCCATCAGCAAGGGCCTTGGCTTCTTCCTTGGCGTCTTCCTTCTTCTCGTCGTCCTTCTTTTCCTCGTCCTTGGCTTCTGCAGCGAAGGCGAAGAACTTGGCTTCTTCCTTGGCTTCTTCCTTCTTGTCGCCTTCGCCTTCTTTCTTTTCGCCGTCCTTGTGCTCGCACTTGCCGCAATGGGCGAAGGTGAGGCCGGTGGCGGCGAACATGGCGAGCGCGCTGATGCTGATGGTTTTGATCATGGTGTGCTGATGTTTGTTTATCTTGGGGAAACCGACGGGAGACAAGTCGCCCAGTCCGCCAGGTTCAACCGTGGAGAGGTTTAGCAAGTTGCGTTTATTCCGCAAATCGAAAGATATTTTTTTCTGGGGCGTAGGGTGACCGGAGAGATTTGGAACGGCCGAGCGGGGGCGGGTCAGTAGCTGCGTCCCCAGAGGGCGCGGGCGCGGGTGGGGGTGCCGGTGAGGATGCATGGGGCCTCGGGCTGGTCCTGGAGGTCGAGCGGGAAGCAGCGGATGGCGATTTTGTGTTGTTTGGAGAGGGATTCCTCCTCGGGATTGCTGGCGCACCACGGGGTGAGGAGCCAGCCGGGCTGGTTGCCCTGCCAGTGGTGGTGGAAGGCGGCGATGTCGGTGCAGTCCTGGATGTTGGAATCGCGGAAGGTGGTGGCGCGCTCGAGGAGGGTGCGGTGGATGTCGGCCAGGGTGGCGGCGATGTCGGCGGCGACGCTGGTGGCGGGGAGGAACTGCTTGTCGGCGGCCGGTTGATCGCGGCGGGAGAACGCGACGGTGCCGGACTCGACATCGCGCGGGCCGATCTCGAGGCGGACCGGGGTGCCTTTTTTGACCCATTCCCACTTTTTGACGCCGCCGCCGAGGTCGCGGCGGTCGATGTGGACGCGGACCGGATCGCCGAGGAAGGTTTGGGCGGAAAGCTCGGCGGCGAGGGACTCGGCGGCGGCGAGGACGCTCTCGGCGTGTTCCGGTTTGGGGATGATCGGGATGATGATCACCTGCTGGGGGGCGACGCGCGGCGGCAGGACCAGCCCGTCGTCATCGGCGTGGGCCATGATCAGGGTGCCGATGAGCCGGGTGGAAACCCCCCACGAGGTGGTGTGAACATGCTGGATGGTCCCATCGCGGCCGGTGAAGGCGATGTTCTGGGCCTTGGCGAAGTTCTGCCCGAGGTAGTGGGACGTGCCGGCCTGGATCGCCTTGCGGTCCTGGACCATGGTTTCGACCGTCAGGGTCATGACCGCGCCGGGGAAGCGCTCGACCTCGGATTTCTCCCCGGGGATGGCCGGGATGGCGAGGTGGTCGCGGAGGAACTCCTCGTAGACGCGGTGCATCAGGCGGGTCTCGGCGATGGCTTCCTCCATCGTTTCATGGGCGGTGTGCCCTTCCTGCCAAAGGAACTCGGCGGTGCGCAGGAACAACCGGGGGCGCATTTCCCAGCGCATCACGTTGGCCCACTGGTTGATCAGCAGCGGCAAGTCGCGGTACGACTCGACCCAGCGGGCAAACGCGGCGCCGATGATGGTTTCCGACGTCGGGCGGATGACGTAGGGTTCGGCGAGTTCGCCGGCGGGGATGAGGCGGGTCTTCCCGGTGGCCTCGTCTTTGACGGCTTCCAGCCGGTGGTGGGTGACCACCGCGCACTCGGTGGCAAACCCCTCGGCGTGTTCCGCCTCTTTTTCAAGATACGCCAGCGGAATGAGCAGCGGGAAGTAGGCGTTCTGGTGGCCGGTCGCCTTGAAGCGCACGTCGAGCTGCCGCTGGATGAGCTCCCAGATCCCGTACCCCCACGGCTTGATGACCATGCAGCCGCGGGTTTCGGAGTTCTCCGCGAGGTCGGCTGCTTTGACAACCTGTTGATACCATTCAGGGAAATCCTCTGCGCGGGTCGGGGTGATTGCGGTCTTGGGTGACGCCATGGCCGGGTTTCAAGCACATGGGCGGCTGCCGAGATAGCCAAGAATTAAAAATCTGCACCTCCGCAGGCATCGGGCGGCGCGCAAATTTCTCTCCTGTGGGTTTGACATTCCGAGGCTGGCCGATTTGTATGAATCACCAATTGCGCCATTACCGGCCTATCAACCCAGAAAACTGCCATCCATGAGCGATTTAGAAAAAACCGGTCCGATCCCGCCAATGAATCCTGACATGGAGAAGACCGGCCCGGTTTCAATTTCCGCCCGTGACATGGACAAGACCGGTCCGGTGGCGATCTCCGCCCGCGGCGACATGGACAAGACCGGCCCGGTGGCGATCTCCGCCCGCGGCGACATGGACAAGACCGGCCCGGTGCCGATCTCCGCGCGCAGCGAGATGGACAAGACCGGCCCGATTCCGGCCATGAGCGAGATGCACAAGACCGGCCCGGTGCAGACGATGAAGCAAACTTCCACGGTGCCGTTGAAGAAGGAAACCGTCCGGGTGACCCTGAAGGCCAATCCGGAAACTCCGCGCGCCGAAACCCCGAGCATCGAAGGCGCGCCATCAATCGCCGCCGGCCCGCCGCCGCCATCCGCCCCGCCGGCACCGCCCGTCGCCCCAGTGGTGGCGGTGGCGCCGACGCCCGCGCCAACGATCCGGCTCAAGACGGCTGCCGGCGGAACGACCGGAACCCCGGCGCCCACCCCGACCGTGCGCCTCAACACCGGCGCCCACATCGCCGGCGCCCCGACCGTCCCGCTCCAGACCCGCCCGCTGACGACCACCGCGCCAGCCGCCAAGGCCCCGACGATGCAGCTGCCGAAGGCAACCGTGCAGCTCAACCCGACCAAGCCGCTCGGGCCACCCACGGCTCCCGGGACCGCCCAGATCGGCACGATGCACGTCGTTGATGACGAAGAGTCCGAAAAGGCCCACAAGGAAGCGACCGTGGTCGCGATCTTCTCGATCCTCGCCTTCGTCGCCTCCGTGGTGCTGCTTGCCGGCCAGCTCATGACCTGGACCGGCCCGGCTGCCGACACGACCGAGTTCAAGTCGGGCGTCCGCCACACGATCGCCGATCTCATCAACTAAACGCAGGCTCACCCAACATGGCTACACCCATCATTATCCTTGTCTTGGCCCTCGGGGCACTGGCGGTCACCATCATGACCATGCAAAAGCCGCTCTAACGCCACAGCCGAGCTACCCGCAGCAATCTCCAAGGGCCGCATCTCTAACTGAGAGCGGCCCTTGACGTTTCCATGGAGGCGTGGATAGTCCCGGCATGGCTCTTGAACTCAACGAAGCGAATTTCCAGGCCGAGGTGATCAACTCGGAGAAACCGGTGCTGGTGGACTTTTGGGCGGAATGGTGCGGCCCGTGCAAAATGATCGGACCGGTCATTGAGGCACTGTCCCAGGAGCTTGATGGGTCGGCGAAGGTTGGCAAGGTGGACGTCGACAGCAATCGCGAATTGGCGGTGAAGTACGGGGTGCGTTCGATTCCGCTGTTGTTGTTCTTCAAGGACGGCGAAGTGAAGGACCAGATCGTCGGCGCCAACGTGACCAAGGAGCAGCTCAAGGCGAAGCTCGCGGCGCTCGCCTGATTTCAGGCCGTTAGATCTCTCCCCCGGCGGGCGTTTGTCCTCCGGGGGATTTTTTTTGGCGGCGGGGTGGGTGGTTCTGCTAGCGCTTGCCTCGCAGTGCGGCGTTGGTCAAGTTGCGGCCCGCATGAAGATATTGACCGCCGAGGATGTCCACGCCGCGCTGAGCTATCCGCAATTTGTTAGTGAGCTGCGCGAGGCATTCGGCGGGAAGTTCACGATGCCGCGGCGCCAGGTGATGTTGCTCGACGAGGGAAGCGGGAGCCATGACGCGTTTGCGATGCTGCCGTCATGGAACGACGAGGTGATTGCGCTCAAGGCGTTCACGTATTTTCCGGAGAACGGGCCGCCGCACCAGTCGCTCTACTCGCAGATCATGGTGTTTGACCGGAGCCACGGGGTGCCGCTGGCGTTGGTCGAGGGGCGGAGCGTGACGTGCTGGCGCACGGCGGGGGTTTCGGCGCTGGCGGCGACGTTTTTGGCGCGTGAGGATGCAACCACGCTGCTCTTGGTGGGCACCGGGAACCTGGCGCCGTTTCTGATCCGTGCCCATGCGAGCGTGCGCCCGCTGACCCGGGTGCTCATCTGGGGACGCAGTCACGCCAAGGCGCTGGCGCTGGCCGGACGAATGGCCGGTGAGCTTCCGGGGATCAATTTTGCGGCGGTGACCGGGCTTGAGGATGCCTGCGGCGAGGCCGACGTGATCGTCTGCGCGACCGGATCGCCGGAGATCCTGGTCAAGGGCGCCTGGGTGCGCCCCGGAACGCACACCGATTTTCTTGGCAACCACCACGCGACGAAGCGCGAGTGCGACACCGAGCTGGTCACCCGGGCGCGGGTGTTTGTCGACACCCGGGCGAACTGCTTCAACGAGGCCGGCGAAATCCTCGTCCCGATCAGCGAGGGCGCGTTCTCCAAGGAGCAAGTCGTCGGCGAACTCGCCGAGCTGTGCGCCGGCAGCGTCGCCGGCCGACAGACGGCTGAGGAGATCACGCTCTTCAAGTCAGTCGGCTGCGCCCTCGGGGATCTCTGCGGCGCCTTGGCGACGGTCAAGGCGAGTCGCTGAGAGGCGGTTGACTGGGTGACCGGGGCTATTTGGGAATCGCCCGGAGGGTGAAGAAGCTTTCCAGTTCGTCCCAGGCGCTTGCCTCGGGGAAGAGCTGTTTGGTCTGGTTGATCTTGATGGCGTAGATCCGGTCGAGCCACTTGTCGCCCTGGCCGAAGCCGGTGAGGGTGATGGTGGCCGACTTCCGGTCGGTGCTGAGGTCGATGGTTTCGATTTTGTCGTCGCGTTGTTCAAGTTCGGGTGACCCGTATTGGACCGAATCGAGGTAGAACCACGAGCGGACGTTGATTTTTCCGGCCAGATCGGCGCCGGTGAGTGAGCTGGCCAGCGGCTGGGTGAAATGCACGGTGAAGCCGGATTTGGCGGAGCTGACGTGGTGGATGTCGGCGGGCAGGACTTTGGGATCAAAGACGATCCGTTGCAGGCCGTCCTCCTTGCCGCCGCTCGCACCCCAGCCACGGCCGGTCTGGCCGAGCAGCAGGCTGCCGTCGGGGAGGAAGCACGGGCGCATGACGCCGGAGACGAGGCCGCGGGCAAACAGGGTGACGCTCCCTTGTTCCACGTCGCCGACTTTCTCGATGGAGACCCGCAGGAGCGTCGAGAGCGTCTGGTCGCCGACAAACATCTGCTTGCCGAACGGACCAAACTTCCCGTTGGTCAGGTCCCATGCCGGGCTCCCGGGCGAGTTGGCCAGCTTCCCGTGCGGGAGCCAGACGGCGCACTTGGCGGTCTTGTCCTTCCACAGGTCGTAGTTGAGCTCGGGCGAGTCGGGCTTCATCCCGCCGGGCAGGCTGACGAGGCCCGACGGGTGGCCGTAGAACTTCCCTTGCTCAAGCTCAATTACCTTCGATGACCCGACGTATTCGCCCTGGTTCTCGGTATACCAGACGCGGCCGTCCGGGGCGACGCCGAGGCCGGCCGGGCTGCGTAGGCCGTTGGCGAAGGGGACAAACTTTCCGTCCGGGGTGACTTGGATCGCCCAGCCGCGGTAGCCGCCCATGGAGCCCATGAACGGGCCGCCGGCGCGCCAGTTGGCGCGGTCGCTGCCGCCGTGGCAGAGGTTGAGGGCAAAGTAGAAGTTCCCCTTGGCGTCGCGCACCGGCCCGTGGGCGAACTCATGGTAGTTGCCGTGGAACCCGTAGTCGTCGCAGAGGGTTTGGAACGTTTCCGCGCGCCCGTCGCCATTCGCGTCGGTCATCCGGGTCAGCTCGGGTTTTTGCATGACGACGAGCTTGTCGCCCTTGTCGTCCTCAATGAGCACGCCGAGCGCCTCGTAGGTCCCTTCGGCAAACTGGGTCCACTGGTTGTCGCGGATCCGCCAAATTCCGGCGGTGCGGGTGACGACGACGATGGTGCCGTTTTTCGCCACCGCGATGCCGGTTGCCTCGAACAACTGGTTGCGGCCAAAGATGTCTTTCGGCGATTCCCAGTTCTCCAGCGAATAGCCGGCGGGGAGCTTTGCCGGCTGGTTGCCGCGCGGCGCCGGGTCGCGGACCAGCGGCTGCGGTGTCCAGTCCTCGTCGCGGTCCGGGAGCGGCCGGGCCATCAACCCTTCCTTGAGGCGCGCGGAAAACTTGTACGTCGGCCCCGCGGCTGGATCGAGCGACCAGACACCGTCGCGGAGCGTCCCGGCGGTTACGGTGAGGTCTTCAAGCCCCTCGCTGGCTACCTTGAATCCCTGCGCCGCGACCAGCTTTCCGCTGAGCGTGATTTCCAACCGACCGTCGCTGAAGGTCACCATTTGACTCAGCTTGTTCTTCCCGACCCGGAAGAGAAATGTCGGCTCGCCTGACTTCGGGTCGAGCTTGTGGCCGACAAACTCGGCGTCCACCGCGGCAAGCAGCGCGGCCTCGTCGCGGTCATCCCACATCCAGCGCTCGACGGCGCTGTCGTCGAGGACGTCGGGCTCCTTGAACTCGAAGTCGATCGGGACGCCCGCCTGGCTGAGCGGTTGGAGGATTCCGCCGCCCTGGATGAAGTTGCGGCTGTCGTGGCCGCGGTCGGTCCCTGGCTCGGACCGGCCGTTGCGCTCGCGGGTCAGGTTGAGGAACCCGCCACCCCAGATCGCCCGCACGCTCAGGACCCGCGGGTCAAACGTGTAGTTCATCCCGCTCGGCAGCCCGACGTGGAGCGCCCGCCCGCTCGACCCGCGCACTGGCGCGCGGAACACCCGCGCGCGCTTGGTGACGAGCACTTCATTCGGGATGTCCAAAATATTGCGCGGGCGCGCCTGCGCCTCGACGCGCACTTTCACCTCCGCCGGACCCGCCTGGCCAGCATCCGCGAGCGTCCTCAGGTAGTGCCAGAGGTTTTCGACGTCCGCGTCGGAGACCACCTGCGGGCTGTAGCTCGGCATGGCCGCCGGATACGCGTTCCCCTTGGTGGCGCCTGCCTCGGCCACCGCCAGTGCATCGGCCGAGCGCCGCACCGAGTTGCGCAGGTAATCCTTGTCGGCCTTCTGCATCCGCTTCGCCCCGTCTGGACCGACTACTTCCCGGTCGCGTGCGTCGTTCAAAAACAACCCGTAGAGCGACGGGCCGGTGTGCACCGCCGCATCCCCTTTGGTCACCCCGTGGCAGACCATGCACCCGTGCAGCTCAAACGTCTTCTTCCCCGCCGCCACCGCGTCGATTTCCTCTTGCCCAAACCCCGCCACCGAAAATCCCACGCTCAGCCACAATACTAGTCGTCCGGTCATAAGCATCAGGCGGTAGGTGATTCCTCCAGAGACCTCAAGGAAATAGGCGGGCGGCATGGCATGATCATTACTCGCGCATTCCCGCCGGTGCCCGGATTTACCCAGCGCACCGGGGGATTCCGCGCTAACATGGGCAACGGTTGGGATCTCCAACCAAACCCCCCAACCCCCCTAAACCCATCATGAAATCCCTAAATGCTTACGCCACGATCAGCTTCGGCTTGCTCGCACTCACCGCAACTTCCTGCAACAACATGGATGGAAATTCCCGCAGCGGGAACCAACCGATTTCCACCGGTACGCACCAGATGGGGCCACCCGGTCGCAGCCAACCGATGGCCGATTCAGCCATGCCCAATTACGCCGAAAAGCAGAATCGCCAGCAGCGCTAGTCGACAATTAGCCAATCCCAAGGGGTGCCGCGCCTGCGTGGCATCCCTTTTTTTGCGCGCTGGTTCGATGTTGAAAGCCCACCATTGAACGCCCCAGGGGGCACGCGGGTTGCGAAAGGCGCGGGGGTGGTTGACGGTGGCATTGAATGCAGCCGCGGGAGTTTGAAACAAGGGCGGGGAAGGTGATCGTGCGCAATCCGCGGGTGGATGACATCGCGGAGATCATCGGGTTGAGCCAGAGGTGCTTCGGGTCGATGATGGAGGCCGACTCGCCGTGGGAGGAGAAGCACCTGCGTTCGCATCTGACGATGTTTGAGGAGGGGCAGTTGGTCGTCGAGCAGCACGGGAAGATCATCGGGGTGGCCTCAAGCCTGATCGTGATGATGGGCCGCGATCCGCTGCGGGCGCACACGTATTACGGGATCACCGACGACGGGTATTTCTACAACCACGACCCGCAGGGCGACACGCTGTACGGCGCTGATGTCTATGTTGACCCGGATTATCGGGGGATGAAGATCGGGTCGGTCCTCTACGAGGTGCGGCGCGACTTGTGTAGGCGCTTCAACCTGCGGCGGATTCTGGCGGGCGGGCGGATGTACAACTACGACGCGTATGCGGATAAATATACGCCGGAGGAGTACGTCCATGCGGTGCAGGACAAGAAGATCGAGGACCCGGTGCTGGGGTTTCAGCTAAGCCAGGGGTTTGTGGTGCGCGATGTGATGCCGAACTACATCCGCGACCCGAAAAGCCGCGATTACGCGACGCTCATCGAATGGCTCAACCCGGTCTATCGCCAGGCGGAGGGGGAGGACCGCAAGGTGCGGGTCGCGTGCGTGCAATACCAGATGCGCAAGATTGCGGACTTTGACGAGTTTGCGACCCAGGTCCGCTATTTTGTGGAAACCGCGGGGGAGGATTATGGTGCGGATTACGTGCTGTTTCCGGAGTTCTTCTCGGTCCAGCTGCTCTCGGCGATGGAGGCGATGGGGTCGCGGGAAGGGATCCGCAAGCTCGCGGAACTGACGCCGATGTTCTGCGAGTTGATGGCGTCGCTGGCGCGCGAGCAGGGGTTGCACCTGATCGCGGGATCGCATCCGGTCGTCCAGGCGGACGGGACGCTCAACAACGTGGCGATGTTGTTCCGGCCGGACGGGACCTATGTTTCCCAGCCGAAGCTGCACATCACCCCGGCGGAGAAGACGTGGTGGGGGATCACCGGCGGCCACTCGCTCACGGTGATCCAGACGCCCAAGGCGAAGGTCGGTATTTTGGTGTGCTATGATGTCGAGTTTGCCGAGGCGGCGCGCTACCTGTCCGAGCAAGGGGTTGAGGTGCTGTTTGTTCCGTATTGCACCGACAACCGCCAAGGATACCTGCGGGTGACCAAGTGCGCGGCGGCGCGGGCGATCGAGAACCAGATCTACGTGGTCACTGCCGGAGTGGTCGGGAACCTTCCCGACGTGCCGGCGATGGACGTCCACTACGGGCGCGCGGCGGTGTTCACCCCGTCGGACTTCGAGTTTGCCCGCGACGGGATCCAGGCCGAGGCGGACGCCAATGTCGAGACGATGCTCGTCACCGACCTGGACATCTCCGACCTCTACCGCAGCCGCGAGGCCGGCTCAGTGACCCCGCTGATGGACCGGCGGCGGGATCTGTTTGAGCTGACCGTCCACCTCAAGGCGGAGGAGTCGATTTAGGCGGGGGTCGGGAGTCGGGGGTCGGGATAGAATCAAGCATCCAGCAGGGCGAACTTCAGCTCGGCCGACGAGCTGACCTCGCCGTTGACGGTGCAGCGGCAGACGGCTTGGCCGATGTTGCGGCGGATCTTGATGATCTCCGCCTCGATGATCAGGGTGTCGCCGGGAAGGACCGGGCGGCGGAATTTCACGTCGTCGGCACTCATGAAATAACCGATCCGCCCGTGGTTCTCGGGGAGGCGCAGCATCAGGACCGAGGCGACCTGGGCCATCGCCTCAACCTGAAGGACTCCTGGCATGACCGGGTGGCCGGGGAAGTGGCCTTGGAAGAACGGTTCGTTGATCGTGACGTTCTTCACCCCGGTGCACTTGTTGTCGCCCTCGAAGTCGATGATCCGGTCGACCATCAGGAACGGATAGCGGTGCGGGAGGATCTTCATCACCTCGTTGACATCCAGGACCGCCTCGCCGACCGGCAGGGAGATGGGCGGGACCATGGTGCGCATGCTCTGGTAGTCTTTCTTGAGCTTGGCGGCCATGGCGGTGTTTGGCCCGTGGCCCGGCTTGACGGCGATGACGTGGCCGAGGATCCGCTTGCCGCTGAGCATCAGGTCGCCGATGAGGTCGAGCGCCTTGTGGCGGGCGAACTCGTTGGGGAAGCGCATCGGCTCCTTGCTCATGACGCCCTCGTCGCGGACGACGACGGCATTTTCGAGCGAGCCGCCCTTGATGAGGCCCTTTTCGAGGAGCGGCTTGACGTCCTCATAGTAAACGAAGGTGCGCGCCGGAGCGATTTCCGCCGCGTAGAGTTCCGGGGTGACTTCCGAGGAGAAGTACTGGGTGAAGCGCCCCTGCGGACCGACGTTGGTCACCGAGACCCGGAACTTCTTGTCCGGGACGATCGAGATCAGGCTGCCGTCGCCGACCTCGATGTGGATCGGCTCGCGAATCTCGTAGACTTTCCGGGGCGCGTCCTGGGCGACGACCCCGGCTTTTTTGATCAACTCGACAAATGGCAGCGATGACCCGTCGCCAATCGGCGGCTCGTTGGCGGTCATCTCGATGATCGCGTTGTCGACCCCCATGCCGACCAGCGCGGAGAGGACGTGCTCGACGGTGTGCACCTTGACCGAGCCGGACGCGAGCGTGGTCGCCCGCTCGACGGTCTGGACGCGGGCGACATCCGCGTCGATGAACGGCTGGTCGGGCAGGTCGGTGCGGCGGAATTTGAACCCGTGGCCCACCGGCGCGGGCTTCAGCGTGAGGGTCACCTTTTCTCCGGTATGCAGCGAGGTGCCTTCGAGGGTGGCGCTGGAGGCAAGGGTGTGTTCGAGGGCTGCGGACATGCGGGCGGTTTATGGAAGCGCGCGCCCGGCGGCAAGCTAGTTATGTTAGTTCGGGGGTGGCTGGATTTGGGTTTGGCGTTGGGCGCGGCGTGGGGCAATCATTGGGGGATGGAGGAGGTGCTTGCGGTGGAGGCCGATTTCCGGGTCGTGGATGAGTCCGCGGACTGGATCGTCGTCGACAAGGCCGCGCCGCTGGTTGTCCACCCGACCGGGAAGAAAACCGAGCCGACCCTGCTAGGCGGGCTTGAGGCGCTGCTTGCCTACGAGTTGGCCAATGGCGCACGGCTCTCGATCATCAACCGGCTCGACCGCGAGACCAGCGGCCTGGTGCTTATTGCCAAGAATCCGGAGGCTGCCCGCTGGTTCGGGATGCGTATGCAAAACCGGGAGGTCAGCAAGCGCTACGAGGCGATCGTCCACGGCTGGCCGGTGGAGGACACGTGGGTTGCGGCCGAGCCGATCCTGCGCGCGGCTGACGTCGAGGACTCCGCGATCAACGTCCGCCAGCGGGTCCACCCGGCTGGGCGCCCGTGCCGGACGGCGTTCCAGGTGCTGCGGCGCTTCGCACACGGAGGGCGCCAGTTCAGCCGGGTTGCGTGCGTCCCGCTGACCGGACGGATGCACCAGATCCGCGTCCACCTTGCCCACGCGGGGCATCCGATTGTGGGGGACAAGGTTTACACCGGGGCGGGGGAGGCGTATCTGGAGTTTGTCGCCGGCGGGTGGAGCGAGCGGCTCGCGGAGCGCCTGCTGCTTCCCCGCCATGCGTTGCATTCGAGCGGGTTGGCCTTCGCCGACCCGGAAGGGAAGCCGCTCGGGTGGGTCAGCGGGATGCCCGCGGACCTGCAGAGATTCGAGGAAACCGGAGAAATTCTATGATACCTGTGAAGTTGCTTGAGCTTGTCGATGCCATGGACGGCTGGTTGCGGACCAGTGAAATCCCGGACTATCCGGGCGCCCACAATGGCCTGCAGCTGGCCAACGACGGGACTGTCACGCGGGTCGCCGCCGCGGTGGACGCCTCGCTTCCGGTCATTGAGGCCGCGGTGGCCGCCGGAGCGGACTTGCTGATCGTCCACCATGGGATGTTCTGGCAGGGGGTGCAGCCGCTGGTGGCTGCCCGCTACCGGAAGCTCAAGACCGCGATCGCCGGCAACCTGGCGGTCTACGCAAGCCACATCCCGTTGGACGTCCATCCCCAACTCGGCAACAACGTCCTGCTCGCCGACGCGCTCGGGATCTCGGCGGCCGAGCCATTTTTTGTCTGGAAGGGGATCAAGCTCGGAGTCGCCGGCCAGGTTGATTCGAGCTTCGACGAGCTCCGCGCCAAACTCGCGGCGGTCGTCGGCGGCCCGGTCCACGGGTGCCCGGGTGGTACCCGCGCTGCCGGACGCGTCGGCATCATCACCGGCGGCGCCGGCAGCGAGGTCGAGGCGGTCGCTGCCACGGGGATCGACACCTTCATCACCGGCGAAGGGCCGCACTGGAGCTTCCCGCTTGCCCAGGAGTGCGGAATCAACGTCCTCTACGCTGGCCATTACGCGACCGAGACCTTTGGTGTCCAAGCGCTTGCGCGGGAGGTTGAAGCCTGCTTCGGGGTTCCATGGGAGTTTCTTGATCATCCCTCCGGGCTGTGACCCACGTGCCACTCACCAGCGAGTTTTTCACCGGAGAGCCGGCAACATGTGCTGCCCAGCTTATCGGGATGGAGTTCCGCTGGCGCGGCTGCGGCGGGATCATCGTCGAAACCGAGGCCTATGCCGCTGTCGGCGACCCCGCCTGCCATACCTTCTTCCGCAAGGGTGCGCGCGCATTCGTCCGCGACCAGCACCCGGGCACCGCCTACATCTACCTCAACTACGGCGTCCACTGGCTCTTCAACGTCCTCGTCAAGGGCGGCGCCAGCGACGGCTTCGTGCTCCTGCGCGCGCTTGAGCCCACTCTGGGCATCAGGGGGATGGCAAGCCGCAGGCCAGCCTCCCCGGAACCCTTGCTGTGCGCCGGGCCCGGGCGGCTCACCCGCGCGCTCGGGATCGTCGGCGCAAGCCACGGGGCGGACTTTCTTGCCGCCGCGCCAGCCACCGGGATCTTCCGGGCCGCGGGTCTGCAGGCTCCGGTTCTGGCCGACCGTCGCATCGGCATCTCCAAGGGTGTCGACCTCCCGTGGCGCTTCCTCCTCGCCGGATCCCCCGCATTGAGCCGCCGGCCAGGACCCAGCTCGATCATGCTCATCGCTTGATCCATCCCCGGCGACATTTTTCCCGATTTTTCAGATTGCATCCGTCCGCACCATCAGCGACACCTCCGCGGCGCTGCGGGTGTAGTTCAATGGTAGAACGCGAGCTTCCCAAGCTTGAGGCGTGGGTTCGATTCCCATCACCCGCTCCACTTTCCCTTTTCGAAGTGGTCCGACCGCTCCCCTTGCAGCCCCGCTGTGCCGGGGCCAGACCGGCTCGCCTTTCCTGCCAAGCCCGGCACCCTTCCCGCGGATCCTTCAATTCCTGAAGGTTCTGTCTAAAATTCGTTCAAATTCCACCCTTTCCGGCTTGCGCCCCTGCTCTTCTCCTGTTACCCACCTTGCATGACGCGGGTATAGCTTAGTGGTAAAGCCCCAGCCTTCCAAGCTGGCCATGCGGGTTCGATTCCCGCTACCCGCTTTCCCATCTCGCTCCACAATCCCTGTTAGATCCCATCCGCAACATGAAAAAAACATTCGCATTTGTCCTTTTCGCAGCGCTTCTGAGCTGTGTTGCCCACGGCGCGCCCGCAGCCGATTGTTCAACCATCGCTGCCCGGGTAAAGCAGGCGGTCGCTGGCGAGCCGGCGAAGGTGCTTGAGATTGTCAAAGCGCAGGTGGCGGCCAACGAGGCGTGCGCGTGCGAGGTGGTCAAGGCGGCGATTTTGGCGAGCAAGGCAGACGCGACGCTGGTGGCGAGCATTGTGGAGGTCGCCTCGACGACCGCGCCGGAGCAGATGCGCTTGGTCGGCCAGTGCGCGCTGGCGGTAGCGCCCGACTCGCTTGCCTCGGTGCAGGCGGTGCTAACGAAGCTTGACCCGGGTGCGGGTGAATCGGCTGACACCGCCAAGGGTGGCATCAAGGATGCGCTGGAAAAAGGGCCGATCCAAGAAGTTGCCGCGATTCCGAACCCGCTGGACTTTCCTGGTTTCCCGCCGATTGGGCGTGGCACGCCGCTGGTGATTCCGATTCCGCCGGTGATCATCATTCCAGAGGCCACCGACACGTTGTTTAGCAATGAGAAGTAAATAACCGGCGAACCGAAGAATTCCGGAAACCACAGATCTTATCCCATGTACGCTCATCCCAAGTTTATCCTCGCAACCGTAGGCCTGCTGGCCATGGGTTCTGCCGCCCAGGCTGACAACCTTTACTACATCGCGGAAGACTCCGCCGAAGGAGTCCCGCTGAAGTGGACCGCGGGTCTCAATGGCATCTGGGATGACAATCCGGCGCCACTTTCGACCGGCCCTGGATCGGACGACAGCTCGTTTGCGCTCAACCCGTTTGTCGGCGCCTCGACGGTCATCGTCTCACCTCAGACGACCATCGACGTCTACGGTCGCCTTGGCGTGACCTACTACGCGGATGCGCCTGACGCGCTCGGAGACGACACGTTTTACCAGTCCCGCGGAGGTCTCAACGTCACCCACCGGGTCAACGAGCGGCTGCGCCTTTCGAGCCGCAATTTCGTCGCCTATGAGCTTGAGCCGGACTACTCGTACGGGTTTGCCAGCGGCCGTCAGAACGGTGAATATCTTTTCTACAGCTCCGACCAGTCAGTCGGCTACCGCTGGACCGAACGTCTCGGGACCTACACCGGGATCCGCTTTTCGGGTCTTGATTACGATGCGGCCAACCAGGACCGCAACATCTGGGAAGTGTACCAGAGCTTCCGTTATCAGGTGACCCCGCAGACGGTGGGCATCGCTGAGTATCGTTACAGCCAAACCAGCGGTGACGGCCTTGCGAGCGATTCGACCAACCACTTCCTCCTGTTGGGTGCGGAACACCGCCTCAACCCGAACACCGTGGCCATCGTCCGCGCCGGCGCCCAGCTGCGTGATGTCGACGGCGGTGATGACAGTTCGTCGAGCCCGTATCTTGAAGGTGCCCTGCAATCGCGGATCAACCCGCAGTTGCTCGTCCGCAGCTTCATCCGCTACGGGATTGAGGACTACGACACGGTCCAGTTCGTCCCCGCTCCGGTTGAATTCGCTGATCGCCGGGTGGTGCGCGTTGGGGTGAGTGCGGATTACACGCTCTCCCAGGAGATCACCCTGTTTGCGGGAGTTGACTACATCAACTCGGACTTCCAGGACGGCCGCAACGCGGTGACCAAGGTTCCTGTGGCCGATGAGCTGACCGAAGACCTCGTCAACCTGTACGTCGGTTTCTCCTATCAGATCAACCCGGCCCTCGCCCTCACCGGCAGCTACAACTACACCGACAGCAGCTCGGACCTCGATAGCCGCAGCTACGATCGCAACCGGGTCAGCCTCGGAGTGCGCGCCGACTTCTAGAGCGCGACCGAAGCACGACATTTCAAGCCGCCGCAATGTCTCGTTGCGGCGGCTTTTTTAGTTTACATCGGCAGGGGTGTGGCCGATGAGAGAACCTCCCTAAAATTTCAGCGAATGGATCAGCAACCTAGTCAGCGAGAGACCGGTCTTCATGTAGTCGATTATTGGCAGGTGGTGAAAAATCGCTACGGGGTCATCTTGTTGACCTTCGTTCTGGTGTTCATGACCGTGGCGGTCATCACCTACGTGTTTCCAAAGAAATACGAGAGCACCACGGTGCTCCAGGTGGTTCCGCGGGGGACCGGGATTCAGCCATTCGGTGGTGGGATGGCGACCACGACCGGGGTGCGGATGACGACCGGGCAGTTTTTGGCGACCGAGTTTGAGGTGATCCGGGCGCAGAAGACGCTGATCAAGGCCATTGAGGCGCTCGACTATGAGAAGCGCTGGGGGATGACCCGTGAGCAGGCGCTCATCGAGCTCAACAACTGTGTCGACGCGGAGAATATCCGTGGGACCGACCACATCCGGATCCGGGTGCGCCACCGCGACCCTGTGTTTGCCCGCGATATCGCCGCGGAGGTCGCCAAGGCCTATCAGGGACGCCGCAAGGAATTGGAGAACGAGCGTGCCGAGGAGGGGCTCAAGGCACTCGACGAGGCGCTCCGCGAGCAAGCCGACAAGGTTGAGGACAAGCGCAAGGTGCTCAATGTGATCGCTCGTCAGCGGCAATTGATTCCCCGCACCAGCGACAGCATCTACGGAGCGGGTCAGGATTCGTCGACCAAGGCGGCGGTCGCCGGGGTTGCGCGGCAGAACGAGTTTCGGCTTGAGCAGGAAATCGAGAAGATGGAGAGCCAGATGCGGGTTTTGGAAACCTACAACAATGACCAGCTCATCGAGTACACGGCCAGCCTGGATGTTCCCGACAACCTGGTGAGCAACCTCTATCCGCAGTATCTCGCGGAAAAGCGCCAGCTCCAGTCGTCGACCGCCGCCGGCCTCGGGCCGAACCATCCTGCGGTCCAGGCGCGCACCCAGGTCGTCGAGCAGATGCGTGCGGACTTGGAGGAAGGCGTCCACGCGCTGCGCAGTGTGCTGCGTTCAAACCTTGAGACTCATAAGGCAACGCTTGCGCGGCTGCGCGCGGCCAGCGACCGGACCCGTGAGGAGGCGATCTCGGAAGCCATTGATGCCAACGACTATGTCGAGGCCCGCAAGGATGTTGAGAACGCCGAGGCGATGCTGGTTCAGATGAGCGTCAACCTGGAAGGCGAGCGGATCACCCGCAAGATGGAGGCCAGCCCGATCATCATGCACGAGGAGCCGGTGATCTCCGGCCAGGCGGTGAGCCCCAACGTCGGCCTCAACTTGGCCATCGGGGCGGTCGTCGGATTGATCTTCGGCCTGTCGATCGCCTTTTTGATCGAGTATTTCGACACCTCGGTGAAGACCCTCGAGGATGTTGAGAAGTATCTTCAGGTTCCGGTGCTTGCGGTGATCCCGCAGGATGTCGGCCTCCTCCACAAGCAGAATGGCATGAGCCCGGATGCCGAAGCCTACCGAATCCTGCGCACCAACATCGAGTTCAACCGCAAGAACCCGGAGGACAACTCAATCACGGTGGTTTCCGGCGGCGCCGGCGAAGGGAAATCGACCACCTTGGTCAACCTCGCCTACATCTGCGCCCAGGGCGGTTACACGACCTTGATGATTGACGGCGACTTGCGCCGCCCACGCCTGCATACCTTCTTTGACATCAGTAACTCGGTCGGGTTGAGCAACTACCTCACCACCGACCTGGCGCTTGAGGAAGTCATCCTGCAGACGCCGGTGGAGAATCTCTATTTCATGCCCTCGGGGGTGCTGCCAAATGATGCAGCCGGGATCCTCAACTCGCGCCGGATGGCCGAACTGCTCGCCGACGTCAAGCAGCGCTTCGACCTCGTGCTGGTCGATTCGCCGCCGATTCTCGGAGTCAGCGACGCCTCGGTGTTGGCCAGCGAAGTGGACTTGACGATGATTGTGATCCAACACCGGAAGTTGCCGCGCAACATGCTGGTGCGCGTCAAGCAAGCGGTCGAAAGCGTCGGCGGCCACGTCGTGGGGGTGGTGCTCAACAACGTCGATATCAGCAGCGACAACCAGTACCAGTACTACACGAGCTACTACACCTACTACACGCCGACGGAGGCGACTCCGGCTAAGGGCGCGGAGCGTGGCCCGAAGGCGCCGCAGGTAGCGGCGGCTGCGCGTGGGACCGACAAGGAGTTGTATTGACCGGTCAGGATTTGCCGGTGGACGAGTGATGCCGATAACCGGGCATCATGAGTGCCGCGGCGAGCAGGCCAAGGACGAGCAGGCCGCTGCCGATGGTGGCGGTCGGGTGTTCTTTGGCGATTCGTGCGGACTGGATCCGGGTGTCGTTGATGCCGTCGCGGATGGCGGAGATGGCCTGATCGGAGGCATGGCTGACGCGCTCCTTGGCGTCTTTGAGAGCTTTGACGTTGAGGGTGGCGCTGCGGCCTGACCAGAGCCGGTTGAGGAGTGGCTGGCGTTGGAGGATGCCGGTGCGCTCGCCAAGGTTTTGGGAGGCGGTCATGAGCCGGTGGCCGAGGGCGTAGAGGAATTGCGGGCTGAATCTTGGGGAGCGGCGGAACATTCCTGACTGGTTGAGCACCCAGAGCGAGGTTCCAAGCATCAGGCCTGAGCCGGCAAGCATCCGGATGCCTGGGCGGGTTGTCTGGGTTGGGGGGATTTCCCGGGCCGTGATTGGGTCATGGGCAAGCGACGCCGGGGTGGTGGTGATGTTAGGGGTGGTGTTCATGGGGAGATGGGTTGCGGCCAGCATGGGAAGGGCCAGGCATTCCTTCTCGCAGATCCCATTCCGGATCCGCCGCGATGGGATCGTCCGCGGTTGCCGCTGTCACTCTGAGACAAGCGCGCGGGACCGGCGGCGTGGGCCGGCGGTGGGAGAGCCCCTGCGTTGCGATTTGCAGGGTAGTTGAGATGATTTTGAGTCCCTCAGCGGCGAGCGATGGCGGCAAGGATCGCTTTTTGGGCGTGGAGGCGGTTTTCGGCCTGCTGGAAGATCGTCTCGGCGTGTCGCTCAAGGGTATCGGCGGCGATCTCCTTGCCGCGGTAGGCCGGAAGGCAGTGAAGGACAATGTGGCCAGGAGCGGCACCCTGAAGGAGGGCTGCATTGACTTGGTAGGGGCCGAATTGAGCCTCCTTATCGTGTTGGTCCTCTTGGCCCATGGAAAGCCAGACATCGGTGTTGATGACGTGGCAGTCGCGCGCGGCCTCATGCGGGTCGTCGGTGAGCACGACGTTGCTTGCATCAAGGCGGGCGATGAAGTCGGCCGGTGGTTGGCAATTGGTGGGAGAGGCGATGACGAGCTGAAACCCGAGGTGTTTGGCAGCCCACATCCACGAGCGCGACATATTGTTGTCGCCATCGCCGATGAAGGCGATTTTCCGGCCCTCCCAAGTGCCGAGTTTTTCTTTGACGGTGAGGAGGTCGGCGAGGATTTGGCAGGGGTGTTCGGTGTCGGTGAGGGCGTTGATGGTGGGGATGCCGGAGAACTCGGCGAAGTCGACGACGTCCTGTTGGGCGAAGGTGCGGATGATCGCGCCATGGACCATGCGCCCGAGGACCCGTGCGGTGTCGCAGATCGGCTCGCCGCGGCCGAGTTGGATATCGTTCTTGGAGAGGAACATCGGGGCCGCGCCGAGCTCTCTGAGGCCGACCTCGAAGGACACCCGGGTGCGGGTGGAGGCCTTGGTGAAGATAAGCGCCCAGGTTTGTCCGGCAAGCGGCATGGACGGGTGGTGGCCGCGCTCGGCCTTGAGCACGGCGGCGCGCTCGATGAGTTCGGTGAGCGTCTGGGAGTCGAGTGCTTCGATCGAGAGGAGGTGTTGCATCGGCTTGGGGAGAACGGGTTAGCTAAGGGCGGTGAGGGTCGCATGCATGATGGCGAGCGCCTGGTCGATTTCCGCCGGGGTGACATTGAGTGGCGGGAGCCAGCGGACAGTCTCCGGGCCGGCAGGCACGGTGAGCAGGCCCGCCTCGGCGAGGGCGTTGACGACCATGAGTGCCGGGGATTTTCCGGGGCTGGTGGTAATGGCTTCGGGATGAAGGCCGAATCCGAGCAGCAGCCCCTTGCCGCGGAGTTCCTGGAAAGCCGGCATGGACCAAGCGGCGACCGCAGTGCGCACCCGTTGTTCCATGGCGAGGGCGTGGCCGGCGAGGTTCTGGTCGCGGATCTCGTTGAGGACGGCGAGGCTGGCGGCGCAGGCGAGTGGATTGCCGCCATAGGTGGACCCATGGGATCCGGGGCCCATCAATGACGCGAGCGGGCTGCCGGTGGGATTGATGGTGCGGTCGGCGACCCAGAAAGCCCCGATCGGGAATCCGCCACCCATCCCTTTGGCCCAGGAAACGCAGTCGGGCTCAAGTTCGGGCGCGTAGCTGCGCCATGCCATGGCGGCGCCGGTCCGGCCGAACCCGCACTGGACTTCGTCGAACATCAGCAACAAGTTGTGCTTGCGGCAAAGGCTCGCGACAGCGCGGAGGAACTCGGGAGTGGCCTCGTTGATGCCGCCCTCGCCTTGGATGGGCTCAAGCATGATGGCCACGGTGATCTCGGAGATGGCCGCGGTGAGGGCGTCGATATCGCCAAAAGGCAGGTGGCGAAATCCCGGGAGCATCGGATCGAACCCTTCCTTGACCTTGTCCTGACCGGTGGCGGCCATCGCCCCCAGCGTCCGTCCGTGGAACGACTGGCAGAACGTGAGCACCTCGTAGCGCGGACCTGCCGGGCCCGGTGAGGCGTTGCCGAAGCGCCGGGCGGTTTTGATGATCCCGTCGTTGGCCTCGGCGCCTGAGTTGGAGAAGAACACCTTGCCGGGCAGGCCGACAAAATCCTCCACAATGGTCCTGGCCAACAGCGCCTGCTGTGGGATGTGGTAGAGGTTGGAGACGTGCATCAGCGTGCCGGCCTGGGTGGTGAGCGCCTCGACAAGCCGTGGATGGCAGTGGCCCAGCGAACAAACCGCAATCCCACAGCAGAAATCCAAAAACTTCCGCCCGCCGTCGTCCCAAACCCATGCGCCCTCGCCACGCACCAGGACCTGCGGGAAGCGGGCGTAGGTTGGCAGCACGTATTGGGCGAAGTCGTCAGCAGTCGTCATTGAAGTAAGAACGGTTTGAATAGGGGCAAGCGGATCGGTTTGGAAGGAGAATTGGGGCCGGGGCGGCGGATTGGTCATTCCGCGGCGGGAGTTCCGGGCGCGAGCAGGGCACGGGTTGGGCGCCGTTGGACAATCTGCCATGTCGCCATCAGGGTGACCGCCGCGCCGACCAGCTCGATGGCGGTAAAGCGCTCGCCGAAAACCAGATAGCCACCGGTGGCGGTTACGATCGGCATGAGCATTTGCAGCGCGCTCCCTTGGCTGACCGGAATCTCGCGATACGCCTGAGTCATGAACAATTGGCCAAATGACACCACGACGCCTGCCGCGCTGAGCACCACCAACGGCGTCCACCCGAGAGTCAACGCCGCGGGACCCGCCGGAACCAGCGCTACCAGCACACTGTAAATGCACTGGGACGCGTAGATCGTCCCCGGGTGCTCACTGTGGCGGAGTTGCCGGATGACCACCACGACGTAGCCGGCGGCAAGCGCGCCGACGAGGGCAAGCAGGTCGTAGCTTGACACCCCGACCCGGAACGCCTCCTCGCTGAGGAAGATCATCAACCCGCCAAAGCCGACGGCCAACCAGATGATGGCGCGGATGCCCAGGTGCTCGCTCAGCCACAGGGCTGCAATGATCGCGGCGAACATCGGGTAGGTCAGGTTCAGCACGGTTGCCCGCGCCGCCCCAAGCTCGACGATGGTAATGTAGTAGGCGACGAT
Organism: Akkermansiaceae bacterium; assembly: GCA_044373465.1. Lineage (GTDB taxonomy): Bacteria > Verrucomicrobiota > Verrucomicrobiia > Verrucomicrobiales > Akkermansiaceae > JBILQA01. Next base: position 36,076 of record JBILQE010000003.1, on the reverse strand, counting down.
CCCGACCGCCCCGAAGACTCCGCGGGCGATCACCAGCGGCCGGCCAATCAGGTTGCGCCACTCAAGCCCGCGCCCACGCCCGAAAAGCAAGGTGACGACCACCAGCCCGACGCCGCCCCGGAAGAGCGTCGCCAGCCAGCCGTCGACGATCGGCGCGTGCAACGCCAAGCCGCGGATGATGAGCGCGTTGATTGAAAACAACAGCACCGAGGACAGCATCAGGATGACGCTCCGGCGGTAGGCTGGCGAATCGGTGGTGGTCATGGGTCGGATCGGGAAAATCCGCAAGCAACGAACCGGGGCCAGAAAAGAAGCACTCGTCTCCGGCCGGCTGGTTCGCCGATTCCGGAGGTGGCTGGGTCACGCCGCTCCGGAATTTGCCGCGCGTCGCAGGACGGCGGCTACCATGAGCGGTTTAATGCGCGGTGACACGCAGCGGGAAGTGCCAGAGTGGGCCCGCCGCGTCAAGGATCGATCCGATCCGCAAGCAGCTGAAAACAAAGAGCGCGCCCCCGGCCGGACATGGCCCGAGGCGCGCTCTGTTGTTGCTATGAGAAAGCCGGGCGTTCGCGCCGGTGCGGTCTTACTTTGCCGCCTGGGCGTTGATCCCGGTATTGAACAATCCGCCGGTCGCCAGCTGGGTCAGCCGCTCATCGGCGGCGCTCTCCTCATCGAGCGAGGTCCCCAGGAGATCCGCTTCATCGCTTAACCCGAGCGACTCAGCAAATGAGCGCGCAACCCCGTAGGCTGCAATCTCATAGTGCTCAACCCGGTTGGCACTGGCAATCAAGAGCGCATCGCGCAGCGACGGCTCCTGGACGTCGGCAACGTGCTTGCGCGCTTCCTTGATGAGCCCTTGCATCGCTTCACACGTCTCTCCGGTTGGCGAGATCCCGTGGTCAGAGCAGATCTGGTCGAGCCGCTGCTTTTGCTGGCGGGTCTCTTCAAGGTGGTTCTGGAACGCTTCGCGCAGGTCCTCGTCGCTCGCCGCGGAGATCATCTCCGGCAGGGCCTGGATCAGCTGCGTCTCGGCGCTGTAAATGTCTCTGATTTGGTCAAGGTAGAGGTCTTCAAAGTTGTTGATCATGGTCGTCTTCTGGATGGGTGCTGGCGGTGGCTTGGGCCACTTGGTTCCGCCTCCAGCACTGTGGCTGGCGGGCGGGGTGATGTTCCTTTGCGCGTCGTGTGCCAGCTGGCGGCGGTGCGAGGAAATGATTGGTTTGCAGGCTGTTGCGTCGGGTTGCGGGGCCTTGGGCGGGTTCCGCGCGGCCGGTCCCCGTGCAGAAGGCCATTGCGCGCGCCTCCGGGTATGCGATTTGCAAAGCCTTTGGCTGGGCAATCGGCAAACCGGGTTGGGGGGGGTTCTCAGTTGCCGTTGGTGGGGGCTTGCCAAAAGTTCTCGGTGGCGCACCGATCCGGGTCGATGATGACATCGACGTATTCGCCGTGGCTGGTGGAACGCTTTTGGACGTGGCATGGGACGCCGCGGCGGCGCAGCTCGATGACGAATCCAGCGGCGGTCTCATGTTTGGCGATCTCTTCCGGGGAAGGCATCGGGGCGTGGGGGCAGGACTGGCTTTGGAGAAGGTTCATGGAAATGGATCAGCATGCGCTGTGCCGCAGGCTAAGCGAAGCGAATCGGGGGCCTTGTGAACCAAGCGGGGTTCCGGGGGGTGCAGATTGCGCGGCGGGTCCGCGCGGAATGCAAATTTCGCCGGGGTCAAATCAAGTCCCTCGCCAACATCGGGCGGGTATGCTACGAGGAGCGGGATTCTGTTGGAATCGCCGTGCCCATGAGCAGCCCGCCACCGATGCAAAGTATTTCGCAGAAGCCGCGACTGGTGGTGGTTTCGGCGAACCCTGAGGATTTTCTAGTCGAGCCGGAGGTGGCGGCGTTTTGCCGGGAGTATGGGTTTAGCGAGCTTGGGTTGTATCATGACGCGACGCTCGGGGAGATGCCGGTGCGGGTGTTTGTGAGCGGTGACGGGAAGATCAACGCACGGTTTTTCTTTCTTCCGGGGAGGGAGGCCCCGGTGGCCGAGTTTGAGAGTGCCTTTGCCCATGGTGAATGTTTGGTGACGACGACGGCGCCGATCACCGGGGAGAAAGCGGCGTGGGTCGACTTGCTGGCGCTTGAGGCGACGGTGTCGTTCGCGGCGGCGGCGGTGAAGCACGGCAATCGGCTGGCCGTGGCGGAGGCACGTGCGGGGACCGAGGCGGTGCGGATTGTCGATTTGGCGTCGCATTTTGAGCTGCGTGGGCGGGTTGAATTTGGCTACGACATGAGCGGAGTGTTTCCAGGGGCGAGGCAGTCGGGCGTGGGGATGGGGGATGCGCTTTGGTATTACAGCCTTGGCGGGGAACGGCGGGGACCGGTGCGGCTGGCGGAGCTCAAGGCGATGGCGCGGGCAGGCCAGTTCAATGGCAGCCGCGACATGGCGTGGATGCCTGAGTTTCCGGAGTGGATGAGGATTCGGGAGATCCCCGAGTTGGCGGCGAGCATGCCGGCGGCGCAGCCGGACGAGCCGGGGATTCCGATCGGGACCGGAGCCGAGGAACGGTTCGACACCGAGGATCCAGATGAGGAGCCGTTCCGGGAGATGATGGCGGCGAGGCGCGACGAGGGGATGGGGCGGCTGAGCTATTGGTTTGCGCGCTATGTGCTGGTTCCGGGGCTGGCCTTTGCAGGCCATTTCCTGATGGTTCGGGTGATTGGGAGCCCGGGAGTTGCGCTGTGGAGCACGGTGGCCATTGTGGTTTTTGGCACGCTCATGGTGATTCTCTCGCGGCTGAGGAATCTGGGGATGTCCGGTGGCTGGCTGTTTGGCTTTCTGGTTCCAGGGGTGAACATTTGGGTGAGCTACCGGCTGCTGGTTTGCCCGCCGGGCTATGCCGAGCACCGGCGGCTGGGGCCGGCCGGGGTCGTCATGGCGACGCTTTTCTGGCTGAGCATGCTAGCAAGCATCGGCGTGGTGGTCTTATGGGCGATCAGGGGTGGCCAGGAGGTCAGCGGCGAGCAGCTCAGGGAGGTTATCGAGAAGGTGCGCGCGCTGGTGGCGCCGCCGCGGAGTTAATCGGACAATCCGCTTAACAGTTTCCCGAAAACCCGTAACCTGCCCGCATGCGCAGCTGGAAGTGGACGTGGGAGGCGCTGATGGACCGGCTCGGTCCGATGACGGTCAAGGAGTTGCGGCAGGGGCTGCGGCGCCGGATGTTTGTCTGGCCGTTCCTGCTGGTGCAGGCGCTGGCGGTGGTGGCGATGGTCATCGAGTTCGATGCGGGCGAGACGGCGACGTACACGAAGTATTCCGGGGTTCTCAACGTCTGGTTGTTGATTCCGGGGTCGGACTCCTTCACCGGCCCGTTCTGGGGGGTGGTGGCGCTTATCTGCCTGGTCATCATGCCACTGGGTGGCTTGGTGCTGATGGGCCAGGAGATGGAGGAGGGGAATTACGAGTTGCTGCTGATGACGCCGCTGACCCGCTGGGGAGTGGTGTTGGGGAAGTTTTGGTCGCTGTGGGGGCTGTGCCTGCTGACGGTCGCCTCGCTCGCGCCGTATGCGATTGTGCGTTATATGGTTGGCGGGATGGACGTGTGGCGCAACATCGCCGCGGGGCTCACCGTGGTGCTGGCCTCGGCGTTGGTTTGTGCGGGTGCGCTGGGGGCCTCGGCGTTCCGCACGGTGGCAGGGCGGTTGGGGGTTTTCGCGGCGTTTCTTGGCTCGCTGTTGGTGGGAGCAGGCGTGCCGCTGACGGCGATTGCCTACAGCAGCGACGGTTGCGGGATCTGGTATCACATCAACGTGGTTGCGGTTGTCTGGTGCTATGCAGCGCTCGGGCTGGCCTTGGCGCGCTCGCGGATCCGGCTGGTGGTCCATCAATATGAGCTGCAGCCGAGTGCGTTGGTGATCATCCTGGTGGTGGTCACGCCATTCGTGGGGATGATGGTCACCTTGTTCACGGGTGGGTATGCCGGGGGTATTGGCTTGGCGCTCATGGGGGTGGCGGCGTGGCTGGCCGACCAGACGCCGAAGGCGCCCGTCGGTGCCTCGGGGCCAGCGCTGAACATCCCGCAGGCGCCGCCGCCAGTCGCGCGGTGAACTTTTCAAGTGCGGGCTGGGCGCCGGGCGGCTACAGGAATGCGCAGATGACCAAGGATGAAGTCCACGAGGCGGTGAATCAAATGGGCGCGCGCGCGCGGGTTGCCGCCCACCGGCTGGCGCAGCTGTCCGCCGCGGAGAAGAACGCGATCCTCCACGGGATGGCCGGCGGGCTGCGTGCCGCGGCCGCGGAGATTCTCGCGGCCAACGCCCTTGACCTTGATGCGGGGAGCGCCAAGGGGCTGGCCCCGGCGATGCTTGACCGGCTGCGGCTCGATGCCGGGAGGATCGAGGCGATCGCCCGGGGAATCGAGCAGGTCGCCACGCTCACCGACCCGGTCGGCGACGTGATGGACTCATGGCAGCGGCCGAACGGGATCCGCATCGAGCAGGTGCGGGTGCCGATCGGCGTGATCGGGATTATTTTCGAGAGCCGTCCGAACGTGACGAGCGACGCCTCGGTGCTTTGTTTGAAATCGGGGAACGCGACGATCCTGCGCGGCGGGTCGGAGGCGATCCACTCCAACCGTGCCATCGCTGCGGCGCTGCAGGCCGGCGGGGGCGCGGCGGGATTGCCGGAGCATGCGATCCAGCTAGTGCCATTCACCGACCGGGAGAGCGTCGCGGCCTTGGCCGGGATGGACAAGTATCTCGACCTGATCATCCCGCGCGGTGGCAAGGGGCTCATCGAAACCGTCGTGGCGCTCGCGCGGATGCCGGTCATCAAGCACTACGACGGGATCTGCCACGTTTTCCTCGATGCGGCCGCCGACGAGGCGATGGCGGTTGCCTTGACGGTCGACTCGAAGACCCAGAAGCCGGGGGTCTGCAACGCCCTCGAAACGCTGCTAATCCACGCGCAAGCCGCCGGTCGGCTGCTGCCTGCCGTGGCCGCCGCGCTGGCCGCGAAAAATGTCGAACTCCGCGGCGACCCGCGCTCCCTTGAGATTCTCGGAGATGCGGCGGTGCCGGCCTGCGAGGATGACTGGCGCGCAGAATACCTTGATCTGATCCTGGCCATCAAGGTGGTCGACTCGCTTGATGAGGCCGTTGCGCACATCAACGAATACGGATCCCACCATACCGACGTGATCGTCACCGGCGACGAGGTGGCGGCGGAGCGGTTTTTGCGGGAGGTCGACTCGGCGTGCGTGTTTCACAACGTTTCCACGCGGTTTGCCGACGGCGAGGAATTCGGGTTCGGCGCGGAAATCGGGATCTCGACCGACAAACTCCATGCCCGCGGGCCAATGGCCTTGCGCGAACTCACGTCCTACCAATACCGGGTCCGCGGCGCCGGGCAGACGAAAGGCCACTAGCTACTCGCCCGCCGGGGCCGCCGGGGCCGGCACGCCAGTTGCGGGTGCTTCCTTGGTGGCGAAGGCTTCGGCGATCAGGCTGCGGCCGGTAATATGGTAGTGGCGCAGGTTGGCGCCCACCAGCAGGGCAAGGATGGCGATGCCGACCAGCGCGGCGACTCCGCGCGGGTTGTAGGAAACCTCCACGGGCAGCGGGCGGCGCGGCTTCTTCTTCCGTTTCGGTTCGCCCTCGGTTTCGCCGGGCTCGTCAGCGAGGTGTTCATCCCTCATGTTTTCAGCGGCTTCCGGGAGTTTCGGGAGCCGCGGCGTCTCGGCGTCGATCTCGGCGGATTCCTCCGCGGTGAGGAGAAACTCAAGCTGGACGTCGCCGAGGCGGATCCGGCCGACTTCCGCGAGGTCCAGCCGGCTGGTCCGCACGTCGTTGAACTTCATCCCGTTGGTCGACCCGAGGTCGCGCAGCGCGTAGCCGCTGGTGGTCCGGGTGATCTCGGCGTGGTGTTGGGAAATCGACACGCACTCGATGACAATGTCGTTGTCGCTCGCGCGGCCAAGGCGGATTTTCTGCCGGTCGATCGGAAACCGGTACGGCTGCGGAACGGTCCCGGGGACGGTGATGGTAACTCGCGGCATGCCAGAATCCTGCGCGACCGACCGGGAAATGCCAAATTCGAAATTGCGGAGAAATTTTTGCCGGGAGCGGGTGGTTGTCGCGGACATTCTCCTTCACGGGCACCACCGCGGGCTTCTATCGTTCCGCATGAACGGCATTTCCATGGCGCGGCAGGCGCTCCAGGAGCATTTCGGCTTCAATGAGTTCCTTGACGGCCAGGAGGGCGTCGTCAGCCAGATCCTGGAAGGCCGCGATGGACTCGTGGTGATGCCCACCGGCGGCGGGAAGTCGTTGTGCTACCAGCTACCCGCCTTGTGCCTTGAAGGCGTCACGCTGGTCGTCAGTCCGTTGATCGCCTTGATGAAGGACCAGGTTGACGCGCTGGTCGCGCGCGGGGTGGCGGCGACGATGATCAACTCAACTCTCAGCTGGCCAGAGCAGAAGGAGCGCCTCGAGGCGATGCGCGTCGGCCGCTACAAGCTCGTCTATGTCTCGCCGGAGCGGTTCCGCGCGGAGAGCTTCATGGAGGTCCTCCGCGGGGTGAGCATCAGCCTGGTCGCCATCGACGAGGCCCACTGCTTGAGTCAGTGGGGGCACGATTTCCGCCCGGACTACATGCGCCTCGGGAAGGTGCTCAAGGCGCTCGGCCAGCCGCAGTGCGTCGCGCTGACTGCCACGGCCACTCCGGTGGTCCGGGCGGACATCCACAAGGTGTTGGCGTTGAGGGACCCGTTTGACGTGGTGAGTGGCTTTGCGCGTCCCAATCTGGCGTTGACGATCACCGCGGTGGAGAAACAGACCCAGAAGTATGCCCGCCTGAAGGCGGTCATCCGCGAGCACCGGACTGGGATCATTTATTGTTCAACGCGCAAGCGGGTCGAGGAGGTTGCCGAGACGCTCCATGACTGGGGCCTGAAGATCGTCGCCTACCACGGCGGGATGAACGACGCGGAGCGCGAGCGCGCCCAGAACGTATTCATCAGCAAGGAGGCGGATGTTGCCGTGGCGACCAACGCGTTTGGCATGGGGATCGATCGGTCGGACGTCCGGTTTGTCGTCCATTTCGAGATCCCCGGCAGTGTCGAGGCGTATTACCAGGAGGCTGGCCGGGCGGGCCGGGATGGCGAGAGCGCGGCGTGCGAGTTGTTCTTTAACTACGCCGACACGCGCACCCAGGAGTTCTTCATCGACGGTGCCAACCCCGGCGCCCCGGCGATCCGTGACCTCTATCAATTCCTCCGAAGCGCGGCCGACGCGCGCCACGAGGTTCACCGCACGCTTGAGGAGATGGCCGAGGGGATCGGCGTGCGCAACAGTATGACCATCGGCAGCGCTCTGGCGGTGCTCGCCCGCGCCGGCGTCATCGAGCGCTTCGACATCCCCGGCCAGCGTGCCAAGGGAACCCGCCTGAAGCGCCCGGAGGTCGCCGCCCGGGACCTCGAGTTCGACCAGAAGGCGCTCGAGGAGAAGGAGCACCGTGATCGGGACAAGCTCAAGTCGATGGTCGAGCTCTGCTACGCCCGGGTCTGCCGCCAGCAGTGGATTCTCGACTATTTCGGTGAAGCCGGCGGCGAGCCGTGCGGTCTTTGCGACGTGTGCACCGACGCGGACAACGGTGCCGCCAGGGCGCCGCGTGGCAACGAGGACACCCTGGTGCGCAAGGCGCTCAGCGGGGTTGCCCGGATGAGCGTTCGCCACGCCAGCGGCTGGGAAGGGAAGTTCGGGCGCACCCGGATTGTCCAAATGCTCACCGGCAGCCGCGCCAAGGAGATCCTCGCCGCCAACCTCGACCGGCTCACGACCTACGGAATTCTCTCCGACCAGCCGACCGCCTACGTCAATGGCCTGTTCCGCAGCCTCCACGATGCCGGGCTGATCTTCACCCAGAAGGGCGAGTTTCCGCTCGTCACCCTCACCGACCGTGGCGAACGGGTGATGCGCGGCGAACTCGCCTACCAGATCGTCTGGCCCGAGTCCCATGGATCGTCCGCCGGCGCGTCCGTCACCCTTCAGGATGCGGGCTTCGACGCCCAGCTGTTCAGCCGCCTCAAGGAGCTGCGCGCGAGGATTGCCAAGGCCGACGGGGTTCCGCCGTATGTGATTTTCCCCAACAAGACGCTCGAGTGCCTCGCCCGGCTGCGCCCGGTCACCGAGGAGGCCGGACGGGTCGTCCACGGAGTTGGCGAGGCCAAAGCGCAGCGGTATCTGGCGCCATTTTTGCGTGAAATCGCTGCCTGGAAGCAGCTGCATGGGTGAGTGCTAGGGTTCCCTGACGATGATCGCCCGCGGGATCGAGTTCCCGAGGATCGCCTCCGGGTCGGGTGGCCGGGTGGCGGCCGGGGTGGCTGCCATGAGCCGGTCCGGGAGCTCGCCGGCGACCACGACCGGCTCGGTCACCACCGTGGGGGTGCTTTGCTCGCTGGCGGATTTTTGCAGGGCGCGCAGGGCGGCAATTGGCGATGGCCCGCCGCGGCTTTCGATGGTGCGCACCGTGTAGGCGACCGCGCCGACGATCACCGCGGTGATGAGCACCAGCGCGACCGCTTGCAGGCTGATGGCCGCGTAGTTCGGGCCGACGGGGACTTCCGGCTCGGGCTCGGCAACCGGCAGGTTGGCGCGCACGACCCGCTCGCTGTGGGATTTAAGGTAGTCGTAGGCGGCCAAGTTGAACAAGGCGTCGGGCGGCGCGAATGCGGCGAGCGCCTCATGCGCGTCGACGCCGAGAAACTCGCTGTATTGCAGGAGAAATCCTTTGGCGTAGGCAGGGCTGGAGAACGCGGCGTAGTCGCCGACTTCCAAGGCCTTGAGTAGATTCGAGCGAATCCGGGTGAGATGCGTCACGTCCTCGATCGAGAGCTGGCGCAGTTCTCTGGCGCCGCGCAGGGCGGTGCCGATCTGATGGGCTGCGTTCATGAAAGTATGGCATAAAATAGGCCCATCCGCGGTGGCTGCAACTTATCCGCAGCGGGCGGAGAGGGAAATCTTCCGCGGCGAGGGTGGGGGAGCCTGCGGGGATTGCCATTTGACTTGGAGGCGTGCTGGCGGCATACCCTCCGAGCGATGTCTGCCAAGAAAAGGGTCCTGTTTGTCTGCACGGGCAACACCTGCCGCAGCCCGTTGGCCGAAGGCTTGTTCGCCTCGGCCTTGCAGGGCCGCACCGACTTCGAAGCCAGCTCGGCGGGAGTCGCGGCCTATCCGGGGCAGGGGATGAGCCCGGAAAGCGCGGCGATCCTCAAGCAGCGCGGGATCGAGCTGCCGGGATTTGCCAGTCGGCCGGTGGACCGCGAGCTCCTCGAACACGCGACCCACGTGTTCGCGATGACCCAGGGGCACCTCCACGCGCTTGAGGAGATGTTTCCCGACCTGGTCGACAAGTTCTTCCTGGTTACCGAGTTCGCCGACATCCCCGGGCACGGCGTCGGTGCCGATGTCCCGGATCCGATCGGCATGGGCCGGCGCGCGTACCGGGAGGTTGCCGAGGTGCTGGAGGCCGCCATTCCGGGGATCATCGCCTTCATCGACCAGACGTTCCAAGTCGACTGAGTGCCCGCGGTGGCGCCGGAGCGCGCAAAATCGTGGAATCGGCGTTGCAATTTTCCGGCCCGGCAGGCAAATCCGGTGCGCCCCGCGCGAGTCGGGAACTTCCAGCAGCAAGATGAGCAAGAGCACGTTCCGTATCGCCCTCGGCGCCGACCACGGCGGAGTTGAAGTCAAAGACGCATTGGTTGCGCATTTGCGTGCGGCCGGCCATGAGGTCAAGGATCTCGGGACTCACGGGGGTGCCTCGGTTGACTACTCGGATTTTGCCGACGAGGTTGCCTATCCGGTTGCCGATGGCACGGTGGATTTTGGGATTCTGGTGTGCCGCTCGGGGGTCGGGATGTCGATTGCGGCTAACCGCCACCGCGACGTGCGGGCGGCCAACGTGCGCACTGTCGAAGAGGCGCGGGTCACCCGCCAGCACAACGACAGCAACGTGTTGTCATTGGCGGCCAACGTCGTTGACGCGGACTTGGCGGTGAAGATGGCCGATGTTTTCCTTGCCACCGAGTTCGAGGGCGGCCGCCACGAACAACGGCTCTGCAAGGCATCCGGCAGCCGGCTTGCCCAGACCGATCCGGAAATCTTCACCGCCATCCGCAACGAGGAAAACCGCCAGCGCCACAACATCGAGTTGATCGCCTCGGAAAACTTCGCCAGCGGCGCGGTGATGGAGGCCCAGGGGTCGGTTCTGACCAACAAATACGCCGAAGGCTACCCGGGACGCCGCTGGTATGGCGGATGCGAGAATGTCGACGTCATCGAGCAATTGGCCATTGATCGGGCGAAAAAGTTGTTCGGCGCCGACCACGCCAACGTCCAGCCGCACTCCGGCTCGCAGGCCAACACCGCCGTTTATTTCTCAGTCCTCAAGCCGGGCGACCGGATCCTCACGATGGATCTCTCCCACGGCGGCCACCTGACCCACGGCCACAAGGCGAACTTCTCCGGCCGGTTCTACGAGGTAACCCACTACGGCGTCAGCGAAACTGACGAGCGGATCGACTACGACCACCTCGCCGAGCTGGCGCGCGAGACCAAGCCGGCGCTGATCACCTGCGGCGCCAGCGCCTATTCGCGGGTCATTGATTTCAAGCAGATGGCGGAGATCGCCCGGGAGGTCGGCGCGTATTTGTTCGTCGACATGGCGCACATCGCCGGGCTGGTCGCCGCGGGCGTCCACCCGAGCCCGGTCCCGCACGCGGATTTTGTCACCTCGACGACCCACAAGTCGCTGCGCGGTCCACGTGGCGGCATCATTTTGTGCAAAGAGGAGTTCGCCAAGAAGATCGATGCCCAGGTGTTCCCCGGGATCCAGGGTGGACCGCTGATGCATGTCATTGCCGCCAAGGCAGTCTGCTTCGGCGAGGCACTCCAGCCGACCTTCAGGGGCTATCAGGAGCAGGTCGTCAAAAATGCCCGCGCCATGGCTGCCCGGCTTGCCTCCCACGGTTACCGGATCGTCTCCGGCGGGACTGACAACCACCTCCTGCTTGTCGACTTGCGCCCGGTCAACCTGAACGGCGCGGACGCCTCCCACACTCTTGACGAGGCCGGCATCACGGTGAACAAGAACACCATCCCGTTCGACACCGGGACCCCGATGAAGCCCAGCGGCATCCGCGTCGGCGCCCCGGCGATCACCACCCGCGGCATGAAGGAGGCCGACGTCGAAAAGGTTGCCGATTTCATCCACGAGGCGCTCCAGGCGTCCGGCGACACCGGCAAGCTCCACGCCATCCGCGACCGGGTGTTTGCCTTCAGCGAGGCGTTCCCGATGCCCCGCTGAAGATCATGGACCCGCGCGCCGCCGCCCTCGTCGAGGAGCTCGAACTCCTTCCTCATCCCGAGGGCGGCTATTACCGGGAAATCTTCCGTTCCGCCGCCAGCGTCGCCCCGGGGGATTCCCGCCCGCCCCGCGCCGCGCTGACAACCATCTACTTCCTCCTCGTCGCCGGCCAGCACAGCCGCTGCCACCGGGTCCGCTCCGACGAGGTCTGGCACTTCTACGAAGGCGACCCGCTCGCCCTCGCGTGGCGCGACCCCGCAGGATCCATCCACCAAGCCACCCTCGCTGCCGCCACCCCCGGCGCCCGCCCGGTCTGCGTCATCCCCGCCAATTCATGGCAAACCGCCCGCCCGACCGGCGCCTTCTCCCTGGTCGGCTGCACCGTCGCTCCCGGCTTCGACTTCGCCGACTTCGAAATGCTCGACGATTCCGACCCTCTCGCCCAATCCCTCTGTCGGAACGCAACTTGAAATGGATCAATTCTTCCGCGGTTGGTGATTGATCCCCCGTTATTGAAGTCATCTGACTATGGGCAATCGAGAGATTTTAGTCACCTGTCTTCTTTTCGCGGGTTCCGCCCTGCTGCTATTCCGCTCACGGGGGTGGCGCGGCTTGGCGTTTTTGGGTTTGATCATGATCAGCGTAAGCATTCACTTCTTCGCCAAAATTTTCTGGGGGGCGAAAGTCTCCTGGTTGGTCTTTGGTGTTTTCTATCTTGGCGGGATGGTTCTGTGGAGGCGGCTGTGTCGCCAAATAGATTGAACCGTGGCCGGACATGCCTATTAACGCCGGTTGAACCGAAGTATTCGTGAGTCCTGATCTTTGCCGAATCCTCAGCGTATCCGCCTTGGCAATGCTCCTCTCTTCCTGCCAGAAGGCTGAAGTGCGCGGGGTTCAGATTCGTGCACTTCCTGCCGAGTCGCCAACGCTTGATGTTTTACAGATTGTGGTCCTTGGCGAAGAGCGCGGGAAACAGGTTGAGTTCGAGGTTTCCGGAACGCGCCTCAGCTGGTCATTCTACGACCTTGACGATGACGGCAAGGAAGATCTCACCATCTCAAGTGAGACCCACGCGAGTTACTTCGCGAAGTTTCTGATCCAAGATGGCGAGCCGAGACTTCGGCTCCTCGATCGGGAAGGGATCGCGGTGGTGGATCTCGGGGAACAGCGGCCGAATGGTGAATAGGAGGCTGCGATGCTCGTTCACCCACTCAGCTGCTGGCAGAGCGGCTGAGATCCTGGTTTTTTTCGCGGCTAGTCCTTAGACGCCTTGGGATCCAGCGCGTCGCGCAGGCCGTCGCCGAGGAAGTTGAGGGCCAGAAGGGTGGCGGAAAAGAACAGCGACGGGAACAACAACAGCCAGACGTTGACCTCCATCCGGTCGGCGCCCTCCTTCATCAGGCTGCCCCACGAGCTGTTCGGCGGCTTGACTCCGAGACCGAGGAACGACAGCGCCGCCTCCAACAACATCACCCCGGGCACCGCCAGGGTGGTGTAGACGATCACCGGGCCGATGATGTTCGGCACAATGTGGCGGAACAAAATCCGGGTGCGCCCCAGACCCAGCGAGACGGCCGCCTCGACAAACTCCTGCTTCTTGATGCTCATCACCTGCGAGCGGACAATCCGCGCAATCGTCAGCCACCCGATGAACCCGATCGCGATGAACAAGGGCACCAGCGTGGTGATCGGCGCCACCGCGTCGCGCGCCCAGCCGGTCGTTTCTATCACCCACTCGGTCAACACAGCGGCCGGCTCGCTGACGACCATCGAGAAGAGCATCACCAGCACCAGGAACGGCAGCGCAAAGAGCATGTCCACCAGCCGCATCATCAGGTCATCTAGCCGCCCGCCCGCGTAGCCGGCGATCGCCCCGTAGATGACCCCGATGGTCACCGCCACGCTGGTGGCCACCAAACCGACTAACAGGGAGATGCGCCCGCCGTAGAGCACCCGCGACAGCAGGTCCCGCCCTAACTGGTCGGTGCCGAACAGGTGGGCCATGCTCGGGTCGGCCGATGGATTCTTGATATTGATCACCGTCGGGCTCTGGGCGAACAGCGGCCCGATGAAGCAGAGCAGCACAATCGTGGCTAACAACCAGAAGCTGAACATCGCGGCACGGTTCTTGCCGAGCCTGCGCCAGGCGTCGCGCCACAGCGAGGTGCCTTTTTCCACGGCGGGGATTTCCGCGGTTGCGGTTGGCGTTTGGGTGCGGAGCATCGGTTAGGAAGCGCGCAGGCGCGGGTTGAGGGCCAGTTGGAGGATGTCGACGAGCATGTTGGCCGTCAGGATGAGGATGCCGTAGAAGAGCACCAACCCTTGGATCAGGTCGTACTCGCGGTCGGTGATGGCGTTGACGAAATGTTGGCCCATGCCGGGGATCTGGAAGATCGTTTCAATCACAAACGACCCGGAGATCATCCCGGCGAACGCCGGGCCGAGAAAGGTCACCGCCGGCAGCAGCCCGCCACGCAGCGTGTGGCGCAGGATCACCCGGCTGCCCGGCACCCCCTTGGCTCGCGCGGTCCGGATGAAGTCCTGGCTGAGGATCTCCAACATTCCGCCGCGGGTCAGCCGCGCCAGGTACGCCGCATTGATCAACCCCAGCGTCAGCGCCGGCAGGATCCAGTCGCTCCACGAGTTCCACCCGGCCACATTGAGCCACCCGAGCTGCAGGCCGGCGACCACCGCGAGAACCGGCCCGATGACGAAGCTCGGCAGGCAGATGCCCAACATAGCCGCGCCCATCAGCGAGTAGTCTGTTGGGGAGTTCCGCCGCACCGCGGACAGCACCCCGGCGGGCAACCCGATGGCCATGGCGATGCCCATCGAAAGTACCCCGAGGGCCAGCGAGACCGGAAACGACGTCCTGACCACCTCGGTGACTTTCACCCCGTCCTTCTTGAACAGGATCCCAAGGTCGCGGTTGACCACCAGGTTGCGCAGGTAGAGGTAATACTGGACCGGCGCCGGCGCCCCCAGACCGCTCTCCTTCTTGCGCATCTCCAAAATGTGCGCCGGCACTTTCTTCTCGTCCACATACGGGTTGCCCGGCATCAGCCGCACCAGCGTGAAGGTCACTGTGAACAGCAACAACAACGTGAATATCCCCTGGATCAGGCGGCTGGCTATGAATCGCAACATATCTAGCAGCTCAGCGGTCGAAGCTGAGGGTGTGGTAAGGGTGGTTGTCTAACAACAGCGGGTGCCAGCCCTTGACCCGCGGATCCATCAGATAGTTGCGCGAGTACCAGGCGATTGGCAGCATGGGGACTTCGTCGACGAGGATTTTCTCGGCCGCCTGCAGGGTGGCGAGGCGCGCGGCCGGGTCGGTCTCCTTGAAGGATGTCTGGATCAGGCTGGCGAACTGCGGGTTGTTCCAGCCGGTCATGTTGTTGCCGTTGCCCGGCATCCACATCTCCAGGAACGTCAGCGGGTCGAGGTAGTCGCCGATCCACCCGGAGGCGGCGATGTCATATTCCAGCGCCTGCATCGCCGCGAGGTAGGCGGTCCACTCCTTGTTCTCGATCTCCACCTCGATGCCGAGGTGCTCGCGCCACATCGACTGGACCGCCTGGGCCATCGTCGAGGCGGTCTCCTTGCTGGCTAACAGGATTTTCAGCCGCGGGAACCCCTTGCCGCCAGGGAAGCCGGCCTCGGCTAACAGCTTGGCGGCTTCCTCCGGGGCGAACTTCAGTCCCTGCGGCGGCTGGTAGCCGGCCATCGGCGGGGTGACCGCGTAGGCTTGGGTGTAGCCCGGGAGCACGCTGTCGATGATCGACTGTTGGTCGATGGCCAGCGAGAGGGCGCGGCGCACCCGCGGGTCGCTCAGCGGTGCCCGGGTGGTGTTGCAGCGGTAGAACAGGGTGCCGACATACGGCTCCTGGCGCAGCGCCCCGGGATTGCGCTCCTTGAAATACTCGACCATCTCCGGCGGCAGCGCGTAGGTCGCATGCAGCTGCCCGGCCCGGAACATTCGCGCCTCGGTGTACGAGTTGATCACCGGCAAAAACCTCACCCCGTTGAGCGTCACGTTCGCCGCATCCCAATAATACGGGTTGCGCTCCACCTCGAGGTGGTCGTTGACCCGCCAGCTCTTCAGCCGGTACGGCCCGTTGCACACCATCACCCCGTTCTTCGGCTTGGTCCAGTTCGTACCTATCTGGTCAATCTTCCCCGCTGCTAGCACCGCATGCTTCGGCACCGGCGCCCACGTATAGTGCTGCAGCACCTGCGGGAAATACGGCGTCGGCCCGCGCAGCGTCAGCCGCAGCGTGTAATCGTCTAACACCTCGACGCCCACCGTGGAAAAGTCGCGGGTCTTCTCCTTGTTGAACTCCTCGGCGCCCTTCAGGAAGTAGAGCATGTCGGCGTACTTCGCGGCAAACTTCGGCGAGAGCATCCGCTCGTAGGCAAAGGCGAAATCATGAGCTGTTAGGGGAGTCCCGTCCGACCATTTCCCCTCGGGCCGCAGATGCGCGGTCCACACCGTGGCGCTCGCGTCCTGCTCGAGGCGCAGCGCCGCTCCCGGGTTCATCTGCCCGTCCTGCTTCGCGTCTCCGCTCACGAGACCCTCGAACAAAGTGCGCAGGATGTTGCTCTCTAACACCCCGGAGACCTGCTGTGGATCGAGCGACTTCGGCTCGTTGGAATTGCCGACGATGAAGATCCCCTCGCGGGCGGCGCGGGCGGCGTCGGTCTCCTTGCGACAGGCGCACAGCGCCAGAGTCGCGACCAGAAGGCAGGCGATGCGGGTGGAGAAGCTCATCGGTGGCCAATGGCATAGCGTCTCGAACCGGGCATGACAGGAGATTTTTTCGCCAATTGGCCAGTTGGCGGCGCTTTTTCGTCCCGGGGCTTGATTCGATGGTCAGTGCGGCTAGAAACGCACCGCAGCGGTGCCGCCCTGGCCGCTGGGTTTCCGCTCGTCCATGAAGGCCTATTTCATCCGCCGCCTGCTGCTGATCCCGCCGACCTTGATCGGGATCACGCTGTTAGTCTTCGTGGTGACCCGCTTCATGCCCGGCGGGCCGATGGAGCGCGACCTCCAGGCCGCCGCCCAGAAGGGCAGCGACGGCGGCCGCAGCAAGTCCGACCGGAGCGCCGGCAACGGCCTCAGCGAGGAGCAGCTTGAGGAGCTCGAGGAGCGCTACGGCTACGACAAACCGATTCTCTATGCCTACCTCCAGTGGCTCGGGCTGCTCCCGCGCGAGGCTGAGATCACCAAGGGCGAGTTCGGCGGCGAGGCCGAGGAGCGCATCGGCGGCGCCCTCGACGCGGAAAACACCGTGCTGTTAGTCCTGCGCGGCGACGGCCGGCTCGTCAAGGTCACCCGCTCCGGCGAGCAGATCGACTCGGCGGTGTTCGTGGAGTCCAACACCCCGGTCGCCACCGAGGGCTGGCAGCTGCGCTACGAAAACGAGACGACCCGCCAGGAACGCTTCACCCGCCGCAATGGCAGCGATCAGAAAGTCCCCGGCTACCCGCCGCGGGTCGTCGTCTACAAGGTGAAGTTCGCCGGGGTGCTCCAGGGCGACTTCGGCAACTCGTTCACCTACGGCGACAAGGTGACCACCATGATGGCCAGCCGGGTGCCCGTCGCCGTCTACTTCGGCCTCCTCTCGGCGATGATCACCTATGGTGTCTGCCTGCCGTTAGGGATCCTCAAGGCCATCCGCCACCGCACCTTTGTCGACTCGCTAAGCTCGGTGCTCATCTTCGTCGGCTACGCGATTCCGGGGTTCGCTCTCGGCGCGCTCATGCTCGTCCACCTCGGCGCACGCCACGGCTGGTTCCCGATGTTCGGCCTAACAAGCCCGGAGTTCCCGGAGATGAGCTCCTGGGACCAGCTCAAGGACCTCGCCCACCACACCGTGCTGCCGCTCATCTGTTATGTCGCCGGCGGGTTCGCGTTTCTGACGATGCTCATGAAGAACAGCCTGATGGAGAACATGGCCGCCGACTACGTCCGCACCGCGGTGTCCAAGGGCGTCGGGTTTGGCGGCGCGGTGTTTGGCCACGCCTTCCGCAACTCGTTCATCCCCATCGCCACCAGCCTCGGCCACCTGATCACGGTGTTTGTCGGCGGCAGCATGCTCATCGAGCAGGTCTTCGACATCCAGGGCTTCGGCCTCCTCCAGTATCACGCCGTCATCGACCGCGACGTCCCACTCATCATGGGCACCCTCTCGATCGCGGCGCTGCTCATGCTGCTAGGCAACGTGCTCTCCGACCTGATCGTGGCCATGGTGGACCCGCGGATCAAATTCAACTAACTGAACCAGGATGCGAAAACTCGGAGCCATCCTGCTGCTGTTGGGCATCGCCGCCGCCCTTGGCGAGATCTTCGGCTTGGCGCTGCCGACGGCCAAGTGGTTTTTCGAGGCGAGCCGCGACATCGTTTTCCTGAATCTCGGCGGGTTCCCGTGGTTCGGCTGGTTGTGCGTGCTCGGGTTGTTGGCCATGGGGGTCCTCGGGCTTTTCTACGAGCAGCTTCGCGGGCCGCTGAGCCCGACGACCCGGCGGCGCATCGAGCGTTTCAAGGGGATCCGCCGCGGCTACTACTCGCTGTGGGTGTTGTTAGTTCTTGTTGGTCTCGCCGGGCTTGACCAGATCATCGTCGGCAACCGCGCCCTGGCGGTGAACTACAAGGGCGAGTGGACCTTTCCCGCGTTCTCGCGCGAGACGTTCACCGCCTCGCGCTTTGGCGAGACCGGTGAGATGGCCCGCTCGGAGGTCGACTTCCGCGCCCTGCAAACCCGTCTCCAACAATCCGGCGAGGGCCGGGTGGTCATGCCGCTCATCCCGTTTGCCTCCACCGGCGACACCCTGCCGCGGCGCTCGCGCGCGCTTGATCTGCGCGACGGCCGCTGCTTCGAACCTAACGAGTCCGAGCGCGGGTTCTCCGGGCTCGCGTCGCGGCTTTATGATGTTGCCAGCGGCGAGCAGCAGCTCCGCTACCACTATCGCAACGGGCTGCCCGACGGCCCCGCCGAGGGCTGGGATCGCAACGGGTCTGCGGTCTATCGGGCCAGCTATGCGCGCGGCCAACTCATCAGCGATTCCTATACCGGCGCAGGCACCAAGGACGACTTCCTCGCCTCCGCCGAAGCCAGGGAGCTGCGCCAGGTGTTCTATCATCCGGCCCCGCCGCTCCCGTCCCAGGGGTCATGGCTCGGGACCACCTCGCAGGGCTACGACGTCCTCGCCTACCTGTTTGGCGGCCTCCAGGTCAACATCAAGGCCGCGATCATCTTCATTCCAATCGTCTACATGATCGGCATCACCCTCGGGTTGCTGATGGGCTTCTTCGGCGGGACCTTTGACCTCGTCGTCCAGCGGATCATCGAGATTTTCTCCAATGTTCCGTTTCTGTTCATCGTGATCATCATTTCCTCGGCGGTTCCCGAGGCATACAAGGGCCTACCGGTAATCCTCGGGATCCTTGTGGTTTTCGGCTGGATGGGGATGACCTATCTGATGCGCACCGCCGCGCTCAAGGAGAAGTCCCGCGAGTACATCTCCTCCGCTCGGGTCATCGGCGCCTCCACCCCGCGGATCATCTTCCGCCACCTCCTTCCCAACTCGGTCGCCATCGTCGTCACCATCATCCCGTTCAGCATCGAGGGGCTCATCTCATCACTCACCGCGCTCGACTACCTCGGCTTCGGGCTGCCGCCGCGCGACGCCACCTGGGGCCGGTTGCTCAACGACGGGCTGTCCAACCCGTCCTCGGCGCCGTGGCTGGTGACCTCAACCTTCGTGGTGCTCGTCTCGGTGCTCATCCTCATCACCTTCGTTGGCGAGGCGGTCCGCGAGGCCTTCGACCCGAAGAAATTCACCTATTACCGCTGATGCACAGGCTCGCACCATGGATCTGTTGGATCGCCGCCGCCACCGTGGCGCTCACCGGCTGTGACCGCGCTCCGGACGCGTCCGGCGCCGGCCGCGAGAATGCCCTCGCCGAGTTCATCCCGCTCTACAACGCCCACGTCCAACATTGGATTGTTGGCCAGCAGGCAGCCGTCAAGGCGAGCCTCGCCGAAGTCGACGCCGCCCTCGCCACGGCCACCCCGGAGGCCCGCCAGGCCCTCGAGGCGGAGCGCGCCGCGCTGCTCCGCGAGGAGCAAAAGTGGGCCTTCCGCACCGGCCTCGGCGACTTTCTCGGCTACGCCGACCCTGCCACCATCCCGGCCGACCTCGTCTGGGAGGATGGCATGCAGGAACCCGAGATCGGCGACCCGCGCGCTCTCAAGGGCGGCGTCTTCCGCAACATCCCGATGGTTTCCTTCCCGCCAACGATGCGCTCGTTCGGCCCCAACTCTAACCACGGGTACCGCAGCCAGTTCTACGATGAGATCAACATCTCGATGGTTGGCCTGCACCCGGCCACCGGCAAGATCATCCCGGGGCTGGCGAAGCGCTGGGCGGTTAGCTCCGACGGGCGCACCGTCTACTACGAGATCGACCCCGATGCGACCTACAGCGACGGCGTCCCGGTCAAGGCCGAGGATTTTCTGACTTACATCTACATCCGGGTTTCCGACTATGTGAGTGCCCCCTTCGAGAAGGAGTATATCCGCGACCAGTTCGCCAAGTTCACCGTGTTAGGCGACCACCACCTCGCGGTGACCTTGCCGGAGGCCAAGCCGTTGCTGCCTTACTTCGCCAGCGCCTCGCCGGCACCCCCGCATTTCTACCGCGAGTACGGGCCGGATTTCGCCGAGCGCTACCAGTGGCGCTTCCCGCCAACCACCGGCGCCTACGTGGTGCGCGACGAGGACATCGTCAAGGGCGTCTCGATCACCCAAACACGCGTCGAAGATTGGTGGGCCCGGGACAAGAAGTTCTACCGCTACAGGTTCAATGTGAACAAGATCGTCTCGCGCGTCGTGCGCGACGAGGCCAAGGGCTTCGAGTTGTTCCGCGCCGCCGAGATCGACGCCGCCCACCTGACCCGCCCGGAGAACTGGCATGAGAAGAGCGAGATTCCGCCGGTGTTTGATGGCTACATCGAGCGCCACATGTTCTACACCCGCTACCCGCGCATCCCCTATGGGCTCTATCTGAACATCGCTAACGGACTTCTCAGCGACCGCAACGTCCGCCTCGGCATCTCCCATGCCATGAATTTCCGCCGCGTCATCGACCTCATCCACCGCGGCGACTATGCCCGCCTGAGCCAATTTTCCGCCGGCTACGGCGAGTTCACCGACCCTAACATCACCGCCCGCCCCTACTCGGTCCAACAGGCCCGCGAGTATTTCGCCCTCGCCGGCTTCACCGACCAGGGGCCCGATGGCATCCTCCGCCGCCCCGACGGGACCCGCCTCACCGTCTCTCTAACCTACAACGCCCAGCCGATCTTCGACCGGATCATGGCCATCCTCCAGGAGGAAGGGCGCAAGGCCGGCATCGACCTGCGTCTCGACAACCTGGAAAGCACCGTGAGCTACCGCAAGGTCATGCAGAAACAGC
Source organism: Akkermansiaceae bacterium (assembly GCA_044373465.1). Lineage (GTDB taxonomy): Bacteria > Verrucomicrobiota > Verrucomicrobiia > Verrucomicrobiales > Akkermansiaceae > JBILQA01. The sequence continues at coordinate 15,239 of JBILQE010000003.1, read as the reverse complement.
ATGAGATGACCTTCACCGCATGGGGCGTCGGCCCGCCATTCCCCGACTACCACCAGTTCCTCCACTCAAGCAATGCCCGCGACGAGCGCGGCAACCTGAAACCCCAGACTAACAATATCTTCTCCTACGCCAATCCGGAGATGGACGCCCTCGTCGAGCGCGTCCGCAACGCCCGCGACACCGCAGAGATCAAGGACGCCTCATGGAAGGTTCAAAAGCTCATGGACGACGAGGCGATCTTCGTCCCCGGCTTTTCGATGGACTTCGTCCGCGTCGGCTCATGGCGCTGGGTCCGCTGGCCCGACAGCGATACCACCCGCTTCTGCCCGCCGATCATCTCCGATCCCTTCGAGGTCCATGTCCACTGGATCGACCCACAGATCGAGAAGGATACCCGCGCCGCCATGCGCTCAGGCCAAACATTCCCAGAGGTCATCGCCATCCACGATGACTACCGCGAGGGCCAACCATCACCCGAATCCAATGAGTGAGCCGCCGTTGTTAGAAGTCGCCGGGTTGGTCACCTCCTTCGAAACCGAGAAGGGCCTGCTGCGCGCCGTCGACGGCGTTTCCTTCAGCGTCGCCAAGGGCCGGACGCTCGGCATCGTCGGCGAGTCCGGCTGCGGCAAGAGCGTCACGGCCATGTCGATTGTTAGGTTGCTCCCGCAACCGGCCGGCAAGATTCTCGGCGGGCAGATCCGCCTGCACGGGGTCGACCTGCTCGGCTGTGACGACGCGCAGCTGCGCAAGATCCGTGGCGCGCAGATCGGGGTGGTCTTCCAGGAGCCGATGACCGCCCTCAACCCGGTGCACAGGATCGGCCGGCAGCTGAGCGAGACATTCCGCCTGCACCGCAAGATGTCCAAGCGCGACGCCTGGGAGGCGTCGATCGAGATCCTCAGGCTTGTTAGAATCCCCTCGCCCGAGGAACGGGCCAGCGACTACCCGCACCAGCTTTCCGGGGGGATGCGCCAGCGTGTGGTGATTGCCATGGCGCTGGCGTGCCGGCCGGACCTGCTGATAGCCGACGAGCCGACCACCGCGCTGGATGTCACCGTCCAGGCGCAGATCCTCGACCTCATGAAGCGCCTCCAGGCCGAGATGGGCATGGGCATCATTCTTATTACCCATGACCTCGGGGTCATCGCCGAGAGTTGTGACGAGGTCGTCGTAATGTACGCCGGGCGGGTCGTCGAACAGGCCTCGGTGCGCGACTTGTTCGCCCGGCCGCGCCACGCCTACACCCGCGGGTTGTTGGCCTCGATCCCGCGGCTTGACGCGCCGCGCAAGTCGCGGCTTGAGACGATTCCCGGGCGGGTGGCGGGATTGGACGAGGTTGTTAGCGGCTGCCGGTTTTGCCAGCGGATGGGCCGTACGCCGTCGACCGGGAAGAACCGCCCGCCGTTTCTCGAGATCGCCCCCGGCCATTGGGTGGAGGCCTGCCCGCTTTGTTATGACGAATGATTCCGCCGAGCCCCTGTTGAGCGTCCGCGACCTGAAGGTCCACTTTCCGGTCCGCAGCGGCGTGTTCCTTCGTCAAACCGGGGTGGTCCACGCCGTCGACGGCGTCTCGTTGGATATCGGCCATGGCGAGACCCTCGGGCTGGTTGGTGAGTCGGGCTGCGGGAAGTCGACTCTGGGCAAGGGGATCGTTCGGCTTGAGCGGCCCACCTCCGGCAGCGTGGTGTTCCGTGGCCGTGACATTGCCCCGCTCCACGGCGCGCTGCTGCGCGGCATGCGCCGCGAGATGCAGATGGTCTTCCAGGACCCGGCCGACTCGCTGAATGCCCGCCACAGCGTCCGGACCATCATCGAGGAGCCGTTCATTGTCCACAAGCTTGGCACTTCCAAACAACGCCGCATGTGGGTCGACGAGGCGTTAGAGAAGGTCGGGCTGCCGCCCTCCGCCGGCGAGCGCTTCGCCTTTGAGTTCTCCGGCGGCCAGCGCCAGCGCATCGGCATCGCCCGGGCGATCGCCCTCAAGCCCAAGCTCATCATCTGCGACGAACCGGTCTCCGCCCTCGATGTCTCAGTCCAGTCCCAGGTTCTCAACCTCCTCCTCGACCTCCAACAGGAAATGGGCCTCTCCTACCTGTTCATCGCCCACGACCTCGCCGTGGTCAAACATGTCAGCGACCGGGTCGCGGTCATGTATCTCGGCAAGATCGTCGAGCTCGCCGGTGCCGACGAGATCTATCAGAACCCCCGCCACGCATATACCAAGGCGCTGCTCTCGGCGATTCCCGAGGTGGATCCGGCCAAGCGGCGCAAGCGGGTCCTGTTGGAGGGGGACGTCCCGTCACCCATCAATCCGCCGGCCGGCAGTGCCTTTGGCCATCGGCTGAACCATCCGCGCTATCAGGAGTCAATCGGGATGGACCTCTCGCTGCGCGAAATTTCACCAGGCCACTTCGTCGCCGCGGACCCGTGCTGCCTAACCGAAGAGGACTTTGCCATGCTCAGCCGCTGAGCACCGGCCGGGTTGGATTTGCGCAAAAGGGTTGAGTCCGGCGGCGGGATCGGGGAAAACCCCCGCCATGAAGATCCTTGTGGTTGGCAAAGGCGGGCGCGAGCACGCACTGATTCGCGCGCTGGCAGAGTCACCGACGCCCACCGAGCTGTATTCCTTCCCAGGCAGCGATGCGATTTCCCAACTCGCAACGCCAGTGGCGGTCGCCGGGCTGGACGAGTTGCTCGCCTGGATGGTCGCCGCCAACGTCGACCTCTGCCTGGCCGGGGAGGAAAGCTATCTGGTCACCGGCGAGGGGCTCGCCAACCTGTGCGAGCGCGCCGGAATCCCGTGCTGGGGGCCGCACTTCCAGTCCGCCCAGTTGGAGGCCAGCAAGGAGTTCGCCAAGCGCTTCATGCAGCGCCATGCCATCCCGACCGGCGCCGCCACCGGCTGCGACACCATCGAAGAGGCCCGCGCCGCCATCGCCGGCCGCTATCCAACAGTTCTTAAGTTCGACGGGCTGGCTGCCGGAAAGGGAGTCGCCGTCTGCAGTGACGAGGCCGCCGCCGAGGAGTTCTTGCGCGAGGTGATGGTGGAGCGGCGCTTTGGCGCGGGCCGGGTGCTGGTGGAGGAATGCCTGATTGGCCCCGAGGTTTCGGTGTTCGCCGCGGTGGTTGACGATGAGTACCTCGTGTTCACCCCGGCGCGTGACTACAAGCGCATTGGCGATGGCGACCAGGGCGCCAACACCGGCGGCATGGGCGCGGTTGCCAGCCGCCAGCTGGTCACCCCGGAATTGTTGGCGACGATCGAACAGCGGATCGTCAAACCAACCGTCGCCGGCCTGATTGCCGATGGGTTGCCGTATCGTGGGTTTATCTACTTCGGCCTGATGCTCACCGCGGAGGGTCCGAAGATCATCGAATATAACTGCCGCTTCGGCGACCCGGAGTGCCAGGCAGTCATGCCGCTCGTTGACGGCGACCTTGCCGCCTTCTGCCTTCAGGGCGCACGCGGCAACCTGCGCCCCGAGCTGTTGGAGTTCAACGATGGCTGGAGCGTCTGCGTGATCCTAGCCTCCGCAGGCTATCCGGAAACCTCGCGCAGCGGCGACGTGATCGAGGGGCTTGAGGATGTTTCTAACGCCCGCGTCTATCATGCCGGCACCCGCCGGAACCCGGCAGGCAAGTGGGAGACCAACGGCGGGCGGGTCCTCGCGGTCGTCGCCGGCGGCGCCGACCGGCCGAGCGCGGTCGCCCGCGCCTATGCCGAGGCGCGGAAAGTTCATTTCCATGGTTGCCAGCGCCGCGCTGACATTGGCACCCTGCATTTCGAAGGGTAGCATCCGGCCATGGAGGAAGTGTTGGACGAGTCAGGAATTGAACAGGCGGTCGCCACGCTGGCCGCCGCAATCCTCGCGCGCCTCGGCGACAAGCCGTTTTTCCTCGTCGGCATCCGCAGCCGCGGCGACGATGTCGCCCGCCGCGTCGCCGCCAAGCTCAAGGATGCCGGCGTCGACCGGCCGCTCGGCGTCCTCGACATCTCCCTCTACCGCGACGACTTCGCCCACCTCCACGAAAACCCCAAGCTCCAGAGCAGCGACATCCCGTTCCCGGTCGACGGCGCCCATCTGGTCATCGTCGATGATGTCCTCTTCACCGGCCGCACCATCCGCGCCGCTCTGGATGCCATCATGGACTACGGTCGCCCGGAAAAAATCGAGCTTGCCGTGCTTATCGACCGCGGCCACCGCGAGCTGCCCATCGCTCCCGACTATGTCGGCGCCACCCTCCAGACGACCCGCCGCGACTTCGTCATCGTCGAGCTCCGCGAGACCGATGGCGCCGAGCGCGTCACCCTGCAGCGCCGCGACCAGGCATGACCAGCCTGCCGGAAAAAAAGCGCGCCGCCGACGAGCTCAAGCGGCTCCGCCTCCAACATACCCTCGCCGTGCGCCCGCCCATCGGCCATATCAGGGCCCAAATGGCTAACAAGCCCGCCATCTTCCTCGGCTACCTTCTCTGCCTGGCCGGCGGGGTGGGGGGGCTCCTGGTGGCCGTCTTCATCGCGGTTAGGAAGCCGCGTTCCCGCCACCATGCGGCCTTGATGTTCATTCTCGTGGTGCTTGTCCTGGTCTTTGGAATCCGTTATTACCTCTGGAAAGCCAATGCCGCGTAAGGACCTTCTTGACATCGTCTCGCTCTCCCGGGAGGAGATTGACCACCTGTTGGATCAAGCGGGACCGTTCAAGGAATTGTTCACCCGCTCGGTGAAGAAAGTCCCGGCGCTCAAGGGCAAGTCGGTGCTGATGCTCTTCTACGAGCCGAGCACCCGCACCCACTCGTCCTTCGAGGTCGCCGCCAAGCGACTCTCCGCGGACGTGACCAACTTCACCGTCGAACACTCGTCGGTCGTCAAAGGCGAGTCGGTCCGTGAGACCATCGACACCCTCCAGGCGATGCGCACTGACTTTATCATCGTCCGCCACAAGATGGCCGGGCTGCCCGGCGTCATCGCCCGCCACACCCGTTCCAGCGTGATCAATGCCGGCGACGGTGCCCACGCCCACCCGACCCAGGCGTTGTTGGATGCGTTCACCCTGCGGGAAGTCTTTCCGGACCTAGCAGGCCGGCGGGTGCTCATCGTCGGCGACATCCTCCACAGCCGGGTTGCCCGCTCGACGAGCCAGATCCTCAAAAAACTCGGTGTCTCGGTCGCCTACCTTGGTCCCGGGCCGCTGGTCCCCAAGGTCGGCCCAGAAAACATCCGGCGCTTCACCAACTATGCCGAGGCGATGGCCTGGAAGCCGGACGCGGTCTATCTGTTGCGCGTCCAGATGGAGCGCCAGGATGTCCAGTTTTTCCCGAGCCTGCGCGAATACCACAAGGTTTACGGGGTTACCAGCGAGCGCTTCCGCCAGCTCGCCCAAGAGGGGGTCTACATCATGCACCCCGGCCCGGTGAACCGCGGCGTCGAACTCTGCGACGAGGTCATGGACTACCAACGCAGCCTTATCAACCAGCAGGTCGAAAACGGCATCGCCATCCGCATGGCCGTCCTCTACGGGCTCAAACCCCAGAACGGCGAACGGGACTAACTGAATCTAACAATGGGCAATTTGCTGATCAAGGGTGCGCAGGTAGCCGCGGAGACGGGTCCCCTGCAACTGGCGGATGTCCTCATCGAGGACGGCGTGATCCGCGCGGTGGGCCTGGAATTGGCGGTCCCCGAAGGGGCCCGGGTGATCGACGCCGCGGGCAAGCTCGTCATGCCGGCGATGTTTGACGCCCACGTCCACATGCGCGAGCCCGGCGGCGAGCACAAGGAGACGCTCAAGAGCGGCACCGAGGCGGCGATCAATGGCGGCATCACCGGGGTGGTCCTCATGCCCAACACCTCGCCGGCGATCGACAGCGCCGCGATGGTGCGCACCGTGTTAGACATTGCCGCGCGCGACTCGCGCATCCCGGTGTTCACCTCCGGCTGCATCACCAAGGGCCGTGCCGGCATCGAGCTTGCCGGGATCGACGGGATGCGCGCCGCCGGGGTGCTCATGCTAACCGACGACGGGGACGGCGTCGGCGATCCCGCGGTGCTGATGCGCGCAATGCAATACGCCAGCGAGTTCGGGATGTTCTTCGCCAGCCACTGTGAGATCCCGTCACTCTCCGGGCCGCGCGCGCTCAACGAGGGAGTCATGAGCTACCGGCTCGGCATCAAGGGCTCGCCCGCATGCAGCGAGGAAATCTGCATGGACCGCGACATCCGCCTGGCCCACGCCACCGGCGCCCACGTGCATATCCAACATGTCTCCAGCGCGCTGGGGATGGAAACGATCCGCTGGTGGAAGCAGCGCGGTGCGCGGGTCACCGCCGAAGTCGCACCCCACCATTTGTTGTTCCATGAGGAGGACATCGGCGAGTTCGACACCCACTACAAGATGAACCCGCCGCTGCGGACCCGCGAGGACAACGAGCAGCTTCTCCAGGGGCTCATCGACGGCGTCTTTGACCTCATCGCCACCGACCACGCACCCCATAGCGCGTTTGAAAAGGCCCAGGATTTTGTGACCGCCCCTAACGGAATCACCGGCCTGGAAACCGCGCTGGTCTCGCTGCACCACTATTTTGTCAAGCCCGGCAAGTTCGGCTGGGACCTTGTCGTCAAACGCTTCTCCGCCGAACCCAGGCGCATGATGCGCCTCGACCCGGCGGTCGTCGCTGTCGGCCATAAAGCGGACCTGATCGTCTTCGATCCTACGGCCGAGACGACCTTCAGCGCGGAGTTCATGCGCTCGCGCTCGAAGAACACCCCGTTTCTCGACCGCACCCTCAGCGGCCGTGTCGAGCTTGTCGTCCTCGGGGATGCGGTCCTGCTTGAGCGTGGCTGATTCGCGCGCTGCCGGTTTTCATCGACAGCGATGACTCGCGTCCCTACGCTAACAAAAGGGGGCGGGTCTTTGCTTTTGGCCGCTGCATGCCCCTCGCCGCTTTCCATGCGGCTCCTCCTCGCCGTTGGGCTTCCCCCACTTTTTCTGGAATGCCGCCGGTGCGGCGCTCCATGCCTGCCTGCAACCCCAGAACCCAACTCATCATGAAAATCACTATTCTCACTGCCCTGGCCACACTGGCCCTGGTCCTCCCCTCCTGCGACAAGATCGACGACGCACTTGACCGCCGCCCTAACGAGAAAATCCTCGATGCTGCCGAAGACCTGGGTGACTCCGTCGAGGATGCCGCCGAGGGCGTCAAGGATGCCGTCAATGACGCAACCAACTAGCCGCCCACAGCCATGTTAGATTACGCAATCATCTTCCTCATCGTGGCGATCATCGCCGGCGTCCTTGGCCTGAAGGTCGTCTCCGGAACTGCGGCAACCATCGCGAAGATCTGCTTCGTGGTATTCATCGTCGTCGCCATCCTCGCCTACGTGAAACGATAGGCGCTCGTCGTCCAGAGCTGGCAGCTCTCAGGAGCTGCTAGCTTTTCAATGGCCGCGCAACGCTGCCGCGATCTCGGTCGACAGCCGCGAGATCAAGCGGCTCTGCGCGGCGGTTGCTGCCCCGTAGCCATCGCCTTGGAGCGCTTCCTCGAGGGTCGACGAGCGCGAGGTGATGATCCGCTTGGCCTTCAGGTCGTAGATCCGCCAGCCGGCCTCCAGCACCGCGCGTCCGCCCTCGCTGGCATGGAAGCGCCGGATGTCGACGCTGACCTGATAGTCCACCGGCGTCTGCGAGTCCCACGGATACGCGTGGATCGAACCGGTTCCCAGGCGCCGCCCGAGATTCTGCCCCAGCGCCGTGCTGATCTGTTGCTCGAGCCCACCGGCCCACAGGTGGTCATACGCGTAGTCGAGCTCGTGCGGTGCGGTCTCAATCGCAATCTCGCGCCGCTGCAAATAGTCCGGAATCCGGATCGGCCCAACGCCTAACAACATTCCGGAGCCTCCCGGCGCCGGGCCGTCGGGCTCAAGGAAGTAGCTTTTTTGCGCGGTCGACGAACAACCGGCCGCCAAAAGCGCGGCAACCGTGGCGATGAGTAGGGCGGCATTCATGATGTTCTAGTGGCTAACGACCTGGGGTGACCCGCGGAGCCCGCGGTGCCGGGTCGGTACCGGACCCCTCACGGCCGAACAAAAGCGAGTTGGGCTTGTTGTCGATGGACTCGGAAAGCAGCTTGATCGACTGGAGGGTCGCCTGGAGATCTTGCAGCGTTAGACTCAGATCGGTGTAGACGCTGGAGTCCGGGCCGATCCCGGCCAGGGTGGTGCGCGCCTCGCTGAGTGCCTTGCGCAACTCTTCGGGGGCGCTTTGCATGTCCTCGGAGGCAAGGATGGCGTCGAGGTTGGCGATCGGTGCTTTGAGCCCTGCCACCGTGCTGGTGGTCGTCTCGGCGGTCTTCTTGATTTCTCCCAGCGCGTCGGTGGCGGTCTCAAGGGTCTCTTCAATTGGCAACTCGCGGATCTTTGTCAGCACCCGCGTCAGCTGGTCCTCGATGCGCACGAAGCTGCTCGTCGTCGTCGGCAGCGTCGGATACTCGCCAATCTTCTCGATAGTCGCTGGCTCGGCGTCCTTCTGGAAGTCGAGCTCGACGAACAGCTGCCCTGTTAGCAGGCTGCCGGTGCGCAGGGTTGCGCGCAGGCCGTCGTCGCGCACCAGCTTTTCAATCCGGGCGGCCGCCAGGGCTGGGTCCTGGTTTTCCCCGGGAGCAAGTCGGGTCGGGTCGATTTCAATGAGCACCGGGATGCCCTTCTTGTCGGTCTGGTTGGCAAAGTCCAGCGAGATGCCGGTGACCCGACCGACCGGTATCCCGCGGAACTCAACCTGCGCGTCATCTGCCAGCCCGCGGACACTCTCGTCAAACAACAGCAGATAGCTCAGGCTCGTCTGCAGGGCCACCTCGTTGATATCGTCCTCGGTGTTGTACAGGCGGAAGCGCGCACCATCCTCGACGGCCTCGCCTGGCTCGCCATTGCGCGGCACGTCAAAGGACACCCCGCCAGTTAGAATCGAGTCCAGCGATCCGGCGCGGAAGTTGAACCCGTCAGCGCCTGCGCGGATCGCGATCCCGCTGTCGTTCCAGAACCGGGTGGTGCTGGTCACCAGCACGTCGTAGGGCGAGTTGATGAAGACGTCGTAAATCAGCCGCCTGCGCTCCTTGTCAAACCGCCGGGTCTCGATGCGGCCAACGTCAAACCCCCGATAGCGCACCGAGGCGCCCGGCCCGAGTGAGCCACCCTCGCGGGCGCTGAGCTGGATGCGCAGCCCGGGAACGCCGCTCGGGGTGGCCGGCGGATCCTCAAGCCCAACAAAATTGCGCTCCGCGCTATCTGATCTGCCAGGATCCAACTCGATGTAGGCCCCCGAGATGATCGTCCCGAGCCCGGAAATCGACCCGCCCCCGATGCGCGGGCGCACCACCCAGAAGCGCGTCTCGCGGTTGAGCAGCTTGGCGTTCTCGCTTGTTAGACGGACTTCGACGCTGACGTGTTGGAGGTCGCCGCTGAGGGTGACGCTTTCAACGACTCCAACATCCACCGAGCGGCAGCGGATCTTGGTCCGCCCGGCTTCGATTCCTTCCGCGGTCTCAAACCGGATTTCCGCCTGCGGGCCAAGGCCGCTGTAGTGCTGCCACAGCAGCCACAGCCCCAGCGCGACGGCGACAATCGGAATGATCCACGTCGAGGAGATCCGGCTCGCTTGCCGGACCTCCGCCGAGGGCGGCACGGGTTTGGCTGCGGCGGGCTTGCTTGCGGCGGTCGTCATGGTTGGCGGGGCGGTTGGGCAGGGGCATGCTGGCGGTCCCAGATCAGGCGCGGGTCAAAGCTCATCGCGGCTAGCATCGTCAGGATCACCACCCCGGCAAACGCCAGCGCTGCCGGACCCGGCTCGATGGTCATCAGGCGCCCAAGCTGCACCAAGGTCACCAAAATCGCCACCACGAAGACATCCACCATCGACCAGCGTCCGACAATTTCTGTTAGCCGGTAGACCCGCGTCAGCCGCCGCGGATTGCAGGTGGGGCGGCGCACCGCGAGGCACAGGACGATGAGGGCCGCGATCTTGGCGATGGGGATGATCACGCTGGCGCTGAAAATGATGATGGCCACCGGATAGGACCCGCTTTCCCAGAACGCCAGCACTCCGCCAACAATCGTGCTCTTGTGGGCTCCGCCGACCCCTTCCACCGTCATGATCGGCAGCAGGTTGGCTGGCAGGTACAGCGCCACCGAGGCGATGATGAGCGCCACCGTGCGCTCCAGGCTCGCGCGCTTGCGCTCGTGGACCGGTGACCCGCACCGCGGACACTTCCCGTGCCCGCTTGGCGCCACCCGCCCGCAAGTGTGGCATCCGCTCAGCCCGGCCGCCGCGGCTGTTAGGCATGGCTCCCTCATAGCGCCCGGGAGCGTTCGATGAGCAACCATAACTCGCGGCGGTCGATGGCCGCCAGCGAGGCTGTTAGACAAAGGATCAGCACGCCGAAGGCCCAGAAGGCGACCCCGAAGATGACCTCCGAAATGCTGAAGAGTTTCAGGAGACTCACAAGAATGCCGAGGAAGAACACCTCCATCATGTTCCACGGACCGCTGCGATAGATCGTCCGGCACACCCAGCGGTTGCCCGGCAGGCTGCGGCCGGCGAGCAGCGGCAGCATCACGTAGAGCAGCCCGAGGCACATGGTCACTGGAGTGGCGACGATGAAGATGGCGACGAGCACCGCCAGCCATGGCATTCCATGGTGCCAGAGGGTTAGGGCGCTTTGACTGATGACGATGATGTTCTCCTGGCCCGCCGCGCGGATCGCCATGAAGGGGAAGACGTTGGCCAGGACTAACAGGATGGCTGCGGCCAGCGCGAAGGCCGAGGCGCGGTGCAGGGCGTTGCGCCGGTTGACGAGCAGCCGTCCGTCGCAGCGCGGGCAGCAGGCCGACTGGCCCTCCTCGAGGTCGGGAAGGTGATAGAGGGCGTCGCAGTCATGGCAAGCAACCAGTTGGTCGGCGGCTGCCAGGGTTGTGGAAGTGATGGGAAGGTCGCCGGCCACCGCGGCATCCTGCCGAGGATTGGCCGCCCGGGCAAGCGCGCATCCGCCACCCGCGGCGCGGAGCCAAACAAAAAAAATGGCGCCGCCCCCGGGATCGGAAGCGGCGCCATCTGGAATCCCGGAGGACCTAGATGTTCTCGTTGAGGATCGCCTCTAGCAGTTCTTGGCGTCCCGACGCGACCACCGGCTCGCCGTGCTCAAGCGAATAGGCGGAAAGCTCGTCGAGGGTCACGCCGCCCTGCTCGATTTTCGCGCCGATGCCCTCGTTCCACGAGGCGTAGCGCTTGTCGACGATCTCCGCAATCCGGCCGTCGGCGCGCACCGAGGCGGCAATCTTCAGACCCCGCGCGAAGGCGTCCATCCCGCCAATGTGGGCGTAGAACAGGTCAACCGGCTCGTGGCTCTCGCGCCGCCGCTTGGCGTCGAAGTTAAGCCCCCCGGTGGTGAAGCCACCCATCTCTAGCAGCTTGAGCATCACGTGGGTGGTCCCGTACAGGTCGGTCGGGAACTGGTCGGTGTCCCATCCCAACAGCATGTCGCCCTGGTTCGCGTCGATCGATCCGAGCGCGTTGGCGGCCATCGCCACGCTCAGTTCATGCTGCATCGTGTGGCCCGCGAGGGTGGCGTGGTTGGTCTCGATGTTGAGCTTGAAGTGGTCCAACAGACCGTACTCGCGCAGGAAGTTGAGGCACGCGGCGGAGTCCGAGTCGTACTGGTGGGTGGACGGTTCGCGCGGCTTTGGCTCGATGTAGAACTGGCCGGTGAAGCCGATCTTTTTCTTGTAGTCGACGGCCATGTGGAGGAGCGCGGCGAGGTGGTCGAGCTCGCGCTTCATGTCGGTGTTGAGCAGCGTCGCGTAGCCTTCGCGGCCGCCCCAGAAGGTGTATCCTTCCCCGCCAAGCGCGTGGGTCGCATCCATCGCCGCCTTCACTTGCGCCGCCGCGTAGGCAAACACCCGCGCGTCGGGCGAGGTGCCTGCCCCCTGCGAATAGCGCGGGTGGGAAAACAGGCACGCCGTGCCCCACAGCAGCTTCTTGCCGTGCGCCGCCTGCTTCGCCTTGAAGTGCGCCACCACTTCGGCCAGCGCCTTGTTGGACTCCGCCAGGGTCGGGAGTTCCGGAGCGATGTCGCGATCGTGGAAGCAGTAGTAGTCGATGTCGATCTTGTCGAGGAACTCGAAGAAAACGTCAGCGCGCTTGCAGGCGTTGGCCACCGAGTCGGACTTGTCGTCCCACGGCATCACCGCGGTTCCGCCACCGAACGGGTCAGACATGTCGTTGCGCATGCAGTGCCAGTAAGCCGCGCCAAAGCGCAGGTGGTCACGCATCGACTTGCCCTCGATGACCTCGTCCGGGTTGTAGTGTTTGAAGGCGAGGGGATTCTTCGAAGACGGACCTTCGTAGGCGATTTTCGGGATTTCCGGGAAGTAGGCCATGGCGGCGGTTGATTTCAGGGTTTGAAAGAAGCCGGAGGCCGATTGCGCTCCCGACGGCGAGCCTTTTAGCGACGCCGGGCCGCCGATTGCAAGCCCCAGTGTTGGACTTGTCTGCTAGATACCCTATCCCCGCAGGTACCGGCCCAGCAGCCCGTACTTCGGACCAAACAGATAGGCTAACAGGAAGCACGCCCCGAGGACCATGACGATCACCGGGCCAGGCGACAAGTTGAAGTGGGCAGAAATGAGCAGCGCGGCGAGCGATCCGAGGGCGCCGAGGATGCCCCCGCCCCAGAAGAGCGCCGCGGTGCGATCGGTTAGCAGCGAGATGGTCGCCGCCGGCGCGACCAGCAGGCCGACGGACAAGACGCAGCCGACGGCCTGCAGCGAGGCGACCAGCGAGAGGACCAGCAGGCCGAAGAGCAGGTACTGGATAAGCCGGGTGGGAACCCCTTGGGCGGCAGCAACATTGGGCTCAAACAGGGTGAGTAAAATCGGGCGCATCAGCAGGTTCGTCGCCGCGAGGGTCACCGCGCTGATGCAAAAGACGATCCACAAATCACTGGTGCCCACCGCGACGATGTCGCCAAACAGCCAGTGCTCAAGCTCCTGGCGCGTGTCAAGGTGCGGCAGGATCGCCACCCCCGCGGCGAACGCCGCGGTGTAGAGCACCGCCAGGGCCGTCCCCTGGGCAACCCGGTTGCCCCGCGCCACCGCCACCGACCCCAGCCCAACAAGCAAAGCCGCAAACAGCGCCCCGAGAAACGCGTTGGCCCGCGTCAGCGCCCCGGTTAGAAAAATCCCCAGCGCAATGCCCGGCAGCATCGTGTGCGACAGCGCGCTCACCGAGAGCGCGGTGCGCCGCAGCACCACGAACCCGCTGAAGAACCCGTTGGCGAATCCGATCATCACCGCGGCGAGCAGCGCGCGCTGGTAGAAGTTGCTTGTTAGTAGCTCAACCATGGGCCGGATTTCTAACCGGCGCGGCCGGCTCGCTTGATTGGTGGAACGTCAGCTCGATCGCCTCGGGCGTGAGAGTCGTGGCGGTGGGCCCGAACCCGAGCATCCGCCGGTTGAGCAACAGCACCTCGTCGAACAGGTCGGGCACGTTGGTCAAATCATGGTGGGAGGCGAGGATCAGGCGCCCCTCGCCGGAGAGCTTCCCTAGCAGGTCGCCGAGCCGCCGCGCGGCGTTGCGGTCGAGGCCGGTGAACGGCTCGTCTAACAGAAGAACGTGGGCCTCCTGGGCGATCGCGCGGGCGAGGAATCCCCGCTGCTGCTGGCCGCCGGAGAGCTCGCGGATCTGCCGGTCCTGCAAGTCGGTTAGATCGAGCGCCGCAAGCGCGCGGTCGACCGCGGCGGCGTCCTCGCGGCGGAAGCGCCCGTACCAGCCGGTTTGCGGATAGCGGCCCATCTCGACGAGGCCGCGCAGGGTGATCGGGAACGACCAGTCGACGTCCTCGCGCTGCGGAAGGTAGGCGAACTCGCTGAACCACTTCTTTACCGGTGCGCCGCGCCAGCGGATCGTGCCGGCACGCTGGGGGACGAGTCCGGCGATGGCCTTGAGCAGGGTGCTCTTTCCGGCGCCGTTGGGCCCGATAAGCGCGACCCGGTTGCCGCACGAGGTTGAGAAGCTCACCTCGTTGAGTGCCAGGAGCGCCCGGTATTTCACCGTAAGCCCCTCGATGGCCAACTGGTGATGCGAGGCATGGTGGGCGCAGCAGGCGTGGTGGTCGTCGTGGCTCATTTCCGGAGGGGGGTGGGGGCGGGGAACGGGGGGAATTCCCAGACCTCATCAAAGTCGCCGCGCCCGTCAAAGACCCGCTCAAGGGTTGCGAGTCCCTCGGGCTCAAGTGAAACCTTGGCGAAGTGGTGGTAGCCCGGAGCGCCCCACGCAACCCGCAGCACCAGCGCCCGGGTTTCCCGCGGCAGTGCCACGCGGCCCACCATGCGCGCGCCCTGCGGCTCCCCGGCAAGCAGCACGGTTCCGTCAAGGGACGCGAGTTCCACCCGCTGTGCCGGCCCGGAAAGCACCACCGCAACCCGGGTCGCGAGCGCTTCGCCCGCGGCTGCCAGCTCCACCGGCACCGCCACCGCCGCCGCCTCGGGAACCGCGGTGACCACCCGCAGCACAATCAGCGAAAGCCCCAGCGCACCCAGCACCATCAGGAAGTTGAACAATGGAAAGCCGCGCATGAATCAATCCCTCTTTCGCCCCCCGAGCGTGCCGCCCCCGCCGGGCTTTTGCAAGTAAGATGCAACAGCACCGCGCCCGCCCAACCGCGCCGCCGAACTTCCCGGCTTTCAACCAGACGAAAAACTCCGCGCGCGGCGCTCAATCCTATGCGGGAAGCGTTAAAAAACTCTCTCCGCCGCCGTGGATCCCACCCTTCCCGGGGGTTTTTCAAGATCCGGATTCCGCGTGGTTGCAGGACTTCGCGGCTTCCGGAGAAAATTCTGAAAAAAACCACTCGAAAGGTGTTGACCAAGGCAGCGATCCGAGTAGTTTCCCCCCCGCCTCTCGACGGAGGCCCGGTGAGAGACCGGAGGCCAACAAGCCGCCCACGGGCAGCTCAAACGCCTCCGGGGGTCCGCTGGAAAAAGTTCTTTGACAACGTGGCCCAGCAAATTCCCTGCCAAGTGCGGGGAGAACTTCACCGCCCGCAACGGCGGCGAGGGGAAAAATGCTGGGTGGAGAAACAAATACTAAATTGTGCGCTGCGCGTCACACACTCCTGGAGGACAGGGGACGCGCGGGGCCGGACGCGGGGGGTTCCGCAAGGACCTCCCCGGGGGCCGGCAGGTCAATTTG